>NZ_JBEZYA010000024.1:0-166987 GCF_040638295.1 Actinoplanes sp. NPDC026619
GCTCCACGATGGACGGCATCTCAGGCACCCGGACATCCTGCCGAACAACCCCGGCAAGATCAAACCGGCCCGAAACAGCCGACCTGATTAGTTACTAGGCCGCATTCACCAGGAATGCCATCCGGATCATCGCGGTGGTGAGCCCGATGCGACCATTCTGTTTACCCACTGGGCGAGCGTACCGCCGTAATGGCCAGCAACCACAGGCCGACCTGGAGGAACGGCACCGCGAGGAAGGTGGCCGAAAGGCCGCCGGCCAGCGCGTGCATCCCGGCCATCACCACCGCGAGCACCACCGTGTCGCGCCAGGCCACCGGGTCGGCCGGGCGGCGCCACAGGTGGACGCTGCAGCGGGCGCAGACCAGCGCCAGCAGCAGCATTCCGGCGGTCAGCACCGGGGCGTGCCGGGCGTGCTCGCCGGCCAGGGCGAGGTGGCCGAGCGAGCCGGCCACGCCGAGGACCGCGGCGGCCCGCCCGGTCAGCTGTCTCATCGGCAGCAGTGGTCGCCGGAGCCCGGCGTCGCCGGCACGTCCAGGGTCGGGTTGCGGTCGAAGAAACCATCCGGGGCGAGCGTGAAACCGGCGTAGTCCACGGGCATCACCGGCCAGTCCTCCAGGCGCGGGAAGTGGGTGAGGCCGAAAGTGTGCCACACCACGATGTCCTCGCCGTCGATGTTCCGGCCGGCCCGCACATAGGACGGCAGACCCGCCCCGCCCGGGTGCTGGTTGACGACCGGGCCGGCCGCCCACATCTCGTCGGGGGCGTAGCGGGTGACCCACAGGCTCTTCGTCGCGAACGCCGCACGCGACACGGCCGACGACGACGGGTCGGCCATCAGCAGCGGCTTGCCCTCGGGGTGCAGCACGTAGGCGGGGGCGTGGCCCATCCGGTTCGTCGTCGACGAGCTGGAGATGCGCCAGACCCGGCCGATGCGGTTGTCGGCCTCCCGGGCGGACTCACTCTCGGTGCCGAGGCGAGTGATCGTACGGGTCAGCGCGTTACCCCACGGATTGGCGTCGCTCACCGGGACCCGGGCGATGTCGATCTCGTCGACGGCGTTGGCGGGACCGTCGATCATCGTGTCCAGGCGCGCGCAGAACAGGTGCTGATGAACGGGAGCGCCAAGACCAGGAGCAATTTCCGTGGCGTACGGATAATCGCCGCCCGGATGGCCGGAGGTGAAGACGATGCCGGTGGCCTTCGCCTCCAGCTCGATCTTGCCGTCCAGATAGAGGTACCAGTAAAAGCCGTAATCGTAGTTGCCGACCGTGACGAAGAACGAGATCACCAGGCGTCGCTGGCGACGGGTCTCCTTGGTGCCGGCGAACATGTCGGTGTGCTTCCACAGCACCCCGAAGTCCTCCTCGTGGATGCAGATCGCGTTGGCGATCTCCCGCGGCTGCCCGAGGTCGTCGGCGACGGTCGCCGAGCGGTAGACGATCTCGCCCAGGCAGTCGCAGCCGAGCTCGAGGGAGTTGGCGAGCCGACCGAACTGGTACTCCCCCACGTCGAAGTAGTTCTGCCAGGCGTGCGTGGGTGACGGGTCGCCGTAGTTGACCACCATCTCGCTGACCGACGCCCGGTAGAGGATCGGCCGCCCGCCGAAGCTGAGCTGGTGCAGGGTGAGCCCTTCCCGGCCGTTGAAGCCGAGCCGCACGCTCCAGCCCTCCCAGCTGAGCACGTCGCCGTCGAGCGCGAAGCTGACCCCGTCCGGCTGGGTGATCTCGATCGGCCGCAGGGTGGTCCGCTCCGGGCCGCGGACCGCCGGGTCGAGGTAGTCGCCCGATTCGGCGGGCACTTCGAGGTGTCCGGTATCGATCAGGCGGAGGATCTTCCGGTTCGTCAGGTCGATGTGCGCGACGATGCCGTCGATCGGGTGCGCCCAGACCGAGTCGCTCGGGTACTCCTGCCAGAACGCGAGCGCCCGGCATGCCCGGATCCCCACCTCGTCGGCGTAGCCGAAGACACCGGCGGAGAGCGCCACGACGCGGACCCGGGACAGGTCGGTGATGCCGCGCCGGGCCAGGGCCGCCACGTAGCCGGGGTCGGCCTTGCAGATCTCGTCGGCCAGCACGAAGTCCTCGTCGAGACTCGGCGCGACCCCGTCGACCGCCGGGTCGAGCACGTCGGCGCTGGTGAGCGAGGGCGACGCGACGTCCGTGACGTCGGCGATCACCGAGGTCACCGCACCCGTCCCGAGGTCGGTGAGCAGGGCCGAGACCTCGCGCGGGAGATCGGCACGCTGGGCGAGCACGTCACTCTTGGCGGGTTCACGAAGCATGACGTACGAGAACCGCGTAGCCGCTCCGCCGAGGCCGGCCTTCTCGACGGCAACACGCAGCGCCTCGATCTCGCCGGCCGCCAAGGGAGCCAGGGGGTGGGCGAGGCGGTCGCCAGGCCCGGCCGGGTGCCGCTCGGTGCTGGTGGTCATGCGGTTGCTCCTTCGGTTTCGGTGATCTGGCCGACCAGTCCCGCCTCGCGGGTCTCGAAGCGCAGGTCGAGCCAGTGCGCTTCGTTCCGCCTCCGCACATAGGCGGCGACGGCGAGCCCGACCAGCAGCGCCACCACGGGCGCGGCGATGAGGACGGCGTTGAGCCCGGAGTCGGTGGACCCGGTGAGGGCGCTGATGTTGCTGATCGCGGTCCAGCCGACGATGGCCAGCCCGATCAGGGCGAGGATCGGCGCGATGACGGTGTTCCACACCCGCCGGTCGAGCCGGGTGCGGGCGAAGAACACCACGACCGAGGCGGACGCGAGCACGAACAGGCCCAGGATGCCGATCGCGCCGGTCGAGGAGATCCAGGTGAAGACCTGGGTGAGCGGGTCCCAGCCGAGCCCCATCCAGAGCGCGAGCAGGGCCAGCGAGATCCCGGTGACCAGCAGCGAGGCCCGGTACGGCGACCGGTGCACCGGATGCGTGGCGGACAGCCGGATCGGGAGCAGCCGGGACCGGCCGAGCGAATGCAGGTAGCGCGCCACCACGTTGTGGAAGGAGATCGCGCAGGCGAACAGGCTGGTGCAGATGAGCACGCCGATCGTGTCGGACAGCCATTGCCCGACGTAGTCGACCGCGGTGACCTGCACGAGGTCGGCGGCGGCCAGGTGGTCGAGGGCGATCCCCTGCACCTGGCCGGTCCCCCAGGCGCAGACCAGCAGCCAGGTGGCCAGGGTGTAGAAGACGCCGATCCCGATCACCGCGGCGTAGGTGGCCCGCGGGATCGTGCGCTGCGGGTCACGCGCCTCGTCCCGGAAGATCGCGGTGGACTCGAAGCCGCTGTAGCCGCCGAACGCCATCATCACGCCGAGCCCGAGCGGCCCGGAGGTGACCACGGAGGGCTTGAACGAGTCGAACGAGACGCCGTTGCGGATCACCACGGCCGCCGACAGCACCACGATGACCAGCACCTCGAGGACGAGCAGCACCCCGAGGACCTTGGCCGACAGGTCGATGTCGCGGAAACCGAGCCAGGCCGCGACCGCGATGGCGATCAGCGTCCACAGCCACCAGGACGTCGCCGGGCCACCGAAGGTCTGAATCAGAGCGGAGACCGAGAAGCCGAGGTACGCGTAGATCGCGGTCTGGATGGCCAGGTAGGTGAACAGGGCCAGGAACGCGGCGGCCGACCCGAGGTGCCGGCCGAGCCCGGCGCCGACGAACGTGTAGAACGCGCCGGCGTCCTTCATGTGGTGGGCCATCGTGGTGAAGCCGACCGCGAAGAGCAGGAGGATGACGCCGGCGAGCAGGTAGTTGGCGGGGATGCCGCCGCCGTTGGTCAGGGCGATGCCGATCGGGCTGGCCATCACGACGGTGAGGGGCGCGGCGGCGGCCACGACCATGAAGACGATCGCGACGGGACCGAGGCGGCCGGAGAGGCGGGGGCCGGGGCTGGGGCTGGGGCTGGTCATTGCGGCTCCTCTTATTTTGAGCGCTGCTCAGCGAAAGATATTGAGCGCTTGCTCGAAATAGATGACGCCCGTATGACGGCCGTGTAACTCACCCTCGGTAATCTCATCCGCGAGGAAGGGACGAACGTTGCCCAAGATCGTCGACCATGACCAGCGGCGCGGTGAGATCGTCGAGGCGTTCCTGGCGGTGGTCACCCGCGACGGCCTGCCCGCGGCCAGCAGCCGGGCCATCGCGTCCGAGCTGGGCATCGGCACCGGCGCCCTGTGGCACTACTTCGACGACTTCGACGCCGTGGCGTCGGCCGCCTACCAGCGGGTCTTCGAGCGCACCAACGGCCGGATCGCCGCCGCGACGGCGGGCCGGCGCGGCCTGGACGCGATCGAGGCGATGATGCGCGAGATCCTGCCGCTGGCCAAGGAGACCCTGGACGAGGCGCACGTGGTGGTCGGCTTCTGGGGCCGCCTGGCCGCGAACGACCGCCTGGCCGCGGCGGATGCCGACGTCGGTGAGCTCTGGGGCGGCCAACTGCGCGACTTCCTGCGCGAGGCGATCGCAGACGGCGAGCTCCGCCCGGAGACCCCGGTCAGCGGCCTGGTCGACATGCTGCTCTCGATGTCGATCGGCCAGCAGGTGCACGTCGTGATGCGCTCCCCCCTGGCCGACCCGGCCCGCCAGTGGTCCCTGCTCGACACCTGCCTGCGCCCCTGGCGCACCTCCTAGGCCAGCCCGGCGAAGAAGGTGCGCACGTCGTCGGCGTACAGCTTCGGTTGTTCGGTGGGCAGGAAGTTGCCGCCGGCCGGGAGTTCGGTCCAGTGGGTGACCGGGGCTTGCCGGTCCGCGAAGCGGCGGATCGTGATGTCGGTGACGCCGAGTGCGACGCCCAGCGGGACCACCGACCGGGGTTTCGGCGCCCACGCGGTGGGGTCGTGTGCGGCCTCCCAGTAGAGGTTGGCCGACGAGCCGGCGGTGCCGGTGAACCAGTAGAGGCTCACGTTGGTGAGCAGCAGGTCGCGGTCGAAGGCGGCGGCCGGGTCGGTCCACTCGGTGAACTTCTCGGCGATCCAGGCGAGCTGGCCGGCCGGCGAGTCGTGCAGGCCGTAGGCCAGGGTCTGCGGCCGGGTCGACTGGATGGCGTTGAAGCCCATCCGGTCGTCGCGGAACTCCTGCAGGCGCTGCAGTCTGCCCTGCTCGGCCTCGGTCAGGCCGGCGAAGTCGGCCGGGTCGCCGCCCGGGAACGTGATGTGGCCGTTGACGTGCGTGCCGATCACCCGGGCCGGTTGCCGGCGGCCCATCTCGACGGCGATGGCGGCGCCGCCGCCGGTGCCCTGCACGCCGTAGCGGTCGTAGCCGAGGCGGGCCATGATCTCGTTCAGCGCGGCGGCACTGCGGGCCGTGGTCCAGCCGGCCGAGGTCAGCGGGCCGGAGAAGCCGACCCCGGGGTTGCTGACCAGGACGAGGTGGAAGTGGTCTCGCAACGCCTCGACGACCGGTAGGTAGAGGGCGAACGAGCCGGGCCAGTCGTGACTGATCAGCAGCGGGGTGGCGTGCTCGTCGGCCGAGCGGAGGTGGGCGAAGTGCAGCGTCTGGCCGTCGACCTCGGTGCGGAACTGCGGGAGCTCGTTGAGCCGGGCCTCCGCGGCTCGCCAGTCGAAACCGCCGGCCCAGTAATCGGCCAGCGAGCGCAGATAGGAGACCGGGACGCCGCGGCGCCAGCCCTGGCCGGGGATCTCGCTGCCCCAGCGGGTGCGGCGAAGGCGGTCGTGGAGGTCGTCGACGTCGGCCTGAGGGATGGCGATGCGGAAGGGGATCATGACGAGGCCTTTCGGAACGGAATGTTTCGTTCCGGTCCAGCCTAGCAGAGCGGAATGATCCGTTCCACTGCTAGATTCGGCGGTATGACCACGGCTGGGCGCGCGCAACAGGCGGTACGCAACAACGAGGCGATCCTGGCGGCGGCGCGGGAGGTGTTCCTGGCCGACAAGCGGGCGCCGATCTCGGCGGTGGCCGAGCGGGCCGGCGTCGGCATCAGCGCGCTCTACCGGCGGTACGCCTCCAAGGAGGACATGCTGCGCACGCTCTGCGCCGACGGGCTGCAACGCTTCATCGCCGAGGCCGAGCGGGCGGCGGCCATCAAGGACTACTGGGCGGCGTTCGAGTCGTTCCTGCGCGGCGTGGTGGACGCCGACGTGCATTCGCTGACCGTGCATCTGGCCGGCACGTTCCCGCCGGACGAGCAGCTCGCCGCCGACGCGACCCGGGCCAACGAGCTCGCCGTCGGCCTGTTCGAGCGGGCGCGGCCGTTCATGCGCGCGGACGCGGCGCCGGCCGACGTGACGATGATCCTGGAGATGTGCGCGGCCGCGCGGGTCCCGGACGCCGAGCGGACCCGGGAGCTACGCGGCCGCTACCTCACCATGCTGCTGGACGGGCTGCGCGCGGGCGGGCCGCTGCCCGGGCCGGCGCCGACCGTGGCCGAACTGAACTGGCGCTGGACTCAGGCGACGAACACGCAGAACAGGTGACCGTCGACATCGGCGTACACCCGCAGGGGTTCTTCCTTGTCGTCGCTGCGGTCGAAGCGCAGCGTCGCGCCCAGCGCCAGCGCCCGTTCGTGCTGGGCGTCGAGCTCGGCCACCGAGTCGACCGAGGTGTCCAGGTGGTACTGCTGCGGCACGCCCGGCTCGGGCCAGGTCGTGTGTGGAAACGGCTCGGTCTGCTGGAAAGCGAGTGAGACGCTGCCGGAGGGATCCTGCAGCACCAGCCAGTCCTGGCCGTTCTCGTCCGGCTCGCCGGGCGCGGGCGGCTCGTCGCCGGGGCGATAGTCCAGGCCGAACATCTGGCGGTAGAACTCGGCAAGTCTGCGCGCGTCGGTGGAGTCGAGGACGACCTGCCGGATGCGGGGATATGTCGTCATCGGCTCAGGAAACCACAACCCGGTTCCGGCCGCTCTCCTTGGCGCGGTAGAGCGCGTGGTCGGCGCGGGCCAGCAGCTGGTCGAGGCCGGCGTCGGACGGGTCGAGGTGGGCCAGGCCGACGCTGATCGTCACGGTCAGCTCGCCGGCCTGGGTAGGAATAGGCGAATCGCCCACGGCACAGCGCATCCGCTCGGCCAGTTCGCCCGCGGTTCCGAGATGGTCGGGCAGGACGACGGCGAACTCCTCGCCGCCGTAGCGGCCGAGCACGTCGGACTGGCGGATGCTCGCCCGCACGCGGGTGGCCACGGCGCGGATCACCTCGTCGCCGACGCCATGCCCGTACGTGTCATTGATGATCTTGAACTTGTCGATGTCGAGCATAACGGCGGCGAGCATCCGGTCGCCCCGGGCGGCCGCCTCGACCAGCGTGCCGGCGAGGGCGTAGAAGTGCCGGCGGTTGTGCTGGCCGGTGAGCTCGTCGCTGGTGGCCAGCTCCTGCACCCGGCTGAACAGGCAGGCGTTGAGGTAGGCGCTCATCCCCTGGGTGGCCAGGGCGGACGCGATCTGCGCGGCGCCGTCGCCGAACGAGTCGGCGCTGAACAGGGCCATCCCGGCCCGGCCGTCCCGGTGCGCCAGCGGCACCGCGAGCACGCCGCCGACCAGCTCCGGCGTCTCACCCACGGTCACCGCCGTCGGCGCCGGACCGCCGAGCAGGGCCGGATCGGCCTTGCCGACCACCTCGACCACGGTCGAGCCGTCCGGGCTGAGCAGCAGGCCGCCGTCCGCGTCGAGATGATCGGCGAGCATGCCGAACAGGGTGCGCAGCAGCTCGGCCGGCTCGTGGATGCCGCTGAGCTCGGCCAGGCTGGCCCGCAGCATCTCGGCGAACGCCTGCTGCTGTTGCGCGGACTGCACGGCCAGGTGCAGCTGCGCCGCCCGCGCGGTCTCCAGCGAGACCGCGACGTGGCTGGTGACGCCGATCAGGACCTCGACGTCGTCGGCGGTGAAGATGCCCCGCGCCAGCCGGCTGTCCAGGTAGACCACGCCGAGCATGGTGCCCTTGAACTGCACCGGGACGACCATGATGCTGCGCAGTCCGTGCACGACCGCGCTGCGCGAGCCGAGTGCCGCGCCCTGTTCGGTGCCGCTGACCACGAGCGCCTCACCGTCGCCGGCGACCCGCCGCACCAGGGAGGCGCCGTAATCGGCGATCTCGGCCAGGTCGGCGCCGCCGGCCGAGCGACCGGCGAACTGCACCGGCTCCCCCGCCTCGTCGAGCAGGAAGAACAGCGCGCGCTCGGCGCCCAGGATGCGCAGCATCTCGTCCAGCGCGACCCGGGCCAGCTCCTGCGGGTCGAGCAGGGTCGCCGCGGCCGCGCCGACCTGCTGCAGCGCTTCGAGGCGGCGGTTGCGGCCGCCGTCGCGCCGGTCCACGACCGTGTGCCGGTTGGTGGCCGCGTTCTCGTCGGCGCCGAACTCGAGCCGGGCCTGGCGGCGGCGGGATTCCCAGCCGTAGTGGCCGGCCAGGGCGATCGCGAGGCGGGCCTGCCGGTCCGACTCGTTGAGCAGGCCGAGCTGGCGGAACGCGCGAGCGCGGAACCGGGCCACCTCGAAGTGCACGACCGGCGCGTCGGATTCGCGGGCCACCCGCTCGGCCTTGTCGCTCCACTCGATGGCCTTGCGCGGCTCGCCGCCCATCTGCGCGAGGGCGGCCTCGCCGATCAGGTAGGCCGAATTCAGCGTCGGTGACGCCTTGCGGACCCGGCGCAGGTCGTCGACGGCGGCCTGGGCCGCGGCCAGCCGGGCCGGGCGCTGGGCGTCGTTGGCCATCCGCAACTGGGCCATCCGGCCGTGCGACTGGAAGAGGTAGAACAGCTTGTGCTGCGTCATCATGTCGCGGACGCGCAGGCCGAGGGCCTGCCACTCGGCGACGAGCTCGTTGAACGGCTCGCCGAACTCGCCCTGCTCGATGAGCGCGCAGGCGTTGGCGACCAGCAGGTGGGCACGCTGCACGGTGGGGGTGGTGGGCGCGGACAGCGCCTCGCGGATCACGGTCAGCTCGGCGGCGGCGTCGCCGTGGCGGCCCTGCATGGCCGGGATCATCACCGACAGCATCGCGAACGAGCTGCCGCGCACCAGCGACGGGTCGTCCAGCCAGCGCAGGCCACGGTCGTACTCGGCCTGACTCTGGTCGATGTAGCCACGCAGCAGCAGCCGCAGGCCCATGGTGGCGAACCCGGGGATGAGCTGGGCCGGGCCGTACCAGCGGGCGTGCTTGGTGATGGCCTCCTCGTAGGAGCTGCCGTCGTCGTGGGCCCCGAACAACCAGGCCGCGCCGTGCAGCCAGTCCACGTAGGCGGTCAGGGCCGGATCGCCGAGCTGCCCGGCCACCTCGGCGGCGCGGGCGAAAAGCCGTTCGGCGGTGCCGCGCAGCTTGACCACCGCGGCGACGTAACCGACCAGGGCGTAGACCCGGACGTACTCGGGGCAGGGGCCGAGGCGGTTCACCGCGTACATCGCGCGCATGCCGAACACCCCGGCCTCGCGCAGGTGAAGACCGATTCCGGCGGCATAGCCGCCGGCATCCAGGGCGGCGGCGAGTGCGGCGAGATCGTCGCGGCGCCGGCCCTGTGCTTTTCCAGATCCCCATCCGGTACGGCGTACGACGGCGCCCGCGAGCCCGATGCCCAGGGTGGAGACGACCACGCCGAACGGGTTGCGTGGCAGCGGGCGGCGCAGCTCGGCGAGCGCCTTGCCGGTCGACTTCAGCGCGCTCAGGTCGTCCCACACGGTGTGGTGCAGCTCGATCTCGGTGGTCAGCAGCCGGGCGCGGACCCGCCGGTCCTTCTCCCCGCCGATCGCCGCGCCCAGGGTGGAGCCGGCCTCGGCGAACCGGGCCGCGCGAAGGTAGGCCAGGGCGAGCGGGTGCAGCACCTCGGAGCTCGGCGACGGGTCGAGCGCGAACGCGTCCTCCAGGTAGCCGACCGCCTCGCCCGGCGCCATGTCGTCGAGGGCCCGCAGGCCGGCGACGAGCGCGCTGCGCCGGCGACGGTCGGCGGAGATCAGCTCGCCGGCCCGGCGGTGGTGGCGGGCGAGCGCGTAGACGTGGTCGGCGTCGCGCAGATGCTCGGGCAGTTCCTCGAGCGCGTCGGCGATGGCGGCGTGCAGCCGTTCCAGGCGGTCCGGGCCGACCCCGTCGAGCAGGGCCTCGCGCAGCAGCGGATGCATGAAGACGAACCAGCCGCCGGGCCGGACCTCCACGACCCGGCGGTCCACCGCGGCCGCGACCGTGGCCACCACCTGGTCGGCGCCGCCGCCCGCGGCGACCAGCGTCTCGGTGCGGAACCGGGGTCCGGCGACGGCCGCGGTGACCAGGAAGTCGCGGTCGGAGTCGGTGAGGGTGGCCAGCCGCGAGGCGAGCAGGGCGCGGACGTCCTCGGCGGCGGGCAGCGCGTCGGCGGCGGCCGCGTCGAAGTTCCAGGTGCCCCAGAACGGGGTGATCAGGCCGGCGTCGAGCAGCCGCAACAGGTAGGTGACCACGGCCAGGGGCGAGCCGCCGGTGCGGGCCGCGACGTGGGCGATCAGCTCGGCCGGGACGGTGGCGCCGGGCAGCCGGGAGGCGACCAGCGCTTCCACCGCGGCCGCGTCCAGCGACGGGCAGCGGAGTTCGAGGTCGGGCTCCGCCGCGACCGGCTCGCCGCTGCCGTCCCGCTCGGTGAGCAGCAGCAGAAGCGGCACCCGGGGCAGCTCGGGCAGCAGCAGGGCGAGGACCTCGCGGCTGCCGGGATCGAGCCAGTGGGCGTCGTCGCAGAGCAGCAGCATGCCGTTGCTCCGGCGGGCCAGCTCGGCCAGGAACGTGGCGACGGCCGCGAACAGGTGATCGTCGCGGCCGGGGTCGCCGGCGCGGGCGACGTCGCCGAGCAGCTCCTCGATCGAGCCGGTGAGCCGGGCGATCAGGGCCGGACCGGCCGCCGCGGCGGCCTGGCGGATGTGCTGCTCGGCCTCGGCCCGGCGCCCGGCGGGCAGCAGGGCGATGGAGCGCAGGTGGTCCTCGACGGCGGCCCGCAGCGGTGCGAGCGGCAGCGCCTCGTCCTCCTGGCAGGCGGCCCGCAGCACCAGGGCGTCGGTGACGAGGGCGGCCGCCTCCTCGGCGAGGCGGGTGCGGCCGGCGCCGCCCGCTCCGCGGATGACGGCCAGGCCGCCACGGCCGGTGCGGGCCCGGCGCCAGCGGTCGGCGAGACCCTCCCGCTCGGTCTCCCGGCCGCACAGCGGCCAGCGGGTGACGGCGGCCACGGCCGCGGCCTCGCCGCCCGGGCATTCCCGCAGGGCGGTGAGCAGGGCGCCGGCGTCCGGGTAGCGGTCGTCCGGGTCCTTGGCGAGCAGGCGGGTGATGATCGCGGCGAGGGCCGGGCCGCCGGTCGTGATCTCCGGGACCGGCGCGGTCAGGTGCATCCGCAGCAGCTCGCCCACGTCGCCGGCCTCGAACGGCACCTGGCCGGTGAGGCATTCGTAGAGCACGACACCGAGCGAGTAGAGGTCGGACCGGCCGTCGACCGGGCGCTTGAGCATGCCGGACTGCTCGGGCGAGGTGTAGAGGAACGTGCCGACCGCGCGGTCCTCGGCGGTCTCCGGCTCCGCACCCAGCATCGCCAGCCCGAAGTCGATCAGCTTCGCCACGCCGTCCGGGGACCGCATGATGTTGCCGGGTTTCACATCGCGGTGCACCAGGCCGACCCGGTGCACGGCGGCCAGGCCACGGGCCAGCTGGGCGGCCAGCTCGACCACCCGGTCCGGGGCGATCGGGCCGTGAGTGAGCTGGTCGGCGAGCGAACCGCCGGGGATGTACTCGAGGATCAGGGCCGGCACGCCCTCGTGCCGGCCGGCGGCCAGGATGCGGGGCACGCTCGGGTCGTCGACACAGGCCAGCAGGGCGGCCTCACGCTGGAACGCGTACAGCAGGCCGGGCGCGCCGGCGCTGTCCGGGTTGGGGCGCTTGAGGGCGTACAGGTCCGAGCCGCGCCGGACCCGGTGCACGGTGGTGAACGCACCACGGCCCAGCTCCTGGTCGAGGGTCAGGCCCGTCAGGTCTGCCGCCGTCTCCAACACTGACATCACTCCGCTGCTCTCGGTTCATGGCTCCCATCGGCAGCAGCGCAGTCGACCTGACTCTTCTGGTTCGGCTCAGCACTCGACAACCGTCACAGCGAGGCCGCCCCGCGACGTCTCCTTGTACTTGGTCGACATGTCCCGGCCGGTCTCGCGCATCGTCACGATCGCGGTGTCCAGGCTGACCCGGTGGGTGCCGTCGCCGCGCAGCGCCAGCCGGGCCGCGTTGATCGCCTTCACGCTCGCGATCGCGTTGCGCTCGATGCACGGCACCTGCACCAGGCCGCCGACCGGGTCGCAGGTCAGGCCGAGGCTGTGCTCGAGGGCGATCTCGGCGGCGTTCTCCACCTGGGCGGGACTGCCACCGAGCAGCTCGCACAGGCCGGCCGCGGCCATCGCGGCGGCCGAGCCGACCTCACCCTGGCAGCCCACCTCGGCGCCGGAGATGGACGCGGCGCCCTTGATCAGGATGCCCACGGCCGCCGCGGTCAGCAGGAAGCGCACCACGCCGGCCTGGTCGGCGCCCGGCACGAACCGGTGGTAGTAGTGCAGCACCGCGGGGATGATGCCGGCCGCGCCGTTGGTCGGGGCGGTGACCACCCGGCCGCCGGCCGCGTTCTCCTCGTTGACCGCCAGGGCGTAGAGGTTGACCCAGTCGATCACGTGCAGCGGGTCGTGCCGGTCCGGCATCGCGGTCAGGTCGCGGAACAGGGCCGGGGCCCGGCGGCGCACCCGCAGGCCGCCCGGCAGCAGGGCCTGTTCGGCATGCAGGCCGCGCTCGACGCAGCCGCGCATCACCGCCCAGATCTCGGCCAGCCCGCTGTCGATCTCGTCGTCGGTGCGCGCGGACCGCTCGTTGGCGCGCATGATCTCGGAGATCGGGGCGTTCTCCCGGGCGCAGATCGCGAGCAGCTCGTCCCCGGTCTCGAACGCGTGCTGTTCCTCCGGCGTGCCCACCGAGGCCTGGCGCATTTCGTCCTCGGCCAGGATGAAACCGCCGCCGACCGAGTAGTACACCTGCTGGGACATATCGGCGTTTTCGTCCCAGGCGGTGAAGAGCATGCCGTTGGGATGGAGCGGGAGACTGCGGCGGCGGTGCAGGACCAGCTCGTACGGGACCGGGCGCTTGCCGCCGAGCAGCACCGTGCCGCTCTCCTGGATCGCGGCGAACCGCTCGGCGATGCGGGCGGTGTCGACCGTCGCCGGGTCCTCGCCCTCCAGGCCGAGCAGTACGGCGGAATCCGAGTGGTGGCCGCGGCCGGTGGCGCCGAGCGACCCGAACAGCTCGGCTCGCACGCGGGTGGCGTGCGGGAACTCGGCGGCGAAACGGCGGGCGGCACGCATCGGTCCCACGGTGTGGGAGGACGACGGGCCGATCCCGATGGAGTAGAGATCGAAGGCGCTGACCGGCACGGCAAAGGCTCCCTGCTGAGGGTGGCCTCCCCGCTCTGTCATGGGTACCTGAGAGCTTCGCCGCCCGGCCTCGGGCGGTTTGCACCATGGGTGCGGGACCACGTCGTCCCGGCTTTCCAGAGACGCCTGCCATGCGACGGTATCGGAGCCTGAGAGATTCCCGGGGAGGGTTTGCTCCTTCGGCGCCCCGGCTCGGCTCGCCGATCCGGGAACTCTTCCGCCGTGGTTCGTGCGGCGCTTTCTTCGGTTGTGGTCCCCAGGGTCACAGCCGCGTCCGGGACCGTCAACCCGACTTAATGCCGTCGAAAGGGACTGGCCGAACGGCTTATTCCTATCGAGCAGATAGGAATGCTATCTTGGCGTCTCCGGACGAGCCGACCCGAGCGGGGCGCCACGTGACACAGCTGACCGAGCAGGCCGCCGAGCTGCTCATCGCCGACCGGGCCTTCGCGCCCGCGCCGCCCGGCTTCGTCGGGGCCGCGATCGACGTGCCGGCGGCGGGTGGGGTCGCCGAGCGCACCCGTCTGCGCCACGGCTTCCTCGCGGCGCGCCGGGCCCGCAC
Organism: Actinoplanes sp. NPDC026619; assembly: GCF_040638295.1. Taxonomy (NCBI): domain Bacteria; kingdom Bacillati; phylum Actinomycetota; class Actinomycetes; order Micromonosporales; family Micromonosporaceae; genus Actinoplanes; species Actinoplanes sp. NPDC026619. The sequence goes on from NZ_JBEZYA010000024.1 coordinate 13,904, forward strand.
CGCGGTGGTGAGCGGGCCGCCCTCCCCCGGCCTGGCGATCTGCCTTTCCCGCATGTCGGAAGATCTCGAGCTGGCCCGCCCGATGATCGCGGATCCCGGTCTGCCGGTTGCCGACGGCGCCGGGATCCGGGTCGGTCTCGAAGCGGGCCTCGAGGGCGGCGGGCCGCTCGGCCTGTCCCGGCGGTGGGCTCTCGCGCACACTCTCGCCCCGGTGCTGGCGGCGGCGTTCGCGAACACCCCGGGCGCCGGGTGGCGCAGCGTGCGGCAGGCCGCACGGCGAGATCTCCCGGTGCTTGCGCCAGGTGCGCCACGGGCGGCTTGGGTGGCGTACGCCATGGATGCCCCGGACCCGCATGGCCGCAGCCTGCGCGCCCGCTTCCGGCCCTCGCCGCCTTCTGCGACCTCGCAGCCCTCCGTGGCCTCGCCGTCCTCGGTGGCCTCGCCGTCCTCCGTGGCCTCGCCGCCCTCCGTGGCCTCGCCGCCCTCCGTGGCCTCGCCGCCCTCCGTGGCCTCGCCGCCCTCCGTGGCCGAGTTGTGCCGCCACGTCGATGCGCTGCGGCCGCCGGTTGCCGCTCGCGGTCATCTGGAGATCGACGTCGCCGACCACCTGCCCGGCGACGACTGGCGCGTCCCGGTGGCCGTCGTGACCACCCTGCTCGACGATCCGCAGGCTGCGCTCGACGCGCATGCCGCGACCGCGCACCTGGCCGGCGAGCCGCGCCTGTGGGAGCGGGCCGCGCGCGACGCGCTGACCGACCCGATCCTCGCCGCGGCGGCGCGGGAGTGCTTCATCGCCGCCTACGCCGCGATGGCCCGGCTGGGTGCCGCGCGCACGCTGCGCGACGCGACGGCCGACTACACCGAGCGGTACGTGTTGCGCGCCCGCACCCCTGCCGACGACATCCTGGACCGCATCGCCGCCCAGGCCTGACGCCCGTGCCCGACGCGGTCTACCCGGGGACCTTCGATCCCTTCACGCCCGGGCATCGCGATGTCGTCGACCGGGTGCGGCATCTGTTCGACCGGGTCGTGGTGCTCGTCGCGATAAACCCGGAGAAGGAGCCGGCCGCCACCCAGGCGCAGCGGCTGGCGGCCCTGCGCGCCTCGCTCCCGGCGAGCTGGAGCAATGTGGGCGTCGCCGCCTGGGCCGGCCTGACCGTCGCCTACTGCCGCGAGCACCACGCCGGCGTGATCGTCCGTGGCGTCCGCAACCACACCGACATGCTCTACGAATACCAGCTGGCCGCGGTCAACCAGGAGCTGGGCGTCACGACGTTGCTGGTCCCGGCCCGCCCCGAGCTGGCCCGGGTCTCCTCCACCGCGCTCCGCATCTGAAAACAACCACTTGTGCAAGCGGTCGTTTTCATTATAGTGGTGCCATGCCGCCCGTCCCGGACCTCGATCTGGCCTTCGCCGCGCTCGGCGATCCCGTCCGGCGCGCCCTGGTCTCGCGCCTCGCCCGGGGTGACGCCACCGTGGGTGAGCTGGCCGGCCCGTTCGACCTGACCCCGCAGGCGATCTCCCACCATGTCGGCGTGCTGCGCCGATGCGGCCTGGTCGAGCAGCGGCGCGAGGGCACCCGCCGACCGTGCCGGCTCCGCGCCGACCAGTTGGCGCTGCTCAGCACCTGGATCGACGACCAGCGCCGCACCTGGGCCGACCGCCTCGACGCCCTCTCCCAGCACCTGGCGGATCCCCTTTCGCAGCCCCTGGCGGATCAGTGAGCGCCGAGGTGCGCCGCGAGCTTCGCGGCGACGAGCTGATCGCCCGGCGCGATCTTCTGGCCCCGCCCGAGCGCGTCTGGGCCGCCTTCACCACGGCGGCCGGGATCGCCGCTTTCTGGGGCGGCTCGCACGCCACCGTGCCGCCGGCGTCGGTGACGGTCGACCTGAGTGTCGGCGGCGAGTTCGCCCTCGACACCCAGGCGCCGTCCGGCGCGACCCGGCGACTCCGGTTCGTCTGTGTGCGCATCACCGCACCGCATGAGCTGGTCTTCGACGAACCCGTCACCGGCCTCCGCACGACCGTCACCCTGCGCGCCGCCGACGGCGGCACGCGCCTCACCGTCCACCAGCGCCGGCTTCCGCCCGAGCTGCGAACCGCCCAGGCCGCCGACGGTCTGGCCGCGATCCTCGACGCCCTGGCCGCACACCTCCGGAGAACCCCATGACTGCCCAGCGCGACCTCGTCGCCGAATACTTCGCCGGCTTCCGCACCAGCGACCACCCACGAATCCTGGCCACGCTGACCGACGACGTCGAGTGGGTCATCCACGGCCACCGGACCACCCGCGGGCGGACCGAGTTCGACGGCGAGATCGAAAATCCGGCGTTCACCGGCAGCCCGCAACTCGACGTCAAGCGCGTCCTCGAGGACGGCCCGGTCGTCGTCACCACCGGCGAGGGCCGTGGCGTCAGTGTCCAGGGCGGGCCGTTCCACTTCGCCTTCAACGACCTGTTCACGTTCCGCGACGGATTGATCGCCCGGGTCGACTCCTACGTCGTACCCCTAAATCTTTAAGTCCGCGATGAGTTCCGGCGCGGTCCCTGGTCTATAGGGACATTCACCTTCCGCGCGCTTATCTGGAGGCACCTTTGAAGCTCCTGCTCACGTCGGGCGGCGTCACGAACCCGAGCATCAACGCGGCGCTCGTGCAGCTTCTCGGCAAGCCGATCGCCGAGTCCCGCGCCCTCTGCATTCCGACCGCACAGTGGGGTCACCCGAGCTGCGGGCCGGCATCGGTGCGGGGTCTGCTGGCCGCCGAGCCCAGGTGGCAACACTTCACCGGCCTGGGCTGGGCGTCGCTCGGCGCCCTCGAGCTCACCGCGCTGCCCACCATCGGCGCCGAGCGGTGGATCCCCTGGGTCCGGGAGGCCGACGTGCTGTTGGTCGACGGCGGCGACGCGACGTATCTGCACCACTGGATGCGGGAGTCCGGGCTGGCCGATCTGCTGCCCACGCTGCCCGACACGGTCTGGGTCGGCGTGAGCGCCGGGAGCATGGTGATGACGCCCCGGATCGGCGAGTTGTTCGTCGAGTGGAAGTCCGCACCGGACGACCGCACCCTGGGCGTCGTCGACTTCTCGATCTTCCCGCATCTGGACGCCTTCCCGACCAACACCATGGCCGAGGCCGAGCGGTGGGCCGCGGACATCGGCGGCCCGGCCTACGTCATCGACGAGCAGACGGCCATCCAGGTCGTCGACGGCACCGTCGAGGTGATCTCCGAAGGGACATGGAAGAAACTCAGGTGACGTGGCTGGGAGACTGCCCCCATGGTGGCTCCGATCGGCATTCCCGACAGCACTCTGGTCTCGGCGGCGCTGGAGCATGCGCGCGCGGGCCTTCGACAGATCCCCGACGACGGGTGGGGGCGGCCGGCGGACGGTCTCGACTGGACCTGCCGGGAGACGATGGCGCACATCCTGGATGACCTGGGCGCCTATGCGATGCAGCTGTCCGGGGCGCATGGCCACGAGGGCTATGCGCCCCTGATGGAGTTCTCGCTGAGCCCCGGGCGGCCCCCGTGCATGTTCTGGCCGGAGGAAGAAGGCGGCACCCGGGCGGTTCTCGACTGCCTCGACGCCGTCGGCGGCCTACTTGTCGCGGTGATCGCCAGCGTGCCCGCGGACCGCACCGGCTGGCATCCCTACGGAAACCCCGACCGCTCGGCGCTGGCCGCGATGGGGATCGTCGAACTGGCCCTGCACACCCGCGACATCCTGGGCGCGCACCACCTCGACCACCGCGCGCCGGCGCCGATCGTGGAACCGTGCCTGGAACGCATCTTCGCCCACGCCACCCGCTCCGATGACCCCTGGCACGACCTGCTGGCTGCCACCGGCCGCACGCCGGAGAGCCGGGGACGTGCGTGGCGGTGGGACTCCACCGCCGCGGCTGCCCGCTGATCCACCACTACCTTTTTGTGGTGCGAAACCGGAACGACCGGCCGAAGTATCCATACACCGCGAGCCAGGACCCGGCCGCGCTCATCGCGTAACCGACGAAGTGGTAATCGGCGAGCGTGAACACCGAGTGCAACGCGAGCGCGAAGCCGGCGCCGAACAACCTGGTTTACGTGATCAGGTCGATCAGCGAGCCGGCGACGAAGAGGAAGAGCGCGACGCGGCGCAGCGGGTGCAGTGGCCGGGCGCGGTTGAGCAGCCGGGCGCTCCACAGGGCCGGCCAGGCGGCGACGCGCCACATCACGGCGCTGATGGCGCCGGGCGCCTCGTAGGCAGTGGCGGCGAGACCGGCGAGGCCGAAGAGGACCGGAAGTATAAGAAGGACGACCGGAAACCGGCCCCAGTGCGCATCACCGATGACCTTGACGCCCACCAGCGGAAGGACCAACGCGACGACCATCAATGCTCCGAAGGCGTTCCAGGACCGCTTTTCGGCCTGCGAGGCCGCGTTCAGCAGGCTCGCTTCGCGCGGTGGCATGGTCTTCCGCAGGAGAGCATCGATGCGGTCCTCGGCGAATGCTCGCACCCGAACTACCTCGCTGTCGTCCAGAGCCCGGAAACGCAGATCGAACCTGGCCCGCGCCTCGGTCATGACCTCGTGCCAGAACGCGATGAACGCGGCGCTGTCGATCTCGGCGACCGGCGATTCGGCCGGCGGCTTGCCGACGATCTCGTAGAAGGCGACATTGTCGTAGGACCGCGAAACGACGAACTCCGCCAGCAGCGTACGGCGAAGCTGCAGCACAGCGTGGATCCCCTTGCGCCGATGGCGGCGCCGGGCCGCCCGGATGGCGCGCTTGCGGAGCCTTACTCCCCGCGCCCGCAACCGGTCGGGATCGAGCACATCGATCACCGCCGTCAACCCGGCGACGAACACGAGCAGCTTTCCCCACCAGGCAAGCGAAGGCATGGCCAGCCATCGTAATGGCGGTGGGTTGATCTACGCGACGTCGGGCCGGGTCATCAGTGGCGACCGCAGGTGCAGCGTCAGATCCGGTGTGGTCAGTGGGACGGTGTTCCAGGTCGCCACGGCGGTGCCTGCCTCGGCGTCAACCACCAGCCGGACCCGGTGCGGGGTGGTGACGACGTAGAGGTCGGCGACGAACAGGTCGACCGTCGCGCAGGTCATGGCGACCACGAGGTCGTGCTCGGGGACCACGATGCATTGCTGGCCGTTGGCGCCGTTGCCGAAATAGCCGTGCCGCGACATCCAGAACTGGTATCCGTACCCGCAAAGGAAGTCGGCGCCGCCCGCGCCGATCTCCGCCGGCCGGGTCTCGATGTGCCGTCTGGTCGCGAGCCGCACCCAGTCGCGCGGAACGAGCTGCCGGCCGCCCCACCGGCCCTCGCGCCGCAGCAACTCGCCGAACGCGGCGACGGCCTCGGTCGTGAGGTGCAGTCCGTGGAATCCGAAGGCGGCGCCGCTCGCCACCCGGTCCCACTCGGCGTGATCGATGCCGATCGGCGCGAACAGGCGCTCGTCGAGCAGTTCCGGCAGGCCGCGGCCGGTCACCCGATCGACCATCCGGGCGAGGAGGACGTGGTCGCGTTGTCGTAGACGTGCCGTGTTCCGGCGGGTTCTGGGAACCGTACCCGCAGAAAGCCTTTGACCAGGTCTTCCGGTTTCTAGCTGCCAGGCCTCGGCGAGGCTGTCCGTCGGATGCCCGCACGTCATCGACAGCAGGTGATGGACGGTGACGCTGCGGCCCCGCTCGCCGATGCCGGCCGGCACGTGGTCGGGCAGCACGTCCACCACCCGATCGTCCAGCGACAGCAGCCCGTCGCCGATCGCGAGCCCCACGGCGACCGAGGTGAACGACTTGGTCAAGGAATAAAGAAGATGCGGACGACCGGCCGACGCCGCCGAGAGGGATGCTGGTGAACACCGGCGCACCGGCGCAGCCCACCGGCAGCCGTGTCGCCCACCGCAGTCGCCCGCGCCCGTCCAGGGCCACGGCGCCGACGAACAGGCCCTGCTCCCGTGCCTGACCCTCGCCGACGTCGTGACCGAGCACAAACGCCTCGACCGGGGTACGGCCGATCGTCGCGATGTCCCGTTCCCGGGCCGCCAGCCCGTCGGTGATCTCGTGGACGTTCCACCGCCAGCCTTTACGGTCGGCCAAGGCGTGCAGGCCCGTCGCCGGCATCACGGCGATGAGCCTCGACAAGAGGGGCTGTCACGGCGGCACCCTACCGGGCCGCCGACAGCTCCGTTTCTTCGATGTGGCTGTCGCCCTTACCGCACCGGCTTGCGAACGGACGTCTCTGGCGTGGCGCCGGCATCGTCGCGGAAGGCCAGACCGGCCGCGTCCATCGCCGTTCGCAGGTGGCGAAGGGCGTAGGGCCCGACGCCGTGCAGTGCCCGCACCTCGCCCTCGCTGAGCTCGGCCACCTGTTCGAGCCGGACCACGCCGCTCGCCGTGAGCGCACGCGTCGCGGCAACGCCGAGGTGTGGCAGCGGGATGCCCGGCTCCGGTTCCGACCGGCCCCGGTCCGACCGCGGATGACCCTCGTGGTCCAGGACGGCGGCGCCGCGCGCCGAGAGCCGGTACCCGATGTCGAGCGATTCGGTCAGGCCGCGCTCCTTCAGCTTTCGCACGTTCAGTTTGAACGACGGGGTGTCTCGCCCCATCCGTTGTGCGAGGTCGGGCGCCCGGGTGGCCGGCAGTTCGTCGATCAGCAGGAGCGTGGCCCGGGTCCACGGCCCGGTCGGCGAGGCGTGGTCGAGCCGGTCCAGCCACCCGACGATCGCGTCGATCTCCGCAGCGTCGGGCACCGCCTCCCGCAGCGCCTGCCGCGGGTCGACACCGGCGTACCGCAGCCCGATCCGATACACCGGCCGGTCCGGGTGCACGCGCTCCAACCCGTGACGGAGCGCGGCCAGCGACGCCGCGCCGGCCCGCCGGGCGTCCGCAGCGGTCAGCGAACTCACCGGCACGGGGTCGACCGACGTGACCTCGATCAGGCCGACCGCGGTACGCATCCGGGTGCCGACCTTGAGCCGTGGCCGTTCCCACCGGCGGAACGCCACCTCGACATCCCCGGCACGGATCGCCTCCAGTTCTACGGGACGCATCTGCACGCCTCCCAGTTCAGCACATGGCCGGCTTCTTCTGGGCTATCGCAAACGAGCGAGATCCCGTCGGATGTAGCGCAGGTGCGCCCATTCCTCCTCCAGGATCACGCGAATGCAGTCACCGACGCTGGGATGCCAGTCACCGCCGCCCCACGGGTTCTCGCGTTCCTCGGCGAGCAGCTCCGTCGTGGCCGTGGCCAGGAAATCGGTCACCAGCCGCTGATGCTCGGCACGCACCGCGAGGATCTCCGCGAAGACCGGCGGTTCCGCGCGGAAGATCGACATGTCGAAGCCCATCTCGTCGGCCCCGGTGAAGATCTGGCCGATCTCGTGGAACGGCTGTTGCACCCGCAGGATCGCGCCGCGGAGCCAGGCGTCGGTCGCCAGGACCAGGTGCCGCAGGGTCTGGGCCAAGGACCACTCGTCCTCGACGTGGGCGTCCACCAGGCCGGGCGGCGTGCCCGCCACCGTCGTCTGCCACGCGGACTGCACGGCGACCCAGCCCTCGCGCAGCCCCTCGAGCGTCTGCGCCTTCTGCAGCTCGCGGCCCGGGAACTGCCGGTTGAGCTCGGCATCCACGAGCGGCACCACGTCGACCCCGTTGACGAAGAGGCTGCCGAAGGACAGGTCGTGGCTGTCGATGTCGAGTCCGTCCACATCGACGCCGCGCATCGTCACACCGCTGACATCGCAGAATCGCAGGGCGGCGCCCTTGAAGCTGGCCTTGACGAAGGTCGCGCCTTCGAACTCCTTCGTGCCGGAATAGGTCGTCATCGCTCCATCATCGCGGCTGGCGGGGACAGTCGTGTGCCACCGACGCCAGTGGCCATATCGGCGTCGTACCGTCGGTCATGACCGCGTCGGACTCGATCCCCCGGCGGGCACATAGGTCCAGACCTCGCTGTGCACCCCGACCGGCGGCGGCGCGGGGTTGCCGCCGCGCTCGGCGGCTGAGCGGTGCCCGTGCGCGAAAGCCGGTGAACTGACCCATGCCTGGAATGCCTCCTCATCACGCCAGCGGGTGACCACGAGCCACGTCGTCCGCTCGTCGGCCGGCTGGAGCAACTCGAAGCCTTCGAAACCGTCCTGGTCATCCACGGCGCCGGCCCGCGCGGCAAAACGGCGTGCCAGCTCGTCGCCGCTGTCTGCCGGCACGGTGATGGCGTTGATCTTGACGATGGTCATGGTCCGAGTCTCTCAGGCCGGCGTCGCCGGCCGGGACGGACCCAGCGGGATACGACCCGGCGCTTTCTGCCCGTGAACGCCCGCCGGGGTCTGATCGCCAAGCTGGAGCGGCTACACCGAGCGGCCCTTGCCGAGCTGGATCGGCTCACCAGACGCAGTTCCCGGCCGGATGATCAACCCGCATGCCCCGGCTTCAGGGCGTCACCTGGATCGGTGCCGCAGGCGCAACGCCAGGGCATATCCCCAGCCGATCAACCCGAGGCCGGTCAACAGCTTGAAGATCATGTACGCCTCCCACGGCGCTCCGGGCACGTCCGGTGGAATCGCCGCTGAGGGGCGGAGCAGTTGTGAGATCGCTGCGGCCGTCGGAAGCGCCAGCAGAGCGCCCCCGGACCAGGCCGGCACGTTCCAGGGCCGGCGACCGACGTGCCGGGCGGTGAACCTCAGCGCCACCCATCCGCCGATCAGCAGCCCGACGATGCCGCCGACCAGCGCCAACTCCCGCACCGCAGTGGGCTCGGGATGCTGGAAGACAATGCCGTCGCCGCCGTACGAAGTGTCGTGGAAGACGGCCATCTCCACGCCGTGACGACGCGCGGTTACGAACTCCACGGTTTGAGCATCGCTGAGCCGTTTGGCACCTGAGTTCGGCAGGATCCGCCAGCCGGTCCGCGCCAGGGTTTCGCGAACCGCCGAGATGTCCGTCACCGGCACTGTCACCAGTGCCGATCCGCCGTCGTACTCGTCGTCGGTGATCAGCAGACTGACCCAGTCAGGCATCCGGTCGCCGAAAGTCACGTCCCACCGCTCGACCTCACCGACCGTAGCCGCCGGTAGTACCTCGCCGACGATCTCCGTCATCTGCTGATCGCTGGGCAGAGGATCGGCGTTCCGCCATCCCACCCATGTGCCGATCGAGGCCAGCGCGCCCGCGAACATGACCGCCACCCAGAGCACCGCGCCCCAGCGCAGCGCTCGGTGCCGCATCTGGTGACCGGCACGGTGCGCGTCCGTGGCGAGAATCGACATGCCGGCACCTTAGATCAACCAGATCTACGCCGAGCTCCATGATCCTGGCGCGTAGATGTCCGCGGTCTTCCTACCTCAGCACTGATTGCAGGGCGGCCAGCAGGCAGTCGATGTCGGCCGGGGTGGTGCCCAAGCCGAAGCTGATGCGCAGCAGGCCGCCATCGCAGCCGTTGTTGCCGGTGGCGCCGGTCAATCGGCGGACCAGCGGGTGGGCGCAGAACAGGCCGGCGCGGACGCCGATGCCGAATTCGTCGGCCAGGCGTGTCGCCACGCCGGACGGGTCGTGGCCCGGGAGCGACAACGATACGATTCCCACACGCTCGCTCCGCGGTCCGAAGATGCTCACCTCGGACACGCCAGTCACATACCGCAAGCCGTCGCGCAGCTGGGTCAGCAGTTGTTGCTCACGGTCGTGCAGCTCGGCTCGGTCGGCCTCGGTCAAGGCCGCACAGACCGCTGCCAAGGACACCGCACCCAGCAGGTTCGGCGTGCCGCCCTCGTGCCTCGCCGGGCCGGCCTGCCAGCGGACGTCGCCGATCGTGTCGCCGACTGCGGCGCTCGCTCCGCCGCCGGCCAGGTAGGGCGGAGCCCCGTCCAGCCAGTCGGCGCGGCCGGCAAGCACGCCTGCGCCGAACGGGGCGTAGAGCTTGTGGCCGGAGAGCGCGACGTAGTCGGCGCCGATCTCGCGCAGGTCGATCGGCCGGTGCGGGGCCAGTTGGGCGGCGTCGACGACGATGCGGGCGCCGTGGGAGTGCGCGACCTCGGCCAAGGCCGTGATCGGCCACAGCTCGCCGGTCACGTTGCTGGCACCGGTCACCGCCAGCAGCACGGGGCGGCGGCCAGCCGGCACGGAGCCACCCAGGCCGGCGGCCGCGAACTGGGAACCACCCACGGCGGCCGACGCGGATCCTGAGTCGCGCACGGCCGTGTAGGCGGAATCACGGGCGGCGGGTGCGGAGACCTGGTCGGCGGCGGACTCGGTGGCGCGGAGGGCGGTTAAGGCGCGGTCGACGGCTGCTACGGCCTCTTCCGGGCTGGTGGGGGCGGGCAGGCGGAGTTGGTTGGGCCAGGGCAGGAGGTTGGCGTGGTGCTCGCCGTCGAAGAGGACGGTGGTGGTGCCTGGCGGGAGGGCGCGGGCCAGCAGGTTCAGCGCGTCCGTGGTGTTGCGGGTGAAGACGACGTGGTCGCTGGGGCGACAGCCGAGGAAGGAGGCGATGACGGCGCGGGCGCGCTCGTATTCCAGGGTGGAGGTCTGCGAGCGGGGGCCGGTGCCGCGGTGCACGCTGCCGTAGCTGGGGAGCAGGGCGTTCACGGCGTCGGCGGCGGCTCGGACGCAGGGCGCGGTGGCGGCGTAGTCGAGGTGCACGAAACCGGCGCCGATGACGTCGAGGTCGGTGGTGTGGACGGCAAGGGACATGGCAGACCTCTGCGAGGATCAGGGACCCAGGAGGGTCCGCGCTTGCCCGCGTCGGTCGACGCCGGGCCCGGTCCTCACCCGGGGCACCCCATCGCGAACGCAAGGGTTGCCGGTCAGCAAGCCGGGGCTACGCGCTGACACTCATGACCTGCCCGACACGTTAGCAGCCACCCACCCGCTTCGCTGACGCATGGGCCGAGTGGTCCAGCCCACACGGCCGGGCCGAGAAACCCCAGTCCAGCAGCGTTGTGCCAGCTCCGGCGGGCCTCCGCCGCACCCCGGCGGGCCGGTCGGCCCGTCAAGGCAGGCCGACGGTCCGAGCGGCGCGCGAGGGGTTCGGTGGGGTCGAGAATCGCCGGCCTCACTCGCTGCTCGATTCGGCGGCCGAAGCACCCGGGCGGAAACGCGTCCGCCGACTGCGAACGCCGGATTCCTTCGGGCGAGGCCAGGCTCGGCTGCCGCCCACCCGGCGGAACGGCATGGTCGCCGGGTGGGTGGTGGGCGTCAGACTCGTTCGCCGGTGATGTAGCCGGTCAGGCTGCTTCGTTCGGCTTCCAGCTCGTCGATGCGGTTCTTCACCACGTCGCCGATGCTCACCACGCCCTTGAGGGCGCCGTTCTCGACCACCGGCACGTGGCGGAAGCGGTTGTCGGTCATCAGGCGCTCTACTTCTTCGATGGGGGCCTCGGGAGCGACCGAGCGCACCTGCACCGTGTGGATGTTCGACACCGGTTCGGTCAGGACGGCGGCGCCTCGGGCGGCCAGGGCGCGCACCACGTCGCGCTCACTGACGATGCCGTCGACGCGGGCGCCGTCGGCTGAGACGATCAGGGCGCCGATCTTGTGTTCGGCCAGGAGGGTCAGCAGCTGGGTCACGTCTGCGGTGGGTTGTACCGTGACGACTCGGTCGCCCTTGACGCGGAGAATGTCGCTGATACGCATCTTTGCTCCCCATCTCGTGCCGGTCCGCGAAAAGCCGCCTGGCGGGCCGCCCAAGGACGGAGTGCCCCGCCACGTTGCGGGCATATGCCTAGAGATGCAGTCAATCACGTCCTGATGTCAAGGGCGTCAACATGACAAGCCCTCTCACGTGCGCGATCCGGCAAGCGCAGGCGCGGCCGGTCACTGCGGGTTGGTGAGGGCTGGGGTGCCTGGGCGGCAGAGGTGAACGGTGCCTTCGGTGCTGGCTGGGCCCTCGATCGTCCAGCCGGCCGGAGATCTGGTCACCGTGGAGACCGCTCGGCGTTGCCACCAGGCGGCGGCTTCGGCGGGCAGGGGGCGCCACGCGGTGGGGTCGTCGTGGAACTTGTCCAGCAGCTGGCGGTAGCCGTCGGTCACGCGTGGGTCGGTGGCGTAGTCGGGGTGGGTGAGGATCAGGGCCAGGCCGCTCCGGTCGCGCAGGTGGGTGGCCTTGTCGAGCCAGAGCGTTGCGTCCTGGTGCTGGAGGATGGCGAACAGGGTGTGGTCCATCGGCAGGGTGATCGGCAGCTCGACCATGTCGCCGGGGGCGCCCGGGGAGCCGATGAAGTAGGGCAGGTAGCTGAGGCTGCCGCCGGGGCGCGGCTCGTACGGGGCGGTGTCGTGGTAGGAGCTGTCGTAGGCGAAACCCAGCTCCGGCATCCACCTCCAGGTGCGCTGGGTGGCGGGTGCGCGGAATCCGGCGGCCTGCCACCTCTCGGCGTACACCCGGATGGTGGGAAGCCGGCGCCGGAGCAGCCGGCGTGAGCCGAGGTCGCGGCCGTCGTGTCGCAGGCCGTGAACGCCGATTTCGCAGCCCTCGGCCCGCAGCGCGGTCAGGACTCCGTCGGGGGTGCGGTAGCGCAGGGGCACGAAGTTCCACGAGGAGCGGTGGCCGGCGGCGCGTTCGATGTCGCGCAGGACCTCGATGTTGGCCAGGCCGGCGGCGGTCTCGACGTCGTGGGTCAGCACCAGGGCCCAGGTGTGGCCGCCGGGCCACAGGCCGAGCCACGGCACCGGGCGGCCGGCGAACGTCGCGACCAGCTGGAACATCCACTCGTGGAAATCGTGCAGCGCGGTCTCGACCGGGAAGGCCGGGAAGGTGGCCTGCTCCTGCACCCGGGTGAACGCCTGCCGCAGCCGGATCTGCGCGGGTCGCGGGATCGCCGGGCGGAGCAGGTAATAGAGGCGCACGAGCGCCGCCCGCACGGCCGATCGGTCCTGGTAGTGCTCGCTCCAATAGCGCCACATGACCTCGCCGGGGTCGAAGGGCAGCGCGAACGGGGACGAGGACGGCGCCGTGTGGTGCGCGAAGATCGGGATGCCGTCGATCACCTGCCGGCCCAGCACTCCCCCGGCCGACGGCCAGGTCAGCAACGGGCCGTCGGTGCCGGCCAGGCGGAGAGCGTGCCGGCCGGGCGGGGTCAGGAACTGCATGATCCGGTACGGGACACGGAAGTAGTCGAAGAACGCGAACGGCGCCGTGGCTTCGAACATCACAGACCACGCTTCACGGCCAGGTACGGCAACAGGGCGAGCTCGTAGAGGCCGGGGAGCGGATCGCGCCGGGAGAAGACCGCCTCGGTGTCGATGCCGCGCAGCGTGCGCAGGTATGGCGCCGGGCGCGCCCGATCGACGACGGCGTTGGGCACGTCGGTCGCCAGCCGGATCCATGACACGCCGCTGCGCGCCACGCCGGGCGGCACCGGCCGGCCGATCTGATCGCGGAACAACAGGTACGGGAAGTCGACGCCGGCGGCCCGCCCGAGCGAGTGGTAACCCCAGGTCCGCGCATTGACGTCGAGCAGTTTGAATTCGCCGTCGCGCGGGTCCAGCTTGAATTCCACCTCGACCAGCCCGTAGTAGCCGATCTCGCGCAGGAAGGTGAGCGACGGCGCTTCCAGCGCGGGCAGCGGCACGGTCTGCACGAACGTGCTGGCCCGGCCGAAGTCGGACGGGTGCTGCCGGGTCCGCCGCACCGTCATGCTCGCCACCGCGGCGCCGTCGCGGACGAACGCGCAGTACGAGAACTGCCCGTCGCCCGGGATCATCTCCTGCACGAGGATCTCGCCGGCCGGCACGATCTCGGCCGCTCGCGTGAACTGCCGCCGCAGTGATGGCAGCGAGTCGGCCCGCCACGCCTTGGCCCGGGTCGCGTAGAAGAAGTTCTCCTTGATGGCCGGCTTGATGATCACCGGGGCGGAGAGGTCGACCTCGTCGAGGTCGGCGACCGACAGCGGGAACCAGGTGCGTGGCGACGCCACCCCAAGTTTCTGGGCCATCCGGTAGGTCTCGCGCTTGTCCCAGGCCGTCCGCACGCAGTCCCACGGCGGCGCCGGGATGCGCCAGCTGCGGGCGAGCAGCGACCGGTGCCGGCTGAGGGCGGCCACATTTTCGTCGCGGGTCGGGAACACCACCCAGCCGTCGAGATCGCCGAACCGGGCGCGGGCCAGCGACAGCGCGTCGAGCACGTCGGTGTCCGAGCGCAGGCTCGGCACCCGCACCGACGCGCCGGTCCACCGCGAGGCGGCGGCGATGGAGCGTTCGTCGTCCACGACGACGGTCGGGATGCCGTGCTCGCCGAGGCTGCGGACGATGCCGAGCCCCTGGTAGTCACCGCCGAGCACCACGGCACCGGGTGACCGCATCACTGCCGCCGGCCCGCGATCCGCCCGGCGACGGCCCGGCTCGCGAACCAGCCGCCCGACACGAACCGCATGATCGGCCCGAAGCTCCACGCGGCGGGCGCGCCGGCGAAGTGCAGGCCGGGAACGGTCGACTCGAGGCCCGGCCCGAGCACCGGGTAGCCCTCCACCCGGCGCACCGACCGGATCAGCTCGGGCGCAAGGAACGGGTAGTGGGTGATGTCGACCTGATAGCCGGTGCCGTAGATCAGGTGGCTGCCGGTGACGACGTCGCCGCCGGCCGACTCGACCCGGATCTGCTTGCCGTCGGCCGAGACCGACGCCGACCGCACCGGGAAGCCGAGCCGGATCGGCACCTCGCGCAGCCGGGAGATGAGCCACTCCGCGCCGGCCGGCCGGATGGCCCGCCGGGCGGCCGGTGTCTGCACCGACCGGGGCAGCCGCCGGAACAGCGACGGGGCGGCCACCACTCGGGACAGGCCGAGCGGCCCGACGTCGGTGGGCGCGTAGAACAGCGGTTTGGCCCGGCCGAGCATGCGCTGATATTTCCCGCCGTGCAGCCAGGTGAGCTGGTCGCGGCGGACCAGCACCTCCACCTCGGCGCCGGACTCGTGCAGGAGCGCGGCCGATTCGAGCGCGCTCTGCCCGCCCCCGACGACGATCACCCGCTCCCCCTTGAAGCGGCTGAAATCGCGGTGCTCACTGGCATGGGTGGCGAGCGGCAGGCCCGCGAACGGCGCCGGGCGGCGGGCGAAGGGCGCGATCCCGGCCGCCACCACGACGCGCCCGGCCCGCAGCGACGAGCCGTCGCCGAAGGACAGCGTGAAGCCGTCCCCCACCCGCGTCACGGTGCGGACCGCGCGGCGGTCCACCTCCGGCGCGACCTGCGACTGCACCCATTCGCCGTACGCGACGAAGTTTTCCAGCGGCACCGGCTTGCCGAACTCCGCGCCGGTTGCGGCCACATAGGCGTCCAGGGACACCGGCCCCCGATAGTCCGCGATGGACGTGGCGGTCCAGTTCGACCGGAGGAGCATGCCTTCCGGCATGTCCTTCCAGAAGGACATCGGCTCGCCTATCACCCGGTGTTCCACGCCGGCACCACTCAGCGCGGCGGCGACCGCCAATCCGTACGGCCCCGCGCCGAGAACTGCCACGTCGGTCATGACGCGATCCCCCCTGATCGACATTCGTCGACATCGTCGGGACCCAGCATCACCTATCCGTAAGCGGGGCAACACCGTCCGTGAGTCCAAAGCGGATTCACACGCTCGGTTTAAGCGAACGATCTTTCATTTGTGCTAAGCGGGATGGCGGCGCAGGCGGCGCAACGTCAGGGCTACCTGGAGGCGCAGGCGGCCGGCCGGGGTCGTGATCGGCCAGCCGAGCAGGTGGGCGGCCTGGGCGATGCGGTCCTGCAGCGTCGAGTGGTGCAGCCGCAGCGTGGTGGCGGCGGCGCGCAGGCTGACGGCGTCGGCGAACGCGTACAGCGTGGACAGGACCCACGGCGCGGCGGCGGTGGCGTGTTCGAGCGCGCTCAGGTCGGGCACCTCGGTGTCGGCGGGCAGCGACGCGAGCACCGCGAGGGCGCCCAGCGAGTCGTGCTGGACGACGGTCGGGCCCGGGTCCTCGGGGGTGCCGTCGGCCGCGAAGCGCAGGGCCACCCGGGCCGCCGCGTAGGAGGCCGGCAGCTCGGCCGGGGCGACCGACGGCCCGATGCCGGCGCGGGCGAAGGCGACGGCGGCGCCCGGCCCGAGCAGCGCCGGCCCGGACGGCAGGGCCACCGCGCGCACGCCGGCGGCCGCGGCCAGGTGGAGTTTGTGGAGGGCCTGGTCGCGTACGTCAGAAGGAGCTGACGCATCGACGATCAGCTCGACCAGCGCGGGGTCGGCCGCGGGCACGCGGCCGCGCGTGCGATCAAGGACCGCACGCGCGGCGCCGGCGGCGCGTTCCAAGATCATGGCTTCGACCGGGCCGGGCTCACCGGCACGCTCCAGCGCCAGCGTGGCCGAGCCGTCCGGGACCACGAGGGTACGCATCCAGCGGTCATCGCCGGGCCCCGGCAGCGGAGCGGCGTTGCCGTCCGGGTCGACCCGGACGTGGACCCGGCGACCGTGGTCGTCGAGCCGGGCCGCACAGCCGGCCAGCACGGCGGCGCCACGGACGATCGCCTGCAGGCCCGCCCTGGTCTCGGTGAGACTGTCGAAGTACGAGATCACTCGCAGCGCGGCGCCCGCGTCGGCGTCGAGAGCCGCCAGCCGCACTGCGAGATCCCGCACGACGCCCCCTTACGAGAACAACCGGTTGAGCCAGCGTACCCGCGCGTTGCGGGCATCCTGGCTGATCGCGGCGGCCGGCGCCATCATGTCGAAGCCGTGGAAACCGCCCGGCCAGACGTGCAGTTCGGCCTGGCCGCCGGCCTGCCAGATCCGGGTCGCGTAGGCGACGTCCTCGTCGCGGAACGTCTCGGCCGAGCCGACGTCGATGAACGCCGGCGGCAGGCCGGACAGGTCGGCCGCGCGAGCCGGCGCCGCATAGGGCGAGACGTCCGGCCCGCCGTGCCGGTCGCCGAGCAGCGCCGACCAGCCCATCCGGTTGGCCTCGCGGTCCCACACGCCGAGCCCGGCCATCTGGATCGCCGAGACGGTGTCGTTGCGGTCGTCGAGCATCGGGCACATCAGCATCTGCCCGAGCAGCGCCGGGCCGCCCTCGTCCCGGGCGCGCAGGGCCAGCCCGGCGGCCAGACCGCCGCCCGCGCTGCCACCGGCAACGATCAACCGGCTCGGGTCGAAGCCGAGTTCGGCGGCGTGCTCGGCGGTCCACTTCAGGCCGGCGTAGCAGTCGTCGATCGGGCCCGGGTCGGGCGTCTCCGGCGCGAGCCGGTATTCCACCGAGACGACGACCAGGCCGAACTCGGCCGCCCAGTCCAGGAGCCCGTCAACGCCCATCCGCCGGTTGCCGAGCACCATGCCGCCGCCGTGGGTGTGATAAACGCAGCCGAGGGCGCCCTCGACCGAGGTCGGCGTGCAGATCAGCAGCGTGATGTCCGGATCGTCGCCGAGCCCGGGCACCTGGCGCTCCTCGACGGTGAACGCGCCGTCGCGACGCAGCTCTTCGTCGGTCAGCGCGGGAAACGCTCCGCCGCCCCGGGCCTCGGCGATGCTGTCGAGGCTGAAGGGCGGGAGCATCTCGCTGATCACGCCGAGGGCGGCGGCCAGCTCAGGGTCGAACGGTGGCGGCGGGAGAGTCTGAGTCACGGCGAACCTCCTGGTGGACGGGAATGTGACCGCTGTCACCCAGGATGCGTCCGCTCGTCGCCTCGCCCGAGCGCCATCCGGCGGAATCTACCCGCCAGTTGGCGGGTCCACGTCGCGGAAGAGCACGCCGGCCGCCGCTTCCCACTGCGTGACCAGGTCGATCTCGGCCGGATTGCGCAACCAGTGCACCTGCAGGCCGTCCATCATCGCGGCGATCCGGACGGCCAGCCCGGCCGGGTCGGGCGCTCGCCCCTCGAGCATCTGGCACAGCCCGTCCAGGGTCTTCCGCTGGCGGGCCGCGAAGTAGTCGTGCGCGGGGTGGCCGGGGGTCAGCGACTCGGCCTCGAGCACGGCGAACAGCCGGACGATCTCGGGCTGCCCGGCGTTGCGCCGCACCAGCGCCGCGCACAGCTCGCGGGGCTCGTCGCTGCTCGTCTCGTCGAGCGCGCGCCGGTCCGCCCGGTCGCGGTCGTCGAGGACGGCGAGCAGCAGGCCGTCCTTGGATCCGACGTGATGCAGCAGGCCGGGCACGGTGAGCCCGCAGTCGTCGGCCACGTCCTGCATCGACAGGCCCCAGAAACCGCGCTCGGCGATCAGCCGTGCGGTGACGTCGATGATCTGCCGGCGCCTCTCGGCGGCGGGCAGGCGGAGCCGTTCACGCCGGATCACACGCATAGCTCCTTCACAGCGGGTAAGTCTATGTTGCAGAATACTTATTACTTAGTAGGTACTCAGTAAGGATCGCACATGGAACTCAACGAACAGGCCGCCATCACCAGTGGCAGCGCCTTCTGGTCCACCACGGCCGCCGGTGACGTTCCGGCGATCACTCTGACCGACGGCCCGCACGGCGTACGCCTGCAGGTCGCCGACGCCGACGACATCCTCGCCGGGCAGCCGGCCACGTGCTTCCCGCCGGCCGTCGCGTCCGGCTCGACCTGGGATCCCGAGCTGCTGCGCCGGATGGGCGAGGCGCTCGCGCAGGAGTGCCGGGCGATGGGCGTGCACGTGCTGCTCGGGCCCGGCATCAACCTCAAGCGCACCCCGCTCGGCGGCCGCAACTTCGAGTACTTCAGCGAGGACCCGCTGGTCGCCGGGGTGCTCGCCACGGCGTGGGTGCAGGGCATCCAGAGCGGCGGCGTCGGCGCGTCGCTGAAGCACTTCGCGGTCAACAGCCAGGAGACGGACCGGATGCGGGTCAGCGCCGACGTCGACGAGCGCACGCTGCGTGAGCTCTACCTGCGGGCGTTCCAGCGGGTGGTGACGCAGGCCCAGCCGTGGACCGTGATGTGCGCCTACAACCGCATCAACGGCGTGTACGCCAGCCAGAATCACTTCCTGCTGACCGAGGTGCTCCGCGACGAGTGGGGTTTCGAGGGTCTCGTGATGTCGGACTGGGGCGCCGTGGTGGATCGGGTCGAGGCGGTCCGCGCCGGGCTCGACCTGACCATGCCCGGCCCGGACGACTCCGGCGACCGGGAGCTGATCGCCGCCGTGCGGGACGGCCGGCTCCCCGCCGACACTCTCGCGACGTCGGCCGGCCGGGTCGAGGCCCTGGTCGGCAAGGCCCTCGGCGCTGCCAGGACCGACTATGACGCCGACGCCCACCACGCCCTGGCCCGCGAGATCGCCGCCCGCGGCATCGTCCTGCTCAAGAACGAGGGCGCGGTCCTGCCGCTGAACCCGGCGCAGACCATCGCGGTGATCGGCGAGTCCGCCCGCACTCCGCGTTACCAGGGTGGCGGTAGCTCACAGATCACCCCGACCCGGCTCGATGACGCGCTGTCCGCACTGGAGGCGGCCGCGCCCGGCCGGATCCGCTTCAGCGCCGACGACGCCGAGATCGCCCGGGACGCCGACGTAGCCGTGGTGTTCGCGGCGACGGCCAACGAGACGGAGGGCGCCGACCGGGAGTCGCTCGACCTGCCCGCCGCCGAGCTGGCCCGGATCTCACGGGTGGCTGCCGCCAACCCCCGCACCGTGGTCGTCCTCTCCAACGGCGCCGTCGTCCGCACCACCCCGTGGGAGGCGAGCGTGGCCGGCGTGGTCGAGGGCTGGCTGCTCGGCCAGGCCGGCGGCAGCGCCCTCGCCGACGTGCTGTTCGGCGCGGTCAACCCGTCCGGCCGGCTCACCGAGACGATCCCGCTGCGGCTGCAGGACCACCCGTCCTACCTGGACTTCCCGGGCGAGGCCGGGCACGTCCGCTACGGCGAGGGCATCCACGTCGGCTACCGCGGGTTCGACGCCCGCGAGCAGGAGGTCGCCTACCCGTTCGGCTTCGGCCTCTCCTACACCACGTTCAGTTATGGCCAGGCGGCCGCGACCGTCACGCCCGGTGGCATCGAGATCTCACTCGACGTGACGAACACGGGCGACCGCGATGGCCGCGAGGTGGTCCAGGCGTACGTCAGCCTCGGCTCTTCCCGGGTCTCTCGCGCCCCGCGCGAGTTGAAGGCCTTCGCCAATGTCGAGATCAAGGCCGGCGAGACCGTCGCCGTCAAGATGCACATCGACCGCGCCGACCTGGCCTACTGGGAGATCCGCCTGAACCGCTGGGTGGTCGAGGCCGGCACCTACGAGATCGCCGTCGGCTCCTCCTCCCGCGATCTGCACACCACGGCCACGGTGGAGATCGCGGGCGACGAGGCGCGCATTCCGCTCACCCCGGAGTCCACCATTGCCGAATGGCTTTCCGACCCGCGCGGCGCCGAGATCCTCGGCGACGTGTTCGCCAAGATGGCGGCCGAGGCCAGCGGCGGCATGGCCGGCGCGCTGACCGCCGACCCGGCGATGATGCAGATGGCGGCCGGTTTCCCGCTGACCCGCCTGACCATGTTCATCCCCGGCAGCCTGTTCACCCCCGAGGCCCTGCAGGAACTCGCCGACGCGGCAAACAACTGACGATTTCGATTCTGTACGGCCTTGGGTCGAGCCCGAACGTGACTCAAGGCCGGAAGTCGGCGTTGGTGGCCAGTTCCAGCAGAAACGGGTCGTGCTCATCAGGTGCACGGTCCCGTTGCGCATCTCGGCGTCGAAGACGATGACCGGCCAGCGGCTCGGGTCCATCACCACCGGCAGCCAGCACACCGGACCACCGCCGTCGAGGTCGGCCCAGTGCAGCACGCCCCGGTCCTCGGGCCACACCGTCCCGGGCGGTCCGCCACCGGCCTTGCGCTCCTTGCGGACCCGGCGCAGGAGTTTCTGGTAGGACGCCAGGAAGTCGAGGCGTCCGCCGGGCGCGGCCACCGTGACCGGGCCGACGCGGACGTTGCCGAACACCTCGATGAGATGCTGGTAGTCCTCCGGCGGCGGATAACCCACGTGGCCCTGCACCTTCATCCAATCGTCCAGCCAGCGCCGGGTCGTGATCGGGTCCGGTGTGATCAGCCCGCGCAGTTGTTCCACGCAATCGGCCGGGCCGATCAGCTCCCGGCCCTCGGCCGCGCCGTTCCAGTACGCCTCATCCGGCGCGTTGAGCGTGGCCCCGGATCGACTGCCGTCATTGCCGAAGAACTCGGGCGGCTGCACGTGATCGGCAACGTGTTCCAGAAACGCGCTCGGGGACGGCTGGTTGATGACCGCGCGCAGGAAGTCGGCCGTGGAGAGTTGGTGCACCTCCCACTCGTTTCCATGACTGCCGCACACCACGACCGGCCACCGATCCGGATCGTCGTCCTCGGTCAGCCAGCAGATGAGGAAGTCGAAGCCGACCACGGCCCACGGCACCAGACCGCCCGGCTCCGGGTACAACCGATAGGGCAGTTCGTCGCTCTCGAGCATCTCGGCGCATGCGGTGACCTGCTCCGCGAACTCCCCCGCATCGCATTCGGCGGGGTGATGGAACTTGATGAAAGTCTGGAACGAGCCGGGTGGCATGGCCTCGGCGATCTGGCGGAACTCGGCCGGATAACGCACCCCGACCGCCCGTTCCAGAGCCGCCCAGTCGACCGGCACCGCTCGCGCCGGATAGCGGAGATCCGCGAGAAGCGCGAGGACGGCCGGGGATGGTGGGTTCATCGACGGACCATAGCGCCGTCCCGTCGGCCGGTCTTTTACGCCTGAACGGCTGACCGGCCGGGAACCTAAAAATCTCCGCCGGTTTCTACCATCGATTCGTGCAACCGAACGCTCGCCCCGCCCAGCCTCCGCCGGCCCGGACCTCCACCTGGTGGTGGTTCCTGATCCCGGCGTTCACGCTCGGGTCGGCGTCGTTCCTGATGGTCTTCCTGGGCGGCTGGAAGCTGAAGTCACGCGCGCACATGCTCGCTGCCGGCGTCTATCTGCTCGCCAACGCGTTCTGCCTGCTCGGCATCGTGCTGACGCCGTCGTCGACCACCGGCGAGACCGAGCCCGCCTCGGGCACGGCCGGCAGCGTCGTCCTGGCCGTCTACCTGATCGTGGCCTGGCTGGCCGGCACCCTCCACACGCTCTACCTCGCGTTGCGGGTCAGCCGGCTCCCCTCGGCCCCGCCGCCACTGCCCACACACAGCCCCGACCCGGCCATCGCCGCCGCGCAATGGCGGGTCGACCGCCGCGCCGAGGCGCGCCAACTGCTGCAGAGCAACCCCGCGATGGCCTGGGAGCTGCGCATCGGCCGGCCCGACATCAAACAGCGGCAGTACGACGACGGCGGCCTCGTCGACATCAACCACGTCCCGGCGAGCTGGTTGACCTACGTGTTGCAGATCCCGCCACCGCTGGCCGAGGAGATCGTCGAGGCCCGGACCGTCCACGAGGGCCTCACCTCCCCCGAGGAGCTGATCGTCTACTGCCCCGGCATGACCGACGACCGCCTCGCCATGATCCGCGATTACCTGATCTTCCGCCCGGTCTGACCCGCACGTCACGCGCCGGGCCGCAGCTCCACTCCCCGAGGTCGGTCGCCGGCTCGCCATTCGTTGCCGCCCGGCCAGTCGACCACGGGCAGCTGCGGAAGCCCGAGCCGCGGTGCGATGACCTCGTTGGCGTCGGCCATCCACGTGGTTGCCCAGATCAGCCGGCCGCCCAGTGCGAGAAGCCGCCGGCCGTCCGCCGGATCCAGCCGGTCCAGCAACGGGTTGCCCTCCTCGGGCTGCCGGCCGCCGCCCCGGGCCCGGAACGGGATCAGTGGCCCGTCGACATCCAGAAAGATGAGAGGACCGTCGCGGGTGTCGGAGGTCATGCCTGATTATCGGTCGGTGAGTGATTTCGTCATCAAGCGGTGGGAGCTCGCGCACTATCCCGGCGATCAGGCGCCGCCGCATGTGCACCATCGGTCCGATGAAGGGTTCTGTGTGCTGGACGGGCGGCTCGAGGTGCTGGTCGGTGGGGAGCGGCGGATCCTCGGGCCGGGCGACCATGTGGTTGTGCCGGCCGGGACGGTGCACACGTTCGCGACGGTCGACGACGGTGGCGCTCGGGTGCTCGCGGTCATGACGCCTGAGGTTGATCAGCTGGTCACCGAGCTGCACACGGCGTCCACCGACGAGGAGCGTGCGGCCGTCTGGGGGCGGTACCACTCGGAGGTCGCTACGACAGGGCAGTGAGCAGGCGGTGATCGGCGCCGGCATCGCGACACCCGCTTCCCAGGCGCGCTTCTCCACGGCGTACGCAATCTCGATGTTGGTGTTGAAATCCGGGCGATCCGCGTTGACGGTCATGCGTTTGATCGCGAAGACGCCGCCGGTGGTCGGGACCCGCCACAACTCGTTCGACAGGCCGCCGCTGACCCGCACCGGCTCCGCGCTCAGCCGGCCCAGCCCGAATCGCCGCACGACAATATCCATCGCGTATTCTTACCGCCCCGAAGGGTGATGTCGGCACCTGACAACGGAGGATCCGTCCGTGAACGGGCAACGCTGGGTTCTCCGTGGCCGCTGGGTGCTGGTCACCGCGGGGGTCGCGCTCCTCGCCGTACTCGGGCTGGCCCTTGCCGGGCGGCCGAAGGACGCGCCCGCGCCGCCGGTGCAGAAGGCGGCGCCGTGGGATCCGTTCGTGCCGAGCCCGGCGGTTTCCGTGCTCCCGGCCCCGTCAACGCCCGCGCCCGCCGCCACCTCGCTGGCCACCAGCACCTCGGCGGCCCCGGTGCGGACCAGCTCGTCGCCGAAAGCGGCGGTGCTCTCGGTCAGCGTGGCTAGTGTTCCGGCGGCGGTCGACCTGGCTGCCGAAGGCACTCGCGACTGGCTGCACTGGGGCCTGACCAGCGCGGACGGTCTCGACCGCAAGGCCGGCGGCACCGGTGAGATCCAAGACGTGGACGGCACCGGGAAACGGGGGCGTTACGACAACAACCCGGAGCTGTTCAGCTGGACCGGTGGCGCCCCGACGGCCGCGGCCGGCCGCACGCCGACCGGGGTCTACTCGTGCGGGGTGGGCAGCACGTTCACCCTGCGCGTCCCGGCCGGGCCCGGCTTGCGCACGCTGCATTTCTACGCCGGCGTCTGGATGGCGCAGGGCCGGCTCACGCTCGGCCTCGCCGGGCAGACCGCCGACGCCGTCCTGGAGAACCCGGAGGCGATCAGGACCGCGCGCTTTACGATCCGCTTCCGTGCCCCGGCCGCGGACACTCTCCGGATAACGTGGACGGCCACCAAGGTCTACCACCCGACCTGCGGAAACATCGACATGCAGGCGGCCACGCTGAGCTGAACCCCGGGAATGTCACGCGATCGGGTCGGCGCGCCTGCCGGGCGAACGCGGTGCTGCCCGGCAGGATCTTGGAGTGCTAGCGGATGAGGACCTCGACACGTCGGTTTTGACCGAGCGGCAACGGCAGATCCTCACCGTGATTCAGAAATGGGCCTTGCGGTACGGCTATTCGCCGTCCACCCGGGAGATCGCCGACGCGATCGGGCTCGCCTCCACCTCCACCGTCTCGCGGCATCTGCGGGCGCTCGAGGAAATCGGCTTCCTGCGGCGCGGCCGGTCGACCCGGCCGGTCGACGTGCGCATGTTCCTGCAACCGGCCGAGCCGGCGCGCGCCGACCCGGCCACCGTGGGGGTGCCGCTGCTGGGCGACATCGCGGCCGGCACACCCATACTCGCCGAGCAGAACTCCGACGAGGTGCTCGCGCTGCCTCGGGATCTGGTCGGCCGGGGCAACCTGTTCGGGCTGCGGGTCCGCGGCGACTCGATGATCGACGCGGCGATCTGCGACGGCGACATCGTCGTGGTCAAGCAGCAGCACGAGGCGTTCAACGGCGAGATCGTGGCCGCGATGATCGACGACGAGGCGACGGTCAAGGTCTACCGCCGACGTGCCGGGCACGTCGTGCTCGAGCCGCGCAACAAGGCGTACGAGGACATCGACGGTGACCGGGCCGTCGTGCTCGGCAAAGTCGTCTCCGTCCTGCGCCGGACGTAGGCACACGCTCACTGGAACGGGCGCACCTCGATCTTCCGGTCGCAGACCTTCGACGCCTCGGTGGCGAGCTTGAGCGCCACATCCAGATCGGGCGCCTCCCAGACCCAGACGCCGGCCAGGTACTCCTTCGACTCCACGAACGGGCCGTCGCTGAGCACCGCCTGCTCGCCCCGGTTGTCGATGACCGTGGCCGTGCCGGTGTCGGCGAGTCCGCCCGCGAAGACCCAGTAGCCCTCGGCGATCAGCCGTTCGTTGAACGCGCTGATGGCGGGCTGCCGGTCCGTGCTGCCGGGGTTGTCCTTGTCGTCGATGACGGAAACCAGGTACTGCATCTTCGGATCATCTCCTGTCTCGGCGCCGCCCTTGTCGACGGCCTCACCCTTGCAACGAACACCACCCGCCCGGTCCGACAACGCCCGCCAAATTTCTTTTCAACTCCGAGCGATGCCGACCCGGAGACGATTGCCGTCCGGGTCCCGCAGATGGACCTCCCGGCCCCACGGGGCGTCTTCGACGGCCGCGCCGAACTCGGCCGCTACCGCATCGACGTCATCGAGGTGCAGGGACAGAAGTGTGTCCGGCCGGGCATCGCCACGGTGCTCCGACAGGAAGAGCTGCATCGGCCCGCGGGTGACACACACGAAGAGCGGAAAGCCCGGTGACCGCGGTCATCGGTGGTTGGCGGCGGGGGCGGGACTGTACCGTCACCGGGTGGCTGACGACCCGGTGCGGCGACCGTTCACCCTCGCCCAGCTCATCCTGGTGGACGCGGTCGTGGCGGCCGGTTATCTGTTGTTCGCCGGCGCCGACCATCGCTTTCTCCTGGCCGCCACGATCCTGCCGGTGGCGGTACGCCGGCTGTGGCCGGTTCCGGTGTTCGCGCTGGTGCTGACGCTGTCGTTGCTCACCGCCACGTTCGCCGGCAGCACGATGTACCTGGTCGGCGCCGCGTACGCCCTCTACCTGGTCGCGGTGACCCAGCCGCCGCGCCGTCTGCTGCCCACCGCCGTGGTCGGCGGGCTCGCCGGGGTCGGCGTCTTCGTCGCCTCGGTGGTCGGCGCGCCGACCGCGGCGATGGCCGGGTTCTCGGTCGTCGTCGGCAACGTCGTCCT
Source organism: Actinoplanes sp. NPDC026619 (assembly GCF_040638295.1). Taxonomy (NCBI): domain Bacteria; kingdom Bacillati; phylum Actinomycetota; class Actinomycetes; order Micromonosporales; family Micromonosporaceae; genus Actinoplanes; species Actinoplanes sp. NPDC026619. The sequence continues at coordinate 39,889 of NZ_JBEZYA010000024.1, forward strand.
GCTCGGCGGGGCCTGGTGGCTGGGGCGGGTCGCGCGGGAACGGCGGGCCTACACCGAGCGCGCCGAGGCCGCGGCGGTCCAGCGGGCACTGACCGACGAGCGGCTGCGGATCGCCCGGGAGATGCACGACATCGTGGCGCACAGCATGGGGGTGATCGCGGTGAAGGCCGGCGTCGCCCATCACGTGATGCGGGAACACCCCGGCGCGGCGTACGAGGCGTTGGGCGTCATCGAGACGACCAGCCGCGCCGCGCTCGGCGAGCTGCGCCAGCTCCTCGACGTCCTGCGTCCGGCCGCCGACGCCGCCGATCTCGTCCCGCTGCCCGGACTCGCCGATATCGCCGCGCTGGCCGACCGGGCCGCGCCGGCCGGCGTCCAGGTCGACCTGCGGGTGGACGCGACGGTGCCGCTGCCGCCCGGGGTGGAGCTGTCGGCGTACCGCATCGTGCAGGAGGCGCTGACCAACGTGGTCAAGCACGCGGCGCCGGCGGCCTGCCGGGTCCGGGTCTTTGTCGACGGCGCGGTGCTGGCGGTGCACGTCACCGACGACGGGCCAGGCCGGGCCTTGCCGGGCCGGGCCTTGCCGGGCCGGCCCCTGCTGGGCGCCGCGACAGCCGGGCACGGCCTGGCCGGGATGCGGGAGCGGGTCGCGGTGCATGGCGGGCGGTTCCATGCCGGGCCGTCCCCGCTGGGCGGGTTCGCGGTGTACGCCGATCTGCCGTTTCAGCCGCTGCCCGCCTCGTCGAGCCTGGTCGCGTCGTGACGGCGCCGGTGCGGGTGCTGATCGCGGACGATCAGGCGCTGCTGCGCGGCAGCTTCCGTCTGCTGGTCAGCACCGGTCCCGGTCTCACCGTTGTCGGGGAGGCGGCGACCGGTGACGAGGCGGTGGCGCTGGCCCGCAGCCAACGGCCCGACGTGGTGCTGATGGACATCCGGATGCCGGGGATGGACGGTGTCGAGGCGACCCGCCAGATCTGCGCCGCGCCGGAGACCGCCGGGGTGCGCGTCCTCGTGCTGACCATGTTCGATCTGGACGCCACCGTCTATGCGGCCCTGCGCGCCGGCGCCAGCGGTTTCCTGCTCAAGGACACCCCACCGGCCGAGCTGCTGGCGGCGATTCGGGTGGTGGCGGCCGGGGAGGCGCTGCTTGCCCCGAGCGTCACCCGCCGGGTGATCGCGGAGTTCTCCCGGCTTCCCGCCCCCGCCCGGACTGCCCGGACCGATCCCACCGGGATCACCGACCGGGAGCGCGAGGTGCTGGAGCTGGTCGCCCGTGGACTCAACAACCTGGAGATCGCCGCCCACCTTCATCTCGGCGTGGGAACGGTGAAGACGCACGTCTCCCGGCTGCTCGCCAAGCTGAACGCCCGCGACCGGACCCAACTGGTGGTGGCGGCCTACGAGAGCGGCCTGGTCACCGCGGTCCGCCGATAGTCTCTCTGCCTGCAGGCAGACGCGGCGCGGCTCCTGGGGCGGCAATCTGATGGCGTGACCGAACCTTCCCACAATCCCCGAAAACCGCGACGCCGTCGATGGCTGTGGCGTACCGCCGCCGGGCTCGCCGCCGCGCTGCTCATCGCGGTTGCCGGGGTCGTCGTGGCCTACCCCATCGCGGCCGCGGCCGCCTGCCCGGCCTGCTTCGGGCTCCACGAGGCCGCCCCGGGCGTCTACGTCGAGAGCAGCGCGACACCGGCCCAGCGGAGCCAGATGGTCGACATGATCGCGGCGGCGCGGCAGCGGGTTCGCGATTTCTACGGCGAGATCCGCAGCGATCCACGGATTCTGATCTGCCTGAGCGCCGGGTGCTACGGGCACATCGGCGGCGGCGAAAAGGGCCGGACCTGGCGCGATATCACGGTGGCGCTGTCCCCCGGCGGCGCCGACCTGGTGATCGCCGCACACGAACTGGTGCACGCCGAGCAGTACCGACGGCTCGGGTCCCGCTACGACCGGGTGCCCCGCTGGTTCAACGAAGGACTCGCGGTGGTGATCGCCGACGATCCGCGCTACCTCACCGCGAAGCCGGCCGGCGAGCGCTGCCCGATCAACTATGCCCAGGCGCTGGCGGCGACGCGCGCCGTGACGGTTCCGGCGCCCGACGCGGGCCAGGACTTCTACCGCAACGGCGCCTGCGTGGTCGACCGCTGGCTCGCGACCAACGGCGGCCCGGCCGCCGTGCACGATCTCAACCGCCGTCTGCTGGCCGGCGAGCCGTTCACCGGCATCGTCCTTACCGCCTGATCATGACTGCAGTTTTGGGTGGGCATCCTCGATCGAGCTCGCTTCGACGTACGTCAGGAACAGCCCCTGGTCGGCCGGTTCGAGCTTGGCGTAGGCGTCGTGAGCGGCCCGGCGCGACTGCCGGGTCTCCGCGGCCAGGAGTCCGATGATGGCGGCCCAGGCGAGGGAAACGTAGCCGTGCAGCCGGTCCTCGTGGAGCAGATGGGTGTCCCGGCTCACCGGATCGCCCTTGTCGCCTGGACTCTGATCGCCCGCGCGGGCGACCTGGTCGCCCGAGGTCTGCAGCTGGTCCGCATGCGGGCGAGGCTTCGCTGTCTCCGCGGCGGGTCCGGTTTCCGTTGCCGCGCCGCGATTCTGCTCGTTCGCCACAGGCTGCGGTCCGGCCGGCTCGATCGGCGGCGCGGTGGCCGGGCGCTGATCGACCGCCTGCGGCTTGCCGGCCGGCTGATCGCCGGGCCGCGGCACGACCGTTTCCGGCGGGCGCACTGTCGTCGCGGGCGGACGACCGGCGGCTTGCTCACCGGTCGGGGTGGCGGCCGGCCGGGTGGTCTGGTCGGACGCCGTCTGCCGCGGCCGGTTCTGCTCGCCGGCCGTCTGGCGCGGCACGGTTTGGTTGCCGACTTCACGGGCGGCCTGGTTCTCCGCCTTGGCCTCGCGGTGGTCGGCGATCTGGCCGGTGTCCTGCTTGGCTTCCTTCTGGGCGCGGAAAGTGTCCAGCTTCTGCTGGAATTCGGGGCTGGGCTTGAGCGATTGCTCCGGTGGCCGCGGTGGTGGTGGCTTCGGGGCATCCCCACCCGGTGGGTTGTCAGCCATCACAGTCCTCCTTCGTCCACCCGGGCGGGGCGGTTCCTGGTCGAAGAAGTAGCGGCAGGCGTCATCGATTGCACGCAGTCAACCATGCGGAACGCATTCCCGGGTGCCCGGTCGACGCTCGCGAACGGGGGGGGTCAGAGCGTGAACAGCAACGCGATCAGCAGCAGGGCCGGGGCGCACACGATCGTGGACAGGAAGATGGCGTCTCGGGCCACGATCAGGCCGGTCTGGAAGCGCTGGGCGTACAGGAAGACGTTCTGTGCGGTTGGCAATGCCGCCAGCACTGTCACGGCGTACACCTCAGTGCGGGGTAGGCGCAGGAGAAGCGCCAAGAGGAAGGCTGTCGCCGGCATGCCGGCGGTTTTGAAGGCTACGGCGATGATCGTGGGCAGGCGGTCCGGGCCGGGGGCGAGGATGCGGCGGCCGTGCAGCGACATGCCGAAGGCGATCAGCACCAGCGGGACGGTGGCCTGACCGATCACGGTCAGCGGGTCGACGATCAGGGTGGGCAGCTCTACGCCGGTCGCGGCCACCACCGTGCCGAGCGCGACGGCGACGATCAGTGGGTTGCGCAGGGACGATGCCAGGGTTGCGCGGATGTTGCCGCCGCCGGCCAGCATCGCCAGCACGATCGGGGTGATGACCAGAAGCTGCAGCATCACGATCGGAACGACCAGGGCGGCGTCGTTCAGGACGTAGGTGGCGATCGGGATGCCGATGTAGTTCGCGTTGACGTAACCGGCGCCGAGCGCGCCCACGATCCGGGTGCCGCGGTCGCGGCGGTGGAAGATCAGGGCGTACGCGAGGAACGTCAGCACCGCGGCCACGCCCGACACCAGGAGCGGCTCGCTGAACAGGACGTGCAGGTCGGCGCGGGCCACCACGGTGAAGAGCAGGCACGGCGCCAGCACCGCGTAGACCAGCTTTCCCAGCGCCTCCTCGGCCTCGGCGCTCAGCCCCAGGAACCGGCCCACCAGCCAGCCGACCAGCACGATCGCGCCGATGAGGGCGAACCCGTCGAGCGCGTGAGCCATTAAACTTCTTCCATCGTCTTGATCTTAGGAGTCTAGAGATGGCCACGGTCGTGCTGTTCCATCATGTGCAAGGGCTCACGCCCGGAGTGCTGGAGTTCGCGTCGCGCCTGCGCGCCGGCGGGCACACCGTCGAGACGCCCGATTTGTTCGGCGGCGCGCTGCCGGCGACGATCGAGGAAGGCTTGGCGCTGACGCGCCAGATCGGCGACGAGCAACTCGAGGCCCGGGCGAACGAGGCGGCCGGCACGGGGTCGGTCTTCGCCGGGATTTCGTACGGCGTGATGGCCGCCCAACGACTCGCCCAGACCCGCCCCGGCGCCCGCGGCGCGCTGCTCTACGAGGCGTGCCTGCCGATCAGCGGCGAGTGGGCGATCGGCCCGTGGCCGGCCGGGGTCCCGGTGCAGGTGCACGGCATGGAGCAGGACCCGTTCTTCGGCCTGGAGGGCGACCTCGAGGCCGCCCAGGAACTCGCGTCGACGGTGCCGGGCGCGGCGCTGTTCGTCTACCCGGGCGACCAGCACCTGTTCACCGACAGCTCGAAGCCCTCCTACGACAAGGCGGCGACGGAGCTGGCCGTTCAGCGGTCGCTGGCCTTCCTCGACCGGCTGAACTGATCGGCCGGCACCTCGTAGACGATCTCCCGCCCGTCCTCCTCATCCCACTGCTCGCCGACCTTCACGAAGCCGTAGTGCGCGGCCAGCGAGTAGGACGCGACGTTGTCCGGCGCGATCGACACCCGCACGGTCTTGACCAGCGGATCGTCGGCGGCCCGCCGCAGCAGAGCCTCGAGCGCGGCCCGCGCGTAACCCTGCCGCCGGTGGGCGGCCTCCACCGCGTACCCGATCTCGACCAGCCCGGCCGCGTCCGGCGCCGCATGAAAACCGGCCCGCCCGACCGCCAGGCTCTGCTGTTCGTCCCAGATCACCCCGGTCACCCAGCCGGCGCACTCCGGGTCCTCGTCGGCCTGCCGGGCGCGAAACGCCCAGACCCCGCGGCACTCCGGCCCGGCAAGAAAATCCGACAGGGGTACGGGACTGAGCGCCTCAGCAGCCGCCAGGTCGCCGCGCGCCAGCGCGTGAAAGGCCGGCCCGGTCAGATGCACGATGCGAACAAGTGGCGTCACCCGGCAAGCCTCTCAGCTGTTCGGTCACTGTCGATATCAGACGGCACTCCACACCCACCGTTGCCGCGATATCCCATCAGCGGTAGCGGTCCAGAGCCTCGCGGGCCTGGGCGGTGATGTCGGCGATCACCGAGCCGGCGCTCTTCACCGCGTCGACCAGGCCCACGCCCTGGCCGGCCAGTAGCGGCATCTCCTCCAGGTCGCCGGTGGTCACGTCGCGCATCGGGACCAGGTTGGAGAAGCGTGGGACGTCCATCGGCCGGCCGCCCAGCACGGTGTGGCCGATGATCGGGCGCTCGGCGGTGAAGCGTGGTTTCTCGTCGATCACCCGGGTGCGGAGCACTCGCATCGGGTTGAACTCGGGGGTCTCCGGGCCGAACAGGGACGTGCGGACGGTGTCGGTTGCTGGCGCCGTTACCAGGCGGGCCTTGTAGTCGTCGTGGGCCAGGGACTCGTCCGTGGCCACCAGGCGGGTGCCTATCCAGGCGCCGTCGGCGCCCAGCATGAGGGCGGCGGCCAGGCCTCGGCCGTCGGCTATGCCGCCGGACGCCAGCACCAGGGCCGGGGAGACCGCGTCGACGACCAGTGGGATCAGGGCGAAGGTGGGCAGGGTCGCGTAGTTGTGGCCGCCGGCCTCCGAGCCCTGGGCGACGATCACGTCGATGCCGTCGCCGGCTGCTCGCTTGGCCGCGTCGACCGCGCCTACCTGCTCGAAGACCTTGATGCCGACGCTGTGCAGCTGGTCGATCCAGGCCTGCGACGGGTGGCCCCAGTGGAACGAGACGGCCGGGACCGCGGCCTCGCAGACGGCGTCTATCTGGGCCTGGTCGGTGAAGACGGTGATGAAGTTGACGTGGAACGGGGCGGGCGTGCCGGCCCGGATTGCGGTGATCACCTCGGTGATCGCCGGTGGTGGCATCAGGCCGACGCCCAGTGAGCCGAGCGCGCCGGCGTTGCCGACGGCCACGGCCAGGTCGGGGGTCATGCCGACGAAGGCCATGCCGGCCTGGGCGATCGGGGTGGTCAGGCCGAAGGCCTCGGTGAAGCGGGTGCGGAGTTCCATCCCCCGACCTTGTCCGATCCGGCCGCCGAATCCTGTCAGCCGCCGGACAGCCGAGCGGCCGGGCACGCAGAAGCCGGGCCGCAGCGGGCGGACGGCCCGGTGTTGCAGGCGGCTTCAACTGGGGTGGCGGGACCGGTCCACGCCGTATCAAAAAGGGTTTACCGCTGTTGATCCTCTGGGGATCAGGCGGCCGGGCAAGGCCAGGCGGCCGTGGGCGGGTGTGCCGTTTATCGCGGCCAGCAGGAGTTCGGCGGCGGTGCGGCCGATGCCCTCGAGGTCCATGTCGATGCTGGTCAGGGCGGGGCGGCAGCCGTCGACCATGACGTCCCAGTTGTCGAAGCCGACCAGGGCCACGTCGCCGGGGATGCGTTTTCCGGCTTCCTGGAGGGCCTCGAGCAGGCCTCGGGCGATCTGGTCGCTGCCGCAGAAGACCGCGTCCACGTCGGCGCCGGTGGAGAGCAGGATGCCGGCGGCCTGGCGGCCCCAGGCTTCGCTCCACTCGCCGAACAGGACGGGGGCCGCGGGTTCGAGGCCGGCATTTTCGATGGCGTGCCGGGCGGCGTCGGCGCGGACCGTGGCGGAGTGGTGGTGTTCGGGGCCGGTCACGTGGGCTATCCGGCGGCGGCCGATGGCCAGCAGGTGTTCGACCGCGCGGCGGGCGCCGTCGGCCTCGTCGGGGACCACCGAGCAGTCGTCCGGGTCGGTGGAACTGATGAAGGCGTAGACGACCGGGACCGGCAGGGCGGCCGGGCCGATCGGGGGGCGGGCCTGGGTGCGGCGGCCGGTGACGATGATGCCGTCGACCTGGCGGCCGAGCAGGGTGCGCAGGTAGTACTGCTCGCGGATCGGGTCGTCGCGGGCGTCGCACAGGAAGACGCTCACCTGGCCGGCGCCGAGCGCGTCCTCCGCGCCGATCAGCAGCGGGATGCTGAAGCGGCCGATGCTGTCGGTGGTGATCATGCCGACCGTGTAGGTGCGGCCGGCCTGCAGGCTGCGGGCCGCGGCGTTCGCCACGAAACCGAGCTGTTCGGCGGCCTGCTGCACGCGCTGGCGGGTCTCGGGACGCAGCGCGCCTCGCCCGTTGAGCGCCTTGGACGCGGTGCCCGGGGAAACTCCGGCAAGGGCCGCGACCTCGCTGATGGTGGCGGCCCGATCGATGGTTCCCAGTGTTTCCTCCCGCGTTTCCCGGCTCCGGCAATCGAACCGTAACTTCCTCTTGACATGCCCGCAAGGCCCTCCTTAGCGTCAGGGCAATCGTTTTCCTTCCGTTGCCTCCAATGCTCGTCCTCTTCACAGCCAAGGGGTACCTGAAATGACCCTCTCCCGCCGGGGGCTGCGCGCCATCGCGGCTCTCTCTGTTGCGGCCTGCCTCGTAACCGCCTGCTCGAACTCCAGCGCCAAGGACGACACCACGACCTCCAGCGGTGGCGGCACCTACAACATCTGGGATCCGTACCCGCAGTTCGACGACTCGTCCGACTGGGTCAAGCTGCTGACCAAGTGCGGCACCGACGCCGGTGTCACGGTCAAGCGCACCGGTTACGACACCACCGACCTCACCAACAAGGCGCTGCTCGCCGCCCAGCAGGGCAATTCCCCCGACGTGCTGATCGTCGACAACCCGGTCGTCTCCACGCTCGCCGACGCCGGCGTGCTGACCACCACCGACGACACCAAGGTGGACACTTCCGCGGTCGAGCCCAACCTGCTCGCCGCCGGGCAGCTCGACAGCAAGACGTACGGCATTCCGATCGGCGCGAACACCCTGGCGCTCTACTACAACAAGAAGGTTCTGGACGCGGCGAAGGTCGACCCGGCCACGATCAAGGACTGGGCCTCGCTGACCGCCGCGCTCGAGAAGGTCAAGGCGGCCGGCAAGAAGGGCATCACGTTCTCGGCGATCGGCACCGAGGAGGGCTCGTTCCAGTTCCTGCCGTGGTTCTGGGGCTCCGGCGCGCAGCTCACCCAGCTCGACTCGGCGCAGGGCGTGGCCTCCCTCAACCTCTGGACCGACTGGCTGAAGAAGGGCTACGCGCCCAACTCGGTGCTCAACAACACCCAGACCACCAGCTGGCAGGAGTTCGCCGCCGGCAACTTCGCGTTCAGCGAGAACGGCACCTGGCAACTGGCCAATGCCAAGAAGACCGGCTTCGAGTACGGGATCATCCCGATCCCGTCGCAGGCGGGCGGCACCGCCCCGGCGCCGACGGGTGGCGAGTTCGTGACCGCGCCGGTGCAGACCGACACCAAGCGCTATGCCACCACCGCGAAGCTGATCGGCTGCCTGTCCAGCGCCGACAACGCGCTCACCACCGACACCACGCTGTCCTACGTGGCGGCCACCGACGCCGTGCAGGCCAAGCAGGTCGCGGCGAACCCGGACCTGAAGGTGTGGGTCGAGGCGGTCAAGGCCGCGAAGGGCCGCACGTCGGACAACCTCGGCACGAAGTACCCGAAGATCTCCGAGCCGCTCTGGGGCGCGTTCCAGGCCGCCCTTTCGGGTGGTAAGTCGCCCGAGGATGCGCTGAAGGCCGCGCAGACGGCGGCGGCCTCGGCTACCAAATGACGATGGATCTCATGACCCGCGCCGAGGCGGCTCCGGCTGCCTCGGCGCGGTCGGACAAGAAGAGCCGCCAGTGGGCCGCCTGGGCGTTCCTCGCCCCGGTCGTGATCTACCTGGTCGCGTTCTACGCCTATCCGCTGTACCGCAATCTGGATCTGTCGCTGCGGCACTACACGGTGCGGTCCTTCGTGCAGGGTGACGCGCCGTTCAGCGGTCTGGACAACTACCGGACCGTGGTGGAGAACGCGACGTTCTGGCCGGCGCTCCTGCACACCTTCGTGTTCACCGGGGTGTCGCTGCTGTTCCAGTTCTCCATCGGGATGGTTCTAGCTGTCTTCTTCGCCCAGAACTTCAAGTTGTCGGCGACACTTCGAGCACTCTTCCTGGTGCCCTGGCTGTTGCCGCTGATCGTGAGCGCCTCCACCTGGTCGTGGATGCTCAACAGCGATTCCGGCGTGGTCAACTTCGCCCTGCACGCCGTCGGGATCGACCCGGTCAACTGGCTCACCTCGCCGAGCTGGGCGCTCACGTCGGTGATCATCGCGAACATCTGGATCGGCATCCCGTTCAACCTGGTCGTCCTCTACAGCGGGCTGCAGGCGATCCCGTCGGAGATCTACGAGGCGGCGTCGCTCGACGGGGCCAGCGGCTGGCAGCGGTTCTGGCGGATCACGTTCCCGCTGCTGCGGCCGGTCTCGGCGATCACCCTGTTGCTCGGGCTGGTCTACACGCTCAAGGTCTTCGACATCATCTGGATCATGACGAAGGGCGGCCCGACGGACTCGTCGACCACCCTCGCCACCTGGTCGTACAAGCTCGGCTTCGGCACCCTCGTGCCGCAGTTCGGGCCGGGCGCGGCGGTCGGCAACCTTCTGATCATCATCGCGCTGATCTTCGGGCTCCTCTACATCCGCATGCAGCGCAGGCAGGCGTCATGACCCGGCACGTCAAAACTGGCATCGGCATCGTGCTGACCGCGATCATGCTGTTCCCGGTCTACTGGATGGTCAACGTGTCGTTCACTCGCGACACCGACATGCGCCATGACCCGCCGTTGCTGTTCCCTTTCCACGGCACGCTCGAGGGTTACCGGGCCGTCCTTCACCAGCAAATGCCCTATCTGGGTACGAGTCTGCTCGTCGGCCTGGGCACGGTGATCCTGACCGTCGCACTGGCCGCGCCGGCCGGTTACTCGCTGGCCAAGCTGCGGCCCCGCGGCGGCGGAGCGCTGTCGTTCGTGCTGCTCATGGCGCAGATGATTCCCGGGATCATCATGGCGATGGGGTTCTACGCCATCTACCTCAAGCTCGGCGTGCTCAACAGCGCTGCGGGTCTGGTGCTGGCGGACTCCACCATCGCGGTGCCGTTCGGTGTGTTGATCTTCACCGCATTCATGTCGGGGATTCCCACCGAGCTGATCAACGCGGCTGAAATCGACGGCGCGGGGACATTTCGGACTTTCTGGTCGGTGGTTCTGCCGGTCAGCCGCAACGCCGTCGTGACGGTTTCGTTGTTCGCGTTCCTCTGGGCATGGTCCGACTTCATCTTCGCCAGCACGCTCGACGGCGGCGGCACGCAACAGCCGATCACGCTCGGCATCTACCACTACATCGGCAACAACAACCAGCAATGGAACGCGATCATGGCCACCGCCGTCGTCGCCTCCATCCCCGCCACGCTGCTGCTCATCCTGGCTCAGCGCTACGTGGCCGCCGGCGTCACCGCCGGCGCCGTGAAAGATTGAGGAAACGCCCATGACCGGCCCCGCCGCGCCGACGCCGTCGGCACTTGCCGCCCTGCACCCGCTCCCGCTGGACGCGGTCCGGCTCGACCCGGACGGTCTGCTCGGCGGCTGGCAGCAACGCAACGTGGACGCCACGCTGCCGCACGTCATCGAGCAGTTGACCGCCTACGGCAACCTCGACAACCTGCGCCGGGTCACCGGTGACGCGGACGCCGAGTTCAAGGGCATGTGGTTCGCCGACACCGACGTCTACAAGGCCCTCGAGGCGGCCGCCTGGTCCGGCACCTTCCCGGATTTCCTCACCGACACCGCCGCGCTGCTGGAGAAGGCGCAGGAGGCCGACGGTTACCTGGATTCGTACTACCAGGTCGACCGGCACGACCAGCAGTGGTCCGACCTGGGCTTCAGCCACGAGATGTACATCGCCGGGCATCTGATCCAGGCGGCCGTCGCCGCGGCGCGAGGCGCCGCGGCTCCCCAGTTGCTCACGGTGGCACGCCGGTTCGCCGATTTGCTCGTACGCCGTTTCGGCGCCGGCGGCGAAGAGCTGATCGACGGCCATCCCGAGGTGGAGACCGCCCTCGTCGAGCTGTACCGGGTCACCGGCCACCAGCCGTACCTGGCGCTGGCCAAGCGGTTCCTCGACCTGCGTGGCCACGGGATGCTCGGCGAGGGCCGGTTCGGGCCGCGCTACTGGCAGGACCACGAGCCGCTCCGTTCCGCAACCGAGATGGCCGGGCACGCGGTGCGGCAGGTGTACCTGCTGGCCGGCGCGGTCGACGTGGCGGTGGAGACCCACGACGCCCCTCTCCTGGAAGCGGTCGAACGGCTCTGGGACTCGGCGCTGGCCACCAAGACCTATCTGACCGGCGGGCAGGGGTCACGGCACAAGGACGAAGGCTTCGGCGACCCGTACGAGCTGCCGCCGGACCGGGCCTACGCCGAGACGTGCGCGGCGATCGGCAGTTTCCAGCTCGCCTGGCGGCTGCTGCTGGCCACCGGCCGGTCCGGCTACGCCGACGAGATGGAACGGCTGCTCTACAACGGCATCGCCGCCAGCACCGCCCTCGACGGGAAGTCGTTCTTCTACTCCAACCCGCTGCAGCTGCGCACCGGGCACGACGGCTCGCACGAGGACACCCCCTCGCAGCGGCTCACCTGGTACTCCTGCGCCTGCTGCCCGCCCAACCTGGCCCGGCTGATGGCCTCGCTGCATGCGTACGCGGCGACGTCGACTTCCGCCGGGCTTCAGCTGCATCTGTACGCCGCGGGCACGGTCACCGGCGGCGGCCTGACCCTGGACGTCCGGACGTCGTATCCGTGGGACGCCACCGTGACGCTGACCGTCGTTTCGTCGGCCGACGAGCCGTCGACATTGTCGCTGCGGGTGCCCGCGTGGTGCCGTGACGCCCGTCTGACCGTCAACGGGTCGTTGATCCGGACCGGCGCACAGTCCGGATATCTGCCGATTCATCGGGTGTGGAAGGCCGGGGACGTCGTCGAGCTCACCCTCGCCATGCCGCCGCAGGTGGTGGCCGCCCACCCGCGGGTCGATGCGGTACGCGGCAGCGTCGCCCTCACCCGCGGTCCGGTCGTCTACTGCCTCGAGCACGCCGACCTGCCCCGGTCGCTGGACGGCATCGAGTTCGAGGACCTGGCGCTCGACGCCGGTGCGCCGATCGGGCTCGGCACCGGCATCGCGCCGGTGACGCTCCTGCCCACTCTTCACGCCCGTACACCCGCATCGAATTTGCCCTATCGGCCGCTCTCCCCCAGCGAAGCCGGCGGCCCGGTCGCGGCCGTGCCCGCCATCCCCTACTTCCTGTGGGCGAACCGGGAAGCCGGGCCGATGCGGGTCTGGATCCCCCTGGATGTTCCCTCCAGCTGACCTGAGGTGATCGGGCCGGGGCCGCCTGCGCGATCCCGGCCCGCCCGCCTCTTCTCGCGACGGCACGGTAGTTTGCTGGCATGACCCGGCCGCGCACCGCCACCATCCGTGACGTGGCCGCGCTCGCCGGTGTCTCGGTCGGCACCGCGTCGAAGGCGCTCAACGGGCGCGGCTCGCTGCGCGCCGACACCGTGGCCCGGGTCAAGCAGGCCGCCTCGCAGCTCGACTTCCACCCCAACCCGGCCGCCCGCAGCCTGCACGCCGGCCGCACCTTCACGGTCGGCATGATCACCACGGACACGATCGGCCGCTTCTCGATCCCGCTGCTCATCGGGGCGGAAGACACCCTCGGCGCCGGCGAGATGTCAGTGTTGCTGTGCGACGCCCGCGACGACCCGATACGCGAGCAGCACCACCTGCGCGTGCTGCTCGGCCGCCGGGTCGACGGCATCATCGTCACCGGCCGCCGGGCCGGCACCCGCGCCCCGCTCAGCACCGCCGGCGGCGTCCCGGTGGTCTACGCGTTCCTGGCCTCGGCCGCCCCCGCCGACTGCTCGGTCGTCCCCGACGAGGAGGGCGGCGCCCGGCTGGCCGTCGACCACCTGCGCACCGTCGGCCGCCGCCGGGTGGCCGTGGTGACCGGTCCCGAGCATCACCATTCCGCCCGGGTCCGCGCCCAGGCCGCCACCACCCACCTCGGCGACGCCCTCGCCGCTCCCCCGCTGCACGGCGAGTGGAGCGAGGCGTGGGGCCGCCAGGCGGCCGGTCTGCTGCTGGCCCAGAGCGTGGACTTCGACGCCGTGGTCTGCGGCAGCGACCAGATCGCCCGCGGCGTGGCCGACGCCCTGCGCGAGGCCGGCCGGCATGTCCCGCGCGACGTGGCCCTGGTCGGCTTCGACAACTGGGACGTCATCGCCCTGGCCAGCCGGCCCCCGCTGACCAGCATCGACATGGACCTGGAAGGCCTCGGCCGGGCGGCCGCCGAACTGCTGCTCAAGGCCATCGACGGCAGCCCGGCCCCGGGCCTCCACCGCCATCCCGCCAAGCTGGTGATCCGCGACTCGACGGTGTCGGCCTGAGCGGCAAGGTTCCCTGAGAGAATTCGAGCATGAACCGGGTGATCGAGGATCGGTCCCACGGGACCGAACCACAACAGGAAGGCGAGCGATGATCGCCAAGCGATTCGCCACCGTCGTGGCCGCCCTGGTGGCCGTCGTGGGCGCCGGCGCCGGCGGGACCGTCACCGCCGAGGCACGGCGCACTGAGGCCGCCGCGGTCACCCCCGGCCGCTCGGTCGTCGGCCGGACCGCCGCTCGCGCCGTGGGCTCGACTCAGACCGGCTCGACTCAGACCGGCTTGACTCAGACCGGCTTGACTCAGACCGGCTTGACTCAGACCGGCATGACTCAGACCGGCATGACGAACGTGCCGGCCGCCTTCGCGTTGCCGCCCGGCAGCAACGTGACTCGCCTCTCCGACCAGGAATCCGGGGCGTCGTTCGTTCTGACCGCACCCGACTCGCAGACCGTGCTGGCGTTCTACCGGCGTCAGCTGGCACTCGGCAGTTTCACGATCATCGGCGACCGGACCGAGCACGATGCGACCAGCCTGGCGTTCCGCGACGCCGGCGGCTGGGCGGGCGCGATCTTCGCCACCGCGCACCAGGTGGCAGTCGCCCTCAAACGCGCCTGAACGGGAAGCAGCGTCCGCCGGCCCGGACCGGTATATGTTGATCGTCGTGGATGCGGCGATCGAGACCGTCACCGAGGCCAACCGCGCCGGCTGGAACCTGATCGCCCAGCGCCGGTCCGGCATCTCCATCGAGCGTCACCGGCGGGGCGAGGTGTGCCTCGAGGATTTCGAGCGGGAACTGGCCGGCGACGTGACCGGACGCCGCGTCCTGCAGCTGGCCTGCTCCTACGGCGACGAGGTGCTCTCGTGGGCCACCCTCGGCGCGACCGCCATCGGGGCGGACATCTCCGATGTCGCCGTCGAGACCGCCCGGGGGCGCGCCGCCGAGGCGGGCATCGCGGCCGACTTCCGCCGCGCCGACATGTTCGACCTGCCCGCCGACCTGGTCGACCTCGACCTGATCTACCTCAGCTGGGGTGCGATCTGCTGGGTGCCGGATCTCGCGGTCTTCGCCGGCATCGTCGCCGCGCGGCTACAACCGGGCGGGTCGGTCCTTCTGTGCGACCACCATCCGGCCTGGGAGGTGCTGGCCGTTCGCGAGGAAGGCCGGCTGGCGGTGGCCGGCGATTACTTCGGGCGCGACCGGCCCAACGCCGACCAGGACGACACCAAGCGGCCGACCGGCGCGCGCGGCGAGGCGCTGTCGGTATTCGTGTGGCCGATCAGCGATGTCGTGATGGCGCTGATCAACGCCGGCCTGCGGCTGGACGCGTTCGTCGAGGGGGCGGCGCCCGCTCTCTACGCCGGGCTGGGTGACGACGCGGGCGCGCTGCCCGCCTACTACGTCATCAAGGCCACGAAACCCGGCTAGGTTTCGTCAGGCCACCCGTGGCTGTCAGCGGTCTTCCCGTCGTGTCAGGGGCGTGGCAGGGCCGTGACTGACCGGACGCCGAGTCTTTGCGGCATGACCGACACGCTGATCCCCGCCGCCACCGTCAAGACCTCCCGCCTGGGCCGCTTCACCGAGCTTCTGCTTGACCGCCACTCCCTCAGGCTGTCGATCGCTCTGCACCTCGTGCCCGGCATCCTGATCGTCGCCGCCTACCTGCTGCTCGCCGAACCCCTCGTCACCGCCATCGGTTACCCGATCTTCCTGGCCTGGGCGATCGCCCTGGTCATGGTGCTCGTGCCGGTCCTGATCGGCCTGCTCTGGCTCGGCCGCGAACGCAACGGCCGACTCTCACTGCGCGGCGTGGTCGCCTACCGGGAGAAACCGATCCCACGCGGGAAGATCGTCGCCCTGATCGCCGGCCTCATCGTCTGGATGACCGTCGTTTCGCTCGCGCTCACCCCGCTCGACAACGTCATCTTCGACAGATTCTTCACCTGGATCCCCTTCGAAGGCGCCGGCGGCAGCGCCACCACCTACCTCGACGGCTACCCCCACTCACTGCTGGTCATCACCATGCTGATCAGCCTCCCGCTGACCGGCTTCGCCCTCCCGCTGATCGAGGAGCTCTACTTCCGCGGCTTCCTGCTGCCCCGCATCGCCCACCTCGGCGCCAAGGCGCCCGTGCTCAGCGCCGTCCTGTTCGCGATCTACCACTTCTGGGCACCGTGGACCGCCGTCTCGAAGGTGATCTTCATGCTCCCGGCGATCTGGCTGGTCTGGCGCAAGCGCGACCTCCGGATCTCGATCGGCATGCACGCCGGCACGACCCTGCTCATGGCCACCATCGGCACCCTCGCCCTGGCCCTCGGCCTCGTCTGACCGGAAGCCGTCGGACCGTCTGCTTCAGACGGTCCGACGGCAAGGAGATCGTGTGGAGGTTTCGTGCACGGCCTTCCGTGAGTGGTGAACGCGAGTGCAAGATCCTCGCCATGGACTTCCAGTGGAATCCGGTCGATCAGCCGACCGAGCCGTCCGCGACGGCGGCGTGGAGCGGGCGCGGCTTGCTCCACGCCGCCAGTCCGACCGTATTGTTCGTGCAGCTATGGCAGGACTGGCGAGCCGAATCGGGAACAGGACTCGCGTACTTCGCCGAGCCGCCCACCACGCCGACGCCCATCACGACAGCCTCGGGCGACCTCGGACATCCGAAACGGGAGGTGGGCGACGGCTGGTGGTGGGTGGCATAAAGCCACAGCCCGGCGACCCGCCACTATCGACTCGAGCCCGGGTTCGTTCTGACCGGGCCGGCGAGGACAGTTTCGGGCCGTCCTCGCCGGCGTCATCCGGGGATCAGCTGAGCAGCTTGGTGACGAACAGGTCGGTCTGGCCGTTGGTGTCGCCGGCGGTCAGGTTGGTCGCGCCCGACCCGTACGAAATAATCTTGCCGTTCGGGGTGATGTTCGGGTTGACGCTGCTGCCGTTGCCCTGCGCGCCGTTGGTGCGGCGGCTGACCAGCGTGGTCGTGCCGGTCTGCAGGTCCTTGCGGAAGATGTCCTCTACGCCGTTGGTGTCGCCCGCGGCGAAGTTCGTGGCGGCGCTGTGGAAGACCACGTAACGGCCGTTCGCGGTGATGGCCGGGCCGCCGCTGTAGCCGTCGCCCGGTGCACCGTCGGTGGACGTGCTGACCAGCCGGGTCGTGCCGGCCACCAGGTCGCGGACGAACACGTCGTCGGCGCCGTTGGTGTCATCGGGCACCAGGGTGCTGTCCTCGGACCAGAAGGTCACCCGGCCGTTGTCGCTCACCTCGCCACCGCGGCTGTCGCCGGTGACCTCGTGGCCGTCCTCGGCGACGCTGGCGCGGACGGTCGTGCCGGCCACCAGGTCGCGGACGTAGACGTCGCCCACCCCGTTGGTGTCGCCGGGGGCCAGGTCGGCGGAGTACGACAGGAAGGCGACGTAGCGGCCGTTGCCGCTGATGGACGGACCGTAGCCGCGCGACTCGGTCGCCGTGCCGTCGGGCGCCACGCTGACCGGGCTGAGCTGGTCGGTTGTCCGGTCGTAGAGCAGGACGTTGCCGCCGACGACGCCGGGAAGCAGGTTGGTCGCGTACGTCTGGAAGACGACGTACCGCCCGTCGGCGCTGATCGACGGGTTGTAGTTGTCGCCGTCGCTCGGCGTACCGTCCGGGGTCTCGCTGATCCGGTTGAGCGTTCCGGTCTGCCGGTCGAGCAGGTAGACGTCGTAGCCGATCTCCGGCCGCGGGCCGGGCACGAGGTTGGACGAGTACGAGATGAACGTGACGTACCGCCCGTCCGCGCTGATCTGCGGGGAGTCGCTGGAGCCGTTGCCCTGCTCCCCCGTGGCGGAGAGGCTGAGCCGCGTCGTGACGTTGGTCTGCCGGTCGCGTAGGAAGACGTCGCCGTTGTCGTTCGTGTCGCCGGGCACCAGCGTGGACGCGTTTGAGTCGAAGACCACGTAACGGCCGTCGGCGCTCAGCTTGCCGGAGATGGCCTGAGCGTCCCCCTGCGCGCCGGCGCTCGAGACGCTGACCCGCTCGGTCCGCGCGGATGGCGCCGCGGCGGCGGCCGGCCCGGCGACTTGCGCCGCCACGGCCAGGCCTGCGACGACCACGGTAGCCGCGGTTCCGGTACGGCGTAGTGAAGGTCCGAAATTCATGTATTCCCCCATGTCGATCACCTTGACAGCGATCATGTTTACACGCCGGACACAAGCCGTGCTGCCCCGCCGCGGCTGACCTGGGGGTATGGCTACCACTACCCGAAGAGTATTGCTGGCGTGCTGGTTGGGCCGGTCCGCGGTCGCCTAGCTTGTGGGCATGACGCTTCTCCGGGCCGTGCGGCACCCTCGCTACCTGGCGACGGCGTGGCCCTGGCGGGCGCTGGCCTATGCGTCGACCACGGCATTTGCCGTCGCCCTGATCTGGCTCGCGCTGGCCGCTCCGGTGGCCGCGCTGACCGCCGCCGGCCGGGCGGCCCGCGCCGGTGGCACCGTGCCTCTGCTGGCGGCGACCGGGTTGGGTCTTCTCGGCCTGGGGCTGCTCGCGCTGGGCGGGCCGCGGGTGGCGGTCGCCATGGCCGGCTTCGAGCGCGGGCGGCTGCGGCTGGCCGACTCCGCGCCGGTGCCGGCGCCGGCGTCTCGCCGGGCGGGCCACTGGACTGACGTGGTCACCTGGCGGGCGGTCGCCTATGCCGTGCTGCTGGCGCTGATCGCGCCGGTGTGGCTGGGCGTTCTCGCCGCGGCCGGCCTGCTCGTGGCCGGCACCCCGATCGCGATGCACCACCGGCTGGTGACGGCCGATTCGGCGGCCAACGTGCTCGGGCGGCTCGCGCTTGGCCTCGTGCTGATCCCGGTGCTGCTCTACCTGGGCGGGGTCCTCGGCGGCGCGCATGCCGCGCTGGCCCGGCTGCTGCTGGCCGGCGAGCCCGACCCGGCCGTTGCCGAGCTGGCCGAGGTGACCCGCTCGCGGGCCCGGCTGGCCGACGCGTTCGAGGCCGAGCGTCACCGCATCGAGCGCGACCTGCACGACGTCGCCCAGCAGCGGCTGGTCAGCCTGACCATGCAGCTCGGCCTGGCCCGGCACGAACTGGACCGGCACGAACTGAGCGGCGACTCGCCCGCGGCGCAGGCGGTGGCCGCCGCCCACCAGCAGGCCAAGACCTTGATGGTCGAGCTGCGCGAGCTGGTCCGCGGCATCAGTCCACGCACGCTGCGGGAGCTGGGCCTGCGCGACGCGATCGAGGAGCTCGCAGCGGCCGGTCCGCTGCCGATGCGGGTGACGGCCGCTCCGGGCCGGTTCCCGCCCGCTGTCGAGACGGTCGCCTTCGCCGTGGTGTCCGAGGCCGTCGCCAACGTGTCCAAGCATGCGGGCGCGACCGAGTGCCGGGTCGTCGTCCGGCGCGACGGCCGGCTGCTCACCGCCGAGGTGCGCGACGACGGCGGGGGCGGAGCCGATCCGGCGGGCGGGTCCGGGCTGACCGGCCTCGCCGACCGGGCCGCGGCGGCCGGCGGCCGGTTGCTGCTGTCCAGCCCGGTCGGCGGCCCGACGATCGTCCGGGTGGAGCTGCCATGCGGGTCGTGATCGCCGAGGATTCGGTGCTGCTGCGCGAGGGCCTGACCGGCCTGCTGCCCCGGTTCGGCTTCGAGATCGTCGCCGCGGTCGGCGACGCGCCGGCGCTGCTGGCCGCGGTCGACGAGACCGAGCCCGACCTGGTCGTCACCGACGTGCGCATGCCGCCCGGCTTCACCGACGAGGGGCTGCGCGCGGCGGTAGCCCTGCGCGCCGCCCGCCCCGGCCTGCCGGTGGTGGCGCTCAGCCAGTTCGTCCAGCACAGCTATGCCGGTGAGCTGCTCGCCTCGGGCGCCGGCCGGGCGATCGGCTACCTGCTCAAGGACCGCATCGCCGACATCGCCGAGTTCGCCGACCTGCTGCGCCGGGTGGTCGCCGGCGCCACGGTCGTCGACCCCGAGGTGGTCCGCCAGCTGATGCTGCGCGGCCACGACCCGCTCGGGCAGTTGTCGCCGCGAGAGCAGCAGGTGCTCGCGCTGGTCGCCGAGGGCCACTCCAACGCGGCGATCGCCCGGACGCTCGCGCTGACCGAGGCCGGCGTGGGCAAGCACATCGGCAGCGTGCTGGCCAAGCTCGACCTGCCGGTCAGCGACGACACCAACCGGCGGGTCCTGGCCGTCCTCACCTACCTGCGCGGCCAGCAGTAACCCCTGGAAACCCGTCGAAGGAGAACGCTGTGCCCCTCGTACGCCGTTTTGTCCCTCTTATAGCTCTTGTCGGTTTGCTGATCACCGCGTTCGTTCTCCTGCCCGGCCCGCTGGCCGGCAACGACTTCCCCGGCCAGGGCCGGCTGGTGGCCGCGGTGCACCAGGGTTTCGTGGGCTACTGGCAGGCGGGCAGTTCGGCCCTGCCGCCGCCGTTGCAGCACGTCGTGGATTACTGGTTCCGCTTCCACCTGGTCAAGGGCCTGATCGCCGCGCTGCTGCTGGCCACACTGATCGTGCTCGGCGTCCGGCTGCGGCGCTCGCTCACCGGCGCGGCCCTGGTCGCGGCGGGCGGGGCGGTCGTCGCGCTCGGCGTGCTCGCGACGGTCGCGGTGATGGCCAACATTCAGGGCATGGTCGCCCCGTTCGGCTCCCTGTTCCCGATGCTGCTGGAACGCCCGGCCACCCCGCCGCTGACCGCCGCCCTCACCGACGCCGGCCGGCAGCTGGCCGCCGGTGGCCGGTTCTCGCCGGCGGTGCAGGTCATGGTCGACCAGTTCGTCCGCTACCACGCGGCCATGGCCGTGATGGCCGCCGTCCTCACCGTCCTCTTGGCCGGTCTGGCCGCGACGTCGTGGCGCCGCTTCGCCAAGCGGCGGCAGCGAGCGCTGATGCCCGCCCTCTGGTCGGTGCTGACCGTGGCTCCGGTCATCCTCCTGATCGCCAACGTCAGCTCCGTCGCCGACCCGGTCCCCAGCCTGCTCGGCCTCGTCCGGGGCGGCTGGTGAGCTACCGATGCCCGCCGATCGCCGCGAGGCTCGACCGCCACAGGCGCTGCGCCCGGGCCGAGGCGGTCGAGCTACCGATGCCCGCCGATCGCCGCGAGGCTCGACTGCCACAGGCGCTGCGCCCTCGCCGGGTCGGTCGAGCGGCCGGTCGCCGTGAAGGGCGCACGCCCGGCGAAGTAGCCGCCCGGGAGCAGCGCCTCCGGGTCGGTGGCCAGCCAGACGAGGGTGTCGGCGCCCTGTTCGCTCGAGCGGAACAGGCCGGGCGCGAACCTCGCCAGGCTGAAGGCGGGGCTCTGCCGGCCGAAACCGCTGCGGACCAGGCCGGGGAAGAAACACGTCGGCACGATGCCCAGACCGGTCCAGCGGCGGGCCGCCTCCACCGTCATCAAGATGTTGGCCTGCTTGCTCGCGCCGTAGGCCAGCCAGCGGCTGAGCTGGCGGCGGCCGGGCCGGTCGACGTCGAGCGTGCCCCACGCCTCGGCCACCGAGGAGGTCGTCACGATCCGGGCCGGCGCCTCCGGCGTGGCCGCGGCCCGCAACCGGTCGAGCAGCAGATGGGTGAGCAGGAACCCGCCCAGGTGATTGATCTGCATGGTCGCGTCGTTGCCGTCGGCGGTGGGCCGGCGCACCGAGGTCAGCAGCCCCGCGTTGTTCGCCAGCACGTCGATGCGCTCGTGACCGGCCGCGATCGCCGCGCCCGCCGACCGGACCTCGTCCAGCACCGCGAAATCCGCGCGGTACGACGCCGGGGTCCGGCCGCCGGCCTCGCGAACCCGCGCCACGGCGTCCGCGAGCCGCCGCGGATCCCGGCCCAGCAACACCACGTCGTCACCGGCCCCGGCGAGCGCAACCGCCGCGGCCAAGCCGATCCCCGAGCTCGCGCCCGTCACCACCACCGTCCGGCGCATACCCTCATTCGATCATCAGCCCCGCCGCTCCGCCCGGTGGCCGCACCGATCATGATGACGGGATGACCCGGAGCCGGCTGGCCGCGGCGGCCGCGCTCACGGTCACCGGAGGCGCCGCCGCCATGCTGTTCGCGCTCGTCGCCGGGCCCGGGGCGTGGTGGCGGGGCTATGTCAGCGAGGCGGGAGCGGCCGGTCAGCCGTACGCCGTGGTCTATCGCCTTGGTCTGATTCTGCTCGCGCTCGGCGTCGCGCTGCTTGGCCGGGCCCTGCGGCGCGCCGGGCTGTTGTTGCTGGTCGCGGCGGTGCTCGCCGGCACGTCCGGCGTCGTGCCGTGCAGCGATCAGTGCCCCCTGCCGCCGTACGAACCGACGACGCCCGCCGATGTCGTCCACACCGCCGCCAGCATCCTGGGCATGGCCGTCCTGGCCGTCGCGATGGCGTTGACCTGGCGGTCGGCCGTTCGCCCGGCGATCCGGCGGCTGACCGTCGTCGCCCTCGCGCTGACCGTTCCGCTGGGCGCCGCCCTGGGCCTCACCATGCTGTTTGCCGGGCGTGGCACGACCGGCGCTCTCCTCGAGCGGATCCTGCTCGCGGTCGCCGTGAGCTGGCTGATCGGCGCTGCCCTGCTCACCGCGCTCGACGGCAACAGACGCCCGGGGCGGTCGAGGGCCTCCCCGAACTGAGGTATTTCCCGCCTGCCCCGCACCGGTCGCTGCGCCGACGAGGGGCCGATGCGTTGCCGCACGCCCTGTCCCGGCCTCCGGACTTGGTCGCGTTCTTGTTTCTCGTCGCGGGTGGCGTCAATGTGGCGAGGTGCGAGGCGAGGCGGTCCTTGGCGGGGAGCTCGATCAGCTGTTGAGGTCGGACGATGATGCGCGTGAACGATGGCTCGACCGCCGGGAGCCGGCGCCCACGGCGCCGAACTGGTGGTTGCACCTGCTGCTCCTGATCGATGAACGCTGGGAGAGTCAGCCGGCGGAGCGAACAGGGTGGGCTCAGCTGAAGATCTGGTTGTTGGGCCAGGCCGGTGGGCGTTCGGCGCTTGGCCGGGGCGAGGTCGCGGAGCGGGTGGCGTACTACGTGTCCCAGATGCGTGACGCCGGAATTGCCGCTTCGCTGCTGCCGTCCGCGGACGCCGTGGTTCGGGCGTGCCTGGATGCCATACCGGTCTCGCTGGACGAAGTCGTCATCCTGACGGATCAGCGGAAGCTGTACGCGTTGGAGCGCCAGGAGATGCTCGATTCGCGGCGCGCCAGGAACCTCGTCAACGCCGCCGAACGGCACTTGGCAAGCCTCGATGATCCTGCCGTGGTTCGCCTTCTCCTCGCATGGCTCGCCATCAAGCCACGTCTGGTGTGACCTTCCGTCCAGACGTTTTGTAGTACTGCACGACGCAGAACTCGTTGTTTTCCGGGTCGGCCATGACGAGAACGGCGCCTTCGGGGTAGTCGTGTCGTTCGCCGGTCCACCGGCCGCCCAGGGCCCCGATCCGATCCACCGCTTCGTCGGCGTCAGCGACGGCGATGTCCAGATGCAGTCGCGCCTTGCCGACTTTGGGTTCCGGCACCGGCTGGAACGTCAACACCGGCGTGCCGTCGTCGACAGTCACCCGCCGCCAGCCGGGGAGGGACTCCGTCACTCGTCCGCCGAGCACCGCAGACCAGAAATCGGCCAGCCGCTGCGGATCCTGACAGTCGATCGTCACGCCGGCAAAGCGGCCGAATATCCCCATGACGCCAAACGTAGCGACTGTCTAACCGTGCCGGGCTGAACGCCAAACGCTCTGGGCCCAGGCCAGGTCAGAGGGATCGTCATACATGCACGTGACGCAGAGAATGGTGCCGGCGGTCGCGACGTAGCCGTACAGCTCCTGCTGTGTCCGATCATCGGCGATGGCGGTGAGCCAGAAAGCACGTCGCAGCACATCGCCGTCGCGTTCCGACAGCTCGCCCTCACATCGTTCGGGCAGTCCGCGGCTCACCTCGGCGATGGCCGCGTCGGCTGTCACGGTTGCCGGCGTGTCGAAAACCTCGATGTGAACAGTCCGGCCGGGCCCGGTGAACACCGTCGTATCGGTTGTCCTTCGCGGTCCCAGGCCGGCGGTTCTCTCGATTGACCAACCTGCGGCGATCTGCTGACGCACAGGCGCCGGCAAGGGATGCGCGATTCGGCTGAGAACGTCATCTCGGTCCCAGACGTCGGTCAGCACCCGCGATAGCAGGGTGTCCTCATCAGCGACCAGATACGGCAGCGTTCCAGCGTCGCGGACCACCGCTCCGGCGGCCTCTCCGAGAAGTTCCGGCCAGGGCTTGATCGCGTTGGCCACCTCGCCGTGAAGCTCGAGGGCGGCGTACTCAGGTGTCGACCAGACCGCAACGGCGTGGCGCAATTGCTCGTCGTCGAGCCTCAGCCAGACCGAGTACGTCACGCTCCCGCCGCCGCTCAGGCGCACCGGCATGAGGCAGCGGAGGAACCCGCCGACGCCCTCCAGCCGCTGGAAGTCGGAGTTACCCCAGACCGACGCACGCTGCTCGGCCGACAGTGCCAGCAGCGCATCCGGCAGCGCCGACCGGATGTCGAGATCGACGCCGTCCAGCGGAGCGCCGCAGCACGAGCAGCCCGGTAAATGATCAAGCATCCCGGGCACTCTACGAGACCGCCTGCTGGGCGTCGAGAGCTGATTCCACCGGGCCTGACTCGCTCTCGGCCCGCAGCGCCACCCAGGTCCGTATGTGGGCTACTGCCGCGCACGCGTGGCAGCCAAATGAGTAAGCACGCGGGCCGGCGAGCCGCCCTGCCGGTCGACGGATAGCCTTGCCGGACGCGCCGGCGCAAATCAGTGGGGGTGGTCGTGGGTTCGTCGACGATGCAGTCGCCTCTCCCGCAATTCATGATTCTCATCTGCGAGCGCGAGGCACCCGAGAGCGTGTTGGCGGCCCCACCCACCGTCCTCGAGGCTCACTTGCGTCTGCCGCGGGCGGTCGCCGAGACCGGCGCCCGGATCGTGGCGGGCAACGCGATGGGACCTCCGTCAAATGCCGTGTCGATCCGCGATAACGTCCCGGTGCGCGGCTCTCTGGCCGGCCGTGAGCGGACCCTGGCCGGCTACTTTCTCGTGGAGGCGTCGGATCTGGACCATGCGGTCTGGATCGGGCGCATGATCCCCGTCATCGACGGCTGGGTCGAGGTACGCCCAGTCCTGACGGCCTGACGTCATGGTCGCCGTTCTCACCGTGGAGGCAACGCCGTCGGCACCACCCCTCGTTCTGCGGCCCTGGCGGTACGGCGACGTGGCGGTGCTGACCCGGATGGGTTCCGACGACGCGTTACGCCGGTGGACCAGTTTTCCCACCGGCAACACTGAAGACATCCGGGAATGGATCACAACTCAACGTGACGGCCGGGATACCGGAGACCGGATCAGTTACGCGGTTCAAGAGGTCGATCCGCGTGACGCCCGGGCCGGCGAACCGGTTGCTCACGTCGTACTCAAGCTTCACGGGCAGCCGGTGGGCGAGGTCGGCTACTGGACGGCGTCACACGCCCGTGGCCGCAACATTGCTACCCGCGCGGTCGACGAGTTGTGCCGCTGGGCATTCGAGCAGTACGCGCCGGCTCGGCTGACCCATCTGGAACTGATCCACCAGGTCGACAACCAGGCGTCCTGCCGGGTCGCAGCGAAGGCTCATTTCTCCCTGCTCCAGGTACTCCCGCCTCAGCCACCATGGCCGTGGGAAGGGCATCTGCACGTTCGGCGGCGTCTGTAGGACCCGCTAACGCAGAGCCGGCAACACTTTGGCGCCGAATGCCTCGATGAACGGGATCAGATCCTGCCCGACGTGGTGCAGGTAGATGCGGTCGAAGCCGAGCGACGCGTACCCGCGCAGCCATTCGGTGTGCGCCTCGAGGTCGGCCGAGACGTTGACCACCTGGCGCACCTGTTCGACGGTCACGTTTTCGCTGATCACGTCGAATTGCTCCACCGTCTCGAGGTCCCAGCAGACCGGCGGCCGGAAGACGTTGCTACGCCACTGGTCGTGCGCGATCGCCGCGGCCTCGGCCTCGGTCGGCGCCCAGCTCAGATGGACCTGCAGGCAGACCGGCCCGCGGCCACCCGCGTCCCGGTAGGACGCGATCATCGCGCGCAGATGCTCGGTCGGCGCGTTGACGGTGACCAGCCCATCGGCCCACCCCGCGCACCAGGCGGCGGTCTTCGTGCTCACCGCGGCCCCGATCAGCGGCGGCGCCTCGTCCGGCCGGGTCCACAACCGGGCCTGGTCCACCGTGATCAGGCCGTCCCGGGTGACCTCCTCGCCGGCCAGCAGAGCGCGGATGACCTGCACCGACTCGAGCAGCCGCGCCTCCCGGACCTCTTTGCGCGGCCACGGTCCCCCGGTGATGTGCTCGTTGCTGTATTCGCCGCTTCCCAGCGCCGCCCAGAACCGCCCCGGGAACATCGCGCCGAGAGTCCCGATGGCCTGCGCGATGATCGCCGGGTGGTAGCGCTGGCCCGGTGCGTTGACCACGCCGAACGAGAGGTTCGTGGCCTGCAGCGCCGCACCCAGCCACGACCAGGCGAAGGCGGACTCGCCCTGCCGGCTGCTCCACGGCGCGAAGTGGTCGGAGCACATCGCGGCTTCGAAGCCGTGCCGCTCGGCCGCGATCATGGCGGTGAGGAGGTCGGCGGGCGGGATCTGCTCGTGCGAGGCATGGATTCCGTACTCCGTCATGCCTGGGGCGTTACCCCGGACTCCACGGGCGCAACCAAGCCACCGACACGACGCCCGAAGCTGGGGTATTCCATG
Organism: Actinoplanes sp. NPDC026619; assembly: GCF_040638295.1. Lineage (NCBI taxonomy): Bacteria > Bacillati > Actinomycetota > Actinomycetes > Micromonosporales > Micromonosporaceae > Actinoplanes > Actinoplanes sp. NPDC026619. The sequence goes on from NZ_JBEZYA010000024.1 coordinate 66,114, forward strand.
ATGTAGCACCTCTCCACCGGGTTCGGGCGGTACGGGATGACCTGGTCGGTCAGCCGGAATCCGACTCGCCGGTAGAACGCCAGCGCCCGGGCGTTGCTCTCGTGGACGCCGAGCGTCAGCCGCGCGACGTCGATGTGCTGCTCGGCGAAATGGACCGCCGCCTCGACGAGACGGGCGCCGAGGCCGGCCGGCCCGCGATGTCCGGCACGGACGTAGACGGCGTGGATGTGCGCGTGGTCGGGCACCTCCACCAGGGGCTCGACGCTCACCGACCCCACCCAGTCACTGTTCTGGTCGCAGGCGATGAAGGTCGCGCCGTCGCCGGAGGCCGCTGCCCGCTCCTGCCAGAACACGTCGGGGCGAGCGGCCAGTTCGGCGTACGAAATGCTGAATGCCGTGGGGGTGTCCTGCACCGCCTCGAGCCTGATCGCACGAAGCTGCCGCCACTCGCCGGCAGTCATCCGGCGGATGAGGTAGGTCATTCCTCGATCCTCGAACGGATGGGCTGTGGCTGACCTGAGACTCGCTCAGCGCAGGGTCAGACGGAACGCCCGGGCGCCCGCGGCCCATGCCGATCGCAGGTCGGCCGGATCGGGGTTGCCGCGCTCGTCGAAGCCGATCTTGTTGAAGCCGGCGAAGTTGCGGTTGTCGCGCGCGATGACGGCGTAGTCCTCGACCACGTCGGCCTCGTCGGTGTGGACAACCACGTCGGCCACGCGTCGCCGGCCCTTGAAGCGGACATCCAGCGGGACGCCGGTGCGCAGGTTACGGCCCCAGCCGAACGGCGTCCCGATCAACAGACAACCCTCATGCATGGTGTACGCGACCGGAACGGTGTAGTGCTTTCCGGATTTGCGGCCCACCACGTACAGCGTGATCAGGCGTTTCCCGATGCCGCGCGACAACAGCGGCGCCCGCAGCAGCCCTCGGACGAGCCAGTTCGCGACACCTTGCCAGGCGAGTGTCTGCGCCCTGCCACCCTCAGCGGAACCGTCGCCCATCCGGTGACTGTCCCGCACGGACGACGCCACCGCAAGCACCGTCACGCGCCGCCGATCGGCGGCGCGAATCCGACGAGCTTGTTGAGCAGCCGGGTCGTCTGCTCGGCCAGGGGCGGCCACGGCAGGCCAGGCTCATTGATGCGCAGTGACAGCATGCCGATCACGGCGGCACGCAGATCGAGCGCCACGGCGGCGGCGTCACCGGCCGGGGCGGCCCCGGCGTCCATGCACTCCTGAACGGCGGCGGTGGTTCGGCTCACCATCGCCTCCTTGAACGGCATGCCGGGCTGCCGGCTCACCTTGCTCTCGTGCATGACTTTGTAGAGCCCGGGATGCTCGCCGGCCCAGGCGGCCTGCCCGAGCATCCGCGCGAGCAACCGCGACGCGGGATCCTCGTGTCCGGCCTCGGCCTCGTCGGCAGCCGCCAGCATGTCGTCGTGGCAGTGCTGCATGACGGCCAGCACGAGCGCGTCACGATCCGGGAAGTACAGGTAGATCGAGGACGGCGAGACCGACAGGGCACGCGCGACCGCCCGTAGGGACAGCCCCTCGTCATCACCAAATTCATCCAGCATGTGTACGGCGGAGGAAATGATCTCCGCACGCAGCAGTTCCCCGTGGCCCCGGGCGTTCGGGCGCCGCGCGCCGGCCGATCGAGGTTGCGGGGCACTGTCCATGAATCGAATTCTTCCAGCGCTCGGCCATTGCGCCGCAACCGGCCATGCAAATACAGTCGTCCATGCATGGACAGCTGAACACCTAAGGAGACTTATGCCGGTCACGCACGACGACGCGCAGAAACTGATCGCCGGCGCCCACCGCCGGGCCGCGGAACTGGGCGCCCAGGTCACGGTCGCCATCGTCGACGAGGGCGGTCACCTGCAAGCTCTCGGCCGGATGGACGGCGCGCCGCCACTGTCCAGCGGGATCGCCGAGCACAAGGCGGCCGGTGCGGCACTGTTCCGCCGCGACGGCGCAGAACTGCGCCGGATGCAGGAGGCGTGGCCGGCCTTCTTCGGCCAGATCGAGCGGGCCTTGAACCGGCCGGTTCTGGTCGGAGCGGGCTCGATGCTGATCCAGCGGTCCGGCACGGTGGTCGGCGCCATCGCGGTCAGCGGCGGAGCGCCGCAGCAGGACGACGAGTGCGCCGAAGCCGGGCTCGCGAGGATGACGCCACCCGCGTAGCCGGTCAGGCGGCTGGGCTGTCTTCAAGAACAAATTTCCGGGATGGTGTCGTATCGGGGTGTGGCCGTTCGTGGAATTAGTGTGTGGCGGCCGGTCGGGCCGCGGACGCACCAGGAGGAGACGACCATGACGGAGTACCTGATCACCTTCAACGATGAATGGGTGCGCGAACATACGGCGGAGGAACTGGTCGAGAAGGGCGCGGCCGCCCGGGTCGTGCTCGAGGAGATGCTGGCGGAGGACGTCCTGGTCTTCACCAACGGCGGCCTCGACCGGTCCACCGCGGTGTGCAGCGTCGAGCTGGTCGACGGCAAGACCGTCTTCACCGACGGGCCGTTCGTCGAGACCAAGGAGCACCTGGGCGGTTTCTGCGTCGTGGAGGTGGCCGACGACGAGGCGGCGCGATACTGGGCCGGCCGGCTCGCGACCGTGCTCGACTGGCCGCAGGAGGTGCACCGGTTCCGCGGTCCCGGGCAGGCTCGGCGCGTCGGCTCCGGGGCTTGACCGGCTCCGCCGTCGAGCAGGCGATCATCCGCGCGCACCGGGAACAGTGGGCGCGGGTGGTGGCCGACCTCGCGCGCCGTTTCGGCGACCTCGACGTCGCCGAGGAAGCGGCGGCCGAGGCGTTCGCGGCGGCCGCGGAGAAATGGCCGCGTGCGGGCGTGCCGCCCAGTCCGGGCGGGTGGCTCGCCACCACCGCGACCCGCAAGGCGATCGATTGGCTCCGTCGCGAGTCACAGCGCGACGCCAGGCACCAGGCGGCCCTGACCATGCACGACGACACCCCTCTCGAGCCGACCGGCCCGGTCGAGGACGACCGGCTCCGGCTGGTCTTCACCTGCTGCCATCCCGCGCTCGCGATGGAGGCCCGCGTCGCGCTCACCCTGCGCCTGCTCGGCGGTCTCACGGTCGGTGAGATCGCCCGCGCCTTCCTGGTGCCGGAGACCACCATGGCGCGCCGGATCACTCGCGCCAAGGTGAAGATCCAGGCGGCCCGCATTCCCTACCGGGTGCCCTCGGCCGACGACATCCGCCGGCGCCTCGCCGGCGTGCTCGCGGTCGTCTACCTCATCTTCAACGAGGGCTACCTCGCCGGTGAGGGCTCCGATCCGGTCCGCGCCGACCTCACCGACCAGGCGATCCACCTCGGGCGCTTGCTCCGCGCCCTCCTGCCGGACGACGGCGAGGTGGCCGGCCTGCTCGCCCTGATGCTCCTGACCGACTCCCGGCGGCCGGCCCGGGTGTCCCGCATCGGCGAGCTGGTGACCCTCGGCGAGCAGGATCGCGGCGCCTGGGACCGCACCCTCGCCGCCGAGGGCACCGCCCTGCTCCAGGAGCGGATCAGGGTGGTGGCCGCCGGTGGTGGCCGGCCCGGGCGCTACCAGCTGCAGGCCGCGATCAACGCGGTCCACATGGCGGCCCCGTCCACCCGGGACACCAACTGGTCCGCGATCGTCGCCCTCTACGGCCAGTTGGCGCTCCTCGACCCGTCGCCGATCGTGCGGCTCAACCGCGCGGTGGCGATCGCCGAGGTCGACGGCCCCGGGGCCGGGCTCGCCGAGATCGACCGGCTCGCCGAGCTCCTGGACGGCTACCACGCCTACCACGCCGCCCGCGCCGACCTGCTGCGGCGACTCGGGCACGGCCCCGAGTCGCAGGCGGCCTACGACCGGGCCATCGCCCTGGCCGGCAACCCGGCGGAGCGCACCTACCTCACCCGCCGCCGCCGAGCTGTCGGCGAGACCGGCTGAACGCGCCTGGCTCAGCCGCCGCCGGGCTGCCGGCGAGGTTGGCCCGCGCACGGCAGGTGCAGGGTGAACGTTGCGCCCTGGCCGGGTGGGCTGGTGACCTGGACCGTGCCGCCGTGGGCCTCGGCCAGCTTTCGGGTGATCGCCAGGCCCAGGCCACTTCCGCCGGTCTGGCGGTTGCGGGACTTCTCGGCCCGCCAGAAGCGCTCGAACACCAGCGGCAGGTCGGCGGCGGCGATGCCGGCGCCCTCGTCGGCGACCGCGACGGTCACCCCGTCGCCGGCGGCGCGGGCCAGCAGGGTCACGGCGCCGCCGGGTGGGGAATGACGGACGGCGTTGCCGGTCAGGTTGCCGATCGCCTGGCGCAGGCGGATCGGGTCGGCGGTCAGCGTCAGGCCGGGTGGGGCGTCCACCAGGACGGACACCGACGGCGTACGGAATGTCGCGGCGATCTGGGCGAGCAGCTCGGGCAGGTCCACCTCGGCGAGATGCAGGCGCAGCTCGCCGGCGTCCGCCGCGGACAGGTCCTGCAGGTCGTTGATCACGTGCTGGAGCAGCACCGCCTCCTCCAGCAGCGAGTTGACCAGGGCGTCGTCGAGCACCGCCACGCCGTCCTCGGTCGCCTCCAGCCAGCCGCGGATGTTCGTCACCGGCGTACGCATCTCGTGGGCGATGTCGCCGACCATGTCGCGCCGCAGCAGCTCGGACTGCTGGCGGCGGGCCGCCATGTCGTTGAAAGCGGCGCCCAGCCGGGCGATCTCGTCGTTGCCGCGCACCGTGACCCGGGTCGAGACGTCGCCGTCGCGCATGCGTGACGCGGCGATGGTCAGGGCGCGCAGCGGCCGGACCAGGCGGCGGCCGACCAGCGCGCCGACCAGCACCGTGAACAGCAGGACCAGGGCGCTCACGCCGACGATCCGGGCCCGGTTGGCGGGTGACAGGTCGAAACCGGTGGCCGGGGCGGCGCCGGGGGTGGTCAGGTAGAGCAGCGCGGCCGGCGCGGTGTAGGCGGCCAGCTGGGTGCGGCGGGCCTGGGTCACGCAGCCGACCACCGCGGTCTCGAGGCCGAGACCGGCCCGCACGTTGCCCGGGTCGGCCCAGCGCCAGCTGAAGTCCGGCGACATCCGCACGGTGGGCGCGTTACGGGGGCGCAGGCAGTTGTTGACCAGGGTGTCCAGCTGGGCGATCGCCCGGCGTTCGGTCGCGGTCGGCTCGGCCAGGGCGCCGCGCGGGCGGAGGCAGGTCGTGCCGGTGGGCAGGTCCGAGCCGGGGGTCTCCACGCGGGGGCGGCCGCTCGGGTCGATCACGATGCGGGCGTCGCGGATCTCCCGGTCCCCCGGGTAGTCGTCGCCCGCGGGCGTCGTGCGCAGGCAGTCCAAGACCTCCGACGCCAGGGCGTGCAGGGCGGTGCGTTCGGCGGCCGGGAGCCGGAAGGGGCCGACCGCGCGGCTGTCGATCTGGGCGGAGAGATCCTGCAACGGGTCCACGGTGGCCGACGCGTGCGCCGGCAGGGCGCCGCTGCCCGAGTCGGCGATCACCGTGCCGTCGCGGGTGGTCAGGGCCACCCGGTGGCCGGTCGATGCGGCCAGCGTCCGCACCACCGGCGCGCCCCCGGACCAGGACGGGTGGGTGGCGGCGAACCCGAGCAGCGTGTCGTAGACCCGGGCGTCGTCGGTCAGGGCCTGCGCCTGTTCCTGGCGTAGTGCCCGGGTGGTGGTGCGCACGACCAGCCACGCGGTGGCGGCGACCGAGCAGATCGAAACCACGGCCAGGGCGGCCAGCAGGCGTACGAGCAGGGAGCGCATCTAGGCCGCGACCTTGTAACCGACGCCGTAGACCGTCAAGATCAGCGCGGGGTTGCGCGGATCGGTCTCGATCTTCTTGCGGAGATTCATGACGTGTACGTCGACGGTCCGCACCGTCACGAACCGGTCGAACCCGTGCAGGCGCCGCAACAGCTGGGCGCGGGTGAACACGCGGCCGGGCTCGGCGGTCAGGGCGGAGAGCAGTTCGAACTCACCGGGCGTGCAGTCGATCATGCGGTCGGCGAGACGGACCTCATGACGTACCGGATCAATGCTCAGGTTTCCCGCCGTGAGTGACCGATCGGGCGGCGCGGAACGCGCCGCTCCCGTGCGCCGCAGCAGCGTGCGCACCCGGGCGACCAGCTCGCGGGGGCTGTAGGGCTTGGTCAGATAGTCGTCCGCGCCGAGGTCGAGGCCGAGGAGCAGGTCGTCCTCGCCGGCCCGCGCGGTGAGCATCAGCACCGGCAGGTCGGATTCCTGGCGCAGCACCCGGCAGACGTCGAGACCGTCCATCCGGGGCATCAGCACGTCGAGCACCAGCAGGTCGGGCTGGTTGCGCCGGCACTGCTCCAGCGCGGCCCGGCCGTCACCGACGACCGTCACCCGGTGGCCGTCGTGCTCGAGGTAGCGGCGCACCAGTTCGGCCTGCTTGATGTCGTCCTCGGCGACCAGCACATGTGCGCACATGGCGGCGAGTGTAGGCGGGACCATCGGCGGCTCACGAAATCCTGACAGGTTCCATAAAAGTGCCGGGCAGCGTCCCCGGCATGCGAAAAATTGTTGTCGCCCTTCTCGGCGTCGTGGCCGTGGCCGGGTGTGCCGGCCCCTCCTCATCGGAGGCCGGCCCGCAGGTCGCCACCATCAGCAGCCCGGCGCCGTCCGCCTCCGCGGCGGCCGCCGCCGGGGAGACCCGGCCGCAGCTGCGGCTCGACACCAGCGACGAGGAGCGGACCCGGCTCTACACCGCGTACGACGACTGCCTGGTCGGGCACGGTGTGAAGGTTCTGGTCACCATTCCGGGGCCGAACGGGGGCCGCCGGATCGACGACAGCGGCGAGCCGAAGTCGGCCTATCTCGCCTGCGCGAACAAGCTGCCGCTGCAGCCGAAGGAGCTCGACGAGGACGCCAACCCGAACTTCGCCGCGCAGTGGAACGACCACGTGCGCTGCCTGCGCAAACACGGATTCAAGGTGCACGTGACCAAGCCGGGCGAGTGGACCTTCGACGTCGACCACGGCGGTACGCCGCCCAACGGCGACAAGATCGAGCAGGACTGCATCCGGGAGGCGTTCGGTGCGGGCAGCTAAGTTCGTCGCCGCCGGGGTGCTCCTCGCCGCCGGCGCGGGCTTCGCGGTCGCCCGGTTCGCCCCGTCCCGAGTGGCGGCGACCCCGGCCACCGCGCCGTCGCTGACCATCGCGCAAGTCACCCGGACCGATCTGGCCGATAGCCGCATTATGCCGGGCACACTCGGTTACGGCGCCGGGGTGACGGTCCGCGGCAGTGGGCCGGGCGTCGTCACGCAACTGCCGGCGGTGGGCAGCACGGTGCGTCGCGGGAAGCCGCTCTACCGGGTGGACGACCAGCCGGTGCTCGTCCTGTTCGGCGCCACTCCCCTGTTCCGGGCGCTCGATAAAACCGGCCTGACCGGCCGGGACGTGGCCGAGCTGCGGGACAATCTGATCATTCTGGGGTATGCGTCCCATCGCGTACGGGACAACGACGTGCTCGATGCGGGGCTGCTCGACGCCGTACGCCGATGGCAGCGCGATCTTGATTTTCCGTCACCGGGCGTGGTCGTCACCCCCGCACGGACCGTCGTCCTCGACGGCCCCGGGCGGGTCTCCGCGATCGCCGCGCATCCCGGCGACCCGGCGGCCGGCGATCTGTTCACGGTCACCGGCGCCGGGAAGGTCGTGACCGTGCCGATGGAGGCCACCGACGCCGGATCGGTGCGGGCCGGCGTGGCGGTGAACGTGGATCTGCCCTCCGGGACCGAGACGCCGGGCACGGTCGGTTCGGTGGGGACGGTCGTCGCCGAGGGTCAACCCGGGGAGGCGCCGAAACTCACCGTGACGATCCGGCTGACCCGCGCCGCCGACGTGGCGAAGCTCGACGCGGCGGCGGTCCAGGTGCGCTTCACCGGCCAGGTCCGCAAGCAGGTGCTGACGGTTCCGGTGGGTGCGCTGGTCGCGCTGCGCGAGGGCGGGTACGCCGTGCAGAAACGCGACGGATCCCTGGTGCCCGCGAAGACCGGCATGTTCGCCGACGGTCTGGTCGAGGTGTCCGGGGCGGATGTCACCGAGGGCCTCGAAGTGGTGACCACGCCGTGACGGTGCTCGCCTTGGAGAACGTCACGAAGGCGTATCCCGGTGGCGTCACCGCCCTCGACGACGTCACCCTCACCGTCGCCGAGGGTGACCTGCTCGGCATCGTCGGCCGCTCCGGCTCCGGCAAGTCGACGCTGCTCAACATCATGGGCACGCTCGACCGCCCGACCGGCGGCACCGTCCGTGTCGACGGCGTGGACACCGGCACGCTGCGCGACAAGCGCCTCGCCACGCTGCGCGGCACCCGGATCGGCTTCGTCTTCCAGCAGTTCCACCTGCTCGACGCGCTGACCGCCGCCGACAACGTGGCCACCGCCCTGCTCTACACCGGCGTGCCCCGGCGCCGCCGCCGCGGGCTGGCGCTGGCCGCGCTCGAACGGGTGGGTCTCGGCCACCGCGTGGACCACCGCCCTCAGCAGCTGTCCGGCGGCGAGAAACAGCGCGTCGCGATCGCCCGTGCCCTCGTGCACCGGCCCGCGCTGGTCCTCGCGGACGAGCCGACCGGCGCCCTCGACACCGCCACCGGCGCGGCCGTCCTCGACCTGCTGGAAGACCTGAACCGCACCGACGGCACCACCATCGCGGTCATCACCCACGACCGCGAGATCGCCGAGCGTCTCCCCCGCCGCATCACCCTGCGCGACGGACGAATCGTCCCGCTCGCCCCGCCGGTCCCGCTCGCCCCGCTCGCCCCGCAGGACCCGCACGACCCGATTGGCGAACGCGCCGCCCAGCTTGGCGAACGCGCCGTCCCGCTCGGCGAGCGGATCGTGCCGTGAGCCCCGGAGACGTGCTGCGCCTCGGCCTGCTCGGGGTGCGCGGCCGGCAGGCGCGGGCCGCGCTGTCCGCCCTCGGCATCGCGATCGGCGTCGCCACCATGATCGTGGTGACCGCCATCCCCGCGGCCGGCCGGCAGGCCCTGGCCGACCGGCTCTCCGCGCTCGGCACCAACCTGCTGCGCGTGCAGCCGGTCAGCGCCGGCGACAACCAGACCGTGCTGCCGTCCGAGTCGGTCGCGATGGTCGGCCGGATCGGCCCGGTCACCGGGGTCAGCGCGGTCGCCAACACGCACGCCGTGGTGCGCCGCTCCGACCTCATCAACCCCGACGACGGCTCCGGCCTGACCGTCCTCGCCACCCGCCCCGACCTGCTCCCGGCGGCCGGGGCAACAATGGCGAGCGGGTCGTTCCTCACCGCCGTCACCGCGCGCTTTCCGGTGGCGATTCTGGGTTACACGGCGGCCGCGACCCTCGGGTACGACCGCCGGCCGCCACCGGGGGCACGGCTGTCGATCGGCAACCGCTGGTTCAGCATCGGCGGCATCATGGCTCCCGCACCGCTGGCCCCGGAGCTGGATCACGCGGTGCTGGTCGGCTGGGACGCCGCCCGCACGACGCTGGGTTTCGACGGCCATCCCACGGTCCTCTACGTGCGGTCGCAGGAGGCGGCCATCGACGACGTCCGCGCGGTCCTGCCGGCCACCGTCTACCCGGAGCTGCCCGGCCTCGTGCAGGTGAGCCGCCCGTCCGACGCGCTGGCGGCCAAGCGGGAGGGCGACCGCACCTTCGGCACGCTGTTCCTCGGCCTGGCCGCGGTGTCGCTGCTGGTCGGAGCGATCGGCGTGGCCAACACGATGGTCATCTCGGTGCTGGAGCGACGCCGGGAGATCGGCCTCCGGCGAGCCCTGGGCGCACACCGCAGCCACATCCGCGCGCAGTTCCTCACCGAATCGGTGCTGCTGTCAGCCCTGGGCGGCGCGGTCGGGGCGGCCGCCGGCATCCTGGCCACCGCCGCCTACGTGACCTGGCAGCAGTGGCCGCTGGTGATCCCGGCCGGCCCTCTGGCCGCGGGCGTGGCCGGCGCCCTGGCCGCGGGCGTCCTGGCCGGGGTCTACCCAGCGATCCGAGCCGCCCGCCTGACCCCGACGGAGGCCCTGGCCACGACGTAGCCCCGCGCCACCCTCCATGATCAACCCGAGTTCACGGAAGTCGGCGTCTCGACGCCGACCGGATACCCCGCTGTCCGTGATCTCGGGTTGATCGTGGTGGTGGGGGTGCAGGCTGACCCGGCGCGGCCCGGCTCGAAAGTGCCGCCGTTTCCCTTGCGATAGGGCCCTTCAGACGCCGAGGAGGCCCTAATTTCCCGAAAATCGGGGCGGGCAACGCGCACGCCGCCGAACCCGGAACCACCCCGGCCCCGCCTCGGACCGGACGCAACACTATTTCCCTTGAAATAGGGGTCTCCGGATGCCGACGAGACCCCGATTTCCCGAAAAATCGGGGGCGGGGAACGCGCATGCCGGCAGGCCCGCGCGCCGAGGAGTCACTACTCCGCCTGGATGGACAGGCCGTCGTCGATGAGCCAGCGCAGCAGCTCGGCGGTGTCCCGGCCGCGTTGCACCGGATCGTTGTAGAGGCTCGCGGATCCGGGCTCCTCGCGCAGCCGCAGCGACTCCCGGGCGATCAGGTTCCACCGGGGATCGAGGCGGTCGCGGACGTATCGCCCGGCCCCGCTCTTGGACGTCAGTTCCTTCGTGACCAGCAGGTGGTGCAGCCGCGCCGGTCCGAGCCCGACGAACGACACGGAATCGTCGTGCCTGCCGAGCGCCTCCAGACCGGCCTGCTCGACCTGCTCGTCGACACCGCGCCAGTAGGTGTCCAGGTTGTTCCGGGTGAAGTCGAGCAGCTCGGTCAGGTTGGTGTAAACCGCCGGCAGCTCACCGCGGATCGTGACGCCGCGCTCGGCCAACTCGTGCCAGGTCACCTGGTTGATGTCGAGCTTGCCGGCCGGGTCGAACTCGCTCCGGAAGTAGACCGGGCGACGGCCGGCGGGTGAGGCCGCGAGGTCGGCCGCGGTGCAGTGGAAGCCGTCGAACTCGGGCGCGGGGAAGCGCGCCTTGGTCGCCTCGTGCGCCGCCCGGAGCAGCTCCAGGTCATCGCCCGACGGCAGTTCGTCCCACAGCCCGACGAAGTCGATGTCGCTGCCGGCAAAGAACTCCCCCCAGCAGATCGACCCGTGCAGGAAGAACCCCACGAGCCGGCCCGGCAACCGTGCGTCGACCTCGCGCAGAAAGGCGGTGGTCAGCTCGGACACGGTCGTCGGCAGAGTCATGCGGCGGAGATTACCGAGCGATCGCAAGCTTCAGCCGAAGGCTACTTCGTTGCGCAGGCCGGTCGGACGGACGCGGATGCGGGTGCCGATCGGCTCGGTTGCGGGGTCGGCCAGGAAGTCGGCCAGACCGTTGGCCACGAAACGACGGCCGTCGTCGGCGAGGCGGCCGACCACGATTCCGCGGCGGCGGCCCTCGCGGCCGTGCTTCACGGTGTAGGTCTCGATCGTGGCCTCGCCGTCGGCCTCCTCGGCCTCGGTGACCAGCGCGGCCGCGTCCAGCGAGGACTGCAGGCGGGGGCTCTCGTCGGGGGTCCACTCGACCGGGGACGAGCTGTAGACGCCGGCCGAGTATTTCGTCATCGAGCCGCCGTTGGCGCCCACGAACCCGAACCCGCCAGCCGAGCGGAGGCGCCCGACGGTGGAGGCGATGGCGTGCATCGAATAGTTGTTTCCGGGGCCGCCGAAGAACGGGAGGCCGCCCGTCACGGTGAGGCCGCGCGGGTCGTCGACGGCCAGGCCCAGCGACTCGGCCACGGTGAAGACCGCGATCGGGAAGCAGCTGTAGAGGTCGATCGTGGCCAACTGATCGACGCCGATGCCGGCCACCGACAGGGCGTGCCGGGCGGCGGCGCCCGCAGCCGGTGACGAGCTCAGGTCGGGCCGCTGGAGGAGGTCGCGTTCGCGCAGGTCGGCGTGGCCGGCCAGGAAGATCCAGCGGGACGGGGGGATGCCGAGCCGCTGCGCCTCGGAGACCGGCATCATCACCACGGCCGCGCCCTGGTTGACCTTGTCCCGGGCCACCAGGTAGCGGGTGTAGGGGTCGGCGATCGGCCGGTTCGCGTCGCTGGCCGTGGCGAGCTGAGCAGCGTCCCGGGCCACCGGCGCGGCGGCGAACGGATTCGCCGCGGCCACCCGGGTGAACGGCGCGAACAACGAGCCCATCGCGGCGGCGTAAGCGGACCGGGAAAGGCCCAGGCGGGCGCGCCGGGCGTTCTCCAGCAGGGCGTACTGCGCGGGCATGTCGGCGAGGCCGTGCGCCATCAGGGTCAGCGAGAACATGCCGTCGAGGCCGTAACCGCGGTCCTCCAGGTCGCCGTCGACGTGTTCGGTGAAGTCGGGCCGGTCGTCGGCTTCGGCGTACCGCTCAATTGTCGAGATCGCCTCGCCGCCGGCCAGAAGGACGACGCCGGCCTCGCCGGTGGCGATCGCCGCGGCGAATTCGTTGACCAGGTGCTGGGGTGACTGGCCGCCGGTGACCTCGAGCACAGCCCGCCGTGGTTTGGCGCCGAGCCGGGACGCGACCGAGCGGGGGAAGTTGTCCGATATGCCCAGTGGGGTGTCTGCGCCGGGCACCGAGATCTCGAACTGGCGCACGCCCGCCACCACGTCGATGACGTCGGCGGGGACACCGGCCAGCGCGGCCCGAGCGGCCGAGACAGCGAGCTGAACTGCGGAAAGTCGCTGATAGCCCGGCGAATCGAGGCGATCAATGGATTGGCCGACCCCGACAATGACCGGAGTGCGAGAGTCGACCACCAGGTCTCCCGGGAAAACAGAGAGCGGACGACGGGATTCGAACCCGCGACCCTCACCTTGGCAAGGTGATGCGCTACCAGCTGCGCTACGTCCGCGTTGGGAGAACCATACCGGATGGGCGTTGGCGAGTCTCGGAGGGCTCTGCAACCATCTCGGGGTGTCGCACTTCCCCTCAGCGTTTCCCGAACTCGGCGAGCACGAGAACGAGCTTCTCGCGAGCGCCTTCCACGAGCTGGACGAGGCGCAGTTCGCCCGCGCGGCGTCCTACGGCAGCCGGCACGAGGTGGCGGCCGGTGAGATCCTGTTCGACTTCGGCGACGAGGACTGCGACCTGATCCTGGTCGAGAGCGCGACCGTCGAGATCGTCCGGACGCCGACGGCGACCGCGCCCGAGGAATTGTTCCTGTCGGCCGGGGCGGGGCAGTTCGTCGGCGAGATGAACCTGCTCACCGGTCAGACCCGCATCCTGGCGGCACGGGTGGCGAAGGACGGCGTGATCCACCGCATCGAGGCGGCCGGGTTCCGGCTGCTGATGGCGCAGGACACCGAGCTCAGCGACCTGCTGCTGCGCGGGTTCCTGGCCCGGCGGCTCCTGATGCAGCGGCGGTCGGGGCGCAACCTGTCGGTGATCGGCAACGCGTCGTCCGGGCCCGGGATGGCGTTGCAGACCTTCCTCGCCCGGCAGGAGCAGCCACATCTGTGGCTGGCGGACACCACCGACGAGGGACGCGCGGCGATGAGCGACGCCGGCCTGACGGCCGCCGATCTGCCGGCGGTGGTCACCCCGCGGGAGACGATGCGGCGGGTCAATCCGGGCATCCTCAGCCAGCATCTGGGTCTCACTTATCGCCGTACGCCGAAAGGGGTGGCCGACCTCACGATCGTCGGCGCCGGGCCGGCGGGTTTGGCCGCGGCGGTGTACGGGGCGTCCGAAGGCCTGGAGACGGTGCTGCTCGACGCGGTCGCCACCGGTGGGCAGGCGGCCGCCAGCTCGCGGATCGAGAACTACATGGGTTTCCCGTTCGGTCTCAGCGGAGCGGCGCTGACCGGCCGGGCGGCGGTGCAGGCGCTGAAGTTCGGCGCGCATCTGGCCAGCCCGTGCGGGGTGGCGTCGCTGGAGTCGGGGCCGGACGGGCATCTGATCACGCTGATCGACGGCACCGAGATCCCCAGCCGTACGGTGCTGGTGGCGACCGGCGCCGCCTACCGCAACCTGCCGCTGGACCGCTGGCCGGATTTCGTCGGCAACGGCATCTACTACGCGGCCACCGAGTTGGAGGCGCAGGCCGTCGCCGGCCTGCCGGTGACCGTGGTGGGTGGCGCCAACTCGGCCGGTCAGGCCGCGATCTACCTGGCCCGGCGGGCGGGGCACGTGCGGCTGGTGGTGCGGGGTGCCGACCTCTACGCGAAGATGTCCAGCTACCTGGTCGAGCGGATCCTGGCCGAGCCGAACATCACGGTGCAGACGGCGACCGAGGTGACCGCGCTGCACGGCGGCCAGCGGCTCGACGAGATCACGCTGACCTCGTCCGGCACGTGCGGTTGTTTCGGTCTGTTCTGTTTCATCGGCGCCCGGCCGGCCACCGAGTGGCTGACCGGCGTCGCCCTGGACGAGGACGGCTTCCTTCCCACCGACGTGCAGTTGGGTGAGCGCTGGACCGGCACGACCCGGGGGCCGCTGGCGTTCGAGACGAGCGTGCCGGGGGTCTTCGCGGCCGGCGACGTGCGCACCGACTCGATGAAGCGGGTCGCGGCGGCGGTGGGCGAGGGCGCGAGCGCGGTCCGGTCGGTGCACCGGGCGATCGCCGCAGGTGTCGGCGGCCGCACCGGTGGGTAGGATCGTCAGATGTCGAACGACCCCACGATCCGGTATGAACCGGTCGATCCCGACGGCCTCGTGGTCGCCACGCTGACCGGTGAGCTCGATCTCGACCGGGCCGACGAGGTGCGCGACGATCTGGCCGCCGCGTCGGCGATCGCCGGGTGCAACTATCTGCGTGTCGACGTCAGCGGGCTGGAGTTCATCGACTCGTACGGGTTGGGTGCGCTGGTCAGCGTGCGCAACAGCGCGGCCGCGCACGGGGTGACGTTCACCCTGGCCGAGCCGTCCCCGCCGGTCCGCAAGGCCATCGCGGTGACCGGCCTGGGCGACGTGTTCGGCCTGTAGGTCAGGCCTGTCGTTCGGCGCGCAACGCGTCCAGCCGGGCCTGTGCGCGCTGCACCGCGTCGCGGGAGCGCTCCAGGAACGCGTCGCTGCGGTCCAGCCGGGCCACCTCGCGGGCGAACGCTCCCTGAATCTGGTTGAGCGGGTCGGACGGTTCGTGGTCCCCGGCGTCGCGCTCGTCGAGCAGCCGCTCCCGGGCGCCGGCATTCATCTCCCGGGAATCGGCGATCGCGTCCCGCTCGTCGGCCCGGCGGCCGCGCTGCTCGGCCGCGACCTCGCGCTCCTCGACCGCCCGCCGCCGCGCCGTCGTCTCGGCCTCGACCGCGGCGAGCCGCTGTTCCCGGGCGTCCAGCAACCGCTCCCGGGCGTCGAGCTTCTGCTCACGCTCGTTGAGGTAGCGGTCGCGCTCGTTCCAGCGTTCGTCGGGAAACACCGCCTGATCGTAGATGCCGGAGTGAACGGTGGCCGCGACCCGTCCGTACTTGCGGGTGTGGAAGCGCGGATCGTCGTTCACGGCACCAATACCGAGCGGGTTGCCCTGTGGGACTGGCTGTTCGACGACGCCGACCTGCGTGACCTGCTCGGCCGCGACGCCAGCATCGAGGTCGACGCGGCCGGCGAGTACGTGGTGCTGGCCGAGGGCCCGGTGGCGATCTGGCCGGTGCTGGCCCGCACCCTGGGCGCCTGGATCGAACGGTGGCGGGCGACCGTCACGATCACCGGCCCCGCCGGGCGCGCCGTGGTCTCCCCCGGCCGGGCCGAGGCGGCCCTGCGCCAGGTTCTCGGGGTGCGGGAATTCTCAACCCCGGCCTGACCGGACCGATCATCCCGATCGACCGAAGCGGGGTCCGGCGGGCGCAACTTTTCCGCACCCGCTCGGGCACTTGCCGTGCACCTCGGGTGCCGGAATCTCTTCTCCATGCCCGGCCGACAAGCGCCGGACAACGCGGGGGAGATTGAATGTTGCGCAAGTCCGTGTACTCGCTGGCCGCTGTGATCGCCGGTCTGGGTGCCGCGTTCGCCGGGAGCGCGGGGGCGCACGCCGCCGACGCCGCCCCGACGACCGCCGCCGCCAAGACCGCTTGCGTGACCGACGCCAAGCTGGTGCCGAGCTGCAACGTGCTGTGGGGCGCCGCCGCCGGCGGCTTCACCGGCAAGCCCCGTGACATGGAGCTGCGCAACTGGGAGAAGCTCAGCGGCCGCACCTCCACCATCTTCCACACGTACCACAAGGGTGACGAGAAGTTCCCGACCCCGGGCGAGATCGCGATGTCCAGCGACCCGGCGCACCCGCGGGTGCTGCTGATGAACTGGCGCGTCGAGTACGGCTCGAACTGGCGCAACGTGGCCGCCGGCAAGCTGGACCACCGCATCGACGCGTTCGCCGCCCGGGTCAAGTCGACCTACGCGGACAAGAAGTTCTTCCTGATCCTCAACCACGAGCCGGAGGACGACGTTCGCCCGGCCGCCGGCTCGGGCATGACCGCGAAGGACTTCCGGGCCTCGTTCCGGCACGTCATCCAGCGTCTGCGCGCCGAGGGCGTCGACAACATGGTCAGCGTCGTGGCCTACATGGGCAACGAGAAGTGGATGGCGCAGTCCTGGTGGAAGGACCTCTACCCGGGCGACGACGTCACCGACTGGATCGGCCTGGACTCGTACGTCAGCGCCGAGCCCGGCTACTACCACCACGGCCTGTTCGGTGACCTGGTGAACCGGCGCGCGCCGGGTGGCGCCGGCTTCTACGACTGGGCGGTCAAGAACCACAAGAGCAAGCCGATCATGATGGCCGAGTGGGGCGCCTACCACCGCATCAACCGGGTGTTCGACAAGTCGGCGCAGTTCAACAGCGTGCTGCCGGAGCTGGCGAAGCGCCCCGCGATCAAGGCGATCGTGTACTTCGACACGAAGAAGGACCAGTTCGGCGACCGCGACATCAGCATCAACAGCTCGGCCCGCAGCCTGGCGACGTTCAAGAAGCTGGCCGCGAACCCGCTGTTCAACGTGAAGATCGGCTGATCGATGAGGGGGTCGCCTTGGCGGCCCCCTCAGAGTCGTACCGGCAGGCAATCAAGACCGAAAACCACCGAGGAGCGGCGGAACTGCAGCTCGGCGGGGGGAACGGCGAGCGCGAGCGCCGGAAAACGACGAACCAGCGCCGGGTACGCCGTGCGCAGCTCCATCCGGGCCAGCTCCGCCCCGATGCACCGGTGGATGCCGTAACCGAACGCCACGTGCGACCGGTTTGCCGGCCGGGACGCGTCGATCTTGTGCGGGTCGGGGCCGAACATCGTGTCCCGGTCGGCCCCGCTGAGCGAGCACATCACCACGTCACCCTCACGGATGTCGCAGTCCCCGACGCGCACGTCGCGCACCGCCACCCGCGGGAACGCCACCTGCACCACGGTCAGGTAGCGCAGCAGCTCCTCGACCATCGCGTCGACGTCCTCCCCGGCGCGCATCTTGTCGGCCATCACCGGGTTGGTCATCAGCACCAGGGCGCCCAGCGCGATCATGCTGGCGCTGGTCTCCAGCCCGCCGGTGAGCACCCCGTCGGCGACGCCGGCCAGCTCCCGGTCCTCGATGTCGTCGCCGTGCGCCTTGATCAGCGCGCCGAGCAGCCCGTCGCCCGGCTCCCGGCGCTGCTGCTCGATCAGGCCGCCGATGTAGTCCAGCGACGCGCCGATCGCGCCGAGCGCCGCGTTGCCGCCCGCCCCGAGGTCGAAGCGGGTGGTGCTGAGCTCCTGGAAATACTCCCGGTCCTCGTACGGGACCCCGAGCAGTTCACAGATCGTCAGCGCCGGGATCGGCAGCGCGAATTCGTGCCACAGGTCCGCCGTACCGTCAATGGCCGCCAGCGCGTCCAGCCGGCCGGCCACGATCGCCTCGATGCGCGGCTGCAGCCGGGCGAGACGCCGCATGGTGAACTCGGGGGTGAGCATCTTGCGCAGCCGGGTGTGGTCGGGCGGATCGGCGAAGCCGAGACCGCCCGGGTCCTGGGTGACGCCGATGCCGATCTTCCCGGCGAACCGGCCGAAGTCGTTGCTGTAAGCGTCGACGCTGCCCAGCACCGCGCGCACCGGCTCGTAGCCGGTGACCAGCCAGGCGCGCATCCCGAACGGCAGCGGCAGCCGGGCGACCGGCTTTCCCGAGCGCCAGTCGTCCATCTGTGGGATGGGGTCGAGCCCGTCGCGGTGCAGTGGCCAAAGGATCTTGTCGGGCAGCATGGAAAGACCCGCGTACGGGCCGTTACCGCCGGTGAACCTGCGTGCGACCAGCCCCAGCACCTGTGATCGCACCGCGGACACCATTGCTGTCACGCCCACCGCGTTCCTCCGCCCCTCGCCGATGTTCGGAGCATGATCACACGGACCCCACGGTTTTCACCGCACTGCCGACATGAAAGTCGTCACTAACATGTCGACGTGAAATTCGAGATGCCGATCGACGCCGCGAACGCTGAGCGTATCCAGGACCGGTTGCGAGAACACGTCCTCCTTCCGGTGGAACGCGCGCCGTTGCCGGCCATCGTCACCGGCGTCGACATCTCCTACGCGATCGGCAGCGACTACGCCGTCGCCGCCGCGGTGACGATCGGCACGAGCGACCTCGCGGTGCGGGAGGTCTCGCTCTCGGCGGGCACGATCACCTTCCCGTACGTCCCGGGCCTGCTCGCCTTCCGCGAGCTGCCCCTGCTGCTCGAGGCCCTCGCCGGCTTGTCGGCGGAGCCGGCGGCGCTGATGTGCGACGGCTACGGCATCGCCCACCCGCGCCGCTTCGGCCTCGCCTGCCACCTGGGCGTGCTGCTGGACCTGCCGTCGTTCGGCGTGGCCAAGACCGACTTCGTCAGCACCCACGGCGAACCGGGCCCACGCCGCGGCGACTGGTCACCCCTGGAGGCCGGCGGCGAGCTGCTGGGCCGGGCGGTCCGCACGCAGGACGGCGTGAAACCGGTCTACGTCTCCGCCGGCCACCGCATCAGCCTGCCCGACGCCTCCGACCTGACGGTCGCCCTCAGCTCCCGCTACCGCATCCCCGAGCCCACCCGCCAGGCCGACATCCTCTCCCGCCAGGCGTTACGCGAGGGCCTGCCGGCCCGGGGCTGACCCGGGCCGGCAGGGTTCTGCGCGAGGTCAGCCGGGGATGCCGTTGAGCGGCGGGACCGTCACGGTCCGGGCCTCCGGGGTGCCGCCCAGGACGATCTGGCGCAGCGCCGAGTTGTTGGTGGTGTCCAGTTCGGCCAGCTTGTTCGCCGGGTTCGCCAGGACCTGGATGTAGTAGGTGCCGTTCGCCAGGTCGGTGATGTCGAACGACTGGCCGGGACGGTACTGGGTGTAGGTGTCGCCGTTGCCGATGTCGAGCACCTCACGGACGGCGATCGTGGTGTTGGCGCCGCACGACGTGGAGAGGTCGGTGTTGTCCGGCCGCCACTTCGCGTTCGTGATGGTGTAGTCGACCGCGTCCGTGTTGGCCAGGCAGAACGCCTCCTTGCCGCTGCGCTCCACCTGCTTGGAGTCGGCGCCGAGCAGGTTGTACTGGGCGAAGTCGGTGAAGTGCCAGTGCTTGTGGCCCTCCCGGTTGTCCCACTCCATCGTGCCGGCCTGCACCGAGCCGACCTGGTTGCCCTTGGCGTCGAAGAAGTACTGGTACGCGTCCATCAGCTCGGTGCCGGTCCGCCGGAACCCGTCCACGACCAGCGGCGACGTACCCCCGTTCCACACCGTGGCGCCGAAGTTGACGTACGACTTGCCGTCCTCCTGAGAGACGTCGATCCCCCAGGCCGGCAGCGAGCGCAGGTCAGGCCGCGGGCCGCCGGCCGGCTTGGCCGCCAGGGTGGCCGGTCGTTTGGCCGGCGCGCGCAGCGACGGCTGGAACTCCGAGACCTGCACGCCCGCGTTCGGGTTGTCCGCTTCGTTGGTGGAAGCGGCCTTGGCCGACTTGAGCGCCTTCTCGCCGGTGTCGCCGTCGACCACGGTCACCCCGACCGAGACGGTCGACTGGTTGGCCGGGATACCGAACAGCTGCTGGTAGACCGGGTTGACGGTGGCCGTGGCGGAGTAGTCGCCGTTGGGCAGGTCGAAGTTCTCGACCGGCGGCACGTCGGTGACGGTCGCGTCCCAGCCCGCCTGCACGCCCCACACCGCGCCGAGCGTGAACGGGTTGTAGTCGCCGCACTGGGTCGGGTACGGCGTGGTCGCGGGCGCGTCCGGCCGGGTCCGCGCCGAGCCCCACGTGTTGCCGCAGAACGACGTCTTGTAGGTGGTCACGACCGTACCGGCCGCGTCCTTGATCGTGATGGTGGTGAAGTCCTTGAGGCCGGAGAAGTCGGTGACCATGCCGGCCGGCAGCGCGACCTTCTTCGACTTGCCGTTCTGCACCACGACACGTGAAGCAGCGATCGGCTTGTCGTAGCCGGTGCGCTTGGCCCAGATCTCGAACGGGTTCTTGCCGGCGATCACGTGCAGGCCGAGATCGAAGCTGAGGTAGACCTCGTCGCCCCACACGTACCGCTCGGCGGTGACCTGGTTGGTCGCCGCGACGAACTGCAGCGGCGGCGGATCGGAGGCGGCCTGGGCGATCCCCACCCCGGCGCCGGTGAGCACCAGCACGCCGGCGGCCGCGCCGTAGGTCAGAAGTTTCCGCATAGATGTACCCCTCTGTTGGAAGCGCTGTCGGGGCACCATCCAAAAGGGACACCTGTGTGGTTTCTGTGAAGACGCCCGGCGTTGGCACGAATCGGGGATGGTCACGGTCATCGGCCGAAAGTTATAGACCCGAGCCTCGAATCCAGCCCAGGGCGGATCCCCGCGGAGTACGAAATCGGGGAGGCTGTCGGCCATGACAGTTGACGACGAGAATCGGCCGGAACGGCAGCGAGTCGTTCTGACCGGCATCAGCTCACGGGCCTGGGAGCATCCCGCCGACCGGGGCGCGCTCACCGCGCTGCGCGAACTGCGCGGCTTCGACGACCTGGTCAAGGCGTTCTTCGGCATGTGGAACGAGCGGGGGTTCCGCCTGTCGTACCTCGCCGGGGCGATCCGGGTCGACCATCGGCAGTACCCGCGGGTCTACCAGCGCTACACCGAGGCAGCTAGATCCTTGGACGTCGAAGATCTGCCCGAGCTGTTCGTCGAGCAGGCGCCGATCATCCAGTCCAAGGCGATCGGCATGGACAAGCCGTTCGTGGTGATCAGCACGGCGGCGGTGGAGAAGCTCGACGACGAGGAGCTGCGCACCCTGCTGGGCCGGGAGCTCGGCCACGTGCGCAGCGGCCACGCCGTCTACCAGACGATCATGACGATCCTGACCCGCTGGGTCGCGAACGTCAGCTGGATCCCGGTGGGCGCCCTGGCGATCCGGGCGATCATCGTGGCGATGTACGAGTGGTGGCGCAAGGCCGAGCTGTCCGCCGACCGGGCCGGGCTGCTCGCCGCGCAGGACCCGGCCGCCTCCGTGCGGCTGTTCATGAAGACGGCCGGCGGCGGCGACCTGTCGCAGATCGACACGGCCGCGTTCCTCGAGCAGGCAGCGGAATATGAGGGCGGCGGCGACCTGCGCGACAGCATCCACAAGCTGGGCATGACCGCGTTCAACAGCGAGCCGTTCCCGGTCGCCCGGGCGGCCGAGCTGCGCCGCTGGGTGGATTCCGGGGAGTACGCCCGGATCCTGTCCGGCGATTACCCGCGCCGCGACGACGACCGGGACGCGTCGGTCACCGAGGACGTGAAGGCGGCCGCCGCGCACTACCGGGACTCGTTCCGCGACTCGCCGGATCCCCTGGTCAAGCTGGTCCGGCGGGTCGGCGGCGGGGCGGCGAACCTGGCCGGCTCGGCCCGCGATTGGGTCAGCGGCCGCTGACCACGTCGTCGTGCGCCGCCATGTCGTCCTGACGGCCCGGCTCCTCGCGCAGGATCGCGGCGGCGAGCCACTCGTCCGGGACGGCGAACGCGTCGACGAGCTCACCCATCCGCGGGCGAAGCTGTTTGAGCAGGTCATTGACCATGCCGGTGACAGCCTTCGCCCGCGGCGGGGTGATCCGCCCGTGCTCCAGATACCAGCCCTTGTGCGCCTCGATGGTGCTCAGCGCGTACAGATCGCACATCTTGGCCAGCAGCGGCTCGCCGGATTTCGCGATGCCGGCCACGAACGCCTCGAGCACCACCCGGTCGACGTGCGCTTTCGAAACTTCCAAAACATGATCTTGTACGTCGTTGAAGATGTCGAACTGGCGGTCCTTCTTCTGGGCCGCGCCCCGGCGCAGCCGACGGATCACGCCGTCGAGCAGGTGCTTCTCCCGGTCCTCGAACATCCGCAGGTGCCAGCCGCGGTCGGTCAGCGCGACCTCCTCGTCGCGGCCCGGCACGGCGTCGACGAGGCGCTGGATGAGTGACCGGGCCGCGGTGCGCTCGAGCACCATCTCGCGCACCTGCTCGGCCACGAACTGCGCCCGCCCCCACCCGTCGAGCGATCCGAACGCGTCCCGGTAACCGGTGAGCAGGCCTTTGGCGACCAATTGCAGCAGTACGGTGTTGTCGCCCTCGAACGTGGTGAACACGTCGGTGTCGGCCTTGAGCCCGGGCAGCCGGTTCTCGGCGAGGTAGCCGGCCCCGCCGCACGCCTCCCGGCAGGCCTGGATGGTGTGGGTGGCGTGCCAGGTCTGGATCGCCTTGAGCCCCGCCGCCCGCGACTCCAGCTCCCGCTGCCGGTGCTCGTCGACCGGCCCGCTGCCGGTCTGCACCTCGTGCAACGCCGTGACCAGCTCCTCCTGGGCGAAGGTCAGGGCGTAGGTCTTGGCCAGCGCGACCAGCAGGATCCGCTGGTGGGCGAGGTAGTCGTTGAGGACGATCTCGCGCTGTTCCCCCGGCGCGGCGAACTGGCGGCGGCTCTCGCCGTAGCGGACCGCGATGGTCAGCGCGCTCTTGGTCGCCGCCGACGCCGAGCCGCCGACCACGACCCGGCCGCGCACCAGGGTGCCGAGCATGGTGAAGAAGCGGCGGGTGTCGTTCTCGATCGAGCTCGTATAGGTGCCGTCCGCGCTGACCTGTCCATATCGGTCGAGCAGCATGTCCCGCGGCACCGTGACGTGGTCGAAGGAGATCCGGCCGTTGTCCACGCCGAGCAGGCCGGCCTTGTGACCGTCGTCGCCGATCGTCACACCGGGCAGCGGGTTGCCCTGCTCGTCGCGGATCGGCACCAGCCAGGCGTGCACGCCGTAGCTCTTGCCGCCGGTGATCAGCTGGGCGAAGACGACCGCCATCCGGCCGTCCTTCGCGGCGTTGCCGATGTAGTCCTTGCGGGCCGCCTCGTGCGGCGTGTGCAGGTCGAACGTCTCGGTCGCCGGGTCGTACGCGCACAACGTGCGCAACTGTTGCACGTCCGAGCCGTGGCCGGTCTCGGTCATCGCGAAGCAGCCCATGATCTCGGCCGACATGATGCCGGGCAGGTAGGCCGCGTGATGCCGGTCGTTGCCGAGCGCGACGACGGCCCCGCCGAACAGCCCCCACTGCACGCCGGCCTTGACCATCAGCGACAGGTCGAGCTGAGCGAGCATCTCGGCCGCGACCACCGATCCGCCGGGGTCGGCGCCACCGCCGTACGCCTTCGGGAAGCCCGCCGCGACGCCCGGCTCGATCGGCAGCTCGGTGATCAGCCGGGTGATCCGCGCCCGGGCCTCGCCGATCGTCTCGCCCGGGACCGCGACGAAGTGCGAGCCGGCCAGCTGCTTGCGCGCTTCGCGCCGAATGTCCGCCCAGCGACCGTCGAGCGCATCCTGAAGACCCGTCATGGGTACAGACTGTACCCAGTGCCGTAACCTCCAGGCTGTGAAACGGGACACGATCGCCGCGCGGCGGGCCGGCGCCACCGACGACCGGCGGCGGCGCATCGTCGAGGCCGCGGCCCGGGCGATCGAGGAGCACGGCACCGGCGCCGGCCTCGGCGCGATCGCCGACCAGGCCGGCGTCCCCCGCCCGCACGTCTACCGGCATTTCACCGGCAAGGACGACCTCGACGAAGCGGTCGCGCGTCACGCGGCCCGGATGCTCAGCGCCTGGATCCGGCCGTCGCTGACCGCCAGCGGCACCCCGTCGTCGGTCATCCACGGCCTGATCGACCGGGTGCTGCAGTGGGCCGTCGAGCACCCGAACCTCTACCGGTTCCGCGCCCGGCTCGGCTCCCCCGCCGCGGTCGACGAACTGGTCGACGCCCTGGCGGCGTACCTGCGGGCGGCCGGCCACGACACCCGCCCACCGGCATACGTCATCGCCGGCGTCGTCGGCATGGTCGACGCCGGCATCGTCTGGTGGCTCGACCACCCCGACGAGACCGGCGCCGGCGCGCTCGGCGCATGGCTGGCCGACCAGGTGCTGCTGGTGCTGCAGGACATGCTGCGCCGGATCGGCCACCCGGTCGACCCGGCCGCCTCGCTCAGCCCGCAGTCCTGACCACCCGGTAGGTGACCGAGCTGGATGCCACGACCGTGCCGGCCGGGACGCCGTCGCGGGTCTCGGTCAGGACGGTGCGCTCGCCGATGAACGCGCCGGTCACCGGGTCGATGACGATCTCCCGGCGCTCGCCGGCGGCGACGATGCCCAGCGCGGTTCCGGTGCGCCCGTCCAGAGTGGTGGTGCGCTCGGTGACGGTCAGCGCGGGCAGCCGGGCCAGCGCACGGTAGAGCGCGGCCCGCAGGTCGGCCGGGAGCAGCCCGCCCCGCAACGCGTCGGCGGCGTAGACCAGAACCTCCTGGTCGGGGTCCTTCCCGTGGCCGCCGGTGTCCTTGCGCAGCCGGTCATACAGCTTGCGCGGATCGCGGGACAGCTCGGCGATGAACCGGTCGGTGGGCTCCTGCCAGTTGCCGGAGCGGTCGCAGGATGCCACCCCCGCCTGCGGATAGAAGTCGCCGCACGGCCCGCGCGACACCTCGACCGGGAACGACGGCGGCCCGTCCGGGCCGGGGGTGCCGACCAGGTAGGTGCGCTCCCCCGTGTCGGTCCGGCGCTGAACCCAAACACCTGCCGGGTCGGCCGGCACCCACGTCTCGTAGCGCATGCCGAGGCGAAAGGCCCAGTTGGCGCCATAACTCATGCTCAGCATGTGGGTGGCGATGTAGCGGTACTGGCCGGCCGGCACCGGGGCGTCGGGATTCTGCGTCTGGGCGTCGGCGGCCAGGTTGAGCGTCTGGGCCACCTCGACCATCGCGCCGGGCGGGTCGGCGCGGCCCCGGACGACCGCCGCGGCGGCGATCAGGACCAGGAGCACCGCGGCTGCGGCGGCGACTGCTTTCGGCGTACGGCGGCGGCGGGTTTGCGAAAGCACTCGGGCCCGAGCCCGCCGCAGCGAGAGTTCGTCCAGCTCAGCCTGCGGATAAAGCTCCTGCAGCGCTTCGTCCAAGTCGGTCATTGCTCGCCTTTCGCCGCCGGGAGGGTGGCGCGCAGCGTGCGCCGCACGCGATGCATCCGGGACCGGACGGTCCCTTCGGGAATGCCGAGCGCGGCGGCGATCTCCCGGTGGTCGAGCCCGGCGAGGCTGCTCAGGAGCAGCACCTCGCGGTCGGCGGCGGGAAGCGCGGCGATCGCCGCCTCGAGCTGCTTGAGATGGGTACGGGCATCCAGCCGCTCGGCGATGCGGTGGTCGTGGCCGTCCTCCGCGTCGGGCCGCCGCCCGGACAGGCGCTCGGTCATCCGCGACTGCTGGGCCTGGGTGCGATGGTGGCGGCGCAGCAGGTTGGTGGCGATGCCGTAGAGCCAGGCCCGCAGGCTGCCCCGCTCGGCCGCGTAGTCCGATCGCTGCTGCCAGGCGGCCAGGAACGTCTCGGCGACCAGGTCCTCGGCGACGGCCGCGCCGGCCTGCCGGGCGAGGTACCGCCACAGGCCGGGCGCGTGTTCGTCGAACGCCGCCGCGATGCGATCCACCGTCATACTGTCTCTTGCCACTCGAGCCCCGCCGCGTTCACGGGCCCCTCGATAGTACGGTTGCCGATATATACCGGCTCCTGTACCGTGCTGGCCATGCAAGAACCCACGTTCCTCATCCTCACCGCGCTGGCCGCCGAGCCACTGCACGGTTACGGGGTCATCCAGTCGGTCGCCGAGCTCTCCGGCGGCGACGTCAAACTGCGGGCCGGCACCCTCTACGGCGCGCTGGACCGGCTCGCCGAGCAGGCGCTCATCGAGGTCGACCGCGAGGAGGCCGTCGACGGCCGGCTGCGGCGCTACTACAAGCTCACCGACAGCGGCGCGGGGGCGCTGTCGGCCGAGGTCGACCGGTTGCGGCGCAACGCGTCGGCGGCCGAGAAGCAGTTGCGACGTCGCCCGCTGCTGGGCGGTGCCGCATGACCGCCCTGGAACGCCGATACCGGGTGCTGCTGCTGGCCTACCCGGGCCGCTACCGGCGGCGGCACGGCCGCGAGATCGTGACGACGCTGATGGAGATGGCCGGCGACGGGCAGACCCGGCCGGGCGCCGCGGACGCCTGGCACCTGTTCCTCAGCGGCCTGCGGCAACGTTTCCGGCTGCCCGCCCGGCGGCCGCTGGTGTGGGTCGCGGCCGCGCTGATCACGCTGATCGGCGGGGCGTTCGGCGCGGCGGCCGGCTCGTGGGTGGCCGGCCAGACCTACCCCGACCTGCCCGGCGACGCCACCGTCACCGCGCTGACCCGTCAGGCGGCCGGCGGTGGCGACGACTTCGGGATGACCCGCTCGTCGTCGCCGTGGTTCACCGACACCGCCTCGGGTGTGCTCAACGTGCCGGCCTGGGACCCGGCGGCCGCGCAGGGCCGCCTCGCCGCCGGCGGGTGGCACGTCGGCGCGATCCAGGACCTCGCCGGCGCCGCCTACCGCGACGGCGTCGACCGGGTCGAGCTGCACGGCAGCGGCTTCGACGCCACCCGCGACGGGCTGCTCATGCACGTCGCCGGCTACGTCACGGCCGAGCACGGGACCGTGTCGACAGCGCTGTGGCCGGCCGACACCGGCGCGCTGCGCCCGCTGATGTTCGCCGGGGCCGCGATAGGGCTGATCCTGGGCTGGCTGATCGCCGCGGCCGGCGCCTACCGCCTGCGGGGCCGCCCGGCCGGCCGCCGGCGAGCCGCCACCGCCCTGTCCGCGCTGGCCATCGTCTGTCTGGCCGCGCCCGCCTTCGCCTTCTACATCAACGTGATGCGGGTGCTGCACGCGTCCGGCCCGATCGTCAACACCGTGCACAGCGCGCTCAACGCCAGTCCGTACTGGTCGTACAGCACGCCCCGGATGCTGGCGCTGCTCACCGTCGCCGGCGGCGCGTTCGCCGTCGCGGCCTGGGCAGTACTCGGCCGCCGCGGGCCGGCCGAGCCGCCAGGCCGGGTCACCGCCGCCGGATAGACCGAACCGACGACCGAATTTTTGTCCGGTCCACCATCATCTGCTCACGAACCTTGCCGAGCAATGATTGCCGCCGGGCAAGTAGGGGTATCTCCATGTCGTACCGAAACGACGACGTGGAGGCAGTCATGGCATTCGACGACAAAGTTGACAACAAGGCCGAAGAAGTTGGCGGCAAGGTCAAAGAGGGCGTCGGCCGGGCCACCGACGACGAGCAGCTCGAGGCTGAGGGCAAGGCCGACCAGAGCGGCTCGAAGCTGAAGCAGGCCGTCGAGAACGTCAAGGACGCTTTCAAGTCCTGATCGCTGACTTCATCACCATGGAACGGCCCGGCGGTTCGCCGGGCCGTTCAGCATTTCCCGATCAGTTCTCCGCTTTCCCGATCAGCTTTCCGCGGCTCAGTTCTCCGCGGCCAGGGACAGCAGGTGCGCGGCGAAGCCGTTCGGGGCGCGGCCATCCGGGCGGCCGCTGGTGCGCACCGGGCAGGTCGCATCGGTGACGACCCGGCCGCCCGAGGCGCGGACCCGGGCCACCAGCTCCCGGTCCTCGTCGCAGCGCAGCGCGGGGAAGCCGCCCGCCGCGACGTAGGCCCCGGCGGTGAACCCCAGGTTGGCGCCATGGATGTGACCATGGCGGACGCCGGCGACCAGCTCCCGGTAACGGCGCTCGTAGCGCGACGGCATCGGTCCCGGCCACGCCGACCAGTCGTCCACCTCGACGGTCCCGGCCACCAGGGCGGCGCCGCGGCGGGCATGGGCCAGCTGCCAGCGCAGCCAGCCGGGCCGCACCCGGCTGTCGGCATCGGTGGTGGCCAGCCAGACCGGGCCGGTTACGGCACTCATCGCGTACGCCACCCCGGCGGCCCGCGCCCGGCCGACGTTCCGTTCGGTGATGGTCACGACCTCGGCGCCGCCGGCCGCCGCCACCAGGGTGGTGTCGTCGGTGCAGGCGTCGGCCACCACGATCAGCCGCACCGGGAGCGGGGCGGCCCCGGCCGCGGCGGCCCGCAACGCGGCCAGGCAGCCCGGCAGCAGGAGACTCTCGTCGTGTGCCGGCACCACTACCGCGATCTGCCGCATCGGCGTCAGGCCAGGCCCGAGCGCTGCCCGACCGACCGCGGGTCGCGGGTGAACACTTCGAGCAGGAAGTCGGCCTCCTCGTGCCGGGCCAGCCGGTGCAGGCCGGGCACCTTCGCGAGCGCCGCGTGCACCTCGTCGCCGGAGCGGGCGTGCTCCTCGACCGGCCACCGCCAGTGCACGGCCACCAGGTCGCCGCCCGCGGCCAGCGACGCGTCCAGCCGGCCGAGCAGGGTGTCCAGGTCGGCGTCGGCGAAGTAGTAGCCCAGCTCGGAGAGCACGATCAGGTCGAACGTCTCCTCCGGCCAGTCCAGCGGCATCCGCGCGGCCCGCACCGTCACGTTCGGACGGTCGGCGACCCGCGCCGCGGCCGCCTCGACCGCGGCCGGAACGGCGTCGACGGCCAGCAACGTCTCGCAGCGATCGGCCAGCCGGGCGGTCAGCATGCCGGTCGAGCAGCCGGGCTCGAACCCGGAGCGGTAGCGGCGGTTCGGCAGCGCGTCGACGGTGAGCGCGTGCTTGCGGGCGTCGTACCAGCGGGTCTCGAAGCTCCACGGGTCCGGGTCGGCGGCGTACATCTGCTCGAAGTAACTGATCGGCGTGGTCATTCGAAGATCACCTCGAACGGGCGGGCGAACCGGGCGAGCACGTGCGGCGGCAGGATCGCGGCGTCCGCCTCGGCCGGCCCGAGCGGCTCGATCTGGCTGGGAAATGCCGCGATCGCGGCCGCCTTGGCCGCCTGCGCGGCCGGCGGAAGATCGACGCGGCGGGCGCGCTGCCAGGGCACGTCCGGATCATCCGGGTACGCCCAGTGCCACGCCCAGATCGGGTACTCGAACAGCCGCGCCCCGGTCTCGGCACAGGCCCGCGCCGCCGCCCGCCCGGCCGTCTCGTGATCCGGGTGCCCGTCACCGCGCCAGGTCGTGAAGCACCACCGCCCCGGCGTGAGCAGCTTCGCCAGTTCCCCGGCCAGCACGTCCTCGTCGATGCCGCCGTCCGGATGCCCGAGCCGGTAGACGGTTCCGTCGATCCGGAGCCGGCGCAACGCCTCGGCGGTCTCGGCCCGCCGCATCGCGGCCAGCTCCTCCCGCGTGTGCACGAACGACCCCGGGTGCGACGCCTCGCCGTCCGTCACCGCGGCGACGTCGGCAGCGCCGAGCACCGCCATCAGCCCGGCCACCCCGAGAATCTCGTCGTCCGGATGCGGCGCAACCACCAGCGGCGGGCCGGGCGGCTCGAGGACCAGCGCCGGCCAGTGCTCCATCGCCGGCCAGGCCCGCCAGGCCCCCTCCCCGGTCCCGTCGCCCGCGATCGGCCTCACCATTGCTGGTCGCCCGCCGCGACCAGGCCGCCGAGCTGTTCGAGGTCGCTCTCGGCGTGGGACTGGCGCAGGTAGACGGTCAGGTCGGCGACCCGGCGGGCGTGGTCGGCGTCGCGGCACAGCGGGCCGGCGCCCAGCGCGCGGCCGACCCGGTCGAGAACCTCGGTGGCGGCCGACTCGACCGTGGCCCGGACGCGCAGGGCCAGCACGTGCGCGTCGGCCCCCGGGTCGGCGTCGATCCGGAGCGCGGCGTCGGCCAGCACCGATCCGGCCGCGCCGAGCGCGACGTCGACCGCGCCCAGATGAGCAAGGGCATGCGGGCCTACGTCCTTGCGACGGGCCGCGGACAGCAGCGCGTCGGCGACCCCCAGGGCGCCACCGAACCAGCAGGCCGCCACGCCGACACCGCCGTGCCAGAAGCCGGGGCGATCGACGTACGCGCCGGGGCCGCCAACCGGCCGGGCCGGGGCGTCGGTGAAGCGGATCGTTCGGCTGTCGCTGCCGGCCATCCCCACCGCCGGCCAGGTGTCGTCGAGCGGGGTCGCGTGCGGCGGCGCGTTGCGCACCGCGAACAGCCGGATGCCGTCGTCGGCCTCGGCGGTGACCAGGGCGTCGGTACACCAGGCCGCGCCCGAGCACCAGGGACGGTCGCCGGTGAGGGTCCAGCCGGCGGGACCGTGCTCCGCCCGTACCGAAGAAGGCGCCGCCGCCCAGACGCCCCAGCGCTCGTCCGTCCGGTTTTGATCGGTGTCGGCAAGCTCGGCCCGGATCGCGACCGCGTCCAGATGGCCCTCCGCGAGACGGGCGCCGACCAGGTCGGCGCGGCCGAGGGCAGTCAGGCCACGCAGGCGTTCGGCGGTGGCGCCGTGGCCGGGAAGGGGGAGATCGATCATGGGCACGCGCGGCAAGTACCCCGCACACGGACGGTCAATCGTCGCGGGGATTGCGGTTCGGCGGCGGAGGCGCGGGTATGCCCAAGGTCATGCGTGTGGTGATCGTCGGAGCGACCGGAAATGCCGGAACTGCCCTGTTACGCCGGCTGCGGGCCGAGACCGACCTGGAGATCGCGGGAGTGGCCCGGCGGCTGCCGGAACCGGCCGGCGTCTACGCGGGTGTCGACTGGCACTCGGTGGACGTGGCCGAGGAGGGCGCCGCGGCGCGGCTGGCCGAGATATTCCGCGGCGCTGACGCGGTGATCAACCTGTCCTGGCAGATCCAGCCGAGCCACGACGCCCGGGCGTTGTTCCGCACGAACGTGCTGGGTGGGCGGGAGGTCGCGCGGGCGGTGCTGGCCACCGGGGTCGCGACGCTGGTGCAGGCCTCGTCGGTCGGGGTCTACTCCCCCGGGCCGAAGACCGAATTCGTCAGCGAGAGCTATCCGCGGCGTGGGGTGCTGCCATCGTCGTACAGCCGGCACAAGGCCCTGGTCGAGCGGATGCTCGACGAGATCGAGTCGGATCACCCGGCGCTGCGGGTGGTGCGGGTCCGGCCCGGCCTGATCTTCCAGCGCGAGGCCGGGACCGAGATCGCCCGGTATTTCGCGGGCCCGCTGTTGCCGGCGCGGCTGCTGCGCCACGAGCGGATCCCGGTGATCCCGTCGAACCGCAAGCTGCGCATGCAGGCCGTGCACGCCGACGACGTGGCCGACGCGTACGCCCGGCTGCTGCGCACCGACATCCGCGGCGCCTTCAACATCGCGGCCGACCCGGTGCTCGACCCACACCTCGCCGCGCAGGTCTTCCGCGGCCTGCCGGTCCCGGTCCCGGCGCCCGCACTGGCCGGCGCGGCCGCGCTGAGCTGGTGGCTGCGCCTGCAGCCGATCGATTCGGGCTGGATCCACCTCGCCCTGAACGCGCCACTGATGTCGAGCGCGCGGGCCGCCCGCGAGCTCGGCTGGAAGCCCCGGCGCGACGCGGTGGCGGCGCTGCGGGAGATCGTCGCCGGCATCGCCACACACGCCCACCGGTCGTCGAGCCCGCCGCTGTCCGGCGACCCGGACCTGCCCGGCCGCCCCGGCGGCCTCGCGAAGGGCCGGCTACCCGGAACCGGCGACCCCTACTGACGCTGATTGCCGGGCGGGAGCACCTCCCGCCCGGCTTCGGCAAGATTCTTCAGGGCTTCAGGACGACCTTGATACAGCCGTCCTCCTTGTTCTTGAACATCTCGTAGGCGTGCGGCGCATCGGCCAGCGGCAGCCGGTGGGTGACCAGGTCGTCGACGCCGAGCGGGTCCTCGTCGCCGGTCAGCAGCGGCAGGATCTCGTCGGCCCAGCGCTTCACGTGCGCCTGGCCCATGCGCAGGGTCACGCCCTTGTCGAAGAGGTCCATCATCGGGAACGGGTCGGCCTGACCGCCGTACACCCCGATGATCGACACCGTGCCGGCCCGCCGCACCGCGCCGAACGCGTCGGTGAGCGCGGCAGTGCGGTCGATGCCGAAGGTGTCGATCGCCTTGCGGGCGAGGGCGTCCGGCAGCAGGCCGGTGCCCTTGACCGCGGCCGCCTGCAGCGGTGAGCCGTGCGCCTCCATGCCGACCGCCTCGATGACGCCGTCGGCCCCACGCCCGCCGGTCAACTCCAGCACCGCCGCCGGAATGTCGTCGATCTTGGAGGTGTCGAGGACCTCGATGCCGTGCCGCTCGGCCATGGCCAGGCGTTCCGGCACGTTGTCGCTGGCGATGACCCGCCCGGCGCCGAGATGGCGGGCGATGCGGGCGCTCATCTGGCCGATCGGGCCCAGCCCGGTGACGAACACGGTGTCGCCGGGCCGGATGTCGGCGTACTGCGCGGCCTGCCACGACGTGGTGAGCACGTCGGACAGGAACAGGTAGCGCTCGTCGGGGTGGCCGTCCGGCACCTTGATCGGCCCGAACTGGGCCTGCGGCACCCGCAGGTATTCGGCCTGGCCGCCGGGGACCTGGCCGTAGAGCTTGGTGTAGCCGAACAGCGACGCGCCCTTGCCCTGGTCGCGCACCTGGGTGGTCTCGCACTGGGCGAAGAAGCCGCGCGTGCACATCCAGCAGTGGCCGCAGGAGATGTTGAACGGGATCACCACCCGGTCGCCCGGCCTGATGTGGCGGACCTCGGCCCCGACCTCCTCGACGATGCCCATCGGCTCGTGCCCGAGGATGTCGCCCTGGTCGATGAACATCCCGAGGACGTCGTAGAGGTGCAGGTCCGACCCGCAGATGGCGGTGGAGGTGATCCGCACGATCGCGTCGGTTGGTTCCTGGATCTTCGGGTCCGGCACCGTCTCCACCGAGACCTTGCCGGTGCCCTGCCATGTCAAAGCCTTCATGGCCATCCGGATGCCCGCTGAGCGGCGGCCTATGCCGCCCCTCAACCTGTACGGCGTCCTAGGAGGCTAGTCCATTGATTCGAAAGCGCCGCGGAACCGCGACAGCGCCAGCGGCGACTCGCCCGAGGCCCAGGCCTCGAGGGCGACCACGCCGTCATAGCCGTGTTTGCGCAGCGCCGCGGCGACCGCCGGATAGTGGATCTCACCGGTCCCCGGTTCACCACGGCCGGGCACGTCGGCCACCTGGATCTCGCCGACGTGCGGCAGCGCCCGCTCGACCAGCTCGACCAGGTTCCCCTCACCGATCTGCGCGTGGTAGAGATCGAGATTGAGCCGCAGGTGCGGGCTGCCGACCGCCTCGACCAGGGCCAGGGTGTCCGCGGCCCGCGCGAACGGCGTGCCGGGGTGGTCGACGGCGGTGTTCAGGTTCTCCAGGGTGAACACCCGGCCCGCCCGCTCCCCCAGCCTGGCCAGGCGCTCCAGGGTGCGGGCGGCGGTCAGCGAGAACGTGGCGCCGGTCCGGACCAGCTCGCCGAGGTCCTTGGTCTGCCAGTTCCAGATCTCCACCTCGAAGCCGAGGGCGGCGATCGCGGTCACCCGCTCGGCGAAGGGCAGGTCGAGGAAGAGCATCTCGGCGCTGGCGGCGAGTCTCATTTCCGGACCGCTTCGCCGGTGCGCACGGATTCCGCGGCGGACAGCGCGATGCGCAGCGCGGCCCGGGCGTCCTCGCCGGTCACCGGGGCCGGGCCGCCGGTGCGGACGGCCTCGACGAACGCGGCGAGCTCGGCGGTGTACGCCCCGGCGAACAACTCCTGGTCGCCGCGCGCCGTCTCGATGTTCCGGCCACCGGCATCGGAGAACGCCATTCCGGTACGGCGTCCGTCGCCCACCGTGGCCATCCCGCCCGATCCGAGCACCTCGCCGCGCACGTCATAGCCGTAGCTGGCCTCGAAGCATGCCTCGGCCGTCCCGATCGCCCCGTTGTCGAAGCGGACCGTGACCACCGCGGTGTCGAGCAGGCCGCGGTCCCGCCAGGCCGGCTCGACCAGGGCGTCGGCCACCGCGAAGACCTCGACCGGCTCCGCGCCCGGGTTGAGGAACCGCAGCGTGTCGAAGTCGTGGATCAGGGTCTCGAGGAAGATCGTGCCGGGCGCGACGCGGGCCGGGTCGAAGCCGCCCGGGTCCCGGGTCACCGAGCGCAGCAGCCGCGGGGTGCCGAGCCGGCCGGCGTCGAGAAGCGCGCGGGCGGCCGCCCAGTCGGGGGCGAACCGCCGGTTGAAGCCGACCTGCAGGATCACCCCGGCGGCGCGGCAGGCGTCGATGGCCCGGTCGGCGTCGGCGAGGGTGAGCGCCATCGGCTTCTCGCAGAAGACGTGCTTGCCGGCCCGGGCCGCCGCCACGACCAGGTCGGCGTGGAAGCGGGCCGGCGCGGCGATCACCACCGCGTCGACGTCGGGGTCGGCCCACACTCCGGCCGCGTCGGTGTAGGCACGCTCGGCGCCGAGCCGTTCCGCAGCGCCGGGCACCGGGTCGGCGACCGCATGGAGCCGGGCGTCCGGCAGACGCAGGCGGATGGTTTCACCGTGGAACTGGCCCATCCGGCCCGATCCGACGAGTGCGATTCTGGAACGTTCCATAGACCGAGGGTCCGGCCGCGCCGGCGTGCCGTCAAGACGAGGGTCTGGAACGTTCCAAGATGTGCGATTACGCTGACGCCGTGCGCGAGGATCGCAGGCCGACACTGTCCGACGTGGCCACCCGGGCCGGGGTCTCCAAGTCGCTCGTGTCGCTGGTGATGCGGGCCGAGCCCGGGGCCAGCGCCGAGACCCGCCGGCGGGTGCTCGAGGCGGCCGAGGAGCTGGGCTACCACCCCGACAGCCGGGCCCGGTTGCTGCGCAGCGGCCGCACCCGCCTGCTGGGCGTGTTGTTCGACATCCAGGCCCAGTTCCACGCCGACCTGGTCACCGATCTGTACACGGCGGCCCGCGAGTCCGGCTACGAGCTGGCCCTGAGCGCGGTGACCCCCGATCGCGACGAACCGGAGGCGATCGCCGGCCTGCTCCAGGACCGATGCGAGGCCCTGATCCTGGTCGGCCCGCAGTCACCGGTGGCGCAGCTGAGCCGGCTCGCCGAGCGGCTACCGGTCGTCGTCGTGGCCCGCGGCGTGCGCGACCCGGCGATCGACGTGGTCCGCAACGCCGACGCCGACGGGCTGCACATGGCGGTCGACCATCTGACCGGCCTCGGCCACCGGCGGATCATCCACATCGACGGCGGACGCGCGGCGGGCGCGGCCGACCGCCGCCGCGGTTACCGGGAGGCGATGCACCGGCACAGGCTCGACGACCTCGCCCGGATCCTGCCGGGCGGCCTGACCGAGCAGGACGGCGCCGAAGCGGCCCGGCAACTGCTGACCGGCCTGCCCAGCGCGGTCACGGTCTTCAACGACCGCTGCGCAACCGGTGTCCTCGATGTGCTGACGCGTGCCGGGGTGGAGGTGCCTGCCGAGGTCAGCGTGGTCGGTTACGACGATGACCGGCTGGCCCGCCTGGCCCACATCGACCTGACCACGATCGCCCAGGACACCGCGACGATGTCCCGGCTCGCGGTGGAGAAGGCGATCGAACGGGCCGAGCACGCCCCGGCCGGCCGCCGCGAGCGGGTGGTCCCACCCCGGCTGGTCATCCGCGGCACCACCGTGCCACCGGCACCGCTGAGCTAAGAGGCGGCCAGCCGGACCAGGTCGGCGACGGCCCGGGAGCGGCTGTGCGGCGGCCAGGCGATGACCGCGGTCACGGCCGGCGCGTCCAGGACCGGCACCGCCACCAGGCCCTCGCGCAGGTGGGTGCGGCAGGACTCGGGCAGGATCACCGAGGTGCGGCCGAGCGCGACCAGTTGCAGGAGCTGCGTCTGGTTGCGGACCTCGGCGCCGGGCCCGGCCGGGTAGGTGCCGTCCGGCCCGGGCCAGCGAGCCGGCGGCAGGTCGGGCAGCGCGGCGACCTCGGCCATCCGCAGGTGCGGCCGGGTGGCGCACGGATGCGCCGACGGAAGGACCGCGACCTGGCCCTGGACGCTGAGGATCTCGGTGTCGAGCCCGGCCACCGAGTCGAACGGCTGGTGCAGCAGCGCCACGTCGGCCCGGCCGTCGTGCAGCGCCTGCTCGGTGTGCGAATCGCAGAGGAGCAGGTCGACCGGGACGGCGCCGGGCTCAGCGGCGTACGCCTCAAGCAGTTTCGTCAGTAGTTCGTCGGACGTGCCGGTCTTGGTCGCCAGCACGAGCGCGGGCCGGTTCGCCCCGGTCTGCCGGGTGCGCCGCCCGGCCGCGGCCAGCGCGCCGAGAACCGCACGGGCCTCGTCGAGCAGCACCGACCCGGCCCCGGTCAGCTCGACCTTGCGGCTGGTGCGGACCAGAAGCACGACCCCGAGCTGCTCCTCGAGCTGGCCGATCGCCCGCGACAGCGACGGCTGGGTGATGCCGAGGCGCTCGGCGGCCCGCCCGAAGTGCAACGTCTCGGCGACCGCCACGAAGTACCGCAACTCCCGCGTCTCCACCCGGCAACGATAGCCGCAGCCTATCGTTGCCGCCGCACAGGCTGTTGGTCCCGGACCGGCACGCGGCCACCATCGCTGTCATGAGCGACACGACATACGCGCTGGTCACCGGCGCGAACAAGGGAATCGGATTCGAGATCGCGGCCGGCCTCGGCGCACTCGGCCACATCGTCGGCGTCGGCGCCCGCAACGATCAGCGCCGCGAGGATGCCGTGGCAAAACTGCGCGCGGCGGGCGTCGACGCGTTCGGGGTGCCGCTGGACGTGACCGACGACGCGAGCGTGACAGCCGCCGCGGCCCTGATCGAAGGTCGCGCCGGGCGCCTGGACGTGCTGGTCAACAACGCCGGCGTGATCGCCGGTATCTGGCCCGACTCCCCCACGGCGGTCACCCCGGCGATCCTGCAGTCGGTGATCGACACCAACGTGCTCGGCGTCGTGCGGGTCACCAACGCGATGCTGCCGCTGCTGCGCCGCTCCGCGCACCCGCGGATCGTCAACCAGTCCAGCCACCTGGGCTCACTCACACTGACGGTCCAGCAGGACTTCGGCCCGGCCAGCGGCGCCTACACCCCGTCGAAGACCTTCCTCAACGCGCTCACCGTGCAATACGCCAAGGAACTGAACGACACTAACATCAAAATCAACATCAGCTGCCCCGGGTACGTCGCCACCGACCTCAACGGCTTCCAGGGCACCAGCACGCCCACAGACGGCGCCCAGATTGCCATCAAGCTCGCCACCCTCCCGGACGACGGCCCAACCGGCGGCATGTTCGACGCCGACGGCATCGTCCCCTGGTAGGCCGCGTCCCGCCGATGTCGTGCGCAACTGGTCCGTTCTCGAATCTCAGACGGAGCTTGGCCCTGGCTGTCTTCGTGTTCGCAGGCGGATTGGTACTCGCGTTGAACGTCGGCAACCGCGCCGAGAACGGCGTCCGTCAGAACATGCGACGATTTCTCCGCATTGTCGGCATCCTGCTGGCCGTGGCCGGTGCAATCCACGCCGCCGTCACGCTTCTGGGCGCTGGCGAATAAGGTCTGACGGCGGTGCTGGACCTGACCGGGCGCACGGAAGAGGAAATGGAGGGCCATGGTGCGGATTGCGAGTGTCAATGCCTGGGGTGGAGCGTTGGCCGACGACCTTCTCGGTTGGCTGCCCGGTTGCGGGGCGCACATTGTCTGCTTGCAAGAAGTGACTCGCACTCCTGGCCTGGCCGGCTGGACGCGTTTTACCGACGGCGAAAAGAGTCTGCCCCAGCGGGCGGCCCTCTTTGATGACGTCCGCAGCGCGCTGCCGCAGCATCAAGCGATCTTCGTGACCAGCGATTCCGGCCCGGTGCACGACGACGTGGGCCGCAGGTACCGACAGGACTTCGGCCTGGCGACCCTGGTCGGTGCGGATCTACCGATCGTCGGTGTCGACTCCGCCTTCGTGCACGGGCAATTCACCGACCATGTCGAGTGGCCGGCCGGCGACCGTCCTCGTATCGCCCTGGCTGTGCGGGCGGCGGACCGCGCCGCCGATCGGGCGGTGTGGGTCGTGCAGGTGCATGGGCTGCGCGACCCGCTTGGCAAGGCCGATAATCCGGCGCGGCGCGGCCAGGCCGAACGCCTCGCGGATCTCGTGTGCCGGGTCCGCGGCCCTCGTGACCTGGTCGTGGTGTGCGGCGACTTCAACGTGCTGCCGGACAGCGAGACGTTCGGCGTATTCGCCGATATCGGTCTCACCGATTTGGTCGGCACCGCAGACACCCGGACATCCCACTACCGCAAAACGGTAAGGCATGCCGGCTACATGCTCATTTCCGATGTTGCCGCCGTCAAACGATTCGAAATCCTCACCAAGCCAGAAGTCTCGGACCACCGCGCGTTAATTCTCGACATTTAGGCTGCCCATGAGCGGCGTCCATCATGGCGGCGGAGTTGGCGGTCACTTGCTCCTGGCAGTGAGTTCCGAGGCTATGCCTCCTCGCGACTCCAAGCCGCCTTCACGGCCATCATCCGGGCGGTCTTGGTGGGGTCTCGGTCTACCAGGTCGCCGAGTACGGCGTCGATCTTGACGATCAGGTCACCGGAGAGACGAACGCCGGCCGCCGCTGCGTTCTCGGTGACCTGTTCCGGACGAGTCGCGCCGATGATCGCGGAGTTGACGCCGTCCTGGTGCAGTGTCCAGGCAATGGCGAGCTGTGCCATGGACAACCCCGCTTCGTCGGCGAGCGGGCGTAACTGCTGAATACGTTCGAGGAGTTCGTCGCCGAGAACCCGACGAATGAATCGCGGCGCGCGACCGGCGCTCGAAGCGCGCGTTCCTTCCGGCGGCGGCCGGCCGGGCAGGTACTTTCCGGTCAGCACGCCCTGAGCGAGCGGTTGGAACACCAGCTGCCCCACACCTGCGCTGCGGCACAGCGGCAGCACCTCCGGTTCGATGACCCGCCAGAGCATGTTGTACTGCGGTTGGTTGGCGACGATACGGCTGCGCAGTCCCATTTCCTCTGCGAGGTCAAGAGCGGCCCGGATCTGCGGCGCGGTCCATTCGGAGACGCCCAAGTAGAGAACCTTGCCCTGGCGAACGAGATCGTCGAAGGCGACCAGCGTTTCGTCCAGCGGAGTGCGTTCGTCGAAGCGGTGGGCCTGGTAGAGATCGACGTAGTCGGTGCCGAGCCGGCGCAGCGAGGCGTGGCACGACTCCAGGATGTGCTTGCGCGACAGACCCCGATCGTTCGGGCCCTCGCCGGTCGGCAGGCACACCTTTGTCGCGATCTCCACCGATGAACGGCGTACCGGCCGCAGTGCTTCACCGAGGACTTCCTCAGCGGCGCCGTGAGCGTAGACGTCGGCCGTGTCGAACGTCGAGATACCGGCGTCCAACGCGGCGCGAATGCAGGCCAGCGCCGATTCGCGGCCCACGAGTTCCCCATGCGTCAGCCAGTTCCCATAAGTGATCTCACTGATGTGGAGGCCGCTGCGTCCCAGGCGTCGATGATCCATGGACAGCGACCTTAGCCTTGCTGCTGGGCGGCCACCGCCCTGGCGACGCTGGAGGATGCGAGCACGACGGTCTCGTCAGTGGACCTGTCCGGGGTCAGTGGTGCGGTAGGTGAGGAAAACGCGCTCGCCGTCGCGCAGGAAGAAACTGAAATAGCCCATGTCGTCGCCGATCGGCTCCGCCGCGTCGCGCACCGAATACCACGGCTGTGTGTAGCCCATGAACTCGACGGACGGAGCCACCTCGTCCCACCGGCCAGGGGTGAGCACGGCGAATGAAACCCCGCGCGCGTTGAGGTAGGTAGCGTCCCGCATGTGCCAGGCGGACACCGTGCAGCCCTCGCACTGCCCCCTGGTGCGGCGCGCTGTCATGCCACATGTGCTGGTAGACGAGGAGTTGTCCTATTGGCAGCGAATGGCGCTTCGGTCGGGTGCCGCGAAGCCATCGAGAAGTGCGGAGAGGCCGACTCGGAATTGTTCGTCGGCGTCGAAGCCGCCGGAGATGGCGGATGTCAGCTCCGGGTAGTCCGTCCTGAGGTCGATGGTGCCGTCCGAGGTCGCGCCCACGGGCTCGACCAGTTCGGCGATCAGTAGGCCAACGGTGAGGCTGCGAACGCAGGAGATCATTGTCAGTGCCTGCCGTGGGGTGAACCCCGCCTCCCGAAGCTGTTTCAGAGCTTCCTCGGCGCCTGCGGCGTACGCCGTGGCGGCACCCGGGCGGGTGGCGAAGACCAGCAGCGTACGAGGGTGCCGGCGCAGGACATCCCGGAGTCGGGTCGCGAAGGCGGCCAGGTCGGCCCGCCACGAGCCGGTGAACTCGAATTGGTCCAATGCCATCTCGTCGTACAGTGCCTCAATGACGAGGTCGAACAACGCTGCCTTGTTCGGGATGTAGTAGTAGACCGCTTTCGGGTCGACGCCAAGG
The DNA here is from genome assembly GCF_040638295.1 of Actinoplanes sp. NPDC026619. Taxonomy (NCBI): domain Bacteria; kingdom Bacillati; phylum Actinomycetota; class Actinomycetes; order Micromonosporales; family Micromonosporaceae; genus Actinoplanes; species Actinoplanes sp. NPDC026619. The sequence continues at coordinate 106,503 of NZ_JBEZYA010000024.1, forward strand.
TGTTTGCCGAGCCTGCGCATGGACAGGCCATCCACGCCGTCGCTGTCGATGATCGCCAGGGCGGCGACGATGATCGTCTGACGCGAGAGGCTATCCGTCGGCACCGGAGCACTCCTCGTCCAACGCCTGTCGAAACCAGCGCGTATCGCGTACCAGTTGGGCTCGGTTGAGCCGAAGCACCAGTCCGAGCGGGAAGTACCGGGGCCGAGGGACGAGTTCGATGTTCCACTCGACGTGTGTGCCGTGCCCGTCCGGGGTGAACGTGAAGTCCCACACCGCCCGCCGTAGCGTCGGCGAGTCGATGACCGCGACAGTCGCGTGCGTGGTGGGCTCGAACTCGGTGACCTGATAGGACGTGACGATGCCCCCGCGTCCCCTGCGGGCGGGGCCGATGGTGCTGAAGGAACTGCCCAGGCCGAATGGTGGCGGCGAGGTGATCTCGACGTCGGCGACGCTGCGGTCCCACTTCTTCTGCGCCATCGGGTCAACCGAGAACGCCCACACATCGTCGGGGCATCGGGCCACCTGGAAAGTCACGTTGATGCGCATACGGCCCCCGTTTCCACGGTGTGGAAATTACAAGCACGCGGCGGTCCATGTCAACGGTGGGACCCGCGTGCCGTTGCCACGGTCGGCCACCTGCGGACTCCTAATGGCTGAACTTGCTCATCCCGGAGAGTCATCTGCGGTGCGATGATGTTGGCCTGGTTCGGCGACCCGCGAACCTGATCATCATGAACCCTCGCCGTTCCGTCCCGTTCCTGGTCGCGGCCGTCGCCGCGACTTCCCTCTCCGGCTTCGGCCCACTCACCTCCATAACGGCCGGCACGCCGGCCGCTGCGGCCGGCCGGTCGGCCGCGTCCGCCGAAGCGACCAGTGGCGTGGCTTCGGCGAAGTACCGAGGCCGCCTGCCCGACCCGTGCACGCTGCTCAGCCGGCACGAGGTCGTCGAACTGACCGGCCGCCGGATCACCCAGGTCGACGAGGACGGCGCCAAACCCGGCGAGTCGACCCGTTATTGCCAGTGGCAGCAGGACGGCGGGCAGCTCGCCCTCTTCCTCAGCCGCACCACCAGGTCCGGTTTCACCAGTCAGATCGGGCCGGACGCCGAACCGGTCGACGGCGTGGGCGACGACGCTTTCCTGCTTGCCGGCCACCTCTACGTCCTTGACGGCACCGTGCAGATCGACGTCTACTCCTACGGCGACGACGACGCCGAGAACCTCGCCAAGGAAAGAGGGGTGGCAACCGTCGTCATGCCCAAAATCTGAGGTCGGAGGTCATCGACTATCGGATCGCCGGTTCAAGAAATCGCGACGTCGTCGAACCACACCGTGCCGGTGTTGTCGCCGGACTTCAGGTGAAGTTGGACGCCGGCGGCGCCGGCTGGGGCGACGGTGTCCACTACCAGCTGGGTCCAGGTGGTGTTGCCGGCCGGCAGGCGGTTGGAGGTGTTCTGGCTGATCCACGTGCCGTTGATGTCGAACCAGCTCAGCGCGATCTCGGTGATGCCCGTGGCGGCGGTGCCCCGGGCGTACGCCTCGGCGTGCCATGCGGCCCCGGGCTGGACCGGCGTTATCGGTGAGGTGAGCAATGACGGCAGGTTGTTCCCGCTGCGAGTGGTGCCGGAGAAGCGGGCCGACTGGGTGCCGGTGCGGGGCAGGTCGGTGGTGATCGAGGCGGCGCCGGCCTGGGGCAGGTACTGCCGCCACGGCGAGTTGACCGCGGTGGCCTCGAAGCCCAGGTTGAGAATGCTGTTCGGGGTGGCCCCGGTCGTCCACGCGGAGCCGACCACGGAGGCGCTGAACTTCGCGGTCCCGTCGGTGCGGTAGAGGCCGTACTTGTATTGAGCCGGCTGGGTGGAGACCGCGGAGTTCGCCGGGATGGCGCCGGCGGCGAAGTCGTTGAGAGTCCACGGCGCCACCGAGCCGACGCCCGCCTCCTGGGCGGCCCGGAAAACCCGGGCCAGGTAGGCGCCCTGCTCGCCCTCGGTGAACGACAGGGTGCTGAGCCCGGTCTCGCCGACGACCACCGGGTCGGGGGCCAACGCGGCCTGGACCCGGCGGATCTCGGCGAGTGACCGCTCGGACGCGCCGTAGAAGTGGAAGTCGTAGTAGTCCAGCGGAGTGGTGGCGAGCTGGGCCTTGAGGCTGGCCATGCCCGTAACACCGCTGACGCCGTCCACCGTGAGGGTCAGCGGCATGGTCGGCGCGGTGGCGCGGATCGCCGGAATCAGCTGGCGGGCCCAGGCCATCGCGGCAGCGTCGCTCGGCGAGATCTCGTTCTTCAGCTCGACGGCGATCACCCGCGGATCGTCCACGTAGGGCAACAGCAGGCTCAGGGCCCAGATGACGCTGTTGTTCACGTCGGAATAGCCGTCCCACCAGTCGAACAGCGTCAGCTTGACGGTGAGGCCACGGGTCGCGGCGATGCCGATGAACTGGCTGAGTTTTGCGGTGTAGGCGGCGGTCGGCGTCGGGTAGCCGAACGTCTGCGGGAAGACGATGACCCGCACGGTGGTCGCACCGAGTGTGGCTGCCTTGGCCAGGTCGGTGTCGATCCGGACCGGGTCGAAGTTCGTCCACATGTTCGTCCAGCCCGCATTCGACGGGTAGTAGTTGATCGTCTTCGCGGTTCCGACGGCGGCCATCCGGCCGGCCAGCGTGGGCACGGCAGCGGTGGTCGCGGCGTGGGCGGCGGGGGCCGCAAGCATGACGCTCAGCAGCAGGGCGCCGGCCACGGCAATGGCACGGAAGCGTAGCTTGCGCATACGGAACCAACCTTCTACGTGAATCAATCCACGCCATTTCTCGGCCTTGGCGGTCGTCGTTTTCGGCAAGGCGTCTATTCACGACGGTAAGTTCGTACCGAGGACGCAGCAATGATTGCCGTGTGCCAAGCAGGGATGAATGAAGAGGAATAAGATCGGCATTCTTGCGGTATGGCGATTGGCATATTGCGGTGAGCAGCCGAGCGCGGCGCCGCTCCGGCTGGGCACCGATTCGCACACCCGGCCACCGCGGCGCATAGCCTTTGCCGGTGGATCGGCGTGCGGAAGTCTTGTGGTCGCGGTCGTTGTGCCTGCGGTCGAGCGCGACGACGGTGGCGGCGCGCGATGTCCTCGTGGTGGCGGAACGGCACTCACGCCTGGTCCGGCTCGACCCGCGGACCGGGGCGCTGATCTGGGAACAGCGCGTCGAGGACTGCTGGGGCACGACCGCCGTCACGCCGGGGCGATGCCTCTACCTGAGCCAGCGCGGCGTCCTGCACTGCTTCGAGCTGCAGAGTGGTCGCCCGATGTGGTCGAGACCCGGTCTGCCGTTCCATCGGTATCTGAGCGTCAGCGGGTCCGTCATCGTGCTGGGCGGTTGGCGTGGCTATCAGCCGGTGACCCGGATCGGCCTCGCCGACGGTGCCTGCGACCCGTTCGATTCCCCCTACGCTCCGGGCGAATCACTGGCGTGGCCAACTGTCGTCCGCTTCCCACCAGATCCTGATTCTGCTGTCGGCGCGGTGTTGCTGGCCAGCGCCAGCCGGCCGGAACTCCGGCTCGAGGACCCGCAGACCGGGACTGCTCTGGGCACGTGGCGGCTGCCGGCACCGGTGCAGTTCCCGGACTCGGGCAACGCCTTCCACCACAGCGACGACGGGCGCGTGGTGTTCGTCAGCGGCCGGCGCACGGTCATGTCCTTTCATGCGTCCACCGGCGTGCAGGCGCTCTGGGAACACGAACGAGACCTTCCGCCGCTGGCCCCCGTCCTGATCGGCGGAAAGCTCATGCTGGCCGAGGACTCCCGGATCACGGTGGTCGACCTGACCCGGGGCGGCCGGACGGACATCACGCCCCTGTCGCCCGGCACCGCATGCGCTCCCGTTCCCACCGCGGATGGGGCACTGTTCGCACGCTCTGACGGCAACCTCGTCATGATCGACCGCAACGGCAACCGAGCCGATCTCCGGCTGCCGACACGCGCCGAGCAATCGTTCACCGGCGACGGCACCCTGGCTTACGTGATCGGCAAGGGCCACCTCACCGCACTCGACGTGCCGGCCGGTGAACGCTGAACCCATCACCGGACGGATGCGGTTCCGCCCTCGGTGACAGGACCGAGCGGGCTGGGCGAGACTGGGGCGATGGGCGGTTCCGCGGAGTCGGTGCGCCGGGCGCGGCTGGCGGCGTCCCGGCCGGTCCGGGTGGGCGCGACGATGCGCCGGCCGCGGCACGGCCGGTCGGACTACGTGGATGCGCTGCTGCTCCACCTGGCCGCCGCCGGCTTCACCGGGGTGCCCCGCCCGCTCGGTTATGACGATCAAGGGCGACAGATTTTGACGTACGTCGAGGGTGACGTCCCGTCCGTCGTCTCGGACGCGCAGATCCGTAGCGCCGCCGCTCTCTACCGGGCCTTTCACGACGCGACCGTGTCGTTTCCGCTGCTGGAGGACGGTGCGGTGGTGTGCCATGGCGATCTTGGGCCGCACAACACCGTGTTCCGCGGCGAGCGGGCGGTCGCGATCATCGACTTCGAGGACGACGTCGGGCCGGGCCGGCGGGTGGACGACTTCGCGCAGGCGGTGTGGGACTTCGCCGGTCTGGCCGACCCGGCGGTCGCGGTGCCGGAGCAGGCCCGCCGGGCGTGGCTGGCGTGTGCGGCCTACGGCGGTGTCACCCCGGCCGAGGTGGTGGCGTCGCTGGTCGCGCGGTTCGGCCGGGCCCGCGACCAGAATCGCGCCGACGGGCTGCTCGGTGCCGTGCGGATCTTCGAGGACCTGCTGGCCTGGATGGCCCGCTACGGCGGCGAGATCGCCGACAGCAGACCTGCCAGTTGATCACGGGAGTGCGGGTCGTCCAGCAGCTCGCCGATCCACGCTGCGGAGCCGGCCCGAGCCGTCGGACAGGCGCGCGGCCCGGCCCAGGCCGAACGCCTCGGCCGGCTCGGATGCGTTCACACCCGAACCGTAGACCTCACTTGTGCTCGGGCATCGCCACGCCGCCGTCGCCACGGAAGGCGGTGAAGAACCGGTCGCGGAACTGGTCCATCCGCCACACCGGGGTCTGCGCGTCCGGCTTGAGGCCGTCGGCCCAGTGCCAGTCGGCGAGGCGGTCGAGCACCTTCGGGTCGTGCGCGATGATCGTGATCGGCACGTCGTGGCTGGCGTTGTTGCCGCTCACCACCGAGAACGGCTGGTGGTCGCCGAACATGATGACGACCAGGTTCTTGTCGCCGTACTTGGTGGCCCACGAGATCAGGCTGTCGACCGAGTAACCGATCGACTTGGCGTACTGATTCTGGGTCTTCTTGGGGTTGCTCCAGAGGGCGTTGCGGTCGAGCGCCTTCGCGGCCATCGGCTGGTAGACCGAGCCGTCGCCGATCTGGTCCCAGTCGAGCGTGTCGGGGATGACGGTCCACGGCTCGTGGCTGGAGGTCAGGGTGATCTCGCCGAACAGCGGTTTGGTCTTCTTGCTGTAGGCGTTCTTCTGGAACGACGCCAGGGTGTACTGGTCGGGCATCCGGGACCAGCCGAACCGCGGCCCGTTGTAGCCCATGTTGCGGGAGTCGTAGACGCTGTCGTAGCCGTAGAACGACGCCTCCGGCCAGGCCACCGTGTTGCCCGGCTCCATGCCGACGGTCTGCCAGCCGGCGTTGTGGAAGGCGCTGGTCAGGGTGATCCGGTCGCCCGCGGTCAGCTGCCGGTAGCGTTGCTGGCTGTCGATCCACAGCCCGGACTGGAACGACGCGTGCGCGAGCCAGCTGCCACCGCCGTAGGTCGACGAGGTCAGCCAGCCCGACTTCGACGCGAACCCGGCGTCGGTGAGCTTCTGCTGGTCGGCGGCCAGCACCGGGCTGACCACCGCGTTCATCGCCGGGTCGCTGAGCGCGCCGCGGCCGTAACTCTCCACCACGCCGATCACCACGTCCTTGCCGGCCAGGCCGCTGACCAGGTCGGCGGGCGGCACGCCGCGGAACGGGTCGTTCTCCGACGCGACGGCGAACGCGCGCTGGTCGTGGATCGCCTGCGGCACCGACTTGACGGTCTTCTTGAGCAGGTCGGCGGCGCTGTCCGAGGCGACCGGCGCGTTCGGGAACAGCGTGATGCCGCTGACCGCGAGCGCCAGCCACACCGCGGTCAGGCCGACGAGAGTGCGCCGGGCCGGGTTGGCGTAGCGGGCGGTCACGGCGGCGAGCCGCATCACCGCGAGGACGCTGACCGCCAGGGCGGCCAGGGTCAAGAGCACGGCACCGACAACGGCGAGATTGGCGTACGTCGTGCCATCGGTCTCGGTGAGCGCGTTGTAGCCGTCCTTGAGCAGCGGCGGGTCGAGGACCACGTTGAAGGTCCGGCCCAGCACCGTCCGGAAGCCCACGTTGACGATCTTGAGGACCACCACGAAGCCGAGTCCGAGGCCGAACACGGCGGACGCCGGGCGCCGCCAGCGGGGGCTCAGGGCGAGCAGGATCGCCCCGCCGATGATGATCTCGATCGGGACGCGGAGAAACGCCCCCTCGACCTGGGTGCCGGCCTTCATCCGCCCGATCGCGTCGGGAACCACCAGGGCCAGATAGACGAAAACGGCGGCAGCGGCGGTGAGCACTCCCCCGAGGGCGGTACGCAACCGGGACCGAGTTGTCGACGGCAAGATCAAGGCCCTTCGGTACGGGGGCAGCACGTTTCACCACCCACCTCTCGGGCAGTACGGGCGAGCACGACGAAGGGTTCAGAAAGTCCGATTACTGAGTGATCGCTGGGAACTTGTTCCATTCTGAAACATTCCGTTGATTGGGCGGAAACCGCGGCATAGCGTGGGGACACGTACCGAGGGGAGGCCGACGATGGCCCTGCTGGACCAAGCTCGCTGGCAAGATCTGATCTTCGAGGGCGGCTCGTGGCGGCCCGGCAGCGGCGCCACCATCGACGTCACCGAACCGGCCACCGGCGACAGCCTCGGCCAGATCGCCCTGGCCACCCCCGACGACGTGGCCCGCGCCGCCGGGGCCGCCGCCGCCGCTCAGCGCGAGTGGGGCGCCGCGCCGCACTCGGCCCGCGCCGCCGTCCTGCGCAAGGCCGCCCAGTTGTGGGCCGAGCATGCCGAAGAGATCTCCTGGTGGAACGTGCGCGAGGTCGGTGCGATCCCGGGCATGGCCGGCTTCGCGGTGCACGTGGCCGAGCAGGAGTGCTGGGAGGCCGCGTCGCTGCCCAGCCGCCCCTACGGCGAGCTGGTCCCGTCCGAGGAGCCGCGCCTGTCGATGACCCGGCGCTACCCGGTCGGCGTCGTCGGGGTGATCTCGCCGTTCAACGTGCCGATCATCCTGGGCATCCGGTCGGTCGCGCCGGCACTGGCGCTCGGCAACGCCGTACTCCTCAAACCTGATCCCCGCACGGCCGTGACCGGCGGGCTGATCATGGCTCGCATCTTCCAGGAGGCCGGCCTGCCGGACGGCCTGCTGCAGGTCCTGCCGGGCGGCGCCGACGTCGGCGAGGCCATCGTCACCGACCCGCGCGTGCCGGTCATCTCGTTCACCGGCTCCACCGAGGCCGGCCGGCACGTCGGCGCCGCCGCCGGCCGGCACCTCAAGCGGGCCCACCTCGAGCTCGGCGGCAACTCGGCGATGCTGGTGCTCGACGACGCCGACGTGGAGGCCGCGGTCGGCCTCGCGGCCTGGGGTTCGTGGTTCCACCAGGGCCAGATCTGCATGACCACCGGCCGGCACCTGGTGCACGAGCGCATCTTCGACGAGTTCGTCGAGCGCCTCGCGGACAAGGCCGCGAAACTCCCGGTCGGCGACCCGGCCCGCGAGCAGGTGGCGCTCGGCCCGGTGATCGACGCCGGCCAGCGCGACAAGATCCACGACATCGTCACGTCCAGCGTCGGCAACGGCGTGCGGCTGGCCGCCGGCGGCGAGTTCGACCGCCTCTTCTACCGCCCGACCGTCCTGGCCGGCGTCACCGCGTCGACGCCGGCGTTCGCCCGGGAGATCTTCGGCCCGGTCGCGCCGGTGGCCCGTTTCAGCACCATCGACGAGGCGGTCGCCCTGGCCACCGACACCGAGTACGGCCTGTCCCTGGGCATCGTCACCCGAGACGCGATGCGCGGCGTCGCCCTGGCCGACCGCATCCCGACCGGCATCGTGCACATCAACGACCAGACCGTGAACGACGAGGCCAACGCCCCCTTCGGCGGCACCGGCTCCTCCGGCACCGGCTCCCGCTTCGGCGGGGCGCAGGCCAACATGGACGCCTTCACCGACACCCGCTGGGTAACGGTCCGCAGCGCCCCGCCGGCTTTCCCGTTCTGAGCGATTCGCCTCTTCCCTCCACATCGAAGAGAGGGGTTGTCATAAACCCTGCGTAGCCGCTTCGATGCGAAGCGATACGACTACGGGGGGAAAGTCGCATGAGACGCTTCGGCCTGTCCTTACCTACCGCGATAGTTCTGCTGACGGCGTTCGCGCCCGCTCCGGCCGCCCGGGCCGCGAGCGGCACGAACGCCGTCGTCGTCTGGAACGACCACGCACAGACCGCGATCTACGAGGTGGCGCGCCAGGCGCCGTACATTGCGCCGCGCAGTTTCGCGATGGTGCACGGCGCGGTCTACGACGCCGTCAACGCGATCGCGGGGACGCCCTACCAGCCCTATCTCCGTGCGCCGCGGGCCCACCGCGGTGCCTCCGCCGACGCGGCGGTGGCCACCGCCGCGTACCGCGTGCTGCTCTCGCTCTTCCCGGCGCAGTCCGCCGCACTGGACGCCATGTATGCCGACTCGCTGGCCGCGATCCCGGACGGCCGGGCCGAGCGCGGCGGTGTCGCGGTCGGCGAGCAGGCGGCCGCCGACATGATCGCCGCCCGGGTCGGCGACGGCGCCTTCGGCCCGGCCACCTGGACCGTCGGCACGGCGCCCGGTCAATGGCGGCCCACCCCGCCGGCGTACGCCCAGGACGGCGCCTGGGTCGGCGACATGCGGCCGTTCGTCATCCCGCGCAACGACATGTTCCGCACCGCCGGCCCGCCCGCGCTGACCAGCAGGCAGTACACGCGCGACCTCAACGAGGTCAAGGCGATCGGCGGCGCGACCAGCACCGTGCGCACCCAGGACCAGACCGAGTCGGCCAAGTGGTGGCACGACCGCCGCCTGACCGAATGGGAGATCAAACGCCAGGTGGCGCAGACCCAGCACCTGAACACCCTGCAGGCGGCCAGGATGTTCGCGATGGCCGAGATCGCGAACGCCGACTCGCTGATCGCCTGCTTCAACGAGAAGAAGTTCTGGAGCTTCTGGCGGCCGGTGACGGCCGTGCAGGAGGCGGACACCGACGGCAACCCGGCCACCACTGCCGACCCGGCCTGGATGCCGCTGCTGATCACCCCGGCGTTCCCCGACTACACCTCCGGCCACGCCTGCTCGACGTCGACCATCATGGCGGCGCTGCGCGCGTTCTTCGGCCGCGACGACATCGCGTTCAGCGCCTACAGCGCGGACTCCGGCACGACCCGGCACTTCGCCGGCTTCTCGGCGGCGCTCGACGAGGTGATCGAGGCCCGCATCTGGGGCGGCGTCCACTACCGCACGGCCGACGTGGAGGGTGTGAAGATCGGCGACGGGGTGGCCCGCTACGTCCTGGCCCACGAGTTCCGGCGCCGGTAGCTGTCACAAATTCGCGAGGTGGCCAGCCCTGATGGCATGACTCCCTCGATCAAGAAGTGGCTGCGGGGCGGCCTGCTCGTGCTGGCCGCCTCGCACTTCGGCGATTTCTCGCTGCGCGACGCCCTCGGCGTCGGCACCGGCCTGGGCATCGAGGTGCTGCTGGCGCTCCTGCTGCTCTACACGACGTGGCTGGTGCACCGGGTAGACGGCACCCGGGAGAATGCGGTGCGTGGCTGAGACGAACGGGTTGACCGATGGCGAATACCTCGTGCTCGCTCCGCTGGAAGGGGGCGCGCCGCGGCCGCTGTCCGAGATCGCGGACGACTTCATTCGCCTGGTGGCGAGCACCGTGCCGACGATGGCGCAGGTGGCGGCCGTTCTCGGGCCGGGGATGCGCTCCGCGGTGGCCCGCGACCTGATCGAGGTGCACCGGTTTCCGTCGTGGCCGATGCCCTGGATCGACGGTGTCCGGGTGGGCGCGGGCGAGCTGCGCGGGGCCGGCATCTGGGCGGAACGGGAGGACAGTGAGCTGCTGGCCGCCCGGATCACCGACGCCGGCGCCCGGTGCCTATAGCCCGATCTTGTCCAGCTCGGCCAGGTCGTCGGCGCCGAGCGTCAGGCCGGCGCCGGCGATGTTCTCGCGCAGGTGCGCCACCGACGAGGTGCCCGGGATCAGCAGGATGTTCGGTGAGCGCTGCAGCAGCCAGGCCAGGGCGACCGACATCGGCGTCGCGCCGAGCCGGGCGGCCACCGCCGACAGCGCCGTCGACTGCAGCGGGCTGAAGCCGCCGAGCGGGAAGAACGGCACATAGACGACGCCCTGTTCGGCGAGCCGGTCGATCAGCCCGTCGTCGTGCCGGTAGGCCAGGTTGTACATGTTCTGCACGCACACGATCGGCGCGATCGACTGGGCCTCGGCGACCTGCTCGGCGGTCGCGTTGCTGACGCCGAGGTGCCGGATCAGGCCCTCGCGCTGGAGGCCGGCCAGCGTCCCGAACGCCTCGGCGAGCGAGCCGGGCTGCGGGCCCTGGGCGTTGCCGAGGCGCAGGTTGACCACGTCGAGCACGTCGAGGCCGAGGTTCTCGAGGTTCGACTCGACCGCGCGGCGCAGCAACGCCGGGTCCCGGGCCGGGGGCCAGCCGCCCTGCTCGTCCCGGGTCGCGCCGACCTTCGTGACGACGTGCAGCGCCGCCGGATAGGGGTGCAGCGCCTCGCGGATGAGCCGGTTGGTGACGTGCGGCCCGTACGCGTCGCTGGTGTCGATGTGCGTGATGCCGAGCTCGACGGCCTCGCGCAGGACGGCGAGCGCGCCGTCGAGGTCGGCGGGCGGTCCCATCACCCATGGGCCGGCGAGCTGCATCGCGCCGTAGCCGAACCGGGTCACGGTCAGATCGCCGAGCTGGAGCGAGCCGCCGGGGAGAGAAACGTTCATGCGCTTCACTCTGGTGGGGTAGCTTCCTGATGGGAAGTGGGCACTTTCAGGTGCGTTACGGGAGGAACGAGCGATGGCGACGACGACCGCGGCCCAGAGAAGGGCGCAGGCCAAGGCGGAATATGACGCTTTCCTGGCCGCCTGCCCGAGCCGCCAGCTGCTCGACCGCATCTCCGACAAATGGGTCACGCTGGTCCTGTGCGCGCTCGGCGCCGGCGGGGCGATGCGTTACTCCGAGCTGTCCCGCAAGCTGGCCGGCGTCAGCCAGAAGATGCTCACCCAGACCCTGCGCGCCCTGGAGAGCGACGGCCTGATCACCCGCACCGTGACGCCGACCGTGCCGGTCACCGTCTCCTACGAGCTGACCCGCCTCGGCAGCTCACTGCACCTGACGGTGCGCGCCCTCAAGTCCTGGGCCGAGGCGAACATGGACGAGGTGCTCGCCCGCCGCTCACCCGGGTGAGGCCAGCCGCAGGGCCCGCCGGCGCCGCGCCTCGGCCGGGTCGGCCACCGGCACCGCGGCCAGCAGCTCCTTGGTGTACGGGTGCTGCGGATTCGCCCAGACCGACGCGGTCTCGCCCAGCTCGACGATCCGGCCCTCGGCGAGCACCGCCACCCGGTCGGCGATCTGGCGCAGCACCGCCAGGTCGTGCGAGACGAACACCATGGTCAGGCCGAACTCGGCGCGCACGTCCTCGAGCAGAGCGAGCACCTGCGCCTGGGTGGTCACGTCGAGCGAGGACACCGGCTCGTCGCAGATGATCAGCCGCGGGTGGGGGGCGAGCGCGCGGGCGATGCCGACCCGCTGCCGCATGCCGCCGGAGAGCTGGTGCGGGTAACGGTCGTACTCCCGCCGCTCCAGACCGACCCGCCGGAGCAGGTCCTCGACCCGGGCACGCGGGTCGCGTACACCGGAAATCCGCAACGGATCCGCGATGCTCTCGCCCACCGTTCGTCGCGGGTTGAGCGACGACAGCGGATCCTGGAAGACCATCTGCACCGAGCCGCCGCGCCGCTTCCCGATGTCCGCGCCGTCGAGCTGGATCGTTCCCGACGTCGGCGCCAACAGGCCGGCCATCAGCCGGGCGAGCGTCGTCTTGCCGGTGCCGGACTCGCCGACGACGCCGAGCGTCTCCCCCGCCCGCACGTCGAGGGTGACACCGTCGACCGCCCGGATCGGCGCCGGCCGCCGCCACGAGCCGCGCCGGGGCTGCGGAAAGTGCTTGCGGACTCCGTCGAGCCGCAGCAGCGGCTCTCCGTCGATCTTCCGCGGCGGCGAGGCGTGCGGCACGGCTTGGAGAAGATCTTTGGTGTACGCGGCGGACGGCGCGCCGAGCACAGCAGCGGTCGCCCCCTGCTCGACGGAAACACCACGCCTCATCACCACGATCCGGTCGGTGGAGCCGGCCACCACACCGAGGTCATGACTGATCAGCAGCAGTGACGTGCCGGTGGTTGCCCGGACCTCGTCGAGCAGGTCGAGGATCTGCGCCTGCACCGTGACGTCGAGCGCGGTGGTCGGCTCGTCGGCGACGATCAGCTGCGGGCGGCAGGACAGCGCCATCGCGATGAGCGCCCGCTGCCGCATCCCGCCGGAGAACTGGTGCGGATAACTCGCCGCCCGCCGCGCCGGGTCGGGGATGTGCACCTGCCGCAGCACTTCGACCGCCCGATCGCGGGCCGCCCGCCGGGTGGCCCCGGTGTGCAGGCGGTAGACCTCGGCGATCTGGTCGCCGATCGTGTGGAACGGGCTGAGCGCGGTGAGCGGCTCCTGGAACACCATGGCGATCCTGGCTCCGCGCACCTGCCGCCACCGGCGGTCGGACAGCGTCGTCAGGTCGTCGTCGCCGAACGTGATGCGGCCTTTGACGGCGGCGCCGGTGTGCAGGCCGAGCAGGGCGAGGGCGGTGGCGCTCTTGCCGGAGCCGGATTCGCCGACGATGCCGACCGCGCCCCCGGACGGCACCTCGAACGACAGCCCGCCGACCGCGACCGTGTCGCCGAACCGGATGCGCAGGTCCGCCACCACCAGGGCCGTCATCGGAGCTCCACCCGGGGGTCGACCGCCGCGTACAGGAAATCGGCGATGGTGTTGGCGGCGACGATGAGCACGCCGGTCAGCATGGTCACGCCGACGACCACCGGCAGGTCGATCTGGTTGACCGCGCCGACCAGCAGCTGACCCACGCCGGGCAGGCCGAACATCGTCTCGGTCAGCACCGCGCTGGTCATGATCGAGGCCAGGTCGATCGCGGTCAGCGTGACCAGCGGCAGCAGGGCCCCGCGCAGCGCCCGCCGCCAGATGATCCGGCGCTCCGGCAGGCCGTACGCGCGGGCGGTGCGGATGTAGTCCTCGGACAGGGTTTCCTGGATGCCGGCGCGGGTGAGCCGGGCGTACGCGGCGGTCTGGATCACGGCGAGCGCCACCCAGGGCAGCAGCAGGTTCTGCGCCCAGGCCAGCGGATCGGTCGTGAAGGGCACGTACGAGGGAAACGGCAGCCACTGCAACTGGACGCAGAACAGCAGCAGAAGCAGGAGCCCGACCAGGAAGACCGGCACCGCGTAACCGGCCAGGACCAGGCCGTTGACGATCCGATCGAGCCAGCGATAACGGCGCAGCCCGGACAGCACTCCGGCGCCGATGCCGGCGGCCAGGGACAGCACCTCGGCGCCCAGCGCCAGTGAGGCCGAGACCGGCAGCCGGTCCAGCAACAGCGTGGTCACCGGCTGGTCGGTCTCGAACGAGTAGCCCAGGCACGGCGCCGGGCAGTGCCGGGTGGCCGGGCCGGCCGGATAGTCGCGGCCGGCCACCAGGCCGGTCAGGAAGTGCGCGTACTGCGCCGGGATCGGGTCGTCGACACCCATCGCGTGCCGCACCTCGGCCAGCCGCTCCGGCGTGCAGCCCTTGCCGCAGGTGAGGATCGCCGGGTCGGACGGGGCCAGGTAGAACAGGCCGTAGAGCAGCAGGGACAGCCCGAACAGGACGAGCACGGCGCCGCCGATCCGGCGGAAAAGGTAGCCGATCACTGGAGCAGCACCTCCCGCTGGCGGGGGTCGAGGGCGCGGCGCAGGCCGTTGGCCACCAGCACGAACGAGAGCAGGGTCAGGAACAGCAGGCCGCCGGGGACGAGCACGTACATCGGGTCGGCGCGGAACCACGTCGTCGCGCTCGACAGCATCTGACCCCACGACGGGGTGGGCGGCCGCACGCCGACACCGAGAAAGGACAGGCCGGCCTCGACGACCATGTTCGTCGGGAGCAGCAGGGCCGCGTACGTCAGCACCGGCGCGGTCAGGCCCGGCAGGATCTCGCGGCGGGCGATCCGGGACCAGCCGGCCCCGGCCAGCCGGGCCGCGGCCACGTAGTCGCGGGTGCGCAGGGTCAGCGTCTCGCTCCGGGTGATCCGGGCGGTGCCACCCCAGCCGAGTACGGCGATGACCGCCGCCAGCAGCAGCGGCCGCGGCCAGTTCGACGGCACGATCGCCAGCAGCGAGATGGCCAGGACCAGGATGGGCAGCGCCAGCACCAGGTCGACCAGCCGGGTCAGGATCGCGTCGGCCCAGCGCCCGCCGAGCCCGGCCGCGGTGCCGACGAACAGGCCGAGCAGCACCTGAAGAATCGTGGCGCCGACCGCGACGCCCAGCGAGGTCTGCGCGCCGTGCACCACCCGGGCGAACAGGTCACGGCCGGTGCCGGGCTCGACGCCCAGCCAGTGCTCGCCGCTGATCCCGCCGAGCCGGCCCAGCGGCACCCCGCCGCGGGCCGAGTCGAGCAGGTTGTCGTGGTAGGTGGTGTAGTCCTGGCCGGCTGCCGCCGCGAGCAGCGGGGCCGCGACCGCGACCAGGACCATCAGCAGGGCGACCGCGGCGCCGAAGAGGAAGCCGCGGTCGCGCCGCAGCGCCCTCACTTGACCGAGATCCGGGCGAGGTCGTAGGTGCCGCGCCAGCCGTCCGGCACGGCGTTCTTGACGTTCTTGCCGAACAGGAAGACGTCCTTCTCGTGGGCGAGCGGGATGGTCAGGGCCAGTGCGCCGACCTTCGCGTCCAGGGCGCCCCACCGCTGCTGGGCGCTGGACTGGTCGGTGAGCGCGTTGATCGCGTCGATCTCGGCGTTGACCTGCGGATCGTCGTACTGAGCCAGGTTGAAGTTGCCGCCCGCGGTGATGATCTGCCGGCCGTCGAAGATCGGGATGAGGAACGGGCCGCCGGACGGCCAGTCGGCGCCCCAATATTGCAGCGACGCGCCCCGCTCGGTGGCCGGCTTGCCGGTGACGTCGCGGTAGGTGGCGTCGTCGATCGCGGTCAGCTTCACGGTGACGCCGGCCTGCTTGAACGCCTCCTGCACGGCGGCCGCGACCTTCGGGCCGTAACCGTTGCCGTCCTCGTTGGAGTGGGCCAGCTCGATCGTCAGGTTGCTCACCCCCGCCTCGGCCAGCACTGCCTTCGCCTTGGCCGCGTCGCCGCTGTCACCGGCCGGGAAGAAGTCGTACTGCTGGTAGCCGAGCGCTTTCTGCGGCGGCAGGAACGTGGTCGAGGCGCCGGCCACGGTGCTGCCACCGAGCGCATTGACGACCGAGGTGCGATTCACGGCGTACGACAAAGCCTCGCGCACTTTTTGATTGTCGAATGGGGCGTTTTTCGTGTTGAACGCCAGGTAATAGGTGGCCGGGAACTCGCCCCGGGCGACCTGCTTGTCCAGCGGGCCACCGGAGCCGAGCTGGGCGAGCTGCTCGGGCCCGACCACGGCATCGGTGGTGACGGCGTCGGGCTCGCTGATCAGCCGCTGGTTGATCACCGCGGCGTCCAGGCCGGCGGTCACCTCGATGCGGTCCGGGCAGGCATAGCGCAACGTGTCGCTCTTGGTCGTCCAGTGCGGATTGCGGACCAGGATCAAGGACTTCTTCGGCGCGTACGACTCCACCATGTACGGCCCGGACGAGACCGGATGCGCCTCGTATCCCACGCCTTTGTCCTTGGCCTTGGGAACCGGCGCGAATTGCGTCGCGGTGGCCAGGAACGGGAAGTCGCCCTCGGGTTTGCTGAGTTTGAAGACGATCGTCCTGTCGTCCGGCGTCTCGATCGCCTTGATGCCCTCGGGCTGCTGGTAAGGCCCCTGGTAGCTCGCCGCGTCCTGCAGCCAGTCGCGCAGGTAGGGCGCGCCGCCGGGCAGTTCCGGGGCGAACGAGCGCTCGATGCCGTACTTCACGTCGGCCGCGGTGATCGGCGTGCCGTCCTCGAAGAACACATCAGCACGCAGCTTGTACGTCCACGTGCGCGCGCCGTCCGACGGCGTGCCGAGGTCGGTGGCCAGGTCGGGGGCGGGTTTGGCGCCGGCCTCGCCGGGCTGCCGGTTGCGGGTGGTCAGCGTCCGGAACAGCAGCGACGGGATGTTGCCACCACCGGACGTGTAGAGCCGCGCCGGGTCGAGGTGGGTGATGCCGCCCTGGTTGAGCACCGACAGCGTGCCGCCCTGGCAGGTCGCCGGGTCGAACGCGCCCGACGCCGACGTGCCACCACCGCCGCCGTCGCAGGCGGCCAGCAGCAGGAGGCTGGGCAGGACGAGGGTCAGAGCTCGCCGCATTGACACTCCTCAAGATCTATGGGGTTTGTATGCTATCCCCCCTAATTGAAGTTTGTCGTCCCGGCATCGGCTGCGCGCCGGCCGTCGGCCCATGCACCACCGGTTTGCCACCGGTCCAGTCGAGGCGGTCCAGCCACATCTGGCGGCCGGGGTTGATGCTGCCGATGCCGTCCGGCGGCCAGGCGTGATAGAGCAGCCAGGTGGTGCCGTCGTCGAGGGTGATCGGGTAGCAGTGGCCGGGTCCGGCGGCTGTCGCCGACGAGCGCAGGATCGGGTTCTCCGGCGCGTCGTGGCACGGCCCCATCGGCGTGTCGCAGGTGGCGTAGCCCACGGCGTATCCGTCGGAGTCGAACGCGCCGCCGGAGTAGAAGAGGTACAGCTTTCCGTCGTGGCGCAGCATCTCCGGGGCCTCGACGACCGTGCCGTGCCAGGGCTGGTTGTTGGTGAGCAGGCGGACGCGGTCGCCGGTCAGGTGCAGGCCGTCGGGGCTGAGGCGCTGCGCGTACAAATGGCTCGGCACGCCGATGTGGTTGCCGTCGTTCTTCCAGTACAGGTAGAGCGAGCCGTCTTCGTCCCGGAAAGGGCTCGCGTCGATCGAGCCGCCCTCGTCGTCCTGGCAGATCAGCGGCTCGCCTCTGGTGTCGGCGAACGGGCCGTGCGGGTCGTCGGCCACCGCGACGCCGATGCACTGACGGTCGGCCTTCTTCCAGCGAGCCGTGTAGTAGAGGACGTACTTGCCGGCGTCGGTGCGCACCACCTCCGGCGCCCACGTGTTGCCGAGTTCGGCCCAGTCGCCGACCTTCGGGAGCACGTCGCCCTGTTCGGTCCAGTGCACCAGATCGGTCGAGGTCAGCAGCGGGACGTTGTCGACGGCGTTGTTGGTGCCGTAGGCGAACCAGGTGCCGTCCACGTGCAGCACCCCGGGATCGGGAAAGTTCTTGTCGTAGACCGGATTGGCGAAGGTCATCATTGATGCTCCCGGTTGTGCGGAGGTGCAGGCGGCCACCAGGAGAACCGCTGCGAGGGCAAGTCCGCGGGTCATGGACGGCTGATCCGCACGTAGTCGAAGTGCGCCGTCACCGCGGGCGTGGCGCCGCCGTGCGCGTCCAGGCCGATCTTCGGCTGGGCGCCGGCCGGGAACGTCCACACTCCCCCGAGCGTCCAGGTGCGCCCGTCGGTGCTGGACTCCTCACGGAACAGGTGCTCGCCGCCGGGCCCGACCCGGTGCACGAGCCGCAGCCACGTGGTCGTGGCCGGGGTGCCCACGGTGATCCCGCCGTAGGCAAGAGCACCGGCGTAGGGCAGTTCCCGCCCGAACTCGATCTGCCGGGTGTTCCAGATCGACACGACGTCGAGGCGCGCGAAGTTGTCGTCTCCCGCATAGGCGATGAGGCCGGCCTGCTGATAGTTGCGCACGTCGCCGGTGCCGAGATCCAGCGTCAGCCGGGTCTCGGCCGTCCAGTTCCCGGTGGGCGCGTCACGCAGCAGCACCGACGCGGTGTTGCTCGAGCCGGTGAGGTCGCCGGCCTCGACCGGCCAGTTCAGTTTGCCGCCCCCGACCGTGACCGCATCGTCGCGCCGCACCCACGACCAGCCGGCGCCCAGCGCTCCATCGTTGAACTCGTCGGACCACACCACGTGCCCGGTCGCCGGGGCGGGCGCCGGGTGAGTGACCGGCCGGTAGAGGCGCTGCGCGCTGAAGTTGTCGACGTCGCCGCGGCCGGTGAAGCCTGCGAGCGGAAGCCCGGGCGGCACGGTCAGCGAGACGGAGACGATCGGGCCGCTCTGGCGCGCTTCGGTCAGCTCCGCGACGAGATGCCGCCCACGCACCGACACGGCGAGGTTGTGCCACGCACCGAAGTCGACCCCGGCCGGCAGCGGCGCGGCGGCCGCGGCCGCTCCGGCGGTGGCGGTCAGCCGGCCCGTTGTGCGGTCGAGCATCACGCGGGCTGAGCCGGTCACCAGACCGGCCGATCCGCCGGCCGGAACACGCAGATCGGCCTCGACCCGCACATCGCCGGCGGGTGCGGGGCGCAGCACGGTGCCGCTGCCGGTGGCGTAGCCATCGGGGGTGACCCGCCACCCCGGCGGCAGCCAGCGCACCGGCTCGGCGAAGGTTGCCGCGCCGGTGCCGGCCGGCGCCGGCTGCGGCGTGTCCGACGGGCCCGCGCCCGCCCGCACCAGCGGCCAGCCGTCTATCCAGTCGAGGCGGTCGAGCAGCATCGGCCGGCGGTTGATTCCATAAGGCTGATCGAGGTAGGGCAGATCGCGGTCGATCGCGTGATAGACCAGGTAGTCCTGGCCTTGCAGATCGGTGACGACACCGTTGTGACCCGCGCCGATCCAGCGATTGCCGTTCTGGGTGACCACCGGTGTGCCACCGGCCCGCGAAGCGGTCAGCGAGACGCCGTGCGCGTCGTAGAACGGTCCGAGCGGCGAGCTGGAACGGCCGACCGAAACTGAGTATCCGGTGGCCGGTCCGGCGCAGCAGTTCGCCGACGAGGCGAACAGGTAGTAGAAGGAGTCGTGGCGAACGACGTAGGCGCCCTCGTACTTGTTGTCGAGAGCCACCATGGTCGGCTCACCCACCGCCGACAGGCCGTCCACGCTGAGCCGCACCACCGAGATGCCGCCGTAGTAGCTGCCGAGATAGAGGTAACGCGTGCCGTCGGCGGCAGTCAGTTCGGCCGGGTCGATCGTGTTCAGATAGCCGCCGCCGGCACCCGGGCGGGGCGCCACCACCGGCGCGGTCTGCTGGGTCCACGGACCGGTCGGCGTCGGCGCGACCGCCACGCCGATCGCGAAGTCGGAGCCGTCCGGCGAGACTGTTGTGTCGGTGACCGCGTAGTACATGACGTAGCGGCCGTCGAGGTAACGGACATCGGGCGCCCAGTAGGAGGCGCCGGGAGCTACGTAGGGCGCCGCCGGTCCGGTTAGCGCATCGCCGACGTATGCCCAGTGAACCAGATCGGAAGAGCGCGAGATCGGGATGCGGTGGGCGGTTGCCTCGCCCGAGCGAAGCGGGTCGCTGGTCGCGTAGGCGTACCAGAAACCGTCCTGCCCCCGAATCACCGTCGGGTCGGCGAACGTGTCCGCTGTCGACCGCGACACCGGATTGACGAACGCCGAACCGTTAGCCGCACTAACGTTCGTCCCACTAACGTTCGTCCCACTAACGTTCGGGACCGGGACTACCGCGACGGGCAGCAGGAACGCCAGCAACAGTGCTCGGAACACGCCATCACCCCTTCACGCCGGTGTGCGTGACGCTCTGGATGACGTGCCGCTGGGCGGCAACGAACAGCAGCAGCACCGGCACGCTGGCCACCACCGCGCCGGCCATCGCGATCGGATAGTTCGTCGTCGCCGCGTTCTGCAGGTTCCCCAGACCAGCGGGCAGCGTCAGATGTTCGGCGCTGTACAACACGTACAAAGGCCATAGGAAGTCGTTCCAGTTCGTCAGGAACGACAGCACGGTCAGCGTGGCGAGGGCGGGGCGGGCCAGCGGCAGCACGATGCGGGTGAAGATCTGCCACTGGTTGGCGCCCTCCATCAGGGCCGCCTCCTCCAGCTCGACCGGCAGCGCGGCGAAGAACTGGCGCAGGAAGAAGACGCCGAACGCGCCGCCCGCCGACGGGATGATGATCGCCCAGAGCGAGTCGAGCCAGCCCAGCCTGCTGACGATCAGGAAGTTGGGGATGAGGAAGACGAACGGCGGGACGAACAGCGTGCCCACGACGGTCGCGGTGATCAGCCGGCGGCCGCGGAAGCGGAGGCGGGCCAGGGCGTACGCGGCCATCGCGTCGACCGCGATGATCAGCACCGCGTTGGCGATCGCAACGATCAGGCTGTTGAGGAACCAGCGCAGCACCGGCGTTGCCGAGTTCGTGGTGAGCACCGTGGAGTAGGCGTCGCCGCTGAACGGGTGCGGCAGCCAGGACAGCGGCACCGCGGTTGCGTCGTTGCTGGTCTTGAACGACGTCACCAGCATCCACAGCAGCGGCGCCACGAAGATCACGGTGAGCACGCCGAGGGTGATCCAGAAGAGGATCCGGCCGAGTTTCACGACGCCTCCCGTCGCTGGGTCAGGCGCAGGTTGAGCACGCTGACCGCCATCAGCAGCAGGGCCAGGAGGTAGCTCATCGCGGCCGCCATGCCCTGCCGGTTGTTCACCAGTCCGGTCTCGGCGATATACATGATTGCGGTGCGCGTTTCATTCGCCGGGGCGCCCTTGGTGAGCAGGAACGACTGCCCGAACATGTTGGCCGAGGCGAGGATCGTCACGGTCGTCACGAACGCCATCACCGGCCGCAGCCCGGGCAGGGTCACGTTGCGGAACTCGTCCCGGCGCGACGCGCCGTCGACCCGGGCCGCCTCGTACAACTCGGGTGAGATGTCCTGCAGACCGGCCATGTAGATGACCGCGTTGAAGCCGAGCGTCCACCACACGGTCATGCCGATCAGCGAGATCCACGCCCACGGCACGTCGGTGGTCCACGGGATGGCGCTGCCGAGGTAGTAGTTGACCAGCCCGATGTTGGGGTCGAGCACGAAGCGGAACAGCAGCCCGACCACAGCGACCCCGAGCACGTACGGCGCGAAGAACACCGCCCGGAAGAACGACCGCCCCCGGAAAGCACGGTTGAGCAGCAGCGCCACGCCGAGCGGGCAGACGATCAGGAACGGCACGCTGAACACCGTGAAGATGCCGGTGGCCAGCATGCTGTGCCAGAAATCGGAGCTGTCACGACTGCCCGCAGTGAACAGATCAACGTAGTTCTGCAGCCCGGTCCACGGCTTGCCGGGCAGCAGATAGTTGTAGTCGTGCAGGCTCACCCAGAACCCGAACACTGCCGGGACCAGCACAAACCCCACGAACAACACCCCGAAAGGCATCAGGAAGAGGTACGGCGTGAGCCGCCCATGCCGGGGCACGGCCGTCCCACCGCCACGGAAAACCACGGGTGCCGCACTCTCCCGAGCGGCCCGGGCGTCGACGGCCACGATCAGGCCCCGTACTTCTTCTTGTTGTCCGCGAGGATCTTGTTGGCCTTGTCGGCGGCCGCGTTGAGGGCCGCGGCCGGGTCCTGCTTGAGCAGCACCGCGCTCTGCACACCGGTGTAGAGCTGGGCGATCGCGTCGCCGATGCCGGCCACCGACGGCGGGAAGTGGGTGTACTGCACGTCCGCGGCGAACGACTGCAGCCCGGCAAGCGCCTTGAAGTCGGCGCCCTGCGCGAGGTCGTTGCGGGCCGGCACCTTGGCGCTCTTGGCCCAGTCGGCCGAGTGCTGGGTGAACCAGTTGATGAAGAACCGGCTGGCGTTGGACTTGTTCGCGTCGTTGTCCTTCTTGCGCGGCAGCACGAACTGGTGGCTGTTGCCCCAGACCCCGCCGGTCGAGCCGATCTTCGGAAGCGGTGCGGTGCCGATCTCGTACGCCGTCAGGGCAGCGACGTCGTTGACCTGCCAGATGCCCTGCCAGTTGAAGACGTTCCTGCCGTTCTTGAGCGAGAGGTAATCGGCGTCCTGGCCGACGTTCTTGGGGCTGTAGCCGTTCTTGACGAGGTCGACCATCCAGGTGAGCGCCTGCACGCCGGCGTCGGAGTTCCAGGTGGCGCCGGTGTTGTCCGCGCTGAACACGTCGCCGCCGAACTGCCACAGCAGCGACTCGAACTGGAACCCGCCGGTGAACTGGAACGGCGAGACCCACGACCCCTGGATGCCCTTGGATTTCAGGGTGTCCAGCTGCGACATGTATTCGTCTTTGGTGGTCGGTGGTTTAGAAGGGTCGAGGCCGGCCTTCTCCATCACGGTCTTGTTGTAGTAGAGCCCGAGGTTGTGCACGTCGATCGGGACGCCGTACCGCTTGCCCTGATAGACCCCGCCGTTCCAGACCGCCGGCGCGTAGTCCGACTCCTTCAGCCCGAGCGCCGTGGCCACGTCGTCGATAGGCACGATCACCTGCTGGGCGGCCTGGGTCGGCATGTCGTCGATGTGCATCGCGCCGACGTCCGGCCCGTTGCCGCTCTGCACCGCGGCCGGCAGCTTCTGATAGAAGTCGGCCCACTGGAAGACGTTCATCTTGACCTGCACGTTGGGGTTGGCCTTGTTGAACTGGTCGACCATCGTCTGCGCGGTCTGGCCGTCACTGCCGGTCCAGCCGTTCCAGAAACTGATCGTCACGCTCGGGCCGCTGTAGCCGGCGCCGCCGTTGCCACCGGCCGGGGCGGCGGTCGGGGCCTTCGAGGTGCCACCGCAGGCGGCGAGGGCGAGGGCGGAACCGGCGCCGCCGGCGATGGTGAGGAAGTGGCGACGGGAGAGAGCGGAGGGATTCATTGCGGACTCCTATTTCGCGTCGGTGGAGAAGTCGGTGGAGAAGTCGGGGACGACGTCGGCGGGACGGCCGACGGAGATGTCGGTGGCGATCGAGAGGACGTTCCAGGAGGCGGGTGGGAGGGTTACGGTCAGCCGGCCGTCGACAACTCGCCCGGCCGCGGCGCGCGGCCCGACCCGGGATGGGTTCTGCTGGTTGTTGGTGGCACGCTGGTCGTCGTCGGCGAGCACTTGGTGCGAGCGCAGCGAGGCGCCCGGCAACGCACGCAGGTCGACGGTCAGCGAGAGCGGGTTGACGCGGTCCCGGTTGACCGCGAACAGGGCGGCCGCACCGGTCCCGGCGTCGAGGGAGGCCGCGGCGGTCAGGACCGGCACGGGCCCGTATTTCGCCGTTTCGATCAGTGGCCCGACCGGCTCGACCCGCAGCGCGTCGCCCCGGGCCAGGCGGGCGGCGGCCGCGAACGGATGGAAGATGGTCTGCCGCCACGACGGGCCGCCCAGCTCGGTGCGGATCGGGGCGATGATGTTGGCCAGCTGAGCCTGGCAGCCGATCGCGACCCGGTCGGCGTGCCCGATCAGCGAGATCAGGAACGTGCCGACCACGACCGCGTCGAGCACGTTGAACTCGTCCTCGATCAGCCGCGGCGCCTGCGCCCACTCGAGACTCGACTCGCCGGCGAACCGGGAGGCGTACCAGACGTTCCACTCGTCGAACGAGATCCGCAGCCGCCTGCCGTGCCGCCCCACCGCGCGGACGTGGTCGGCGGTGGCGACGACCTCCTCGATGAACGCGTCCATGTCCACGGCGGAGGCCAGGAAGCTGTCCGCGTCGCCGTCGTGCTCCTGGTAGTACGCGTGCATCGAGACGTAGTCGACCTGGTCGTAGCACTGCTCGAGGACGCTCGCCTCCCAGGAGCCGAACGTGGGCATCTGCCGGTTGGAGCTGCCGCACGCGACGAGCTCGACGGAGGGGTCGAGGCGGCGCATCGCCCGTGCGGTTTCGGCGGCTTTCCGCCCGTACTCATAGGCGGTCTGGTGTCCCATCTGCCAGGGACCGTCCATCTCGTTGCCCAGGCACCACAGTTTCACGTCGTACGGCGAAGGATCTCCGTTCTTGATCCTGCGGTCCGACATCTCGGTGCCGCCCGGGAAGTTGCAGTATTCGAGCAGGTCGACGGCCTCGGTGAGGCCGCGCGTGCCGAGGTTGACCGCGAGCATCGGCTCGGCGCCGAGCCGGCGCACCCACGACATGTACTCCCCCAGCCCGAACTGGTTGCTCTCGATCGAGCGCCAGGCCAGGTCGAGCCGGGTGGGCCGGTTCTCGCGCGGCCCGACGCCGTCCTCCCAGCGGTAGTTGGAGACGAAGTTGCCGCCCGGGTAACGCACCACGGTGACGCCGAGCTCGCGGGCCAGATCGAGCACATCGGAGCGGAAGCCGAGGTCGTCGGCGCGCGGATGGCCCGGCTCGAAGATGCCGGTGTAGACACAGCGGCCCATGTGCTCGACGAACGAGCCGAACAGCCGGCGGTCGATGGACCCGATCCGGAACGCCGGGTCGAGAGTCAGCCTCGCGTTGTGCATGGCCTTGGTTTTACAACGTTGTTTACTACGTTGTAAGAGCGGGAAACAAGCTCTACGATGTGGTTCATGGGCGCCAGCATCAAGGACGTCGCGGCGCACGCCGGCGTCTCGGTCAAGACCGTCTCCAACGTGATCAACGACTTTCCGTTCGTCTCCGCGGCGACCCGGGGCAAGGTGCAGGCGGCCCTGGACGAACTGGACTACCGCCCCAACCTGTCGGCTCGGCTGCTGCGCGGCGGCCGTACGGGCGTGGTCGCGCTGGCCGTCCCCGAGATCAGCTCGCCGTACTTCGCCGAGCTCGCCGCCCAGTTCGTGCAGCAGGCCAAGGGCCACGGCTGGACGGTGCTGATCGACGAGACCCAGGGCGCCAAGGAGAACGAGCGGGTGGTCCTGGACGGCATAAAATCGCACCTGATCGACGGCCTGATCGTCAGCCCCCTCGCCCTGACCGCCAAGGAGATCGACCAGCGCCGCGACCGCACTCCCCTGGTCCTGCTCGGCGAACGCCTGGTCAAGGCCCCGGTCGACCACGTGAGCATCGACAACGTGGCCGGCGCCGGCACCGCGACGGCCCACCTGATCGCGCTCGGCCGCCGCCGGATAGCCGCGATCGGCAGCCAGCCCCACATCTCCGGCGGCACCGCAGCGTTGCGCCTGCGCGGTTACCGGACCGCCCTGCGAGCAGCGAAGATCCGCTTCGACGCCACGTTGGTCCTGCCGGCCAAGAGTTACCACCGTGCCGACGGCTACGCGGGGATGAACGCCCTGCTCGACCTGCCGTCCCCACCGGACGCGGTGTTCTGCTTCAACGACCTGCTGGCGATCGGCGCACTGCGCGCCCTGCACGAGCGCGGCCGCAGCGTGCCCGGCGACGTAGCGGTGATCGGCTTCGACGGCATCGAGGAGGGCGACTTCCACACCCCGGCCCTGAGCACCATCCGCCCGGACAAGGCGGAGATCGCCCGGCTGGCGCTGGACCTGCTGGAACGCCGCATCAACGGCGGCGCCACCACCGAGCCCCAGGAGGGCTACGCCCCATTCGAACTACTCGTACGCCAGAGCACCGGCCACGTCTGATGGGCTTGAAGTCGCTCAGCGGTCGAACGTGTCGCCCTTTACGCCTTCGAGGAACGCAGTCCAGCCCGACCTGTTGAACGTCAGCGTTCCGCCGGCGCGGTCCTTGGTGTCACGCATGGCGACGATGTGCGGGAGGTTGGTTGCTACCTCTACGCAGTTTCCGCCGTTGCCGCCGGAACGGGCGCTCTTGCGCCAAACGGCGCCGTCAAGGTCACGTGCTGTCACTGTGACCACTCCCTTGCTCTCTGCTCGATGAGCCGCCTGGATTCGGTCTCACCAAGGGCAACTCTATCCACCAGGTCCAGCCAAATAGCTTCGTGGGCGGCCACCTCGTGGGGCTTGTCGAGATAGAGGGCGCCCGTGGGCTGCTCCACGTACACGGTGGTCGGTTCGGGGTCTCGGGCTGGGGTTTCTCTCGGGAAGTCGAGGATCACGAAGGGGCCGGCGTAGGCCTTGTGCGGCCCGGCGCTGAGCGGCACGACCCGGATGGAGATGTTGGGTCGCTCGGCGAAAGCCAGCAAGGTCGTCAGCTGATCGACCATCGTCGGCCCGTCGGAGCCGCGCAGCAGTGCCGCCTCGGACAGGATGACCTCCAAGATCGGCGAGGTACGCGTCAGAATGTGCTGGCGTTGCATTCGCACACGGCTCTGCTTCTCCAGCTGATCATCGGTCGGCTGCGTGACGCTCTGACCGAGGATCGCCCGCGCGTAAGGCAGCGATTGAAGCAGGCCGGGAACGACCTCTGCCTCATATTGGCGGATACGGTTGGCCACGGCCTCCATGCCGAGGAAGAGCTGGAACCACTCCGGGATCTCGCTGTAGGCGTGCCACCAGCCCTTGGACTTCGTCTCACGGGCGAGCGACTTGAGCGCTTCGACCACGTCGGGAGACGCCCCGTAGAGACGGCACATGGCGTCCACGTCGTTCGGGTGGACCGGAACCTGCCCGGTTTCATAGCGCCACAGCCGCGGCTTGCTCCATTCCAGAGCGGCGATCGCCTGGGCCACCGTCAATTGCGCGCTCTCTCGCAGCTCTCGGAGCTTCCGGCCCAGCTGCCGTCGTGGGACCGAGGATCCGCCGTTCTCCACACTCACCACGTAACCCCCTCATCGGCCGCCGCGTAACCGCGTGAACAGCTGCGCCGTAACCCACCCTCAGCTGAACGTCTCTACTTGCGACAGTCTGCCGCGTAACCGTTGCGCGGCATAGCCGTACATCGGTTGTATCGAAGTTAGGCCCCGCGTCCCGTCGGGTGCCTGGATCACCAGGCGGGACGTGGGCTTCAACCAGGGAGCTGGCATGGCAGACCAGGAGCATCTGAGTGTCCGTCCCGGTTGGCAGTGCCAGGTGTGCTCCGCGCCCTGGCCGTGCTCGACAGCCCGCACGGATCTCCGGGTCGAATACCGACGGTTCCCCACCGTGTTGCGGATCTACCTGGCCGCTCAGATGTGCGCCGCAATCGACGACATGAGGTGCGCCGGCGGCCCGGTGCCGGACGACCTCTACCTGCGTTTTCTGGGCTGGGCTCGGTGACGGGCGCCGGCCGCCCCTGACCCGCCACGGCTGGTCGGGGCGTCAGCGGCGGAGGAGTTTCTCCTGGAGGCGGCGGAGCTTGGCCCGTCGCAGGAGCGCGCGTTTTTCCTTCTCGCCCGGCTCGTTGAAGAGGATGAAATCGCGGTGGCGGTGGATGCCGGGCCGGCCGTCGGCCTGCTCCGTGGCGTCCCGGACGGTGGTCAGCTCGGCGGCGGGCAGCTGCAATACATGTTCGGCCGGCTGGTACTGGGCGCCAAGCGGGAAGTCGCGGCCGGGTTTGCTCGTCATCTCGATGTGGCAGCCGAGCACATGGGTCACGGTGTGGTTCGCGGCGAAGTCGACCAGACGATCGAGCGTCGCGCGGAAGGCCGGGTAGTCGGCGATGTAGAGCCGACCCGGATAGACCGTGTCGCCGGTGAAGAGGATGCCCGTCCAGGGGTCGTGAATGGTGATGGCCGCGGCGTGATGGCCCGGCGAGTTCAGGATTTCCAGGACCCGGCCGCCCAGGTCGAAGACGACCGACTCGGCGAGCGCGCCGGTGAGCCCGAAGAACGACCGCACGGCGTCCGGGTCGTGAGGCACCACGGTCGTGGCGGGGCGGTCGGCGAACTGCGGATCGGCCGCCACGTGGTCGCCGTGCCCGTGCGTGTGCGCGACCACCAGCTCGTACCCGTCGCGGGGGTGTTCCCGCAGCCAGGCGTCCACGAGTGAGTCGACGGTGTCCCGCAGCGGGAACACCGCGGGGTCGGCCGAGGCACCGGTGTCGAGCAGCAGCGCCCGCTCGTTGCCGAACAGCAGGTAGATGAACGGCGCCTCGCACTCGACCCGTTTGCTCTGCCGCAGGATCACCGTGTGCTCGTTGTAGAAGTGCGTCTGGATCACCGGCTCGCCGCGGCGCTCGTGGTTCCAGGCAACGTCGAGCGAACCCGCAGCCGGCGTCGCGGTCCGGAACTCAATCATCGGCGGCCTCGGCATTACGTACGGCCCGGACCGCGGTCAGAGCAGTGATCCACATAGGCCGAAGACTACTTGGGTAACGCTTGTCCCTCACGTGGCGTCATGCCACATAGTCGGAGACGTGGAGGAGCACCTGACCGTAGGACGTGTGGCCGAGCTGGCCGGCGTGACCGTCCGCACGCTGCATCACTACGACGACATCGGCCTGCTGCAGCCGTCGGCGCGGACCGTCGCGGGATACCGCGCCTATTCCGCGGACGACGTGGAACGGCTGCGGGAAGTGCTCGCCTACCGGCGGCTCGGCTTCGGATTGCGGGAGATCGCGGATCTGGTCGACGACCCGGCCACCGACGCGGTCGCGCATCTGCGGCGGCTGCGGGGCCTGCTGCTGGAACAGCGTGACCACGCTGCCGCGATGGTGACGGCCATCGACCGGGAGCTGCAGGCACGAGCGATGGGAATCAGGACAACCCCCGAGGAGCAACTGAAGATGTTCGGCGCGCAGCTGTACGACGCCATCGGATCCGCCTACCCGGCCACCCGGCGCACCGAACCCCGGATCGCCGCGCGCATCTGGGACGCGCTCGGGGACGCCCGCACGGTCCTGAACGTCGGAGCAGGCACCGGCTCCTACGAACCACCGGACCGTGACGTCACGGCGGTGGAGCCGTCGGCGGTCATGCGGGCACAACGTCCGGCGGGCGCCGCACCGTGCGTGGCGGCCGCAGCGGAGAGCCTGCCGTTCGAGGACCAGTCGTTCGACGCGGCCATGGCGGTCAGCACCGTGCATCACTGGCCGGACCCGGTCGCCGGGCTCCGTGAGATGAAACGGGTGGCCCGCCGCGTGGTCGTGTTCACCTACGACGCCGACAACACCGGCTGGCGCGAGCGGTTCTGGCTCACCCGCGACTACCTGCCCGAGTTCGCCGGCCTTCTCGTCGGCTGGCCGTCCCTGGCCGACCTCACCCGGGCGATCGGTGGCCGCGCGGAGCCGGTGCCCATTCCGTGGGACTGCGCCGACGGCTTCTTCGAGGCGCATTGGCGCCGGCCCGAGGCCTACCTGGACGAACATGTACGCCGCGCGGTGTCGGTATGGACCAGGGTCGGACCGCAAGCTGAGCAGCGGGCAGTAGGCAAACTCCGCGGAGACCTGTCCTCAGGCCGATGGGCCGAGCGCAACCGCGACCTCACCGGCCTCGACGCGGCCGAGCTCGGCCTCCGTCTGCTCATAGCCTGAACACCGCCGGTCAGAAATCGGTTGACGGGGGTGGTGGGGTGGCATCATGGTCAAACTCTCCGCGGGGCTGCCCCCGGCCACCCTCGACGCCATCGCCGACCTGGAGCGCCGGGTCGTCGCGGCGGACGGTGGGCGGCTGAAGCTCGAGTGGAACGCGTTGCGCCACCGCAGCGGGCAGGACGTCGAGGACATCCTGTGGTGGGACGGCGAACGGCTCCTCGGCTTCCTCGGCATCTATGCGCACAGCGCGCCCACCCTCGAGCTGGCCGGCATGGTCGACCCGGCCGCCCGGCAGCGTGGGATCGGTGGCGCGCTGCTGGACGCCGCGCTGCGGGTGTGCCAGGAGCGCGAGCACGCCGACGTGCTGCTGGTCGTTCCCCGGTCCTCGGCCGGGGGCCGCGCCCTCGCCGAGCGCCGCAACGGCCGGCTCGATCACAGCGAGCATGCTCTGGAGCTGCTCGGCGAGCCCACCGAGGTGGCTGCCGACCCTCGCATCACCCTCCGCGCCGGCGTTCCGGCCGACCACCAGACGGTGCAGGAGCTGATGCGCCTGGGATTCGGCTGGGCGCCGCCCACCGCCGGGAACGATCCGCACACCCTCGTGGTCGAGCGCGACGGCCAGGTGATCGGCTCCGTCCGGCTGCTCCCCGAGGAGGGGCTGGCCGGCGTCTACGGCTTCGTCGTCCACCCCGACCTCCAGGGCCGCGGCATCGGACGGGACGTGCTGCACCGGTTGTGCGTGATGGCCCGCGCCGATGGAGCGGCCTCCGTTCACCTGGAGGTGGCCACCGACAACGACCGCGCGCTCAATCTCTACACCTCGCTCGGCTTCCGGCCGGTGATCACCGAGGACTACTACGCGATCGGGTGACGCCGATTCGCCCTGCCGCTCGCTGCGCTCCGCCTAAGGTCGAACCATGACGGCGGCCGGGACCAAAGACGATCCGTGGATGTTGCGCACTCCGCCGGGGTCGTCGCCATACACGATGTACCGGGACCCGGAAGCCGACCCGCCCGCCCTGATCTGCCAGGTCGGCGCCACGAAGCTGTCCTATCATCTGCGCGCCGTCGAGGACCTGCACGCCTGGCTGAAGCAGCAGGAGGACTGGGTGCCGCTCGGGGCCGCCGACGAGAACAAGACGGCCGCCGACGGCACGGTCGAGGCGTGGGGCCGCTCGGCCGGCAATCCGGTCGGCGGGTGGTACGGGCTCCGCAAGGGCTACCGCGGCCGCTTCGGCATGTACCTGCCGCCGCTGCTGGAGGAGCTGGGGCTGGCCGAACTCACCCACGACGCCCGGAACAACCGGATGCGAAGCCGCTGATACCTGTCCACTATGGTGCCGCTGAACAATGCGACACGGGGGCAGGGACTATGAGTTCGGATGAGCGGCGCCGGCCGTCGTTGGTGCGATGGATTTCGCTCCTGCTTGCCGGGTGCGGCGGGGTGGCGGCCCTGATGTTGATCGCGGCAATCATCGCCTGGCAGCACTTCGGGCCGGCCGCCGTGCACTTCGGGGACGGCGGCGCCGATCAGGTGCGCGCCGGCCTCATCTTCAACATGGTCGTCACCGCGCTGGTGGTCCTGGCCACCGCGGCGCTGGCGACAGTTGTCCGGCGTCCGCTGCGGTGGGCCCGGCCGGCCGCCTGGGCTGTTCTCGGCGTTCTCGGTTTCGCCCTGTTCACCGGCCTGAACGCCGGCGTCGACCCGGCCGGTTCGACGGCCGGCCCCGGCGCCGACCCGGCCAACCGGCTTTACTACGACCTCGTTCCGGGGTGGTACCCGTCGGTGCACGCCGCCCTGGGCCTGATCGTGCTCGCGACCTGTGTCGCCGTCGTCATCATGCTGATGCGTTCCTCGGTCGCCGACTTCTACCGGCCCGCCACCACCAAGCAGGACCCGAAATGGGCCGCCTTCGTCGACCGGCAGCAGAAGCTGATCGCCGGGGAGAACGACAAAAGCTAGGCGGCGACGCAGAACTCGTTGCCCTCCGGGCCGGCCATCACCACGTGGTGGCCGTCGAACGTCGCCTGCACGCTGCCGCCCGCCGCCACCAGCGGGGCCGGCGGCGGCTCGTCCTCGTAGCCGAGCGCGACCTTCCAGAACTCGGCGAGGGACACCGCGTCACGCGTGTCGAAGGTCAGCTCGATCCGAATCGCCATCAGCGTCTCCATGCCTCACTGGCCGTTACGAACGCCCGGAAAAAGCGGCTGGCGCTCCGCTGCGGCATGCCACCAACCGGGCCGGGGCGGACCGGTGATGGCCGCGGTCGGCTGGCTGGGGTGCAGGCCGAGAAGGCGAAGCGCATCAGCTCGCACCTGGATGTCGATCCAGCCATGCCAGTGTCCGTCCGCGCCGACGCCGCAGGCGTGACCCCACCGGATCTCCGTCATCGCGAAGGGCATCCAGTCGATGCCGCGGTCGCGCAGTCAAACCCGCAGAGCGGCCAGGGGCTGACGAGAGCCCCGCCCGTTCGCGTAGCCCAGGACGGAAATCCAATCCGAACTCGAAGGATTCATGAGCCCATGATGCCGTACGGCGGAGGGCCGGGGAATCCGGTCGTGCCCGGCCGGGTTGGTGCGGGCGTGGACAAGAAGATCGGATTTCTTTCGTTCGGGCACTGGCGGGACGCGGCCGGGTCGCAGACGCGCAGCGCCGGTGACTCGCTGGTGCAGACCATCGAGCTGGCCGTGGCGGCCGAGGAGCTGGGCGTCGACGGCGCGTTCGTGCGGGTGCACCACTTCGAGCGGCAGCTGGCCTCGCCGTTTCCGCTGCTCGCGGCGATCGGCGCGCGCACGAGGCACATCGAGATCGGCACCGGCGTGATCGATATGCGCTACGAGAATCCGCTCTACATGGCGGAGGAGGCCGCGGCCGCCGACCTGATCAGCGGTGGCCGGCTGCAGCTCGGCGTGAGCCGGGGATCCCCGGAGACGGCGCTCAACGGCGCCTACGCGTTCGGCTACCAGCCGCCCGAGGGCACCAGCGTGGCCGACCTGGCCCGGGAGAAGACGACGATCTTCCTGGACGCGATCAGCGGCAAGGCGATGGCGCGCACCGACCCGGCCCGCACCGGCATCAGCGGCGGCCTGGCCATCCAGCCCCAGTCCCCCGGCCTGCGCGAGCGCATCTGGTGGGGCGCCGGCACGCGGCAGACCGCGCAGTGGGCGGCCGGCCTCGGCCTCAACCTGCAGAGCTCGACGCTGCTGTCGGAGGACACCGGGCTGCCGTTCGACCAGCTCCAGGCCGAGCAGATCGCGCTCTACCGGGAGGCCTGGAGAGGGCCCGGCGAGCCGCGGGTGTCGATCTCGCGCAGCGTGCTGCCGATCACCGAGGAGATCGACCGCATCTACTTCGGCGGTCAGGAGAACGAAGACCAGGTCGGCCTGCTCGAGGGGGTCCGGTCGCGCTTCGGCCGGACGTACGCCGGGGAGCCCGACCGCATCGCCGAGGAGCTCGCGAACGACAAGGCGGTCCAGGCCGCCGACACGATTCTCTTCACGGTGCCGAACCAGCTGGGCGTCGCCTACAACGCCCGCATCCTGGAGACGATCGTGAAGCACATCGCGCCGGCGATCGGCTGGAAGGCGAAGTTCCGGAACCAGGACGCCTTGAGGTAAAGAAGGTTGTCGATAAGACTCGGACGGTGAGAGCGCTCTCGCATCCCCCTAGCCGCGAGGGCGCGCCACTCCCCTGGAGAGTCCCATGCGACATTCCATCCCCCGGCTGGCCACCGCCGTACTCGGCGTCCTGCTCCTCGCCGGCGGCTACGCCGCCCTGTCCGTAGGCCCGGCGAGCGCTGCCGACACCCTGCTCTCGCAGGGCAGACCGGCCACCTCATCCAGTACGGAGAACGCGTCGTTCCCGGCGAGCGCGGCCGTCGACGGCAACACCGGCACGCGCTGGTCGAGCGCGTTCAGCGACCCGCAGTGGCTCCAGGTCGACCTCGGCGCGACGGCCACGATCACCTCGGTCACGCTGAACTGGGAGGCCGCGTACGCGAAGTCCTTCCAGATCCAGACGTCGGCCAACGGCAGCACCTGGACCACGATCTACAGCACCACGACCGGCGCCGGCGGCGTGCAGACAATCACGGCGAGCGGCTCCGGGCGGTACGTCCGGCTGAACGGCACCGTCCGCGCCACCCCCTACGGTTACTCGCTCTGGGAGTTCCAGGTCTACGGGACCTCGGCCGGCGGCCCGACCACCCCGCCGCCGTCCGACTCGTTCTGGGGCGACACCGGCAGCATCCCGGCCGCGCAGAACGTGGTCGAGGTGAAGGTGCTCAACAAAACCAACGGCAAGTACCCGGACAGCCAGGTCTACTGGAACTTCAACGGGCAGACCCACTCCATCGCCGAGCAGCCCTACCTGGACATGCCGGCCAACTCGGCCGGCCGGATGTACTTCTACCTCGGCTCCGCCACCAGCCAGTATTTCGACTTCATCGAGTTCACCGTCGGGCCGGACGTCTTCAACGGCAACACCACCCGGGTCGACGCGTTCGGCCTGAAGCTCGCCCTGCGGCTGCACTCGCACGACGGCGCCGACCAGCAGGTCGGTGAGAACCAGGCGACCTTCGCCGAGGACCGTACGGCCACGTTCGCCCGGTTCGCGGCGGCGGTGCCGGCCGAGTTCCAGCACTCGGCCACCGCCACCTCGCCCTACCGGATCCTGGCCCCGGGCAGCGACCCGGTCTTCCAGCCCGGCGGGCAATACCAGAACTACATGAGCTCGTACGCGTCGTCGGTCGGCGTCAGCGCGACCACCCAGCAGATCTTCGGGTGTTCGGGGCCGCTCGCGTCGAACGCCAACCAGTGCGCGTCGCTGAACCGGCACACCGCCGACCTGCCCGCGGCTCAGCAGCAGACGGTGAGCAACTTCTATCGCGCCGCGCCGGCCAACTACTACGCCAAGTTCTGGCACGACAACAGCATCAACAACC
This sequence comes from Actinoplanes sp. NPDC026619, assembly GCF_040638295.1. Classification (NCBI taxonomy): domain Bacteria; kingdom Bacillati; phylum Actinomycetota; class Actinomycetes; order Micromonosporales; family Micromonosporaceae; genus Actinoplanes; species Actinoplanes sp. NPDC026619. Next base: position 140,816 of record NZ_JBEZYA010000024.1, read on the forward strand.
TGGCCTACGGCTTCCCGTACGACGACGTGGCCGGCCAGTCCACCTTCATCTCGCACGGCGACCCGCAGTACCTCCTGGTCGCGGTCGGCTGGTGAGCTCGGCGCGGCCGGGCCGTCACAGCGCCCGGCCGCGCCTCGCCACCGTGAGCAGGTGGGTGGTCGGCCAGTCGAGCGGCGTGCCGTCGGTGTCGGCCAGCGCCGCCACCGGGGCGATCCGGTTGTCGATCACCCAGTCGTTGCGGATCGGCCGCGACGACGGGTCGAGCTCGAAGCCGGCCTCGCCCAGCAGCTCCCGCCAGTCGGCGAAGCTCAGGCCGCAGAACTGCTCGCGGGTCTCCGACAGCCAGTTGTCCAGGTAATCCTTGCGGGTCAGGTAGTCCATCGCGGCGCCCAGCTCGATGCGCACGGTGTCCTCGCCGATCGGCTCGAAGACGAACGGGAAGGCGAAATCCACGGCGAACTGGTCCAGCTTCGCGCGGGTCGAGAGGCTTTTGACGTACGCCTCGACGTGCTCCTCCGTCGCGAGGTCCCGCCTCGGCTCGTCCGGGTTCTCGCCGTCGTCCGTCGTCAGCCTCAGAAGCACCTCGCGGTGCGGGTCGTCGGGGCCGCAGACGTCGCTGTTGATCCAGACGCCGCCGGGGGCGGTGTGGTCGTAGATCCGGCGGATGAACTCGCGGAGCGACTCACGCTGCTTGCCGTACGACCAGATCTCGTGGGTCAATGCGAACGTCAGCGTGGTGTCGATCGAGCGGTCGCCGAAGATCGCGCCGCCGAGGACGTTGCGCTGGTAGAAGTACACGTTCGCGTTGCGGAAGGCGCCCTGGGCCTTCTTGTGCACGCACTCGGAATAGAGGTGCCTCGCCACTTCCACGCCGATCAGGTCGCTCTCGTGCAGGCTGGGCTCGCGGTCGGCCAGCTCGAGCAGCGAGCCGGCGCCGCAGCCGATGTCGACGATCCGTCCGGGCCGGACGTACTGGCGGACCGCCTCCCACTTGCGGTCGGCCGCGTCGGCGAAGGCCTCCACGTACGTCCGGTAGTCGCGGGTGGTCGTCAGGCCGCCCTCGTCGCCGACCAGGGGGTCGTTCACCGCGGTGCGGACGGCCGCCACCAGGTGGTAGCGCTCGAAGACGTCGATCGTGGCGGGGTCGGCCAGTTGGCGCCAGGTCTCGTCGCCGGCGGCCAGGCGCAGCAGCACGTCCCAGGGGCGCTCGGGAGTCTCCGGGAGCGACGGGTCGTCCTCCACCGGGATGATCGGGAAGCCGAGCTTCTCGTAGAGGGCCGCCACCTCGGGTGTCGAGCAGGCGACCATGGTGTTCGCCGGGGTCAGGTCCAGGCCCGTCGCCACCGCCACCGTCTTCAGCGTCACCTCGGCGAACGCCGTGGTGGGGGCGGTGTCGAAGATCGGGACCACCAGCGAGCGGATGCCGGTCCGGGCGCTGAGGCGCTCGATCGCGGCCTCCCGGCGGTGGTACGGGACCGGGTTGCGCTTGGTGTTCTCGTGGTTCGCCGACGTCACCGCCCAGACGACGGTGGCATCCTGCTGCTTCTGCAGGTAGTCCGCCTGGAATCGGGTCAGCAGGTGGTGGCGGCCCGGGAAGAGCACGAAGCTGGTGGTCACCTTCAAGATCGTAACTTGGGACTATCTCCTACTCTCGAAGTAGGGATAGGCTGGCGGGCATGGCGACAGATGAGTGGGCGCAGTGGCACGCCGCGCATGAACAGCAGTTGGCCGCCCCGCACGGGTTCCTGGCCATCACCAGCCTGAACTTCCTTTCCTCGACACCACAGCGGTTTCCGGACGCGCCCGGTGAGTGGTCGACCGGTCCGGGCGGGGTGGTCGTCGACCTGGCCGAGGGCGAGTCGGTGACCGTGGACGGCGCCGACCTCACCGGGCACGTCTCGCTCGGGGTCATCGCCGAGCGCGGCGGCATCGACGTCGGCGCCGGCGACGCGGTGATCGAGGTGGCCAAGCGTGGCGGCTTCGACATCGTCCGGCCGCGGCATCCGTCGCACTCGCTGCGTGCCGGATTCCGCGGCACGCCGGCCTATGAGCCTGACGAGAAGTGGGTGCTTCGTGGGCGGTTCGTTCCTTTTGACTCGCCTCGTGATGTGACCGTGGGGGCGGCCGTCGAGGGTTTGGAGCATGTCTACTCGTCGCCTGGGCGGGTTGAGTTCGAGGCGCTCGGCACTTCGCTGGCGCTGACTGTTTTCAATGGGCGGACGCCGGGGTCGTTCTTCGCGCTGTTCACCGATGAGACGTCCGGTGTCACTACCTACGCGGCCAATCGGAGCCTGGCCATTGCCCCGGCCCGTGTCGACGGCAGTGTGGTGCTCGATTTCACCCGGGCGACGAACCTGCCTTGCGCCTATACGGACTTTGCTACCTGTCCGCTGCCTCCTGCGGAGAATCGGCTTCCGGTTGCGGTTGAGGCCGGGGAGAAGATTCCCTACGAGCGGGGGTGAGGTGGGGGTCTTCTTGCGGGGTGCGTGGCTGGGGTGGTGCACATGGCTGCTGAGCTTGCTGGCTCCGCTTCGCTCCGCGGGCGCGGTCGCCTTTGAGGTCAATGAGTTGAGCCCGGTTTTCGACGTCGCACACCCCGCGATGTCGAAAACCGGGCTCAACTCATTGACGGCGACCGCGCGGGTCGTCCCCTGGATACGTGCTTCTTTACAAAAATGGGGTAGGGGCTGAGCTTTAACACCGCGCGGGGCGGAGCTTTAACACCGCGCGGGGCTGAGCTTTAACACCGCGCGGGGCGGAGCTTTAACACCGCGTGGGGCTGGGGTTTGCACCGCGTGGGGCTGGGGTTTTAGGTCAGGGCGAATTTTTGGGCTGTGCTGCCGTTGCAGTCGTAGATCTGCAGCCGAGCGCCGTTGGCGGTCGAGCCGCTCGGCGAGTCGAGGCAGCGGCCCGACTGCGGGTTGAGCAGGGAGCCGTCGGCCTGCTGCTGCCAGACCTGGCCGCCGACGCCGTTGCAGTCCCACAGCTCGACCTGCGCGCCGTTCGCGGTGCCGTTGCCCACGATGTCGAGGCAGCGGCCGAGCGCACGCAGCGAGGCGTTGGCGCTGTGGAACCAGTGCTGGTCGGCGGCGTAGGACTGGCAGTCCCACAGCTGCACCGCGGTGCCGTTCACCCCCGTGTCGTCGGCCGCCACGTCGACGCACTTGCTGCCGGGGCCGAGGGTGGCGCCGCCGCCGTTGACCGCGAATTTCTGGGCGGCTGCTCCGTTGCAGTCCCAGATCTGCAGGCGGGTGCCGTTGGCCGTGGCGCCGTTCGGTGAATCCAAGCAGCGGCCCGACTGGGGGTTCTTCAGGGAGCCGTCGGCCTGCTGGATCCACTTCTGGCCGCCGACGCCGTTGCAGTCCCAGAGCTCGAGCTGCGCGCCGCCGGCGGTGCCGTTGCCCACGATGTCCAGGCAGCGGTTGAGTGTCCGCAGCGTGTTGTCGGCCAGGTGTGTCCAGTGCTGGTCCTCGGCGTAGGTCTGGCAGTCCCACAGCTGGACGCCCGCGCCGTTGACACCGGTGTCGTCGGCGGCCACGTCCATGCACTTGCCGCCGGGACCGGTCACCGTGCCGGCCGGGCCGTTGATCACATTGGTCTGGCCCGCATAGCCGGCCGCCACCACGTTGGCCTGCACCGCGTTCTCGGCCGCGTCGGTCGGGTAGCCCGAGGTCATTGCGCCCTCGAACCAGGTGCCCCGGTTGCGGTTGCTGTTGTCGCCGCCGATCGCCAGGATGATGCCGCCTTCCTGGTGCATCGGCTTGTAGCCGCTCTTGTCGGTCGGCAGCGAGCCGTTGTACCAGGTGGTCAGGCCGCCCGATTGGGAGTTGCCACCCTTCAGCGCGTACGTCGTCTGGCCGTTGTTCTTCAGCACCGCGGTGACGAACGCCGAGTTGTTGCCCGCGTTGGGGTTGGAGCCGTTGCCGCCCTGGAACATGCCGTTCTCCAGGTCGGCCTCGATCCACGGGCCGGAGCCCTGGCAAGGCGCGAAGTAGCAGGTGGTGGCGATGCTGACGGCGTCCATGTGGCCGTTGCCGGTGTCGTTCGGGGTGGACTCGGCGTTGCCGTAGTCGAAGCAGCAGTCGGAGCCCACGTGGGTGCCGCTGGCCACCATGTAGACGCCCTCGGGCTGGCCGTTGACCGCCACGCCGGAGGCGACACCGGTGTATCGGTAGCCGACACCGGGGGTGCCCCAGATGCCGTACACCTTGTGGCCGCCGGCCGTCACCGCGATGGCGCTCGCGTTCGCGCCCCGGTCGCCGCTGCCGGCGCTGCCGTCCGGCGCGACCGAGAGGTCGTTGTGCCGGCTGGTCTGGTCCCAGATCTTGGTGATTCGGCAGGTGCTGCCGTTGCAGAAGGCGTCCTGGTCGGCGGCGTTGGCGTAGCCGCCGGCGGCGAGCGTGCCGACGTCGTGGGTGGCGCCGTCGGAGGCCCGGGTCACCTGGTAGAGACGGCCGCTGTAGGCACCGAACAGGGCCCGGGCGGTGCTGTGTGCGGCCACGCAGGGGGTGCCGGCCGCGGCGTAGATGTCGCAGGACTGGGAGGTGGCCGCGCTGGCGGCGCCGGCCAGGCCGACGATCGTGCCGGCGATGAGGGCCAGCACGGCGGCGACACGGAGAAGGAGTGGGGACGGACGATGTCTGAGCATGGGGCGCTCCGGGGGAAAGGACGGCGCTGATATTCATGGGTGTCGACATCCCGAGCCGGAAATTACGCCCGAACGCTCGAACGCGTCAATAAGCGCTGAATCATGTTCGATTTTGTTTGCACTAATGGGCAACACTCTTATCGGATACGGGGATCGGCCTGACAATCCGTCAAGTCCGGCGCGCGGCGACCGATCGTCGGCTCGTGCCCACAGCGGTCCTCCCCCGAGGCATCAACGCGTCCATGATCGTGGGCGCCGCCCTGTTCCTGTTCAGCGCCGGCTGGTTCCTGATCGGGCTCGGCCACGTCTGGTCCCACCCGGTCGTGGGCTGGGCAGCACTGCCGTTCATGGCCGCCCTGGCCGCCCGGGCCTGCCTGCGGGTCTGGCGGCGGGGCGAACTCAGCGCCGTCGGCCGCGCGTTCTGGCTGCGGATCGGCCTGGCCTGCGCGGTGCTCGTGGCCGGCGTGGTCAGCAACGCGGCCGACGCCACCGCCGGACCGGATGCGCCCTCCCGGCACGTCAGTCCACTCACCTCGGCGCTGCTGCTGGGGCTGCTGTTCTTCGCCTTCGGCGCGATGCTGCGGCTCACCTCCTGGCACCGGACCCGGCCGGAGTGGATCCGGTTCGGGGTGGACGCGACCATCGTGCTGGTCACCGCCGGAGTGCTGGTCTGGCACTACTCGCTGCGCCACATCGGGCTGACCGGCGACGGGGCGATCCTGCCGATGGCGGGCGTCATCCTGCTGGTGCTGCTCGCGGCTCTGGCCATGATCAAGATGACTTTCGCCGGCGCCGGTCACCTCGACCGGCAGGCGCTGGGCATCATCACGGCCGGGGTGTCGCTCGCGGCCGCCGGCGGCGCTCTTGCCCCGCACCTGCGTGCCCACCCGCACCTGTCCGGAACCATGCTCGCCGCCGCCTTCATCTCGCTGACCGCCCAGCTCGCGGCGGAGCGTCAGCTCCGTGCGCCGGCCACCCCGCCGCCCCGGCAGCCCGCACGCCGGCTCACCGCTCTCCCCTACCTCGCCCTCGCGGCCGTCTGTCTCGCTGTGATCGGTGCCGCCGCGCCGACCGGCGGGGAGCTCCTGCTGCTGGCGATCTGCGCGGCGATCGTGAGCGGGCTGGTTGCGTTCCGGCAGGTGTCGGCGCTGCGGGAGAACAACCGGCTGCTCGACACGGTCGACGGCAACATGCGCCAGATGCGTGGCTACCAGGAGCAGCTCGACCACGAGGTGACCCACGATCCGCTGACCGGCATGCCGAACCGGACGCTGTTCACCGAGACGCTCACCGACGTCCTGGCCACCGGCGAGCCGTTCCACATGGCGCTGCTGGACATGGACGACTTCAAGGTGATCAACGATCGGATGGGGCACAACACCGGCGATCAGATGCTCCGGGAGATCGGGGCTCGCCTGGCCGCCACGATCGGCCCGGCCGACTCCGCGGCCCGGCTCGGCGGCGACGAGTTCACCGTGCTGCTGCGGGGCCGCACCGCCGGCGAGGCGGCCGCCCTGCTGGACCGGCTGCTCGACGTCGTGCGCCAGCCACTGTTCGTCGGCGGCAACGAGATGACGCCGCAGGTCAGCCTGGGCGCGACGGCGGCGGGGACCGGCGACACCCCGGAGGAGCTGCTGCGCCGTTCCGACGTCGCGATGTACGCGGCCAAGAGCGTCGGCGGCGACCGCTGGGCCTGGTTCGACTCGCTCATGGACGAACTCGCCGCCGCCGACGTCCGGCTCGGCGCGCACCTGCGCCAGGCCATCGCCCGCGACGAGCTGTTCATGCTCTACCAGCCGATCGTCGAGCTGCCGCACGGCCGGTTCGCCGGGGTGGAGGCGCTGGTGCGCTGGCGGCACCCGGATCACGGGCTGATCTCGCCGGCCGTCTTCATCCCCCTCGCCGAGCGCAACGGCTACATCGTCGAGCTCGGCCGATGGGTGCTGGAGCAGGTGATCCGGCAGGCCGCGGCCTGGCAACGGGAGTACGGCGATCGCGCGCCGGCCAAGGTGAGCGTCAACATCTCGGCCCGGCAGCTGCAGGAGCCGGACTTCCCCGCCGAGATGGCCGCGCTGCTCGCCCGCGAAGGCGCGGACCCGCGCGGGCTGGTCGCCGAGGTGACCGAGACCGCGGTGCTCGGCACCGGCGCGGCGCTGGACGCGGTGAAGGCGCTCAACACCATGGGGCTGCGGGTGGCGCTGGACGACTTCGGCACCGGCCAGTCCTCGCTGAGCCTGCTGGTGGACTGCCCGGTGCAGATCCTGAAGGTCGACAAGTCCTTCGTCGACGGCGTGACCACGGCCAGCCCGCAGGCGGTGATCGTGGACAGCCTGATCGCGATCACCCAGGGGCTGGGGATCGAGGCGGTCGCCGAGGGCGTCGAGACCGCCGAGCAGGCGGAACGGCTCCACCGGGTCGGTTACCAGCTGGCCCAGGGGTTCCACTTCGCCCGCCCGATGCCGGCCGAGGACATCGCCTTGCTGATCGACGCACCCGCCGGCATCCCGGCCGCCGGGTGACGATCAGCCCAGCGCCGCGCTCGCCGCCCGCAGCTCGGCCAGGGCGGCCAGCGCGTGCGGGGCGAAGTCGCCCTTGGCGTCGCCGGCCCAGGTCGTGTAGCCCCGCTTGAAGGCCAGCAGGCCCAGCTCGCCGGCGAGAGCCGCGATCGGGTCGGGCACGCCCCGGCCGATCAGGGCGGCGGTCATCGCGGCCGCGAGGCTGACGCTCTTGAGGGCGTCCCGCTCCTGCAACTCGGTGCTGGTGGCGACGGCGGCCTTCAGCCGGGGGGCGATCTCGCGGCTCACCTCGCCGAACGCGGCCGAGGCGCGCTCGAGGCCGGCCGCGACCGCGTCGAGCGGGCCGGCCTCGGCGGGCGCCTCGGCGATCCCCTCGGCCAGCAGCAGACTCAGCGCCTCCTGCCCGGCGACCAGCAGCTCGCGCTTGTCGGGGAAGTGCCGGAAGAAGGTGCTCTTGGTGACCCCGGCCCGCTCGGCGATCTGCGCGACCGTGGTCGCGTCGTAGCCCTGCTCGGTGAAGAGGTCGACGGCCGCCATCACGAGGCGTTCGCGCGCTCCCGGTTCCCATCGAGCCATGGTTTCCATCATAGGTGATGGGACTTCTGTCCCGTCACCTGGTAGCGTCTGACGGGACAAGAGTCCCATCACTTGCGGGAGAGTTCCCATGCGCGTCTTCATCACCGGCGGCACCGGCCTGATCGGCACCGCCGTCGTCGCCGAGCTCCTCGGCAACGGCCACACCGTCCTCGCCCTCGCCCGCTCCGACGACTCCGCGAAGGCCGCCGAGGCGGCCGGCGCCGAAACGCTGCGGGGCGGCCTCGCCGACCTGGACGCCGTGCGGGCCGGCGCCACCCAGTCCGACGGCGTGATCCACCTGGCCTTCGCCAACGATTTCAGCAGCCCCGAGGCCCTCGCGCAGGCGATCGCCGAGGAGACCGCCGCCATCACCACGATGGGCGAGGCGCTCGCCGGCAGCGACCGGCCCTTCGTCGTCGTCTCCGGCACCCCCTGGATTCCGGGCCGCGCCTCCACCGAGGCCGACCCGCTGCCGACCGACGGGCCGGTCGGCGGCCGCGGCCGCACCGTCATCGCGACCCTGGGCCTGGCCGAGCGCGGGGTGCGGGCCACCGCGGTGCGCCTGCCGCGCACGGTGCACAACGAGGGCAACGGTGGTTTCGCCGGTCTGCTGACCAACATCGCGCGCCAGAGCGGCGTGTCCGGCTACCCGGGCGACGGCGCCCAGCGCTGGCCGGCTGTGCACGCGCTTGACGCGGCCGTGCTGTTCCGGCTCGCCCTGGAGAAGGCGCCCGCCGACAGCTCCTGGCACGCCGTGGACGACGAGGGCGACGCGGTGCGCGACATCGCCGCGGTCATCGGCCGGCGGCTCGGCCTGCCGGTCCAGTCGGTGCCGGCCGAGACCTACGGCCCGCTCGGCCCGGTCTTCGCGACCGACCAGCCCTCGTCCAGCGCGCACACCCGCGAGGCCCTCGGCTGGGAGCCGACGCACCCGAGCCTGCTGGCCGATCTGGAGAACATTCAGCCCTGACCGGCCTCGCCCGCTACCGAAACGCCGCCGGCCTCGCCCGCTGCAGAAAGGCGGCTGGCCTCGCCCGCCGCGGACAGGCGGTTGAGCAGGCCCGGAACGGCCAGCAGGATGCGGCGCTCGTCGGCGGTCAGCTCGGCCGCGATGGCATCCGCCACCCAGTGCCGGCGGGAAGCGCGGTCGGCCTCCAGGGCCGCCGCCCCCGCCGGCGTGATGGTGATCAGGAACGCCCGCCCGTCGGCCGGGTTCGGGGCCCGGCCGACCAGGCCGAGTGCTTCCAGCTCACCGATCGTGCGGCTCATGCTCTGGTGCTTGACGCCGCGACCGGCCGCCAGCCCCGCGATGGTCTGCGGGCCCTCGCGATCGAGGGCGCCCATGGCCGCGGCATGCGTGGCCGGGACCGTGTCGGCCCGGGCGCGGGTGGCGCGCACGAAGCGGCCGATCGCGTGCCTGAGCTGTTCGGCGAAGTCCTCGTCCGGCACCATGCGGAGAATATACAGCACCGTTGTATAGTTTGAGTTGTACAACACCGCTGTATAGATGGAGCCCGCGATGCGCCTCACCAAGCACGCTCACGCCTGTGTCACATTCACCGACGGCGACCGGACGCTGCTGATCGACCCCGGCACGTTCACGCCGGACGCGGCGGAGCTGATCGCCGCCGCCGACGCGGTCCTGATCACGCACGAGCACTTCGACCACTTCGACGACGCCGCGCTGGCCGCCGAGCTCGATCGGCGGCCCGGCCTGCGGGTGTTCGGCACGGCGGCGGTCGTGGACAAGCTCGGCGAGCGCGACGGGCGGGTCGTCGCGGTCACGGCCGGCGACCGCATCGAACCCGCCGGTTTCGGCGTCACCGTGCACGGCGAGCGGCACGCGCTCATCCACGACGACATCCCGCGGCCGGACAACGTCGGTTACCTGGTCGAGGGCCGGGTCTTCCACCCGGGCGACTCCTATGTGGCGCCGGCGGCGCCGGTCGAGACGCTGCTGCTGCCGACCAGTGGGCCGTGGACCAGGCTCGGCGACGCCGCCGACTTCGTGCGGGCGGTGCGGCCGGGGCGCGCGATCCAGATCCACGAGCTGATGCTCAGCGAGCTGGGCCAGAACTCGTACCGCATGCTGCTCGGCGAGAACGGGCTGGCCGGCCTGCCCCTGGAGAACCTGCCCTGGGGCGAGTCGACCGAGATCTGAAAAGTGGGGCCGGCGTCAGAGGGCGCCGGCCCCGGCCGTACGTCAGAAATTGCCCTCGGTGTTGCACTTGGCCTTTTGCACCAGGCAGTTCTTCACCCGCTGGCTCTGGGCCAGGTTGTCCCAGGCGAAGAACGCGTCGCCGTGCATCGACGACGCCATGCCCGAGGCCAGCCGGAAGCCGTTGGCCGAGCCCTGGGTCGGGTAGGAGATGAGGAAGGACAGGTTCGGGATCGCGATCGGGTAGTCACCGGTGCAGGTGCCGGTGTAGCTGTACGAGACGTGCGCCTTGTGGGTCGGGCTGTCCAGGTGCTTGCCGTCCCAGCAGTCCTGGAAGACCAGGTGGAACATCAGCACCGCGGTGGAGGCGCAGATCGGCCAGTTGCCGTCGGCGCTGCGGCCGATCTGACCGCCCGGGCCGGCGCAGTAGAACGCGTTGACCGAGCCCTCCGGTGTCGGCGTCTGCAGCTTGGCGTCGCCCGCGATCATCCGGAAGCCCTGGGGGAAGGGCTTGGTGACGCTCGGGTCGGTGAGCCGGGAGCCGTAGTAGACGACCACGTCCTTCGGCTCGATCGCCTGGTCGCCGTTGAAGAGGGTGGGAATCCAGTACGCCGACAGGTCCGGCGCCGGCTTGCAGCTGGTGCCGGCGTTGGCGAGCAGCGTCTGGGTGGTGGTGTTGGCGTCGGTCTTGTCGTTGCCGAGGAACGTGTGCATGTGCGACGCGCCCGGCATCCCCGGGAAGATGATCGGGTCGTCCGGGTGCGAGTGGCTGTACACGCAGGAGGCGTTGAACTCCGACACGCGGGTATTGCCGGCCGGCACCGGCTTCGGGACCAGCGCGCTGAACTGGGCCAGCTGGGCGTTCCAGGCGGCCTGGTCGATCGGGACCCAGCCCGGCCCGTCGGTCGACGTGCCGTCGCCGAACGAGAACCAGTTGATGTTGACGAAGTCGCCGCCGGTGGAGTTCTTGAGCAGCGCGAAGACGGTCTGCGCGCCGGTCGGGTGGCTGGCCACGGTGGTGGTCTGGGTGGTCCACGCCTGCCAGCCGCCGGTGTTGGCGACGGCAAGGGTGGCCAGCACCGGGCCGGTCTGCGAGCCGGTGCGCAGCTCGATGGTGCCGGTGCCGGTCGCCGACGCGACCCGGGCCTGCACGGTGAGCGAGCCGGCGGCGCCGAGGTCGACGCCGTCGTACCGCATCCAGTCGCCGTTGGCGAGGTAGGCGGCGTTCTGGCCGCCGCCCGAGTCGGCCGTGTTCTCCAGTTGCACGCCGGACTGCGCGGCGTAGGCCTCGGCCTGCACCGTGACGGTGGCCGCCTCGGCGACGGCCGGGGCGATGAACAGCGTGGCGGCGACCGTGAGGGTCACGGCCGCGAGCACGCGGATTCGTGGGGATGAATGCATCAACACTCCCTTGGGGAACGGGGATAAGGAGTGCAGGGAGTATCGACGCTCGGGAAGCGCTTTCTCAACATCGACCCGTAACGATCAGCATCATGTGTTGAAACAAGCGGTTCTGCCGGGGAAGCGCTTCCTCACCGAGACGGGTTTCGTTCAGGAAATAGAGTGGTCCTATGACAACGACCAGCGCGCCGGGGCGGCCCCGCGATCCGGAGGTGGACCGGCGGATCGCCCGCGCCGCCCTGGACGTGTTCGGTGAGCTCGGCTGGGCCGGTTTCGCCATGGAGGTCGTCGCCAAACGGGCCGGCGTCGGCAAGGCCTCCCTCTACCTGCGCTGGAGCAGCAAGGAATCACTGCTGACCGACGCCCTGACCACCGGGCTGCTGCGGGTCAGCGACGTCGACACCGGCACCCTGCACGGCGACATGGTCGAGCTGGCCACGCAGATGCTCGACCTCTACTCGGGCCCGGCCAGCCGGGCCGCGCTGCGCCTTTCCCTGGAGGCGGGGGCGATCCCGGGCGTCGGCGAAAATTACGAAGCGATGCGTACGGCGCAGACCCTCGCCGCCCGGGCGATCGTGCGCCGCGGCATCGCCCGCGGCGAGCTGCCCCCCGGCACGTCGGTCACGCTGCTGCTGGACACCCTGGCCGGCGGCGCGATGATGCACGCGCTGAGCACCCCGCCGGGCAAACGCGCGGCGCTCGCCGCGAACACCGCCGACCACGCCCGCCGCCTGGTCGACTTCCTGCTGCGCGCGGTCACCGGCAGCTGATCAGATATCGATCACGATCTTGCCGCGCGCGTGCCGGCCCGCCTGGAGCTCGACCGCGGCGCAGATCTCCTCGATCGGGAAGGTCGCCGCGATCGGCACCCGCAGCCGGCCCGCCGCGACCAGGCCGGCGATCTCCGCCAGGGCGCCGGGTGCGGCGCTCGCGCCGTTGGCCGCCATGACCCCGTCGACCTGGGCGGCGATGGTGCAGATCCGCTTGTCCTCGACGCCGAGCGCCCGGGCGGCGTCGACCGTCTCCGTCGCGTGCAGGTCGATCGCGGCGGTGACCCCATCGCCGGCGAGAGCCCGCACCCGGTCGGCCAGGCCGTCACCGTAGGCGACCGGCTCGGCCCCGAGGCCGCGCAGGAAGTCGGCCGACGTCGCCGATCCCGTCCCGATCACCCGCGCCCCCGCCAGCCGGGCCAACTGGACCGCGAACACCCCGACCCCGCCGCCCGCGCCACCCATCAGCACCGTGTCGCCCGGCCCCGGGCTGACGACGGCGAGGGCGGCGGCCGCCGTGCGGCCGGCGATCGCCAGCGTGGCGGCGGTCGGGTCGTCGACGCCGTCCGGAGTGCGATGGGCCTCGTTCGCCGCAACGCTCCCGGCCGCGTCAACGACCACGAAGCCGGCGACCGCGCGCGACAGGGCGGAACCGAAGACCCGGTCGCCGGCCGCGAACCCGGTCGCCCCGTCACCGACCTGGTCCACCACTCCCGCGTAATCGGTCCCGAACCCGGCCGGCAGGCTCAGGCCGAACCGGGCGGCGGTGTCCGCGTCGGCGGTCATGATCCAGTCCATCGGGTTCAGCCCGGCCGCGGTGACCCGCACCCGGATCTGCCCCGGGCCGGCCTGCGGCGCGGGCACCTCGCGAACGCTCAGGACCTCGGGTCCGCCGAAGGAATCGAGCTGGACCGCCTTGCTCATGCTCGCCGGCATCTGACCGCTCCGCTCCGTGGGTGAAACGGACTATGCTCCGTTTGCTTGATCGAACCTAGCACAACCGGAGCGTGATCCGTTTTGACTGAGGCGGAAACCCGCGCGCCGCGAGCGGACGCGGCCCGCAACCGCGACCAGTTGCTCGCGGTGGCGACCAGGGTGTTCATGTCGGCCGGCGGCGAGCCGTCGATGCGCGCGATCGCCCGCGAGGCCGGCGTCGGCATCGCGACGCTCTACCGGCACTTCCCGACCCGCGAGTCGCTGGTCGACGCGGTCTACCGCGACCAGGTCGTGCGCCTCACCACCGGCGCCCGCGACCTGCTCGGCCAGATGCCGCCGGCCGCGGCGATGCGGCGCTGGACGGACCTGTTCGGAGACTGGATCGCGGCCAAGAACGGCATGCTCGACACGCTGCTCTCGATGATCCAGGCGGGCGAGATCGCCCACGCCGACACCCGCGCCGAACTGCTGACCGCCATCACCACGATCCTCGACGCCGGCCGCGTGGCCGGTGACCTCCGCCCCGACGTCACCGCCGAGGACATCGCCGCCGCCCTCGTCGGCATCTTCACCGTCGCCTCGAAACCGGCGCGCGAAGCCCAGGCCGCCCGCCTGCTGAACCTCTTGATGGACGGCCTCCGGCCACACTGATCACCGTTGCGTGCTGCGCGAAGCTTCCTTCTCGAAGTCGATCGCGTCGGGGGCGCCGCCGAACTCGTCGGCGACCTCGCCGGCCACCTCGTCCGGCGTGCCGTGCCCGCCACCGGCCATGGAGGCGTCGGCGACGGCCAGCATGCGGTGGCCGGTGCTGAGGATCCCGACGCCGACGAGCACCGCGACGGCGCCGACCACGAACGGGACGTGCATGTTCCAGTGGTCGACCATCTTGCCCGCGAAGTAGGGTGCGAGGCCGCCGCCGATGAACCGGACGAAACCGTACGCCGCCGAGGCGACCGGCCGCTCGACCGGCGCGACCAGCATGACCGCCTGGGTGGTGAGGGTGTTGTTGATGCCCGCGACGATGCCGGAGGCGATCACGCAGACGATGACCGCCCAGCGGTTGTCGGTGAGGATGCCGATCAACAGGAGCAGCAGCGCGAAGACGGTCAGCGCGCCGTACATCGAGGGCGCCGTGCCGAACTTGCGCTGAAGCCACGGCGCGCCGGTGATCGAGAAGAACGCCAGCAGCAGGCCCCACGCGAAGAAGACGAAGCCGAGCTTGATCGCACTGAGCTCCATCGGGTACGGCGCGTAGCCGAGCATCGTGAAGAAGCCCCAGTTGTACAGCACCGCGGTCAGGCTCATGGTGAGCAGGCTGCGGTGGCGCAGCGCCTTGAGCGGCGCGAGGACCGACGTGCGGTGGTCGGGCTTGGGCGTCGGGTCGAGCAGCACGACGGTGGCCAGCAGCGCGATCGCCATCAGCACGGCGACACCGAAGAACGGGCCGCGCCAGCTGATGTTGCCGAGCAGGCCGCCGATCAGCGGGCCGGCCGCGATGCCGAGACCGAGCGAGGCCTCGTACATGATGATCGCGCCGGCGAAGCCACCGGAGGCGGAGGCGACGATCACCGCCAGGGAGGTCGCGATGAACATCGCGTTGCCCAGGCCCCAGCCGGCCCGGAAGCCGACGATGCCGTTGATCGAGCCGGACAGGCCGGCGAGCGCGGAGAAGACCACGATCACGGCCAGGCCGGTGACCAGGGTGCGCTTGGCCCCGATCCGGCTGGAGACCCAGCCGGTGAAGAGCATCGCCACCGCCGTCACCAGGAGGTAGCTGGTGAACAGCAGGCTGACCTGGCTGGGCGTGGCCTCCAGCTGCTTGGACAGCGCCGGCAGGATCGGGTCGACCAGGCCGATCCCCATGAAGCTGACGACGCAGGCGAAGGCGACCGCGTAGACGGCCTTGGGTTGCTTGAACACTCCACCAGCATAGCTGCATAATGCAGCTATCGAAACCTAGAGGGTGAAGTAATCGCGGAGGTGAGCGATCCGGTCGCCGCGGACCCGGAAGATCTGGACCAGCGACATCGTGCCGCGGGTGCCGTCCGGCCGGTCGAGGACGGTGTCGATCTCGGCGATGAAGACGGCCGGGTCGGTGGTGTCGTGCAGGACGGCGCGGGACAGCTCCATGTTCACCGTGCCGAGGCCCTCGGGCTGCCGCTGATAATCGACGATGCCGGCCCGGATCGCCTCGCGGCCCTCGAGCCGGCGCGGCTCCAGCGGCACCTCGTAGACGCCGTCGGAGGTGAACAGCTCGGCGACCGCGTCCGGGTTCCGGCTGATCGCGCCGGCGTAGATGTACCGCTGGAAGACTTCTTGATGAGTGAGTTCCACTCTCTATCGTCCCACGATGGCCGTTCGGGCGACGTCGCGCACCCGGCGAGCTCCGTTGAGCAGCGCGTGTCAGACGATCAGCTCACGCCGCCCCGGCGGAGGAACCCGCTGCCCGTGATCGTCACCGTCGTCACGCTGGCGGTCGGCGTGGGATTGTTTGCCGCCGCGTTCGGCGGCTTGGGCGACGGCGCTCCGGTCCGGCCCGGGCCGAAGGTGGGCAGCGCCGACCGAGGGTACGGCGTGCCACTCGGCTCCACCATGACTGTCACCGATCCCGCCCGCGGCGTCCAGGACGGCACCATCAGGTTCGCGAAGACCTACCGGAAGCCGTGCAAACACTACTTTCCGGACCCGGAACAGGGCGTCTACCTGGTCGTCGAGGTGACGGTCGCGCAGCGCTCCGGCCAAGGCACCGTCAACCCGCTGGACTTCACGTTCGTCGGGGCGAACGGCACCACCGCCGACGCCGTTTCGGGCACGTACTCCGGATGCGACACCACGGTGCTGGACTCCACGAACGATTTACGAACCGGGCAGGAGCGGTCCGGCGAGATCGTGTTCGACGTGCTGTCGCCGGCCGGCTCGATCGAATGGGCTCCGGGCGGCCTCTACGCCGACCCGGTCGGGTCGTGGCGGATCGGGTGAGGAGCGGTAACGGCCCGGGGCTATCCCGTACTGACGCTTGAAGGCGTTGGCGAACGCGAACTCCGAGGAATAACCGACCCGGCCGGCGATCAGACTCAGCGGCGCGTCGGACTCGTGCAGCAGCCGGGCGGCAGTGGTCATCCGCCACCACGTCAGGTAGGTCAGCGGGGGCCGGCCGACCAGGGCGGCGAAGCGGCGGGCGAACGGCGCGCGGGACAGGCCGGCCCCGGCGGCGAGGGTGGCAACCGTCCACGGGCGGGCCGGGTCGCGGTGCATCGCCTGCAGGGCGGCCGCGGTGACCGGGTCGTTCAGGGCGGCCGGCCAGCCAGCGTGCGCCGGGTTCTGCTCGAGCCACCGGCGCAGGATGTGGACCAGGAGCGTGTCCAGCAGCGCCGGGATGATCGCGTCGGCGCCGGGGCGCGACTGTTCGAGCTCGGCGGCGAGCAGATCGACCGGGGCGCCCAGCGGCGGGAGCCGCACCAGCGCGGGCAGATCGTGCAGCAGCGGATGCACCCGGACCGGATCGACCTGGTAGGCGCCGCACAGCAGGACCGCGGTGGGCTCTCCGTCGAATCTCGGGGGCACGCCCGGGTCGTCCGGGTGGCAGGCGGGCCCGGTGACCGGGGTGGCCGGACCGCCGGCGAGCGTGTGGCCGTGACCGTGCGGCCGGAACACGACGTCGCCCGGCCCCAGCCGGACCGCGGGGGTGTCGGGCATAGCTTCATCGTCGTGAAGGCAATGCGAATTCATGAGTACGGCGACGCCGACGTGATCCGCCTCGACGAAGTCCCCTTGCCGGCGGGCGGCGAGGTGCTGATCAAGGTGGCCGCGACCTCGTTCAACCCGTCCGACATCGGGATCCGCCGTGGATTCCTGCGGGTTGATCTGCCGTACGCCTTCGGCATCGACCTGGCCGGGACCGTGGTGGCAACCGGCGACCGGGTCATCGGCCGGGTCGACACCGGCGGAACGGCGGCCGAGTACGTCACCGCCCCCGCCGGCACCCTGGTCGCCGCGCCCACGACGGTCCCGCTGCCCGATGCCGCCGCCATTCCGATCGCCGGGCTCACCGCGTGGCAGGCGGTGTTCGACCACGCCCAGGTCGAACCCGGCCAGCGGGTGCTGGTCAACGGCGCGGGCGGCGGGGTCGGCGGGGTCGGCGGCTTCGCGGTGCAGCTGGCCAAGCACGCCGGGGCGTACGTCATCGCCACCGCGAGCCCGCGCAGCGCCGAAACGGTCCGGAGTCTCGGCGCGGACGAGGTCATCGACTACACGGCCGCGCCGTTGACGGTGGCCGAGCCGGTCGCCGTGCTCCTCCACCTGGTGCCCGGTCCGGCCCCGGTCGCCGCCGTGCGGCCGGGCGGCGTCATCGTTTCCGTCACCGGCCCGGTCGAAGCCACCGGCCCGGCCGACGCCGATCTACCGGTGACGACGTCGCACTTCGTGGCCCGCAACGACACGACGCAGCTCGCCGCGCTGGTCGGGCTCATCGACGCCGGTGTGGTCCGGCTCGACATCGCCGCTCGGCGGCCGCTCGCCGAGTTGGCGTCGGTGCACCGCGACGCCGAGGCCGGCCGGCTCCGCGGCAAGACGATCATTGTGCCGTAGGAAAACGCGGAACGACCCGGCGAGCGGCCGCCGGGTCGTTCCGTGCGCCTGGAACGGTCAGGCGCGGATCACCGCCACTCCCCTGGCGGCGAGAGTGGACTCGGCCGATCCCAGGGACGAGATGTCGATCGGGACGTCGGTGCGGTTGATGACGAAGCGGAATTCGCCCCGCTGCACCAGCTCGACGCGGCCACGCAACGCGGCCGGCAGCTCGCTGTCCACCCCGGCCCGCTCCAGCAGGGCGCCGAGGACCGGGCTCAGACCCGAAGGTCCGAGGCGGGTCGAGACGTACGCCGCGGAGCCCGCCCCCACCGCACGGCGCGTCACCGCCGGGCGGCCGGCCATCTCGCCGGACTCGTAGGCGGCGAGCACCTCGGTGGCGTCGTCGGCCAGGTCGACCCGGTCGGTCCACAGCGTGCCGACGGTGCCGTTGGTGAGCTGGACGCTCTCGTCGTCGAGCAGCGGGGCGAACTCCTCGATCCGGATGCCGAGCAGGTCGCGCAACGCGCCCGGATAACCGCCGAGCCACACGTGGTCATGTTCGTCGACGACCCCGGAGAAGTACGTCGTGACCAGGTGACCGCCCGCCGACACGTACGCGTCGAGGCGCTTCGCGAGGTCGGCCGGGATGACGTGCAGGACCGGGGCGATCACCACGTCGTACTCCTCCAGCGGCGCCGACAGCGGCACCACGTCGGCGCGGACGCCGAGGCCGAGGAACGCGGTGTACCAGTCCAGGGCTTCCTGGCGGTAGCGCAGCCGGTCGGTGGGGTGCGAGTCGAGCTCGGACGCCCACCACGACGGCCAGTCGAACACGATGGCGGCCCGGGCCCGGGTGCGCGGCGTGCCGGCGAGCTCGGACAACGTTGCCAGCTGATGCCCGAGCGCCGCGACCGACCGGAACAGGTCGCTGTCGGCGCCGGCGTGCGGCAGCATCGCCGAGTGGTACTTCTCGGCGCCGGCCCGGGACTGCCGCCACTGGAAGAAACAGACCGCGTCGGCGCCGTGCGCGACGTGCGTGAGCGAGTCGCGGGCCAGCTCGCCGGGCTTCTTGGGCACGTTGATCGGCTGCCAGTTGACCGCGCTGGTCGAGTGCTCCATCAGGAACCACGGCCGGCCGCCGGCGATGTTGCCGGTCAGGTTGGCCGAGAAGGACAGCTCGTCGAGCGACTGCGGGCCGGGCTGGCGGTAGTGGTCGTTGGAGACGAAGTCGACCTCGGCCGCCCAGTCGGCGTAGTCCATCCCCTTGGTCTCGCCCATCACCATGAAATTCGTGGTGATCGGCACGTCCGGGGTGATGCCGCGCAGCAGGGTGCGCTCGGCGACCAGGTAATCCTTGAGCGCGTCCGAGGAGAACCGCTTGAAGTCGAGCTGCTGCCCCGGGTTCGGGTGGGTCGCGGCCAGCCGCGGCGGGATGATCTCGGCCCAGTCGGTGTAACGCTGCGACCAGAACGCGGTGCCCCAGGCGTCGTTGAGCTCGTCCAGCGTCGCGTAGCGGTCGCGCAGCCACACCCGGAAGGCGGCCGCCGCGTCGTCGGAGTAGTCGTAGACGTTGTGGCAGCCCAGCTCGTTGGAGACGTGCCAGGCGACGAGCGCGGGGTGGTCGGAGTAGCGGGACGCGAGCGCCTCGACCAGGCGCAACGCGTGCGAACGGAAGATCGGCGAGGTCGGGCGCCACTGCTGGCGGCCACCGGGCCAGATCGTGTGCCCCTCCCGGTCGACCGGGAGGATGGACGGGTGCGCGGCGGTCAGCCACGGCGGCGGCGAGGCGGTCGCGGTGGCCAGGTCGACCGAGATCCCGTTGGCGTGCAGGAGATCCATCGCGTCGTCGAGCCACGCGAAGTCGTAGACGCCGTCGGCCGGCTCGATCTTGGCCCAGGAGAAGATCGCGAGCGACACGATGGTCACGCCGGCCTCGCGCATGTGCCGGACGTCGGAGTCCCACACGGCACGGGGCCACTGGTCAGGGTTGTAGTCGGCGCCGAACTCCAAGCGCGGTGCACCGGCGCGACGCAGCCATCGGGGGGAACTCAACACGATCTCCTTAAAACGGGGGCCCGCCCCGGGAGGCGGGCCCCCGGGTGTCACTTGACGGTGAAGCCCTGCTCGGTGCCGTACTTCGCGGACTGGTCCTGCCAGGCCTTGAGGCCGTCGGTGAGCGTGGTGCCCGAGACGTACGCCTTGCCGACCGTGTCGTTGAAGATGCTGTTCGAGTAGACCTGGAACGGCAGGTACGACCAGCCGGTCACGACGTTGTTCGCCGACTTCGCGAAGATCTCGTTGGCCTTCTGGCCGCCGAAGTAGGGGAACTCGGTGTTCAGCCACTTCGAGTCGGACAGCTGGGCGGTGGTCGCCGGGAAGGCGCCGTTGTCGACGCGGGTCTGCACGCCGTCACCGTCGGTCGCGTACTTCAGGAAGCCGTAGGCCAGGGCCTTGTCGGCGGTGCCCTTGTCCATCAGGGCGAGCGAGGAGCCACCGTTCTCGGCGCTGGCGGTCGCGCCGGCGGTCCACTGCGGGAGCTCGGCGGCGCGCCACTTGCCGGAGCCGCCGGGGGCGCTGGACAGGAAGTTGGCCGGCATCCAGGCGCCGGTCGCGAGCGACGCGATCGAGCCGCTGGCGATGCCCTGGAACCACTGGTCGCTCCACGACGAGACCGGCGCGACGAGCTTCTCGCTGATCAGCGTCTGCCAGACCTTGACGAACTTGGCGGTGCCCTCGTCCGTGAAGTTGATCGTGACGTTGGTGCCGTCAACGGTGTACGGCTTGCCGCCGGCCTGCCAGATCATGCTGGTCACGAAGCCGGCGTCGCCGGTGTCGTTGGTGATGTACGCCTTCGGGTCGGCCGCGTGCAGCTTGCGGGCCGCGTCGAGGTACTCGTCCCAGGTGGTCGGCACCGCGATCTTGTACTTGTCGAAGACCTCTTTGTTGTAATAGAGAGCCATCGGGCCGGAGTCCATCGGCAGGCCGTAGACCTGGCCGCCGCTGTTGACCGAGTTCCACGGGCCGGGGGTGAAGTCGGCCTTGATGCCGTCGGCGCCGAACGTGCCGAGGCTGGTCAGGGACTTGCCGAGGGCGAACTGCGGCAGCGCGTAGTACTCGATCTGGCCGATGTCCGGGACGCCCTTGCCGGCCGCGATCGCGTTCTGCAGGGCGGTGTACTGCTTGTCGCCGGTGCCCGCATTGACCAGGTCGACCTTGACCTTCGGGTACTTCTCCTGGAATTTCGCGACGACCTGCTTGAGCGTCGGCTCCCACGCCCAGACGGTCAGGTTGCCGCCCTTCTCGAGGGCCGCCGTCACGTCGGCGTCGGAGATGGTCTTGCTGCCGGAAGAGCTGTCGCCGGACGACGAGGAGTCGGACGAGCCGCAGGCTGCCATCGACAGGGCCAGTGCGGCCGCTGAGGCGACGGCCGCGACTGTGCGGAATCTGGACATGGAGGGTCCTTTTCTTTCGGGAGGGCTATTCCTTGACGGAGCCGGCGGCGAGGCCGGACTGCCAGTAGCGCTGCAGCATGAGGAACGCGGCGAGCAGCAGCACGATCGTGATGAGCGATCCGGTGATGACGAGGTTGAAGACCGCCTCGCCGCCCGCGGTGCCGGCCTGCGCGTTCCAGGCGTTGAGGCCGACGGTGAGGGGGTACCAGTCGGGGTTCTTGAGCATGATCAACGGGAGGAAGTAGTTGTTCATGGTCGAGACCATCGTGAAAAGCAGGGTGGTGACGATGCCCGGGGCCAGCAGCGGGACGCTGATCCGGAACAGGGTGCGGAACTCGCTCGCGCCGTCGACCCGGGCGGCCTCGAGCATCTCGGTCGGGATGGCCTGCGCGGCGAAGGTCCACATCAGGTACAGCCCGAACGGGGAGATCAGGGACGGGATGATCACGGCCCACGGGGTGTTGGTGAGGCCGATCTTGCTGAACATCAGGAACGTCGGTACCGCGAGGGCGGTCGGCGGCACGGCCACCGCGCCGATCACGATCGCGAAGACGGCCTTCTTGCCGAAGAACTGGAACTTGGCCAGGCCATAACCCGCGAGCACGGCGAGGAACGTCGCGCCGCCCGCGCCGAGAACGACGTACAGCAAAGTGTTGCCGAGCCAGCGCGAGAAGATCCCGTTGTCGTACGTGAACGTGGTCTTGATGTTGTCGAAGAGCGCGAAGTGCCCGTCGTCGAACCACAGCCCGAACGAGCTGAACAGCCCCTCCGGGGTCTTGGTCGCGTTGATCACCAGCCAGGCGAGCGGGACCAGCGCGTAGAGCGCCATGAGCGAGGTCAGGACGGTCAGGATCACACTGCCCTGGCGCTTGCGCTTGGGCGGCTTGCTCGCGGTCACTTCATCTGCGGGTGTACGGGCGGAGCCGGGCACCGTGGTTGTCGTCATCAGAGGTCCCTCGTTCCGCGGAGCTGGACCACGTAGGCGACGATCATCGTGATCACGGCCATCACGACCGCCACGGCCGCCGAGTAGTTGAACTGCTGCCCGGAGAAGGTCAGCGAGTAGGCGTAGAAGTTCGGCGTGAAGTAGGTGGTGATCGCGTTCGGCGCCGAGGCCCGCAGGATGGCCGGCTCGTTGAACAGCTGGAAGCTGCCGATGATCGAGAAGATCGTGGCGATGACCAGGGCGCCCCGGATCGCGGGGAGCTTGATCGACCAGATGATCCGGTACTGTCCGGCGCCGTCGATCTCGGCCGACTCGTAGAGCGACTTCGGCACGACCTTCAGCGCGGAGTAGAAGATCAGCATGTTGTAGCCGACGAACTCCCAGGTCACGATGTTGCCGATGGAAGCCAGGATCAGGCTGGGCTTCAGCGGGTCGGGCAGTGACACGTTCAGCGCGTCGTTGATGTTGCCGATCAGGCCGAACTGGGAGCCGTAGATGAAGCCCCACATCAGGGCGGCGACGACGGCCGGCACGGCGTACGGCAGGAAGACGGCGACCCGGAAGAACCCGGCGCCGTAGAGCCGGCCGCTGTCGATCGCGAGCGCGATCAGCAGCGCCAGGAAGAGCATGATCGGGACCTGGACGACCAGGAACAGCGAGACCCGGCCGACCGACGACCAGAAGTTCGGGTCGTTGACGACCTGTTTGTAGTTCTGGAGCCCGACGAACGAGTTGCCACCGATGAGTCTGTTCCGGTACAGGCTCAGGTAGATCGAGTACGCGATCGGGGCGAGAAACACGAGCGCGAACACGAGCATGAACGGCCCGACGAACTGCCAACCCCGGAACGAGGGGCGGCGTCGCCGGCGCACACTCGCAGGCGCCGCGATCGGTGGTGCTGTCATGGGACCTCATCCTTGTCGGGATGTTTGCGCAAACATAGGCCATACACAGCAATGTTGCCTGCAGGTGACCGGAGTTATGTTTACGTAAACATCGTGGTGATAGTTTCACCGCGTGGATAGATCGTCAAGGGACTCGGCCGCAGGTCCGCAGCGACGTCGCGGGGTGTCGATGGCCGACGTCGCGCGGCTCGCCGGCGTGTCGTCGCAGACCGTCTCCCGGGTCAGCACCGGCCACCCGAGCGTCGTCGAATCCACCCGCCAGCAGGTGCTGGCCGCGATGAAGGAACTCGGGTACCGCCCCAACAGCGCGGCGCGGGCCCTCAAACGCGGCGCGTTCCGCACCCTCGGCGTGATCGTCTTCACGCTCGCCACCACCGGAAACAGCCGCACCGTCGAGGCGATCGCGTCGCACGCGGCCCGCGAGGGATATGCGATCACCCTGATCCCGGTCGCGATCCCCACCCAGGACGGCGTGCTCGGCGCGTTCACCCGGCTCGGCGAGCTCGCGGTCGACGGCATCATCGTGATCATGGAAGTGCACCTCCTCGACTCCGCCAACCTGACCCTGCCGGTCGGCGTGCCGGTGGTGGTCGTCGACTCCGACGCCGGCAACCGCTACCCGGTCGTCGACACCGACCAGGCCGACGGCGCCCGGCAGGCCGTCCGCGAGCTGATCCGCCTCGGCCATCACACCGTCTGGCACGTGACCGGGCCGGCCGAGTCCTTCGCCAGCGAGCGTCGCGAGCGGGCCTGGCGATCGGTGCTCGCCGAGGCCGGGCGGCCGGTCCCCGAGGTGCTGCGCGGCGACTGGTCGGCCGAATCCGGGTACCGCGCGGGGCTGAAGCTCGCGGCCGTCGCGGAGTGCACCGCCGTGTTCGCCTCCAACGACCAGATGGCGCTCGGCGTGCTGCGCGCCCTGCAGGAGAACGGGCGCCGGGTGCCGGCCGACGTCAGCGTGATCGGCTTCGACGACCTGCCCGACGCCGGTGCGTACTTCCCGCCGCTGACCACGATCCACCAGGACTTCGCCGAGGTGGGCCGGCGCTGCGTGCAGGGCCTGCTGTCGCAGATCCACGACGACCGCAACGAGCCCGGCACCGAGCTGGTGCCGACCACGCTGATCAGCCGGGCCAGCACCGCTCCTCCGCCCTCGTCATAGCCGGTGCGGTTTGGGGAACCAGGCCCAGTGGTCGTCGCACCACACCAGTCCGTCGTAGGAAAGCCCGGCGGTCTGCCCCGGCACGACGTAACGCCAGCTCGCCCAGGCCCGGCCGGGCACCAGCGTCGCGCTCTCGCCGGCCCGCACCACGTCGATCTCGACGCGCGCCTCCGGGTCCGGGTGACGGAAATCGATCGGGCCGGACCACAGCCGTTCGTATCGCTCGCGGGCCCGCTCACAGGCGGCCGGGCGGAAGACCTTGGCATAGTCGCCGTCGCGCGGACGCAGGTCACGCAGGGCGACACCGGTGCCGTCGACGGCGATGGCGGCCAGCAGCGGCTCGAGGCGCAGCTTCAGCACGGCCGGCGGCGGGCCGGCCGGGTCCGGGTCATACACGATCTGCCGCCACGATCTCTCCTGAGGGTCCTACTTGGGACAACACCGTAGCGGCCCGCCCGCCCTCTTGACTCCATCGATGCCGAGTCGTTTGCTGTTACCCGGAGGTAACAGCATGAATACGTGGTCGAAACGAGCTGCCCTGGCGCTGATTGCCGCAATTCCGCTGGCCATCGGCGCACCGGCGCGAGCCGCTGCCCCGGTGACCTGCGCAGCGCCGGCGCCGAGCACGACCCAGCCCGGCTATCTCGTTCTCGACCCGAACTGCGACGTCAGCGGTGCCCCGTTCACCGCCCTGGCCGGCGCGACCGTCCACACCGGAATCTCCGGCGGCGCGGCCTACCGCATCGAGGTGCCGCAGGCGTGGAACGGCAAACTGGTGGTGTTCGCGCACGGCTACCGCGGCACCGGCACGACGGTCTACGTCGACAACCCGGACCTGCGGGCGCACTACATCACGGCCGGCTACGCGTGGGCCGCCTCCAGCTATGCGACCAACGGTTACGACGTCGGGCAGGGCGTGCGTGACTCGTACGCGATGATCGGTCTGTTCCGGCAGGTCACCGGGCTGGCCGCGCGCAGCGTGATCATGACCGGCAAGTCGATGGGCGGGCAGGTCACCGCGGTCGCGATCGAGACCTATCCGCGCACCTTCGCGGGTGCGATGCCCTACTGCGGCGTGCTCGGCGACACGAAGCTGTTCGACTACTTCCTGGACGCGAACGTCACCGCCGCCGCCCTGACCGGCACGAAGATCGACTTCCCGCTGTCGCCGCCGTCCGATTACCAGGATCAGTGGCGGCAGGAAGTTGCCAAGATCCTGCCCGGCCTCGGTGTCGCCACCGGCCGTCCCCCGGTCCTGACCGCCGCCGGGCAGACCTGGTCCGACGTCGTCGAGCGCCGCACCGGCGGAGCGCGGCCCGGGTTCGACTCGGCGTTCAGTTACTGGAACGCCGCGCCCGCCAGCGCGCCCCTGACCGACCTGCCGTTCCTGTTCGGCCTCTACCCCGGCCTGACCGGCGGCACGTCGAACATCGCGCCCGGCAACGTCACCGACAACCGGTTCACGGTCTACCGCAGCACCGACCGGATCTGGCCGACCGCCGCCGAGTGGCGGCTGAACGCCCAGGTCCTGCGGGTGCGGCCGACCGCCTCGGCCGACCCGGGCCTGGCCGGCATCCCGCGCGTCGACGGCAACCCGCGCATCCCGGTGCTGTCCCTGCACGACATCGGCGACCTGTTCGTGCCGTTCTCGATGGAGCAGGTGTATGCCCAGCGCGCCACCGCCCACGGCCGCGCCGGCCTGTTCGTCTCCCGGGCGATCCGCGGTGTCGGCCACTGCGACTTCACCCAGCCCGAACTGACCTCCGCCTTCGACGACCTGACCGGCTGGATCAGCACCGGCCACCGTCCCGCCGGCGACGCCATCCTGCGCCCCTCGGTGGTGGCCGACCCGGCTTTCGGGTGCCGTTTCACCCAGGGCGCCCACCCGGTCTTCACCGCCCCCGCCTGCCCGACCGACTAGCCTCCGTCTTTCATTAAGTGCTGCTGCTTGGGCTGGTTTGTTGATCGAGGCGGTGGGTGCTGGTGTTGGCCGTGTCCGGGCAGGTGGTGTCGCCCGGCCGCAGGCCGGGTTTCTCCGTGGGTCCTGGTCGTTGTTTTCGGCGGATTCCGTTGTCAGCCAACGGGTTCGGGTAGCCGACCGAGTCGGTCGAAGGCTTGAATGAGGTCTTCGGTCCA
>NZ_JBEZYA010000025.1:0-154549 GCF_040638295.1 Actinoplanes sp. NPDC026619
ATCCGGTGCCTCAAGCGTTACGTCGCCCGCGAGCTCTACCAGCTCATCACCTCAAACAATCTTGAACCCGCCGCTTGACATCCATAGGAGCATCCAGGCGGCGCTCGGCTCGCGGCCGTGGGGCTACGTCGGCGGCAAGGTGAGTACCACCAGGGCCGCCATCGCCGGCACCGAGGGCGACGCACTGTTCCGCACCCAGCGGACCGGCGAGACGTTCAGCTACGTGTTCAAGAACGCCCCCGCCGGCACGTACCGGATCGGCCTCGACTTCGCGGAGTTCGAGAAGGTGAAGGCCGGCAAGCGCGCCTTCGATGTGCTCGCCGACGGCAAGATCGCACTCTACGACCACGACGTGCAGGCGAAGGTGGGCGCACTGACCGCCGACCCGAACACGGTCACCGTGAAGCACGCGGGTGGCGATCTGACGATCAAGTTCACCCGCGAGAAGGGCGAGGCCGACCCCATCCTCAACGCCCTGAAGATCCAGGAGGACCCCCACCTCTGAGCCGCCCCACCAATGGTCAGAGCCTCCCCGGCAACGTCGCCGGGGAGGCTCTGTACCAGCTGGCAGGAGTGGCCGAACGCTGCGTTATGCCACCGTCGGGAAGTGGTAGCTGCGGGTCGCAGATTTAGGTAGTTTCTCATCTCAAAATTTGGTAGTTCCACTGTGTTGGCCGCCCTGGCCGACGCCCGCGGGGTGCCCGTCCTGGATCTCGACGACATCGGCACTCGAGATGCCGTAGCTGCCAGCCCGCAGACCGCTGCCTCGACGCCAGGCTTGCTGTGCGTGGACGAGTACCAGCACGCACCCCCAAATAGACGATCGAGGAATACGCACTGAGCACCGGACTGCGTTCGTTCACTTACGAGGACCGCATTCACATCATGCCCGTGGACCGGCTATGGACGCCTATCAACGGCGGTTGAGGAACTCCGAGGCCCGACCAACATCGACCTGGCCGCGGAGCCCCCGCATCGTCCGACGCGGCCCGAGCGACCAACCGGCACGCGGAACGCGACCAACCAAACTGAGTTCCCCCCGCTTCGACGGAGCCTCTCAAACATGATCGACTGATCATGGGGAGGAAGTTCTGTGGCCGCACCGAAGAAGTACCCCGACGACCTACGGGCGCGTGCTGTGCGCTTGTATCGCGAGTCGGATCCGAAGCCGACGATCCGGCGTCTGGCCGAGCAGCGCGATCTTCGAGTACATCGACGGCTGGTACAACACCCGCCGCATCCAGAAGGAACTCGGCTACCTCAGCCCGGACGAATACGAGACCGCCTGGCACACCCAAACCCAGCCAGATAACCTCACCCCTGCCCCGACCGGAAGCAGGTAACCACCGCTCCGTCAAAGCGGGGGGAACTCAAACCGTGGGCTCTGGGGCCGCTCCCAAGGCTTGTTCCGTGGGCCGAACGGTGCACCATGCGAACCGTGGCGTACTTGTGGCCGGAGCCCTCTTGGCGCCCTTTCGCGCATCCGCCGCCAAGGGAACGGATAGCGGTTCCTGCCGGGGCCACAGCTCAGGTCCTGTCGTGGTCAGGGGCCGAGCAACGCCAACGGGACGACGGCGACGCCGTCGCGTCGACGATAGGCATGCTCGCCGGCGTAGATGACGACGGCGTCGATCAGGTCTTCCCCGATCCGGTCGCGAAGCCAATGCAGGTGCTTGGTGTCGTTGTCTTCGACGCGGTCGGCCAGCTTGACCTCGATGCCCAGCACCCTTCCATCGGCGTGCTGAACTATCAGATCCACTTCGTGGATGTTGTTGCGGGTCCGTAGGTGACTGACCCGGGCCTCGGCCGCTTCCGCGTAAGTGTGGATGCTGAGCGCTACCAGGTGCTCGAAGAGAGCACCGAGGATGGTGCCTTCGTGCAAGTTGGTGTTTCCTTGCTCGGCGCGTAGCAGCGCGGCGGCATCCAGCCCCAGCAGCCTCGCGGCCAGCGCCGGGTCGGCCAGATGGTGCCTGGCGGATTGTCCGAGCCGATCGAGATGGTTGTGGCCGGGAATCCACGGCGGCAGGTCATCGAGCAGCCATAGCGAGGACAAGGCATCGCGGTAGGCGAGCGTGGTCTCCTTGGCTGGTTTGTTCGCCAACCCGGCGGTGGCCGCGTCAAGAATCTTCGAGTAGGTCGCCGTCGTCGAGGTCGCTGCGGCATAGGCTGCAAGCCACGCACGCAGCACGGCCGGGCGACGCACCGGGTAGCCCTGCTCCGGGAATTCTCGCTCCACGACGTTGTCCAGGTATGCGTCCAGCTCAGCCCGGCGGACGCGCGGGGGCAGCCCGCGAATGGCCGGGAATCCTGACGCGGTGATCTCCTCGACGTAGCTGGCCAACCGCACCCCGGTGCTCCCCCCGACGTCGTGGTTGCTGGCCAGCAACGCAGCCAGGCTCACGGTAGGCGTCTCGATATCCCGTTCCGCCAAGCTCAGCGGACGCATCCGCATCGGAACGATCCGGCCGGCACCCGAGTGCACCACCGCGCCCCGAGGCGCCGAACTGCCGGCGATGATGAAATGCCCGGGCGGAGAGCCGGCATCCACCGCACGACGAACCTGGTCCCAGACCTCGGGCAGGCGCTGCCACTCATCCACCAGCACCGGTCCTGGCAGGCGGGACAAGACCGAGGGGTCAGCAGTCAGAATCTCTCGCTGCGCGGGAAGACTCAAGTCGACGACTGACACGGCGCGCTGCGACGCTGTCGCCGTCTTTCCGACCCCCTTCGGCCCGTGGATCGACAGGGCGCGCAGATGCGGCTGAAGCTCATCCAGCGCGCCGTCCAGAACGCGGCGCCGGTATTCGATCATCAGGCAACTCTACCAAAAACATCCCTCGTATTCTTCCAATTGCACGCCACCTAGTCTTCCGAACGCACGTTACTGCTGGGTTCCAGACGGCGCCTGCGTGAACCTGCCCCCTGCCGGCTGTCAACGACTTCCTCACCCCGCGGCCGTCCACGCCACATTCATCCCGAGGTCGAGTTGCGGCGGTGGGCGCGATGTCGCTGGGGACAGCGTTGCGGCGGTGGCTGCGAATATGAAGTAGCCGAAGATCACCGCGCGCATGGCCCACACACGGACGCGCCGGAGACCCCCGTGGTGCGAGGGCCTCCGGCGAGGCGGTTCCGTGCGGTGGATCAGGACCCGCGAAGGATCAGGTTGCCGTTGTCCGCGGCGCCGCTTGTTTCGCTGGCGCGTTCTACGGCGCCGCATTCCCCGCGGCTTTATCCCGCTGGCGTTTCGTTCAACTTCAAACCACGCAGGATGTTGTCGCGGTTCGCGTTTCCGCGCAGCGCGGTCAAGGAATTCAAGCGGCCCAGCAAAGTCGTGGAAGATGCGGGGCATTTCAAGTCTTGAATCGCCGACAAGGTTTTTTCAAAACGTTGAATGCGACTTTCAAGGTCCGTTCCACTCGGCAAGTTCGCATTCTTGAGCGCTACCTGCGCGTTCACTTGGGCTTGAGTGGGTGGGCAACGACCGGGAACCTTTACCCCGGTGGGGCCCACGCGGTCGGCCGTCGCGTTCGGATCGCCCGGGCTGAAACCCAGCGCCGGCACCAAAGCGTTAACGTTACCGGAGCTGGCTCCGGCGTTCCCCGTCGCCCCACTCGCGGCCGCGTCACCGGATCCTGTGGCGGCGACTTTATCCGCCGGCGTTTCGTTCAAACCCAAACCAGGCAGGATGTTATCGCGGTTCGCGTTTCCGCGCAGCGCGGTCAAGGAATTCAAGCGGCCCAGCAAAGTCGTGGAAGATGCGGGGCATTTCAAGTCCTGAATCGCCGACAAGGTTTTTTCAAAACGTTGAATGCGACTTTCAAGGTCCGTTCCACTCGGCAAGCTCGCATTCTTGAGCGCTACCTGCGCGTTCACTTGGGCTTGAGTCGGTGGGCAACGACCCGGAACCTTTACCCCGGTAGGGCCCACGCGGTCGGCCGTCGCGTTCGGATCGCCCGGGCTGAAACCCAGCGCCGGCACCAAAGCGTTAACGTTACCGGAGCTGGCTCCGGTCTCGGCGGCCTGGCCCATCCCCGTGCCGACCGCGAGCGCCGAGCCGAGCAGCGCTGCGGCGGCACCTCCAATCACCAGCTTGCGCGTCCGGCTGCTGACTCCGCGTCGATACATGCACGGCTCCTCTTCGTCTCGGTACTGCTTGTACCGAGATATACGAGCAACGATGTGGCGGCAGTTCATGACGCTGAACAAGCTTTCCTTAAAGCTTCTTTAACGAAACTCCCGGGGCCACTCACCTGGACCGTCACCGTGCCCTGGCGGGTCCGATGAGCCAGGCGCGCCATGCACGGGTGGTTACGAGTGCTGAGGCGAGTTGGCCACGTCGTGCCCGTTCTCTGGCGGATGACAGAGGGCCGGAGTGACTCCGATTGCCAGAAGTGCCAGATGTCCAGACCGGTGGCTGTCGCGGCCGCCGCCACCAGGTCGGTGAACTCACGGCCGTCAGGTAGTCGGACTCGTCCCTCTGCGGTCAGGTGGGCCTCGGCCGGAAACGGAAGGGGGATCCGCCGATCGAGAGGGCCACATCAGGTTCGATCAGGCTCAATGTCATGAGATCGGTGACCCGCACGTCGTGGATTGGCCGAAGGACGCAACCCCGACGAAGGCGTGACCGGACCACCGACCGCGCCCACCGTAACGTGGGGTCTGGGGGTCGCCCCCAGGCAAATAGAGTGGGCCGGACGTTGCAACATGCGAACCACCCGGTCACCGCTCCCGGCAACCCGCTACCGGGGCGTTTGACAAGCTCACGGGGTTTTCGTCCGGCCAAGTAAAGGCACACCCCCGCCGGCACCCGCGACCTGGCGTACCATTCAACGTACGTTCTGGCGTACGTTACACCCTGGGGGTCACGATGAAGGTGCTGACAATCAGCGACGTTCGCAAGAACCTCGCCGCCGTGGTCGATGCGGTGATCGATGATGCCGAGGAGTGCGTCATCCCTCGCGGTGGCGGCAAGGCCGTCGTCATGGTTTCGCTCGACGAGTGGAACGCCGTGAACGAGACGCTGCATGTTCTCGGTTCCGCCTCGAACGCCCGCCGGCTGCTGGAGAGCATCGCCCAGGCCGACGCCGGCCTGCTCGCGGAGCATCCGCTCGACCCAACGTCCGCCTCGCCGAAACCCGGCAAGGAAGCCGCATGAGCTTGCGCATCGTTTTCACTCCCAACGCCTGGGAGGACTACGACGGCTGGTTACGCCGAGACATGAAGATGGCCCGCCGCATCAGCAAACTCATCCTCGACGTCCAACGGGATCCACTCGGAACCGGTCTCGGCAAGCCGGAACTGCTGAAGGGCCCGCTCTCCGGGTGGTCGTCCCGCCGCATCAACAACGAACACCGGCTCATCTACCGCGTCCGTGGCGGCGACCTGGAAATCGCCGCCTGCCACGGCCACTACCTCGACAAGTGATAGCGGCTCGCGCCACGCTGCCCTCCTAACGGATCGGACAGCCTGGAAAAACAGCCTGAGCCTGCAGCATCGTCGCCTTACACGCGACCGGCATCCAGCACGCCGTCGACACGCACCGCCCGGAAACCCGAATCGTCACCGTTGTGGAAGAAGATCCGCCCGTCAAGAACGCCGTCATCAACCACAGCGGCCCAACCCCGTCCGCTGACCTCATCACCTTCGTCGCTGCCCTCCCAAGAGAACTCGACACCAGCCCCGCCTGACTGCTTCGCTATCCGGCAGTCCATCCAACCGTCGACGACGATGAACCGGAACCGTCCCCGAAGATCCGAGCCGAACTCGATAAAGGCCGGACCCACCAGATCGAAGGCGTCGGCATCCCACAGTTCCATTTCCAGGATCCGCCACCGGCCGACGAAACCCATTGACGCACCGGGAACCGGCTGCTCCGCCATCACTGGTCACCGCCCGGGGAGCCAGGCCGACGAATCACGCGGGCCGATCGAAGCGGACAGGCTCATCAACCACACCTCACGCGCGACGACACGGGCGCGGTGCGCCGTGCTGAGCCATTCTCGCGCGCCGTGTTCAGCACGCGGCAGGCAACTCCGCCCGACGCCGGGAACACACTGCTTCCCGAACCCGAACTGAAGTCCCGGCTACCAACGCGAATAACGACCGATCCGGCCCGCATCCTCACCGAGAAGCTCCGAGTACACGGCAGGGTCGACGGTGTCGTGATGGCAGCGGTCGACCAGCCGATCGAGACGTTCAGCGATCTCCTCCGAGTCGAGGTCGAGCCGCTCGCACAGATCACGGTGCGCATCGACCAGAGGCTCGCTGATCTCCTGCGGATCGATACGGCGCGCGTAGTAGGCATCGTTCAGATACCCGGCCAACTCGTCCCAGACCGCGATGGCCTGCTCGATCAGATCGAGCATGGCCGGACAACGGGACGCGCGCGCAGGATCTCGACCTCGGCAACCAGGCGACGGCCGGCGTCCTCCACATCGGCGATCTCCCATCTGGTGCCGGTGGTCACGTTCGACACCTCACGGATGACGGCCTGAAAGCCGGCCAGGGCCGACTCGTCGACCAAGGCGAGCATGCCCGCCGCCCCCAGCAGCAAGGTTGCGAACAGGCGATCCCGAACAGCCTGCTCCACCACCAGGTCGGTCAACTGCCGCGGACCGAGAGACTGCACGGCCCGCAGAATGTCCGCACGCTCCGGTTCGACCGGTCCCGCACCATGCGGCCTGCCCGCAGCAGAGAACCTGACGCCCGCCTCGAACGCGGACAACGCCACCGCGACAGCATGGGCACAGAAGTCGTCCTCAACAGACCCGACCTCGCAATCACAGTCCCCGATCAATGACTGATCGACCACACCCACCCACGGCTGGAAACGGATCCCACCATCGCAGACCACCGCCCGAGCACCGCCACCCACCGCTTCCAGCTCTCCCACGCCGTCGTCCCGGAGCAATCGCTCAGCATCCCCAACCACCTGCGCCGAGATCGAACTGCGAAACGCCGAAACATCGATACGAACTGCCACGAGCGCCGACGATACCGCCACCGCCTTGAAGCAGAACAGAGGCGCTGAATCCGACCATCTCCCCGAGCCGTGAGCCACCCATGCCGACGGCCAGAACCAGGCGAACCGTCGACCGGACACCCGACCGACGGTTCGCATGCAAGATCAAAGTTGGCCGGACGTGGCACCATGCGAACCACACGGCCACCGTCCCCGGCAACCCACTGCCGGGACGTTTGGCCAGCTCACGTGGCAGTCGAAGTCTGTCATGAGCACTGGCAGCGGCCAACCGGCCGCCGCGCGAGCGCTCGAAACTCAAGGCGGACAGCGCCTCAGAAGATCCGCCGGAGGTCCCCGCCGTAGTCGAAAATGATCCGCATCCGGGCACCACGGCGCTCTCGCATACGGGCTCAGCTGACGCGGGCCAGTACCGTAACCTTCCCGAACAGCCAAGGGCGGCTCGACAAGCGGTGCACTCGCTCGCTGGTGAGCCGGGTCATGCGCGTTCCTCCTCCATGTCTCGACGAAGCCTTCCTCAGCCCGTATGCCTCATTCTCCAACGCTCCCGTCATGGTCGTGATCCGGCCATCCTCGTGCTGGCGGACATGCACGCTTTCGTGCCCGAGAGTCCGTACCAACGTCTCCTCATCCTGGAACGCCGCCGGTCCCAACTGGACGCCGAGCGAGTCAGTCCTGGCCACAGCACCCGGAAATCCAGGTAGGCGATGTTGACCACTTGGTGACCAGGGTGGCGACCTTCGTCCCGTGGAAAAGCCGGCCGAGGCCCCGGTCTCGCCCGCCGCTGGCCGGCAAGGACAAGCGCGAGGAGATCACCACGGGCCACTGAGCCCGGCGACCGATCAGCAGGGGTTCCGCTTCGGCGGGACCCCTGCTGCTTTCTCTCTCCCTCTCCGGCCGCAACCGCTGACGCCAGTGTGATGTGACGATGACTCCGCTCCGGACGGTGTGTGCCAGACGCCGTCGCGCCGCGACGGCGACACCCGGAGGGAGCACCACCGATGCGGATCAGACCGCTCCGCCTGGCCCTGCTGCTCGGCACCCTGGCCGCCGCCACCCTGGCGGTGCCGGCCAGCCCGGCCTTCGCCAGCCTGAGCCTGTACCGGCAGAGCAACACCAGCGTGTCCGACGACAGCTCACCCAAGACCGTCACCGTGTCCTGCGGTACGGACGACGTGGTGGGCATGGGCGGGCACATCAACGGCAGCAACGACGTGGTGATGAGCAAGATGTTCGTGGACACGGGCCTGAGAACCGTGACCGTGCAGGGCATCGAGTCGACCGCGGTCACCACCGCCTGGTCGGTGGACGCGTACGCCGTGTGCGCCCCCGCCGGCAGCGTGACCGGCCTGAACCTGCAACAGCACACGTCCACGAGCGACCCGTACTACAAGTCCGGCATCACCGCGACGTGCACCGGAAGCAACAAGGTGTTCGGCGGTGGCTACAAGCTGGAGCTTGCCGCGGGCAAGGCGGCCATGGACGAGCTGAACTTCAGCTCGTCGCTCGGCTCGGTCAGCTCGACTGCGTACGTGCACGACCCGACCGTCGGCAACTTCACCCTCACCACGCAGGCCATCTGCGGCACTCCGGCAACGACCATGTCGCTACAGACCTGGACGAGCGCATCCAACTCGATCTCCCCGAAGATCGAGACCACGCAGACCTGTCCGGGCACCACCCAGCCGAGCGGGACCGGCGCGGTACTGACCGGCCTGGTCGGCTCCGGTTCCGTCGCCGGCCTGGAGCCGCACCTCAGCAACCAGGCGGCCGAGGTGACCGGGCGGGAGCTGGGCTTCTCCGGGAATGGCTGGTTGATCCAGGCACAGGCGATCTGCATCGGTTGAGCGCTCAGCGGGCGTGATGACGCCACGATGACACCCGGATGTGACCCTCACGTCAACGCACCGACCTGATGAAGGAGATGGCGATGACGAGACGGCGCATCCGGGCTGTGACCGTGGCGGCGACACTGATGCTGGCGGGGGGACTGTCGGCGGTGGCCGCCGCTCCGGCCCAGGCGATCGACGACTGTGCCGGCCAGGGGCCCCAGACGCTCATCATCGGCACCGCAGGTGACGATGTGCTCGTCGGTACCGACGGACCCGACGTGATCCTCGGGATGGGCGGCAATGACACTATCGACGGCGGATACGGCGAGGACCGGCTCGGCGGCGACACCGGCAACGACACGATCCGGGGCGGCGAGTGCGCCGACACGATCCTCGGTGGCGATGGTGCCGACACGCTGCGCGGCGGCGCCGGCGACGACGAGGTGTCCGGCGACGACGGCGACGACATGATCTACGGTGGCGGGGGAGACGACAACCTCGTCGGCGACGACGGAACCGACACCGCCGACGGCGGCGAGGGCACCAACAACTGCGCCGCCGAAATCATGCTCACCTACCTGTACGGCAACACCTATTTCGGGTCGCCGTTCACCGTCAACGGGGTGACCTACTACGGACCAAACTGCGGGGACCTGCCGGTTCGCTGACCGGACCGGCCGCGGCCTGGCTGCGCTGGACACCGCGCAGCAGGCCACGGTCGGGCGGCGGTGCGTCGATCGACCGCATCGCGCGGGTCCACCGCTCGAACGCGCGCCGCGCCTCGCCGTGCCGCCCCGCTCCGACCAGAACGGTCACCAGCATCTGATGCGCCGACTCGTCGAACAAGTCGGCGCCGCACAGCCGCGTCAGGCTGGTCACCGCCTGGTCGGGATCGCCGTCCCGGGCGCTGATCGTCGCCAGCTGGCGCAGCGAGCGTAACCACGCGGCACGTACCTCCTCGCGCAGGCCGTTCGCCCAGTCCTCGTACGGCTCGTCGTCGAAGGCGTCTCCCAGGTACCGGGCGTCCACCTCGGCCAATATCTCGCGGGCCTCCCGGTGCCGGCCCTCGCGCCGCAGTTCGGCGGCGAGCGCGGCATCGCGCAGCAGCTCCTCCGCGTCGATCAGCACGTGGCCGGTGTTCAGCGACATCCCGGCCCCGTCGGCCTCGATGTAGTGCTCCGCTGACAGCAGCCGGGACGGGTCGAGCACGCCGCGGATCACCGAAAGCAGCACCGACAGCCGGTGCCCGGTGCGTCCGCTGCCGGCGTCGTCCGGCCAGAGCAGCTCGCACAGCTCGTCCCGAGCCACCCGCCGGCCGCGCCGTGCGACCAGGATCTTCAACAGCGACCGTGCCTGCCTCGACCGCCACGCCGGCAGTGATACCAGCCGCCCGCGGACCAGCACCTCGAACCGGCCCAGGACCCGGATCTGCACGCCGGTCGCGGCGGCGGACGGCGCCGAGCCGCCATCCGGCACATCGACGCCCAGCGCCCGCAGCCGCTGCGCCGCAGCTTTCCCGGCGGCGCGGTCGGCTCCGTCGGCGCCGCGCAGCCGGCCGATGCTTACCAGCACGCGATCGGCCGCCGGTGCCGCCCCACCGCGCCGCCAGATCGCCTCGGCCTCGCACAGCGTCGCGCGGGCCCGGCCCGGCTCCGGCTCGGCCACGCCGGCCAGTTCCAGCGCCTCGGCCAGGCAGTCGAGCCGCCGGTTGGCGCGGGCCGCGCGGACCGCGGCCTCGGCCCGCCGGCCGGCCAGCGGGATGTCGTGCTCGGCGAGGGCCACCCAGCCACAAGCAGCGAAAGCCAGCGAGGCCAGGCGCGGGGAGGCCAGCCGCTCCGCCTCCTCGGCGGCGGCCCGGGCCGCGGCCGGGTCCGGCTCCGGACCGGCCAGCAGCACCCGCACCAGCTGGCCCAGTGCCGGGATGAGTACCTGCCGCTCGTCGGTGGCGCGGGCGAGGTCGGCCGCCTCCTCCAGCGCGGCTCGGCTTCGCTGCAGCTGGCCGAGCAGGTGGTACACCTCACCCAGGCCGACCAGCCCCTGCGCCATCCGGTTCAGCCCGTGCCGCCGCGCGACCCGCACCACGCGGTCGAAATGCCGGACCGCGTCGTCGAAGCGGCCCAGTCGGGTCAGCGCCTCGCCGGCGTTGTACAACGCGACCGTGCGCATGCCGGGCGGCGCCCCCGCCGCTTCGGCGGTCCCGATTGCCCGCGCGGCGACGTCGGCCGCCTCGGCGAACCGCGCGTCGCGCAGCAGCCCTTCCGCCTGGTTGAGCAGCACCCGGGCGAGCATGCTGAGGTCGCCACCGCGTTCGGCCGAGGTGCGAGCCTGCGCCAGGTGCGCGTCGCGCCGGCCGCCGAACTCCTCCAGCGCCGCGGCCAGGTGCGCGGCCGCCAGTGCCCGGTCGTCGCCTGACGCCTGTGCCGCGGCGAGCATGCCGGGCACGAGTTCGCGCCACTCCGGCCGACCCAGCTGGGTCAGGGTGTTCACCCGGCAGGCGACCAGCAATACCTCGTCCACGGTAGCGGGAGCGGGTATCCGGTGCCGGTCACAGAGCTCCAGCGCCGCCGGGTAGTCCGAGCGCATGTAGTGAGCCATGGCGGCCCGCCACAGCAGGCCGGCCGGTGCGTGCCCGGCATCGACCAGCAGCGGTTCGAAGGTGCGCAGCGCCGCCGTGGCATCGCCGCTGACCCGTAGCGCGTCACCGAGCAGGGTGCGCAACCGGACGGACCGGCGATCCGCCGGCAGCGCCTGGATCAGACTCGCCGTACGGGCGCCGTCCTCGGCTACCATCGCCTCGCCGTCGGTTTCGATCAGCGACGCGCACAGCTCCGCACCGCCGCCGCGGCTCAGCGTGTCCGCCGCGGCCAGCGCGAGCCCGTTTCGCTGGTACCAGTCGGCGGCCGCGCCAAGCCGCTCCCGCTCCCGCTGCCCCGCCCCGCCCCCGCCACCCCAATGTCCGTCGTGGACAAGCAGGGCGGCGAGCGCCGGTACCACCCGGTATGCCGGGCCGGCGCGGTGCCGGTGTGGTACCACCAGCCCGGTGCGCACTAGCCGGCGCAGCCCGGCACCTACCCACGCCGGATTCCCCAGCATCCCCGCGTCATTCCCCAGCAGCCCCGCGTCCGCCAGCTCCTGGCAGAGCGGCACGGTCACCGGGTCCAGGCCGGCCAGCGCACGCAGCAACTCGGCAAGTTCCGGTCGGAGCGGGGCGAGTACCTGCTCGCGCAGCCAGCCCCCGGCCGGCGTACCCGGACCGGTCAGCGCGGCGAGCAGCGCCTCGTCGCCGATGTCGCACCGGTCCAGTACGTCGGCGGCGTAACCGACCAACGCCGGCCAGCCCGCGGTCAGCCGTACCACCTGCTCGCACACGTCCCCGTCCACCACGCGGTACCCGCCACCCAACACTGCGGCGACCGCCTCCATGGGCAGCGCGACGTCCGCGGCGCCGAACTCGACCACGGGCTGCGGCAGGGCGGCCGACTCAGGGCCGTCCCACGGTTCACGGGACGCGAGGCAGATCTGCACGGTGTCGGGCAGCGCCCGCAGCGTGGCGGCCAGTCGCAGCCGGGCGGCCGGCCCGAGCGCCCCGGCGTCGTCGATCACGACCAGCGCGGCGGGCGTCCCGGCCGAGTCGACCGCGAGCCGGTCGGGCAGGGTACCGGCGGCGGAATGGTAGGCGACCGGCCCCTCGTCGCTGCCGGTGCGGAGAAACGCTGTCTTGCCATACCCGGCCGCGGCCACGATCAGCCGGCAGCCGTGGGTGCGCAACAACGCATGTGCCTCCGCTGCCATCCGACCTCCGATCCGTAGCGGTCATTGTGACCGCCTCGGACCGGTAGGACTGTCAGCCAGCCGCCACCTGCTACGGCGAGCTGCCCGGTGACGAGCTTGCCGCCAGGTAACCGGTGATGCTGCTGGGGCCGGCGGGCCTCGATCTTGTGTCGGGCCCACCCGGTCGGGTGCGCGGAGGGTGAGTGCGACGGCGCGGGACCGAACAGGCGGGGAATCGGCCACTGCCATCGCATCCTCAACGCCCGCGGCGAACCCGGCTCCTCACGGGCGGCGTCGAACTCCGGCTACTGTCTCTCGGGCCTGATCACCTGCCCATGATGCGGCTGCTCTGACCACCAACTCGATCAGCTCACCGACTGGCGCCGCCACCTCACCGACCTGATCGCCGCCACGCCGCAACCAGTCAGCCCCGATACGATCGAACAGATCCACCGACACCTGGCCGACGTCCTACGCTCCGGCACTCGTGGCCAGCGAAAAGCGGTCATGGAAACCCACATCGCCGAAATCCAGCTCGACGGCGACCGGCTGATCCCGGTCTACCGGATCCCGGTGGACGAATTTCGCACACGGGTTGGGGTTGTGGGCCGGACGCGTCGCTGCGCGAACCGCATGTCACGGTCGCCGGTGATCCACTGCCGGGAGGTTTGACCAGGTCACAGGCTCGTGGCGGTGCACGATGACCAACGCGACGGCCACAGCGGACAGTGCCCGCGGCTCAAGCCGCCTCGCCGCGCGGCTCGAAACCTACCCTGAGACTTACGCCCAAGGCCGCTGCCAAACGCTCCAGCACCGCGAGAGTCGGAACGGTTCCGCCGGCCTCGAACCGAGCAACCGCGGACTGCGTCATCCCCGACGCCTTCGCCAACTGTGTCTGGCTCCAACCCTGGCGCTCACGAAGCTCCCGAACGGAACGACCGAGCTCGAACGCCAGCCGCGCCGCGTCGTACGCCTCAGCGGCACCCGGCTCAGCCATCCGCCGCTCCCGCATCGCGGCCCAACCGCCACCATCGCTCATGATCTAGCCTTCCTCGTCCACGATCTGATGCGCCTCGTCGATGCACCGTGCAAGCGCCCGGCGCGCCCGGTCGATCTCCCGCTCGTCCCGCATCCGCGTCTTGTGGAAAACCGTCAGCAGGATGATCCTCCTGTTGGTCGCAATCCAGTAGGTGATCCGGACCGCCTGCCGCCCGAGGTGGAATCGCAACTCGCGCAGCTTCCGATCGAGCTGTTTCGTGTAGGGCTCGCCCAGCAACGGTCCTTGTTCAGCGAGCAGGTCGACGTAGAACGCCGCGTGGGCGAACTGAGCGGT
Source organism: Actinoplanes sp. NPDC026619 (assembly GCF_040638295.1). NCBI lineage: Bacteria > Bacillati > Actinomycetota > Actinomycetes > Micromonosporales > Micromonosporaceae > Actinoplanes > Actinoplanes sp. NPDC026619. The sequence continues at coordinate 13,916 of NZ_JBEZYA010000025.1, forward strand.
CGGGAGGCTCTCCAGCCACTTCTCTACCTCCGGCTCCAGCTCCAGCTCCCCAGGCCATAGCAGCGATGCTATACCACGACGCACCGGAAGGTGGCACAGCGGCCACGAGGCTGAAAAGCGACGACGGTGCCGGTTTGCGCAATGCCAAAAGCACTGCGACAGAACAGCAGGTCACAGTCTTGGTGGGCCGGACGTTACACCATGCGAACCACACAATGGCCGTTCCCGGTAACCCACTTCCTGGACGTTTGACCAGCTCACGGGGCCAATAGCAACGTCAAGAAGCGATAGCCGCAGATGCCTGAGCCGTCAGGTCACACCCGGCGTACGACCAATCCTGGCTTCACCTCGGCCGCGGCGCCCAGGTGGGTGATGTCGTCCGGATCGCTGGTGAACACGATCGCCCCGTACGCCAGTGCCACCGTCACCACCGTGGCGTCGACGACGTCCCGGGTCCCCGCCTTACCGCACAGCACGCCGGCCGTTTTCGCCGTCTCCAAACCAACCGGGAGTACCTCACAGCTGTGCAGGAATCTTCCGAGTTGTACCTGCCGACGGGCATCACGCCAGGCCCCCCATTGGTCCAAGCAAGCGTTGCCGTACCGCGTCTGCCGGAAGGCGACCCAGACGCGCGACGACCTGATGCGTCCCTGCCACAAGACGTGCACCGAAGACGAGATCTGGAAGGCCTGAGTATGAGCGCCGAGATCAGCCTGTCGAAGTGCGAGGCTCCGGGGTAACGGCCGTTACGACGCTCGACAGCGGTGTCCCGACCCGCATGGTCATAACGCGCCTGCCAATCTCAACCGGCGTGGCCGCCTGGTCCTCGCTGACCGGCGACCAGGAAACAAACAGTCGCCCGGCGAGGAGCACACCCTCCAGCGGGCCATCCGGCCCGTGCATGACGGAGGTGACGACCGGGGCCGAGGTCATCGGCACCGGTCCGAATCCGCGCAAGACATGGAGGAGCCGGGCGATCTCGCTCGGCGGTACGTCGGCCCGGCTGGGCGCGTCACGGGCTGCGAGCAGGTCGGCGCGAACCTGGTCGGCCCACGGGCCTTGGATGACATCGAACTTGATGCAGAGTGCGAGGTAGACGCACTTGAGCAGGGCGATTGACCACCGCTTGTGCTCCGGAGTGTCGTACTGCATTTCGACGTCGCCAGCGGCCAGGATCTCGGCATAGATCTCGTCCGACTTGCCGGCTGGCAGGAGCACAAACTCGTCGTTGTAGGTCCGGCGAACCAGGAGCCGGCCGGTCTTGCGCTTACCTCGTACGGTCTCCGATGCGAACCACGTCGTCACCGCGCCCTCGTACCAGTCGAGCAGGTCCACCTCGACCTTGCTGCCGAAGTTATTGTTGCACCGCTTGCACGTCCAGGTCATCACCTTGCCCCCGATACTGCCGGGCGGCACATGCTCGTCCTCCGTCGCTGCAGGGTCACCGCAGATCGGGCACGCGTCGAAGCGCCGCGGTTGCAGTACCTCGACCAGCTCCAACTCCCCGCGTTCGGCCGGACCGGGCGTCTCGTTCGTCGCTTCCAGGCTTCGGCCGTCGGGCAACCGGATGGAGATCGAGTCGGGTGCGGGTTCACGCTTCGCCATCCAACGAGGCTATCGGCTCGTGCCAGCGCTTTTCGCTACGTGCGCTGGTGGGATGACCGATACGCTGCACCCTGGCGAGCCGGCCGAGCGCCCTAGGCGAATGCGATCGGGCAGCGGCGGAAGCCAATACCCCGGTCGAAGCCCCGTTCTACTTTTGCAGTCGGGCGGGTCCATATTGGCGGTCGATGGAGATCGAGTCACCAGTAGATCGCGACGAACTCGACCTCCAGTTTTCGGGTCGTTTGTTCCGTACGGGCAGGCTGGCGGCTGACCGGTGCGGAGGGCTGTCCGGTCTGCGCAGTCGCCTGGTGAAGGATCGGGTCGCGGACGCGGCGTACTGTCTCGCGGTCGGCGCCGGGTGCGACGGTGTTCGCGACGCCGTCGAACGCGGACCGGCGCTGTTCGATATCGGTGGCTGCGGCTAGCGTGACTGCGGCCATCGTCGCGGCGGCCTGCAGTACCGGTTCCTCGGGGCTCGTGGCGCACTCGGCGGCCAGTGCCCGGCCGAACCACAGCGTGGCATCTTCCCAGTCCACCGGCGTCGGTTCTGGGGCCGGGACGGCGTCGGTGTGTTCAGCGGCGTCGGCCAGAACTTCGGTCAGGCGGGTGAACAGATCGCCGGCCTTCAGGAAGGTCTTCTCCAGGACGGTGGCCAACTTGACCGGCTGCCAGCTCTCGCGCAACGTCGCGGATTCGATCCGGACGTAGGTCGTATAGGACTCGCCGGCGAAAAGGACGCGGCGCAGGTCCCGAGTGTAGGAGGCGAAGTTCGTCACGCCGACAACTTCGAGGAGTTTGAGGTGGTGTTGGAGGTTTCCGTTCGGGTCGACCAGGCTGCGGTGGAGGAGGTGTTCTTCGCCGTCGATGGTGAGGACCGCGAAGTCGATGCTGGTGCCGCGGATCGGAACGAGGCCGACGAGCATCCCTTCGATGATTTCGAGGATGCCGACGATCTGGTTGTACTGGGGCTTGTCGATGCCGAAGAGATCTTCGCGGCCGTTGACGAGGTCGACGACGGACGATAGCGCGGTCGCCAGTTGGTAGGTCCGTTCGGCGCTGAGGTTCACGGTCAGCTCGAGCACATCGCCGCGTTTGATATCGGCCACGCGCAGTAGCTGTCCGTGATTCAGAAGTTTCCGCTTGTGCCGGACGACGTCGCGGACCGTCGCCAGGGAGCGGGGTTCCACTTCGCGGCGGCGTCGCTTGCGGTCGACCGTAGTGAGGAGTTCATCGGTGCCGCCGGTGCGCAGGTCGCGGAAGGTGCTCTGGATCACGGCCTTGCGCACCACCTCCTGGCCGGAGGTGTTCGTCTTCTTGACCCTCGCCTCGGCGCTCAGGCCGAGCTTCTTGCCGGCGCTGCTCCCACCTGCCTTGAATTCGCCCTCCGTGGACCGTGTCAGGGTCTCTTTCACGGTGTCCTTGATCGCGCCGTCGCGGGAGGCGATCAGGCTGGTCACGCTGGCCTCATCGAGGTACACGAACTCCCGGCGCTCCTTGGCCCACCGGCGGCCCTTCCTGCGGAAGATCACGCCGACGTTCCCTTCTCCACGCGGGCGGGAATGCGCTGGACCCGCTGCATGCCCTCGTCGACGTCCTCGGCGCTCAGCGTCGTCCGCCCGTCGAGGGCGGCCAGGATCCCGGCCTCCGTCCAGATCGCAGCGAGGTCGGCGGAAGTCCAGCCATCGGTCCGGCCGGCCAGGGCGGCCAAATCCACCGGCTCGGAGAACTTGATAGCCCGCGACGATGCGTCGAGGACGGCTTTGCGGTCGGCGGGCCCGGGCAACACGAACTCGATCTTGTGGGCGAGGCGGCCCGGGCGCAGCAGCGCGTCGTCTAAGGCATGGTGCAGATTGGTCGTGGCGATGATCATCACTCGTTCAAAGGTGACGTGGCCGTCGAGCAGGGACAGAAACTGCCCGACGAGCCGACTGTTGTAGTCGTGGCTAGCGTCGCCCCGCTGGGTGAAAAGACTGTCGATCTCGTCGAAGAACAGAATCGCCGGGGCATTGGCGAGGGCGTGGTCGAACAGGGCACGCAGGGTTCGCTCGCTCTGGCCGACGAACTGGTCGACAATCGCCGGCCCAGCGACGTTGTAGAACTTCGCCCCGCTCTCGGCGGCCAGGGCCTTCGCCAGATGCGTTTTGCCCGTTCCGGGCGGTCCGGTGAACAGCATGCCCTTGATCGGGTTGACGCCCATCGCCTTGAGCTTGTTCTCCGGGTCCAACGCGACCATAACCAGGTTCCGGGCCCGGGAGACGATGCCGGCCGACCCGCCGAAGTCCTGCAGACTGACGGTGCCGGCCGGTTCGAGCACCAGCGAGTCGATGTCGAAGCTGGAACGATCGGCCAGACCGAGCCGGTCGATCGGAGTACTGGAGAGCAACCGGCCGGGACGTCCTGCGCTGTCCATCTCGATGCTCTGGCCGACCTCGAACGGGTCGGGGCTGCGCTGCGGAAAGGATTTCAGGGCGCCATCCACGTCCATGGTGGCCCGGTCGGCGCCGACGTGCCGCACGACCCCGACCGAGGCGGCTGGGCCCCACAGGGCATCGGGAGCCCTCTCCGGGTCTGCCCCGTCACGGAGAAGATAGACGTCGCCGACGGTGTAGTCCTGCCACTGGGACGTGACGATGTAGCCCGCCTTGCCGTCCTGAAAATCGATCCATACCCGGGATTCGGCTGGCTCGACCAGCCGAATTTTCCCGATTCTTCCGTCGTCCAACACAGTCCTAAAGTCGATCTTCAGTGCGACCCCGATCGTAGAGTCCGGGTACGACACTTTGACGCCGTCGCAGCGTACGAGCCCTTGGAGGCGTGGTCGAACCGGTAGGCCGGAGCCCTCTGGCCCGAGCCGTGTGCCACGCCCCGTGACGGCTCACCGGCGACCGAGGCGGGTTCGGCGGCGTACGGCTGCGCGACTCGTACGCCGACATCCGGGGTGGTCATTAGCGAGGCCACCTCTGGTAGCGACGGTTGCGTCATCGCGAGGTGGATGCCTTGCCGGGAACCGATGTGCCGCCTCCGTCGGTGTCCTGAGTCAGAGGTAGGCGCCAGCGTGACGATAGGGCTTGGACCGGAATACCTCGACTGATGCCGCGGACGCGCATCCCGCGGTCGCCGGAGATGACGCGGACGGTGTCGCCACAGATCTGTTGGACGAACTCGGCTCGGTTGAGGACCTCGTAGTCGGGGTCGGGATGCCGTCGATGATCGACGGGGTCGCGGAGGATCTCCAAGGTGACACCGTCCCGGATCACTGATCCGCCGTTGACCGCGGCCTCGAGGTGCTGGTCGAGCAATAGCAGGCGCTTCTCCGCGCGGCCGGCGAGTTGCTTGCTCGATGCGTATGTCTTGGCGTCAAGTTCGTCCAGGACGAGCAGCGGGATCAGGAGCCGGACCTGTCGGCAGTCGGCTTCAGTACGCCAGTCCACCTCGTTGAACGGCCGATGGTGGATGATCGTGTTCGTGTCGAGAACGAGAATCTCCCCTGGCCGGTCGGCCAGGTGCAGAAACCCGGAGAGGGTCTCGATGACCTCGCGCAGCATCTGCTGCTGCGCGTCGAGCTCCTCATAGAAGACGCCCGGGCCGATCGCCAGGTCCTCCGCTCGGCCGTGCGCCCGCAGGTGCCAGTGCCGCTGCGAGTGCAACCGGTCGATCACGTCGTTGTCGGCGAACAGCTGACGAAACTCAACTTCGGACTGCCGAACCCACTCGACGTAACGCGACAACAACTGGTCCCTGACCGTATTGCGGACATTGCCCGCCTCACGGGACCGGTCTTGCAGGACCTCGATCGCCCGTTGAACCGTCTGCCCTCGCCTCGCGATCACGCAACCAGCATCGCCCACCGTCGACCGCAGCCGCACAACGGGAGTCCCGCCGACACGAGAGTTTGACCGTCCGCCCGCCGAAGTGGGGCCGGTGAGTATGCGCGCTCTGCTCGACCATCGAACCGGCTACTGCCAAGGGTGCAACTCCGCCCTCGGCAGCAATTCCGCATCTCAGGCGAAGTATCCGCAAGCATCACTAAATGGATATTCTTTGTAAATTACATATCGTGGCCGGGCGATACACCATGCGAACCACACAGCGACCATCCCCGGCAGCCCACTACCGGGACGTTTGACCAGCTCACGCCACATTCAGGCCAGGCGATAGGTGGTCGATGCGCCCGGCGAAGTCACTCGCGGCAGGCGGGAGGGCCATGATCGACCTCTGCCCGAGGGGCAGCGGTTCGGCGCCCGTAGGAACGCTGAGGCGCGAACTCCAGGGAATACCAGCAAGATCGAGGGCCTCGTCTCGAATCGCCGCGACCACTCGTTCGTGGGATGTCGATAGCCCGCGACCGGTGAATAGCCTGAGTCACCGATGTCACGCGGGAAGGTTACTGGCAGTGACAGAACGGACGCTCATCACCAAGGCCGCGCTGCCCAAGCTGCCGACCAAGGCAGACGACGGAACCCCGTACTGCATGGAATGCCGTCGGTACGGTGAACTCCATCGGATGGTTGCCGACGGCGTCACGAATCATCTCCAGTGCGAAGCGTGGTCCGTGCCGACCTATACGGAGTGGGACCGGCTGACTCACGAACAGATGATGGCCGGCGAACCGTGTCCGGGCTGCGGGGGAGAACTCGTCTCGCTCGGTGAGCCGGCCTCGTGGACCGGCAAGGGCACGATGTATCTGACCGCCGAGGAGCAGGCCGCCCGCACGGCTGCGGAGCAAGCCTTCAAGGAGCGGCACCCCTACTGCCACGCCGGGCGATGGAGTACGGCGGGTAGCGCGGTCAGCCATTGCGGACGATGCTGCCCGCCGCCTCCGATGAGCCCCGACCAAATCCGCCGGATCTCGGAGATCTTTCAGGGCAGTACGGAGGAGCGGGTACGAAAGGCGCGACGTGAAAGTGCAACGTACGAGCGCCACGAATCGGAACGGCGGCTGCCCGGCCGAGCCCGGCCAGTCGCTGTGGTCCTACGCGAGTACAACGAACGCCGCGCCGAGGCCCTGGCAGCAGGAAAGGGAGAAGACCAGGCGTTGATACGGTCCTCTTTCCCGGACGCGGAGCTGATGTTCCGGTGGCGGATGCAACTGGGCTGCGGCGACATCGTCGAGATCCTGACGCTTGGCAACGACCGGCCACCGACGGACATGACATGGTCGTGGGGCGGCAGCCCGCTGCGTAAAGGCGCTTACACCTGTACCACTCACCGGACCCCAGAGACGCCGTACCAGGCGGTGAGCCGCTATCTCACCCGGTCGACGCTGGATCTCGAAGGCGACAAGCGCCTTCGGCGCGAACCTGAGACAGTCGGCTACTGGACCGTGAAGCTGGAATGCGGACACCTCGACCACCAGATCACGCCGCTGGATTGGAAGCCAGCAGACGGCCATCGACAGACGGAACCCAACGATCCCGACGAGGTCGCCCAACGCAAAGCCCGGATGGAACAGATCAAAGAGCATCTCGGCGTAGCCGAGTACGGGCACGCGATCCGCCGGATCGAGCAGGGCCACCTCGAGCCGGACCCGATGACGACGTGCTGGACCTGCCAGTACGAACAACCCATCGTCGCCTTCCAACGCGTGGGCTGGCTGGTGCCACCAACCCCCGTCAAGGACAGATCAGGAGCGGCCACACCGGCCGCTCCGCGACCGACCCGCGTACAGCTGGAGAAACGCGTAGCCGATCTCGAAGCGGAGATCGCCCGGCTGAAGCAGCAGTAGGTCAAGCCCTCACGCACAGCCGCTGACCAAGAACTCGCTGCTGAGCTCAGGCGCCTGTCGAAGCCGGAAACTACCTTCAGTCCTCCGGCAGGTCGGGCTGGTCGATCGAGGCTGCGTTCTTCGGCCGCTTCACGCTAATGACAATGACGACGTCTTTCCCGGTGTACTTCTTGATCAGGAAGATCAGATTCTGGCCGTCGACGAACTGCATGCGTCCGTGCTCGTACGCCTTCTGGCGACCGCCGGAGGTGAACCATGAGGTTGTGACCAGGATTCCTCGTCCCGCCTTCTTCTCCTCCATGGCGCCGGCCAACTCGCGGATGTGATTGACCCCGACGACGTTTTGTAGTGCTTGGCCTGGATGATGGTGACCCCGCCGACGAACGGATCCGGGTTCTCGACCACAGCGACGACACCGTCGTCCTTGCTGGAGGCGGTGGTCCATCCATGCATGCCCATCCGCTTGAGCTGCCGCTCGGCCGCACTGACGCCATCGCTGGCCGATAGTGTCAGCAGCGTGACAGCTTCGATGCGCATTGCGCTCGCGACTTACGGGGCCAGGGAGTTCGCGGCCCTCCACGCGACCTGCGTTGCGGCGGGCCACGAGCCCGTCGCGTATGTGTACTGCCGCTCGATGAAGCCAAGGGGCAAGGTGGACGCTCGCGAGGCTGCGGCCGTTGGCCGCGTGCTTGAGGCAGTGCCGGCGGGCATGGATCTGTTGCTGCCCGGTACTGCTGAAGGACTTGCCGACGCGTTGGGCGGATATCGGCTAGATCTGCTGGTGGTCTACGGCTTCAACTGGAAGCTGCCTACGTCTGTGTTGCGCGTGCCCCGAGCAGGCGTCATCAATGTTCACTCATCGTTGTTGCCCAAATACCGAGGGCCAGCGCCGGTGCTGTGGGCGATCCGGAACGGCGATCCGGAGATCGGGTTGACGGTCCATCGGATGGATGAACAGTTCGACACCGGTCCGATTCTCGCTCAGCGGGGTGGGATCCCCTTGGCGGAGGACGTCACCCCGCAGGCGTTATGGGATCGGGTCAGCCCGGTTCTCGACGAGGTTCTCACTGTCGCGTTGGACAAGGTGGAGCGGGGGTTTCCCGGGATTCCGCAGGGTGACGCGGGTGCGTCGTACGCGGGGTTCGTGGAGCCTGAGTTCTCCGTGGTGGACTGGTCGCGGACCGCGGCGCAGGTGCACAACCAGGTGCGGATGTTCGCCTTCATGGGGCCGGAGCACGCTCCGGTCGCCGAAGTCGGTGGCCAGTGGTTGAAGGTGCTGCGGACACGGCTGGATCCGGCGGATGGGATCCGCGTCGAGTGTGCCGATGGGCCGATTTGGATTGTCGAGTCGATACCCGCGGAGCCGCCTGCTATCCATCGCTGAGTGCTTGGGTGATGCGCCGGCGTAGTGAGCTGGCCTCGGGGTCGTCGAAGTCTGCGAGTAGGGGAAGTGTCTGCTCCCAGCAGACTCTGGCCTCCTCCGGGGAGTTCTGCAGTTCGAGGGCGTCTGCGAGGTGTTGCAGGCATAGCGCCTGCCGCCACCGGTCGCCGAGTGCGCGATGGGTGGCGGCGGCTACCCGGTAGAAGTCGGTTGCGTCGGCGAGGCGGCCGAGCTGCTGATAGGCCTGGCCGGCGCCCTCGATCGCGAAGGCTTCGCGGCTGCGGTCGCCGAGTTGCCGCTGGATCGCGGCTGCCCGTTGATAGGAGACCAGCGCATCGGCGGGCTGCTCGGCGGCGCGCTGGACGTGACCTAGTTCGACCAGCCAGTGTGCCTGCCACACCTCGTTCTCGTCGTCCTCGGCGATGGTGAGAGCCTCATCGATGTCGGCACGGGCGCGGGCGAGGTCGCCGAGTCCGCGATGGGCCCAGCTGAGCAGGAACAGCGCGTTGCCCACGCCGAAGTGGTCACCGAGTTCCCGGAACACCGTCAGCGCCTCGTGGAGGATCTCGGCCGCGGCCTGCGGTTGCTGCAGTTCGCAGAGCGTCTCGGCGAGGTTGCTCTGCATGAGCGCTTCCCAGCGACGCTCGCCGAGGTCGTGGAAGATCGCCCGGCTCTGGTCGAAGAACGACCGGGCGTCCGCGAGTCGCCGGCGCCGCAGACTGATCAGGCCCAGTGCGTTGGTGGACTTGGCCTCCCCGAACCGGTCGCCCAGGCTCTGGCGGATGCTCAGCGCGGCGCGGTGGCTGGTCTCGGCCTCGTCGAGCCGCCGGGACTGGAAGCATGCTTTGCCGACGTTCTCCCACGCTTCGGCCTGTCCGGTGCGGTCACCGGACCTGGTGGCGGAGTCGACGCCGATGCGGCTGGTGGTCAGCCAGTCGTCGAAGGCGTTCTGGTGGATGTAGATGGCGCGTAGCACGGCGGCGAGCTGCCAGGCGAGGGTGTGCAGTTCCGCCTCGGCGGCGGCCCGGGTCGCGCCGACCAGGTTGGCGGCCTCGGTCTGGTACCACCGCAACGCGGAGGTGTAGTCGTCGAAGGCGAGCGGGTGCACGTCCGGCGGGACGGGCACGGTCAGGTGGTACCGGTCGAAGGGAGAGATACGGGACTGGGCGGCATCGGCGGTGTGCAGATACCAGCCGAGAACGCGTTGTAGCACCTCGGCGTGGGTGTCGGCGGGTTCGAGGAGGCGGACCTGATCGAGGGCGTACGCGCGGAGCAGGTCGTGGAACTGGTAACGGCCGGGGGCGGGTTGTTCGAGCAGGTGCGCACCGACCAGCACGTCCAGGTCCCGGCGTACGGAGCTGGTATCGGTGCCGGACAGGGCCGCCGCAGCGGATAGGCCGAATTCGTTGCCAGGATGGAGGCCGAGAAGGCGGAACAGTCGCGCCGCGGGCTCCGGCAGGGCACGGTACGACCAGGCGAACACCGTACGGACAGCGTCGGTGTCGTCCTCGCCGTCAGCGGTCAGCGCATCCCAGAGTCCCGACTCGTCGCGCAGGTCGGCGATGAGTTCGTCGAGCCGCATCATCGGCCGGCTGGCGGCGCGTTCGGCAGCGATCCGTAATGCCAACGGCAGCCGAGCGCAGAGCCGGACCAGCTCCACCAGTTCGTGGCGCTGGTCGTCGACTCGGTACCGTGCCGTCACATTTCCCAGTAAAGCAACGGCGTCGTCCTCCTGCAGGATGTCCACGCCGACCCGCAGGGCACCGTGCCGGGCGATCAGACCGGAAAGCCGGCTGCGGCTGGTCACCAGGGACAGGCAACTGGCCGTTCCAGGCAGGAGCGGCCGGACCTGCCCGACGGTTGCGGCGTTGTCGAGGATCACCAGGATCCGGCGATCAGCCAGCAGCGAGCGGTATAGCGATGCGCGGTCGTCCAGGTGAATCGGGATGGCGGTTACCGGCACGCCGAGGTCGCGGAGGAACCGGTCGAGCACCTGCTCCGGTGTGGCCGGCGTGCCGGGGTCGTAGCCGCGCAGGTTGACGTAGAGCTGTCCGTCGGGGAACTGGTGGCGGACCCCGTGGGCCCAGTGCAGTGCCAGGGAGGTCTTGCCCACCCCGGCCGTTCCGGTGAGGACCATGAGGGCGGCGGCCGAGGGCTCCTCGGGGTCCACGGCCAGAGCGTTGGTGAGGTGGGCAAGTTCGGCGTGCCGGTTGACGAATCCGCGGACGTCACCGGGCAGCTGCGACGGTGTTATCGCGAACCGTGCTTCTGTTCCGGGTTCGGACCGGTGGAAGTGCACACCGCCATGTACATCGCGGGCTTGCACGATATCGCCGGTCCCGCCCGCTGCCATGCGGTTGCCGTGCCACAGCGTCTCGTCCCGGTCGGCGGGTTCTTCGGCGGACATCGCTGTGTACCGGTCAGGTGAAGGGCTGGCTACGGCGTGCGCGGCGGCGGAAGGGCCGCGACGTTCTCGGCGAAGAACGACTCCAGCGGCTGGCCGATCTCGTACAGGTCCTGGATGAACCGCTGGCAGCGCGCTACCAGGTCACTGTCGGTGAACCTGCGCGCGGACTCCAGGACTCCATCGTCGCCGTAGACGGCCTGGTACATGACCGTCGTTCCGTGGGTGTAGATCTCCGGCAGTGGGGTCTCGCGTTCGAAGTCCGCGATCTGCTCGGCGGTGACCACGCGCACCTTCCCACCGTACTGGTCACGCATCCGCAGAATATGGAGCTCCCATTGAAGATAGGGGATAATGGGTTGCTCGACCACGCGGACTCGCCGATTGACGAAGCCGCATTCCTCAACCTTCCGGTAATACTCGATCATTTCAGAGCGCCCGGCCTCGATGATGCGCATCGACTCCCGCCAGTCGCCCTTATTGAAGGCTTCCCAGCTCGCATTTCCGGGCTCTTTGAAGAACTGCTGCCGCTCCAGTTTCCAAAAACCGGGTGCAGAAGTCGACCACAGATCCTTTTCGAAGTCGGCGTAGTAGGCGGCCAGCTCCAGTCGCTCGCCTGCAGCGCCCCCGAAGAGATCATGCATCCGGAATGTCCGCCTTAGCGGCGAGGATCGTGGCACGGGGAATCACGACCAAGCGCTCTCCCGGGTCGATACTGACACCGTCCGGAAGTCTGGATTCATACGATGCGGTCAGGTCCGCGCCAATGACGACGACATCACCGTTATCAAGTTCCCAGATATCCGGACAGCTTCCATCACCAGAGGTTTGCCCAAGCTCATGCGACGACTTACCCAAGCGCCGCAAGAATGAAGCCGAGGAATCAGCTTCCCATTTTTCAGCCATGCTTCCCCATATCACCCGAGGAAATTATTACTCTGCGTGACACTATCATGACGACCAAATGGGGGTCAAACATGCTGGCAGGCGGCATGACTCCACGAATGGGCATTGATGACCGCCCAAACCACTCACACACGCGGGCTATCCACAGCGGGCCTGATCGCAGAACTTCGATCTTGAAGGTCACCAACCACGCAGGCTGGCCGCCAGGTTGCCGCACCCCGACGCGGATCGCATGAGCCCGGTCGGGCAAGTCTCCAGCGTCATGATGTCGGCTGGAGCCTTCGCCTACAGTGACGCGTGCATCTACGCTCACGTACGTCGATGGTTTCGCGGGCGGGAAGACCACCCCGATCGGCGAAGCCTCCGAGCGAAGGAAACGGGGAGTCACGATGGCAGGCGAGGAGATCTTGGCCGCGGTCGCGCTGACGTTGGCGACCAAATCGTCCGAAGCACTGGCGGAGGGCGGCAGGGCCGTGTTCGCCGCGCTCGCCCGCCTGGTAAGGCGCCGGTTTCAGGGCGACGACGCGGCGCAGACGGCCCTCGCGGAGGCCGAGGCCGACCCATCGGACGACGCCCGCGTTCAATCGCTCCGCGAGGAACTCGCACGGGCTGCCGCCGAAGACCCCGCCTTCGACCATGAACTCCGCCGCCTCTGGCAAAATCTCACCGCCTACTCACGGGCCGACAACGACGGGGTCGTCAACAACCTCTCCGGTTCGGTGGGAGGCAACGTCGTGCAGGCCCGCGATGTCCAAGGCGGCATCTCGTTCGGAAATGTGAGCCCACGCGACTCCGAGACGAAACCCTGACGGACACCATCTGACGGTTCACCACCACGGGGCCGAATTGGCCCCGGCTACACCGCAGTCCTCGTATCGCCGCCGTGTCGGGTGACCCGTGGGCGAAGCGAAATTTTGACGGCGCCGCGGGTGAAGGCCGCATCGGTGGACTTGTTGGACCACAGGTACGCCTCGCCGCGATTGAGCGCGGCCAGCTTGGCCGGCGTCAGGTCGGCGAGTGCCGCATTGGCCTTCTGCAGGTGCTTCAGCCAGGCCGGCGACGTGAATCGATGCAGGATCACGTGGTTGGAGAGTTCGATGAGTGGGATAGGCACCGACGGTGGGTCTTGACTGGCGACAAGGATGCTCATGCCCTTGTGCCGCATCTCCCGGACACTCTCCACCAGGCCGTGCACCAGGTCTGGACTCTCGATGTACTTGTGTGCCTCGTCGAAGACAACAAGCTTGTTGAACCGCTCCCCCTCGGCCGTCGCCTCGGCGAAGAGTTCCATGAGCACCACGAACAGACCAAGCGCCTCGTCCTTCTCGATGAGCTCGTCGCGGAGGTCGACGATGATCAGGCGACCGGGCCGGACGAGATCCTGGACCCGGAAGCTGTCGTCGATGTAGTCGGCCGCGAGGTCGAGTCGCTGGTGGGCGAGCTGCTTGATCTGGTCGGTCAGCGTGGACTGGTCGATGCCGTCGCGGAGGGCGTCAAGCGTGAGCCCGGACCGGTTGGCCCGCATGATCCGGTTGAGTTGACGGATGTAGGTCGACTGGTTGCCGAGGGCGCCCATGAGGAAGCGCCAGTGGCTGGCCCGTAGTTCGCCGGAGCCGAACCTCAGCGGGTGAACCTCGATGGCGGGATATTCGGCGCGGCGTGTCTCGACCTGGTCGGAGGGCGTCAGCATGACCACGTCGGTGAGTGCGGCGGGCTCGGCCCCGTAGCGTTGCCGCAGGCGTTCCACCAGTTCCGCGTCGTCATTGGGATCGACCATGCTGGCGAACTCGGGGGTGTAGGTCAGCGTGGGGCTGTAGTGGAAAACGATGGTCGCCAGCGGCTTGGGGAGCCGGTTGAGCGCCGGAACCGGCAGCGACACGGCTTCGATGACGGAGCCGAGCGTGTAGCTCTTCCCACTGCCCTGCACCCCGAAGAGACTGATCGTGTGGGTCTCGTTGAGGTCCAGGGCGATCCGCTTGCCCATGGCCTCACCGATCACGCCGTACTGGGGTGACGGGCGCGTCGTGCCCACGAACACGTCCGGTTCTGTGGTGTCGGCAGCCTGTTCCGTGGCGACGGGAACGAGCGGCTGGACAGCCGCCGGGCGATCGGCAACGGCTGGCGGCTCCTCGACCGGTTCGGGAGCGTCGTTCGCCTCAGCAGGCGGTTGATCCGGTGGTACCGACTGCTCGGCCGGGATGTCATGCGACCGGGCCGGTGCCCGGAAAGCAGCCTCCGCAGGCCGCGGGACGGTGAGGTCGCGGCCGGACATGGCGGCGGAGGTCTGGCTCTCCGCGACGCCGGCAGCCAGCACCGGATCGGTCACGATCGCGTCGAGTAGCTCATCGACGAGGTCGCGGCCGATTCGGTGGAATTCCACGCCCGACTCGGTCTCGATGTCGGAGCCGGCACCGCTCAGGTCAAAGATGAAACCGGTACGGGTGAAGTCCAGCCGATAGCCGTCGTCGAGGTTGTCGAGCAGCCATTCCGCCTCTGCCGCCGGCCCCGCGGTCATGACGCCGTGCCGAACCGCCCGAGCGAGGTAGTGCCGCAACAGGGTGGCGAGTTCCGCGTTGCGTACCGTCCGGTCGGGCCGATCAGGCTTCAGGAGGTCGGGGTCGAAGCTGGCGCGCAGGACGGCCTCACTCCGGTCGAGCTGCTCGGAGATCTTGTCTCGAAGCTGTTGAACGTCGGCGATGCTGTTCAGTGCCGTATGGCATTTGACCTCGACGAGGCGGCAGGTGATCGTGCGCCGCCGTGCGTTCATACTGAACAGAGCAAGGTCGGTACGGTGCAGAGTGACGCTTTCGGTGATCTCGTCGGCTCGGCGCCGCGCCTCTCGATAGAGTTCCAGATGCGCGTCCAGCGGTACCAGGATCTGATCCTTCAATACGCCCTGGTAGTCCAGGTAGAGCCGGGCGATGGCCAGGCCGAGGACCTCGGTTCGCTGGTTCGGCGCGGTGGATGCGATCTTGAACGCGAGCCGCCCGGACAGCAGCCGGAGCTGGTCGAAGAACGTGCCCGCGTGACGCCGGTCGATGTGTACGCCATGCTGGTCCACCATCGGGTTGAGCATGGCCCGCAGCTCGTCGACCGATCGGGAGCTGACCACCAGGTGATGGTCGAGGCCCGCATCGCCGTCCGGGGCGTAGTCGATCACATAGGCGGGGCGCCGTGCGCTACCCGGGCTGTCGAAGTATTCGACGCCGAGGGTGCGGTCGACGGTGATGACCCAGTCGCTGCATCGGTGGGCCTGGTGCAGTAGGGCGGTGTCGTCGGCGTCGAGGCTGAGTGTGATCCGTGGAACGCGTCCGAGGCCGGGTTCGCCCGTGGTGACGGTCGCGGTTGCTGCCGCAATCGTCGCGGGTAGTGCGGCCAGCAGGTCGGTGCACTCCTCCGCGCCGGGCAGGTCACGGGCGTAGCCGTGCCGGGGTTGCTTATGCCAGGCGATGTCCGTGTCGGTGTCGACGAACCGCACTCGCATGGGTTGGACGAGACCGTGAACCGGCACGGGTACGGGCTGCTCGTCCTCGCCGACGTCGAACTGTTCACCGGTGAACGCGTCGAACAGGATGGTCACGTGGGCGCTGTGGTTGCTGGTCGCCGAGCGGTACTCAGCCAGCGGCCGGATCGCGACCGAGAGTTTCGGGGTGAGAGCAGTTGCCGACGGTACGGCGAAGACCTCAGCTTCAGCCGTGTTGCTCCAGGTGCCTCGCAACAGGTCGGCCAGGGCCTCGCCGACACCTGGGGTCTGCGGGTCCGCGGCGAACAGCCGTAGGTCGTAACGCAGCCGCTTGGTCGAGGGGCGGCGTTCGAGTTCGAGCAGCGTGTCGGCGAGGATGTCGCCGCGCCCGGCGTTGATCGCGCACACCACCAGCGTGCTTACGTACGGGTGCATCCGCAGGTAGCGTTCGAGCCGGTCGGCCAGCTTGGCGGGTGGCACCGTGCCACCGGCGGCCGGCCCGGCGTTGACCTTTAGCGCTTGGGCGAGATCCATCAGCACGGTTTGCGGGTCGTGGGTCTCCGACGGAAGGCAGACACCCCAGTACGGGCTGAGGTTGGCGGCCGCCATGGTCAGGCGTCCGTCGCCGGCCACCACGGTCAGTGGGAACCCGGTGGGTTCGAGTTCCAGCAGTGTGTGGCCGGCGGCGACGAGGGTGGCCGGGTCGGCCGCTGCCGCGTCCGCCAGCCACGCGTTGCCGAGTTCGGCCCAGGTCAGCAGCCACAGCAAGCGCAGTGGATGGGTGGGGGCGACGAGCGTGAGTTCCCGGCTGGTGCCTGCGGCGTCGCGGTAGTCGACCGTCACCGTGTCGACGCGGAGCAGCGAGGTGAGGTCGCGCAGTGCTCCGGCGGCGGACTGCTGGGCCCGGTGCAGGTGCCAGGTCAGCGCGGAGGCGTACGCCTGGGCGTAGGCGATGACCGGTTCACGAAGGGTGAGCAGGTCGCGACCGGCCAGGATCATGTCGTCGGTGCCGGTGATCGCCTGGAAAACCGCCGTTCGGCCCTGCAGGAGCAGGGCTGTTGACTCGTCATGGATCGCGGGAAGGCCGCCATCCGACCTGTGGATCTCCACCGGGGTCTCGGCCGCTACGGTGATCCGCAACGGAAGCAGTCGTTCCGGTGCGGCGAGGATCTCTCGCTCCAACTCGCCGAGGACTGGGCCGACCTGGATTTCGGCATTGCCATACGATCCGAAGCCAGCCTGGAGACCGACGCGGTCCCGGCCTTTCCAGGACACCGAGCGACAGGTGATGTTCTGCCCGTCCCGTCCGTCGGCAAGCGCCGCGAACTGCAGTTGTCGCAGCACCTGGGTGACGCCGGCGCCCTTGGTGATCTGTTGCCGAGTGGGCGGCTCGTCCAGGTCGTCGCCGTCGGCGACCACGTAGAAGCGGTCACTCTCCTCCGGCGGGTGACCGCCGGGCTCGGTCTCCTCGGCGCGTCGCCCGCGTCGTTCGACCGTCGGCAGTTCGACCCCCGCCGCATCCAGCGGCAGCACCCGCACGTAGTGCCAGCCCGGTTCCAGGTTGGCGGCGCGCAGCTTGCGCAGTTTGGCCTTGTACGGGTCGCGGGCGGTGGTGGAGACCTTGACCGTGGTCTGCACGCCGGCCGGACCGGCTTCTTCGGAGACCAACTCCACCACGAACCGGACCAGGCCGGTGACGGTACGCGGATCGGGTTCGACCCGGAACGTGACCGCCAGTTCCGTCTGGCCGGAGCCACCGGCGATCAGATAAGGCTGGCCGGCGACGCTGCCCAGCACGGCATGGCCGGCGTGCTGTGGCTGGCTGCCCGCCAGGGGCAGGTCAAGTTCGCCGATCCGGATCGTGACGTGCTGGACTGGTTGTTCGTCGGGAAGCGGCCAGCGGTGGAAGGCGAGCGGCCAGTTGGCATGGTCGACGACGATCGGCCGGGTCCAGGCTCTCGGGTCATCCAGGCCGGTGCGGGTCAGGAAGTCCGCGAGCCGGGACCGGAAGCCTGAATCGGTGAGCCGCAACGCGATCACCCGCTGGCGTACGGATCGGTCCGCGGTGTTGAGCGTGCGGACTGCGGCCACGTTGCGTTGCACCCGCAGGTGCACGGTGGCGGGGTCGGTGAAGAGCTCGAAGTCGGGGATCAGGCCCAGTTCGAACAGCGCCGCTCCGGCGGCCGGCCGGTCATAGTCGTTGGCGGCAACGGTCAGCAGGTACCGTGCCCGCTCGGCGGCACCGGCCGGACGTGCCGCGTGTTCGTCGAGCGCGGCGAACATCTCGAGCAGATCGTGGCGCAGTTCGTCCGGCATGTTCACCAGCAGTTGCGCGATCAGGTCGGGGTAGACCTCGCCGAGCGTGACGTCCTCGAAGGTGGCTACGTCGAACGAGTCCTCGGCGCTGACGTGCACCCCGGGCGGGAGGAAGACGAGCAGCGGCGGACGCAACCGGTCCTGGGCATCCGGGTTGCGCAGCTCGACCAGCTTGGTGCTGGTCACGGCGACGTCAGCGGTGACGGTCGGCGGCTGGCCGAGGACGTGTACCTGCGCCTGATCGCCGACAGCCTCGCGTAACCTGCGACACAGCCGCTCGGCCAGCGAGGCCGGTACGTCGGTGACCCGGGCGCAGTGGCCCACTCCACGGGCTGCCAGCAGGCTGGACAATCGCGGGACGAGCACTCGTTCGAGAGCCTCGTCGAAGTCGGCGTCGGTGATCTCCCGCAGCCCGGTGCTCGTGCTCATCGTGATGGTCCAGCCGAGTTGAGGAGGTATCGGGGCGTGATGGTCTGGGTCAGATACGCGTCGGACAGGTCGCTGTAGAAGCCGATCTCCCGCAGTTTGGCGACGAAGGCCGCGCGGTTGGCCCGCAGCGCGGCCTGATCCGTGAGGGTCGGCGCGCCGAAGCCGTCTCCCGGCGGCAGCCGGTCGATGTACAGGCCATAGGTCTCACGGAGCTCTTCCAGGAATTCGTCGACTCGGAGCGGCTCTGTGCGCAGCAGGCCGTGGCCGTCGGGCCGCAACAGGGCCAGCTGCAGCAGAACCTCCAACAGCCGGCTGTCGAAGATGAACCGGCGTTCGCCGCGGCGCGGCTGGGCGATCATGGCACCCGGGCGGTTCTTGAGCATCAGCGCGTCGAGGCAGTCGGTGAGGTACTTGCGGTGGAACGCCACCCGGCAGCTCGAAATGATCTCGATGTAGGTGGTGAACGCATCGAGTTTGAGCCCCACCAGG
Source organism: Actinoplanes sp. NPDC026619 (assembly GCF_040638295.1). Taxonomy (NCBI): domain Bacteria; kingdom Bacillati; phylum Actinomycetota; class Actinomycetes; order Micromonosporales; family Micromonosporaceae; genus Actinoplanes; species Actinoplanes sp. NPDC026619. Next base: position 32,634 of record NZ_JBEZYA010000025.1, read on the forward strand.
TCGGCGATCGCCGAGTCCGCGTCCTCCTCGGACTCCTGCACCGCGTCGAGCACCCGGGGCAGGCGAGATTTGGCGAAGGCTTCCCGGTCGGCGCGGTATCGGGGTTCCAGCAGTTGCAGTAACTCGGGTACCCCGAACACCCCGTCGGCCGGGCGACGGCGCTTGTTCGTCCGCACCAGGTGCGCGGCCAGGTCGTCGAGCTTGCGTACGGTGAAGGTTCCTTGGATGAATTCGGGCATCCGCGCGTACCAGTAGTGGGCGCTGCGCTCGGCCAGCGCGGCCACGGGCGTACCGGGAATGCCTGCCACGTCGAGGAAGAACCCGCACGCGGGGTCACCGGTCTGCCCGGCGATGCGCTGCGGTAGCAGCCGCATCAGCCGCAGGTGGTACCGGGCGAGGTGGAACGCGAACAGGATCTTCAGGTGCTCGACGAGCACCGACCGGGGAATGACCTCCTGGTGGTATAGCAGCCGGATGAGGTCGGTCACCAGCAGCCGTGCCGCTTCCTGATCCAAAGGCGGGTAGCCGTACGCGGCCTTGCCCTCCCGGTCGGTGACCTTCTTGCGGAGAATCTGGGCCAGGTTGATCAGCGCTTGGGTCTCGACGTCGACCGTGACGCCCGTGGCCGGTGTCTCGGTACGGCCGTCGACACCGGCGAAGAAGAACTGTTTGAGGTCGTCCAGCACCCGTGCCCCGCGACCACCGGGCTCGTGGCGGATCATCCAGTACAGCTGATCGTCGGCCCCGTAGGGCCGGGAGCGCTTGCCCGCCCGGTACCGGTAGGCGAATCCGTGCAGTGGGCGCAGCCCAGCCACCGCCTGCCCCGGTCGCCCGCGGTTGACCAGGTCGAGCAGGTTGGTCTCCAGCCAGCGGTAGGTCATGGCCGGGTCGAATCCCTGGAACTGGTCCTGGTTCTCCAGGATCTCTTTTACGTAGGCGTCGATCGGGATGCCGTCCGGCTGGCCGATCACCACGCTCGGCGAGCCGCGGAACCACAGCCGTGGCAGCAGCCCGGTCAGCACCCGGTCCATGTCGAGTTGCTTGTAGTCCAGGAAACTCACGCCGGGGTGACGGAACTCCCGGTCCTGACGGTGCAGTCCCATCACGCCTCCGCGGCCGGGCCGGTCAAGGTCTCTGGGGTGTCCATCACCAGGACACCGCCGTCGGCGATCCGAATCCGGCGCACGTCGCGGCCGGCCACGGTCAGCAACAGCTCCTGGTACGGGGTGGCCGACAACTCGTTCTTGAAGATGGTCAGCCCCAGGTACAGCCCTTGCTGCTCGGCTGAGCTGGGCAGATGCCCGTTGCCGAGCCGGAACAGCAACTCGAACAGGTCCAGCCTGATCCGCAGCCGGGCCTCGTGGCCGCCGGGGCCATGATGGCTGAGAACCAACTCTTGGCAGCCGCCTTCCAGGTAGGCCGAGGCCGGGCCACCGGCCGGGCGCAGGCGCAGGCTGTCCGCCGAGAACAACCGATAGCTGCGGACCGTGCCGCCGGGAACCGTCCGGACCTGCAACGCGAGCGCGCCGCCGGAGACCGCCGAACCGGAGAGCCCTTCACCCCGGTTGATCGCGGTGATCAGATCGGGCAGATGTCCTGGCACCCGCTCCGGGTGGGCGAGCAGCTCGGTGAAGGTCCGCGCCGACCGGTACGGCAGCATCCGGGCCGAACGTTCCTCGTCCACGCATTCGAAGTAGAAGCGGCGGCGAGCCGCCGCCAGATATCGGCGGTGCACGTCGGTCTCCGCCGGGTTCGCTCCGGCACCACGCGGCAGCCGGGCGAACGCCTCGTCGAGCAGCCGCTGGTCGTAGTCGCCGCGCTGGTCGACGGTCATCAGGGCGCGTCCGGCGTCGGGACCGACGTAGTCCAGCCGCCGGTCCAGGGCCGGGTCGGCGACGGCGGCCACATCCAGCTGCGCCAGTAGTGCCAGGAGCCGGTCCCGGCCACCGTCCGGGCCGATCCAGCTGTTGAAGTAGAACCCGTCGAGGATCGTGTCGCTGTCACCGCGCGTATACAACTGATGGATCTGTTCGCAGTCACGGCCGGAGGTCAGCAGGAACGCCAGCGCGGACCCGACGTCACGCATGGTCAGATGCTGCACCCCGCGCAGAGCGGCGACGGTGAACAGCATCCGCAACCGCCCGGTGATTCTGGGGCCGACGCCCTCATTGGCCAGCGTCTGCGCGTTGTGCCGGGCGTAGCACGTGGCGGCGAGCGGGCATCCTGCGCACCCTTCCCACCGGGCCGGGTCGGTCATCAGAGTCAGCAACCGGTCGAAGACCGGCAGCCCGAACTCCTCGGACTCGGTGAGCAGGCTCCGCCTATTCAGGTTGATCACCGCGACCGGACCGTCGTCGGCAGTGCCGCCCAGACCGACGCGCACCCTCGCCGCCAGCGCGGGGAAGCGCTGTTCGTGGAAGCTGACGAAGTCGACCAGCCGGCCTTCGTTGATGGCCATCAGCCGGGTCTCCCCGGCGTTCCCGGCAAGCTCGGTCCCGGCGTACGGCGCGAAGAAGTCCAACAGCACCTCGTCGTTGGCGCGTTCTCCCTCGTCCTGGCTGCCGTCGTGGTTGGTGCGCAACCAATGGCCGTTCGCCAGGCGCAGATCGGCGCCGTTGTCCCGGTATACCGGCGCCTCGGCGCCGCCTGCTTGCGCGTCGCGCAACAACTGCTGCAGGTACGCCGTCTTGCCGTCGCCCGCATTGCCCGTGATGATCACCAGCCGGTAGCGCCCGGCCAGCACCGCCTCGGTCAGCCGGGTGTCCAGTGCCGTGGGCACATAAAGGTCGAACGGCCGGGCGCCGCTGCGAGTGCCTGCGTTGCTGCCGGCGCTCTGGCTGTACAGCGAACTGAGGAAGCTGACGAAGGAGTTCTCCCCCTGCTGCGCCACTGGCACCGTGACCGGCGGCAGGGTAGCCGGCTTCACCGGTCGGTGTACCCGGTCGCCGATCGACCGGAGGGCTGTCAGGAACTCGGCCGCGTCCGCATACCGCTCGCTACGCCACGGCGCGATGGACCGGAGCAGGACGTCGATCAGCTCGTCGGAGAGGTTGGCGAGGCCGGCGTAGGTCCGCGGATCGACCGCCTCCTCACCGGCCGCGCGCCGCACACCGTCACCGAACGGCCACCGCCCGGTGAGCAACTCGTACAGTGTGACGCCGAGCCCGTACACGTCGCGGTCGACCAGGTCCGCGACCGTCACCCGGCCCAGGGAGTAATCCGGTGGGGCGTACTGCGGGGTGCCGCCGACCTCGGACAGGCTGTCGCTGGCTCGGGTTGCCACGTTGAAGTCGAGGATCTTGCAACCCACGTCAGTGTGCAACAGATTGGCCGGCTTGACGTCGCAGTGGAAGATGCCTTCACCGTGCAGGTGGGCCAATCCCTCCGCGACGTCGACGCCGAATCGCACCACATCGGCCGGACCCAGCGCCCGCTCGGCTACCAGGGCCTTTCCGTCTCGTCCTTCGAGGTGTTCGAACACCACATAGGGCACCTTGCCCAGCTCAAGGTAGTCGGCGTCGCGCACCACCACGATGCTGCGGTGCAGCGGCAGGCTCAGGAGCAGCTTGAACTCCCGCTTCAGCCGCTCGACCACCGACTCGGTGCCCCGGTGAACGATCTTGACGGCCCGCTCCTCGTCGGCCAGGTTGTCGTAGACCCGATACACGGTGCCGAATCGGCCCGCCCCCAGTTTCGCCCGGACCTGGTACTTCGGAGTCAACTGATGCCCCGACGGCAGATGCCCGTAATCGACCGCAGCCGGTGCCGGGCGCGTCACACCGGCAGCGATCCGGGCCAGCCGCTGCAATTCACGTAGGGCATCCGCTGCCGACGGGCGAGCCGACGGCGCCAACGAACACATCCGGCGCAGAAGCGCCTCCACCGGCGGATCCACCCCGGCGGCCGACAGCGCTGAGTCCGGCAGGACGCTGCCCCGGCGGAATTGGTCCGCCGACGACGCGAACGGCAGCTCCCCGGTGAGCAACTGAAAGCCGATCACCCCGGCCGCGTAGACGTCCGAGGCACGGCTCATCGCCTGCGCCCGGTTCTGGCACTCCGGCGCCACATAGGCCGGGTCGAGCGCGTCGGTCAGGCCACCGACGACCGTGTAGTCGCGCGCGCCTTCCGGGCGGGCATAGTCGAAACCGGTCAGCAGCGCCCGCCCGGTGTCACTGGAGACCAGCACCGCAGTAGGGGTCAGCGCCCGGTGCAACACCGCGTAGGCATGCGCGTGGGCCAGCCCGCGCATGACGTCACCCAGGATCCGTAGCTTCGCGTCGGCGCTCAGCGCCTGCCGTGGATCCTTCAGATGCACGGACAGAGCCTGCCCCCGCGTGTCGTCGAGGACCAGCACGAACCGACTGTCGTCGTCGGTTGCGAAGAACGTCCGGCGCCCCACGATGAACGGGCTCGGCGGCAGCTTCGCCAGCACCTCGTACGCGTTGGCGATCTTGAGTCTCTGAGTGGCGCGTTCCCGTTCCGGCAGCAACGGGTTGGCCCGGTACACCCGCAGCAGAACCGTCTCGTCGGCTCCGGCCACCGCGTTGCGCGCCCGGTACTCGGTGACCTCGTCGTTGCCGCCGAGCCGCTCACTCACCACCCAGTCACCGAACCGTTGCGGCCCGGTCGGGCGGCGGACCGTGCCGGTGAACGCCTGAACGATCGCGGCCTGATGCTGCCGGACGTCGCGCGCCATCCCGGGCCGCACCCGGGACACGTCACCCAGCGCCGGGATCAACCCATCCAAGTCGATGACGTGCAGCGCGTCCGCGTCGTCGCGGTCACTCGGGTCGACCAGCCTGGCCTGCGGGCCGACCAGCGCGACGAGTTGGTCGACGTAGACCCGCGACAGCGCGGGCTGGTGCTGGGTGAGCAGGCCCTTAACCGCGCGGGCATGCGCCCGCAGCTTGCGTACGGGTGAGGCGAACGAGTCCCGACCGGCCGGATACCAGCGGGTGCCGGCGACGTCGATACGCCCTCGGGTGCCCTTCACGTCGACCAGGCAGACACCGCGGGCGTTGACGACGACGAGGTCCACCTCGTAGCTGTCCCCGTGGACCGGGATCTCGACGTTGTGCAGGATGATCCAGTCGTCGGGGGCGTGCTCGGCCAGGTGCCGCAGCACCAGACGCTCGGCGTCGTTGGCCGGGGTTCCCCCGCCGACGATCTGGGCCATCGCTACCGGGCCGCCTCTCGCACCGCATCATCCAAGAGCTTGAAAGCCTGATCCTCTTTCTTATCAGCCTCATCTCGATCTCGATACGCCGCCCGCACAGTCTCCGAGATCCGCTCCCGGTCACTCGGTGTGCACTCCGGCACCGGGATCTCCGTGCGAAGCACCTCGTGGATGTCCTGCTGTTTTCCGCCGGTGGCAAGCGACCGCAGGATTCGGAACGCCGCCTCCGAGCGCAGGAAGGCGAAAAGGTATGCACCGGAAAATTCTGGATCGCCCGATACTATCCTCAGGAAATGCTCGGAGAAAACGTATTTTTCAATCCAGCTCCCGGCAGCGAAGACCGGGCGGCAGAATACTTCACCTTCACCCAGCGTGCCTTGCGACGCGATCAGTACCGTCTCGTTGACCGCCTTGACGGCCCTCTGCTCATCCTCAGACATCAAGATTCGGCGCCCTTCGGGCCTGAGCCAGAATCCTTGACGCTGCCCTACTAGCTGGACGCCGTTTTCGGAATCGCTTTCAACACGCTTGAAGCGGTTTCCCCGCGCCAGGCGGCCATCTCTACAGATGTCGCCCATAGTTCGGTGAGGAATTTCTGACAACCGCGAGAGGATCTGACGTGTACGAGGCGTGAAGTTCAGCGCACGAATCGTCATCGGAGTCAGCCCGCTGACGCTGAAGTTGATGTCGCGGGGCTGGTCGTGCCAACGAAGGTCCAACAACTCGGGGATTCCCGCCGACTCGAAGAGGTCCCGAGTGGCGGCGCTGACCTCATCCTCGAACCGCTGACGTAGCTTCATCGCCTCGCCGATAAGGGCATCGATCTGCGATTCTTTGAACTCGCCGATCCTGGGCACCGGGATATCGAGAACGTGGCTCGGCTCGAGATGTCGCACGCTGGTGCCGTAGACACCACCTTTGATCATCGAAACTCCCAACGATCCTGCAAGGAAGGTGTAGAGGTAGCCCGCAGGGATTTTCTGCGTGTCAGGAACCACCCGCATGACATCCTGACTACAGGCGTAGCCTTTCATACTGAGCCTGGAATAGGTGACACGCCCAGAAGTCATTCCTGAGCAGGTAATCAGTGTCCAACCAGGCTCCAATGGCAGCTTCGCGTTCTCAGCGACAGACTTCTTTGTGATCATTTGCAGGTTGGAAAGGTCTGCTTGAAAGATATCCGCGCTCCCAAGGAAAGGAACGCCGTGCTGTGGGTCGGTGGTCCACTGACGCCGGAAGCGTCCGGCGTGAAAGATACGTTCGGTGACCTCGCCCAATAACTGGGTCCGGGGGTAATGCTGGAGAAGCATCCGCGCCGCATACGCCTCCGAGACATACGGTCCCGGGTCAAGGCGGAAGCCCTGGTTGGCGAGCCAGCTGGCGCGTACCGGGTTGTCGAGGGCGGCGATTTTCACAGGGTCTCCTCGGGAAACCAGTCACGCAGCGTGTCGCGAAGCTGGAGGAATGCGGGATCGATGCAGTTCTTGACGGTCACCCGGCCAGCCACCCGGTGGAAAACCGCCTTCGAGGTGTCGGCGCGATGGCGCCGGCGCAGATGTTCGAGCGCCGCCTTCGGGTTACCCGGCTTGGCCTGGCCCGCGGGCCAGTGCCCGCTGACAGCGAGGATGTGCCGGAAGTCCGGAGGGCAGCCGAGGGCGCCCGCGAGGTTGGGGTTGTCCTGCCAGAGCCAGGCCTCCAGTTCGGGGTCAAGGACGACCACCGCATACTCGTCCCACTCCAGGCTGACGTTCTTACTGATCCGGTCGTGGATGTTCTTGACGCCGGGACTGCCCTCCCAGTCGTTGTCGAGCATCACCACGGCATGCCGATGGGTGGCCACATATGGTCGCAGCAGCTGGTGGGCGAGGCCGTACACCTCCGGGTCGCGGCGGGAGGCGACGACGATGTCCGTCGGCTCGACGGTGAAGCTCCCACAACCGAGCCGGCGGTGGCTCGCCGGGTTACCGAAGAATCCGCGGACCGTCTGTTCCATCGAGCCGTCCGCGACGAGGAAGACGACGTCACGCTTGTCTGCTGGCATGACTCCCCTGGGTGAAGGTCGTTACGAGAAGACGCCGGCCGCGAAGAGGGTGCCGATGTCGATGTTGCCCTGCCATTCCCTCAGCTGGGGGTGTTGGTCGCCCGGGATGACAGTGACGGCGCCGTCGGCGCCGATCCGGGCGGCGAGCACGTCGCTCAGCTCGGTGTTGGCAAGCACGATGGGCGACTGGGTGGAGACCAGCACCTGCCCGTCGTAGATCGAGGACAGCGACTGCACCACGGTTTCGATGGCCCGCGGGTGGATGCCGTTCTCCGGTTCCTCGGTGGCCAGCAGCCGGGGTATCGCTGAGGTCGGCAGATATGGCAGCAGCGACAGCGCGAGGATGCGCAGCGTCCCCTCGGACAGCCCGGAGGAGGTCACCCGGTATCCGCCCACGTAATTGACCGCGAAGTAGGCGTAATGGTCCTCTTCGCGTTCGATCGCGGTGATATCGGCGACCTGCGGCAGCGCCGTGCGCACGTGGTCCACCCAGAAGCGGAACCGGTCCGGATCGGACTTCTGCAGATTCAGGGCGAGCCACGGGGTGTTGCGTCCGTCCGGCAGCAGCCGCACCGGGTCGCCGGGTGGTGCCGCCTCCCGCATCGAGTCCCAGTCAGGGTTGTAAAACACCACTCCCTCGCGCAGCAGCTGGCCCAGCCACAGCGCCGCGGGGAACAGTTCGGGGTCGGCGAGTACCGCGCCGAGTGCCAGCTGACCGGGCGGTACTTTCAGGTCGGGTATGCGCGGCCCGCGGGTCGTGGTCTCCACCCAGAAGCGGGTGGGTTCGCCGGCACCGGGCCGCCGGATGATCACCTGCCCGTTCTTGGTGCGCTTCTGCGTCAAGGACTTGCCCTGCAACGGGACACCCGGCTGTGGCCGCGGCCCCGTCTCGGAGAAGAGGAACAGGTATTCCTCCACGACGCGCAACTCGTAGTTGAACACCTCCAGGCGCACCTCGTACCGAAGGTGGGTGGGGGTGTGCTCGGCGAGCGAGGGCGCGCTGCGCCCGGCCATCAGGTTTTCGATGTCGGCGGGCAGCCGGGCCTCGATCGAGAACATGAGCGACTCGCCGTGCCCTTGATGCAGCAGCTCGGTGAGGGTCCGCGCCCGCGGGACCCGCCGCGCGGGCTGCGGACGCAGGAACGCGTCGGCCGCCCGCTGCTGCCCGAGCAGGTCCCCGAGCAGCACCGGGATGTCCAGCAGGGTGGTCTTCCCTGCGCCATTGCCCCCGGCCAGCACGTGGTACCGGCCGAAATCCACGCTCAGCTGTGGAAAACACCGATATCCATACGCTTCGACGCGGGTGATCATCGTGGTGCTCCCGGCTCGGGGTGCGCCTCGCGGAACTCCCGATACTTCTGGGCGATGACCGGCAGGTCGTTGTCGACGGCCTTCTCCCGACGAGTGATCCGCCGGACGGTCGCCACCCCGTTGCGCCGGATGTTCTCCACATATTCCTTGGGCTCGAGGATCACCTCGCCGTCCGGCCGGCGCTTGTACACCGGGTTGCCCCGGCGATCGAAGCCGACCTTCTCGGCCACCGCCATGAAGACCGGGTAGTCCACCTGCTGACCTAGGTCGGCGGCCATCCGTTCCTCGCGGGTCTTGCGCTTGAGGAACAACAGCGACGTCAGGATGTTGACGTTGGCCTCGTGCACGAACGTCTCGACCGGCAGTTCCACGCTGGCAAGCACCCAGCAGTTGTCCAGGATCCAGCGGCGGATCCCCTCGTCGGACGGTCCTGGATTGGACAGGATCCCGTTGGGCAACACGACGCCGAGCTTGCCGCCCGGCTTGACCCATTCCACGGCGCGCTGGATGAACAACTGCTCCGGCGACATCGCGGAGACCCGGCTTCCGGGAGTGGCCTCGACCACGCCGGTCTCCTTGTTACGCGACCACGGCTGCGCCACGCCGTCGCGGTAGTGCTCAAGGATCTCCTGATCTTCGATCTTGATATCCGTGCCGAACGGTGGGTTCGTCATCAGGATGTCGACCTGGCCCAGCGGAAGCCGACGTCGGGCCTCGGGCACATCGGGCAGGTGCCCCCCGGGGAAGGCCAGCGAGTCCATGTGGAACACGTTGCCCGTCACACCGGTGAGCAGCATGATGCTCATGCTCGTGGCACGGACCAGGAACGGGTCGAAGTCGGCCCCGAACAGGTGATCCTGGACGTACGCCGCGAGCCGTTCCTGGTGCGTCTCGAGCTGTTCCTCGGTGTCCGGCAGCCCGGTGGTGCCCTCCTCGGCCTGCCACTTCTTGAGCAGGTGCCGCAGCGTCGCCCGGAGGAAGCCGCCGGTGCCGCAGGCGGGGTCGAGGACAACGTCGTCCTCCCGCGGGTCGAGGATCTCCACCATCAGGTCGACCGCGCCCTGCGGGGTGAAGTATTGCCCGCGGTCGCCGCGAAGGTTAGTACCGACGAGTTCCTGGTAGGCGATTCCCTTGGCGTCGATGTCCGTGCCGGCCAGGTCGTAGGATGCGAGCTCACCGACGATGAAGGCCAGTGCCCGGTCCGACATCGTGATCTGGTCGCGCTCGGTGAAGAGCGGGTACAGCTTCTTCACCTCAGTGAAGAGCTCCTTTATCCGCTTGGCGATCTCCTCGCGCCCCTCCTTGTCGAACGGCTCCTTGGCCTGTGCGTAGAAGCGCCGCGGCACACCCAACCGTCTGCTCTGCCGCTCGTCGTACACCTTGGCGAAGATGACATACAGGAACTGCCAGAAGGCGGCGTCCTTGGGCAGGCCCTCGTTGCCGTGCACGTAGTTGTGGCAGCGCCGGAACGCCGTCTTGAGCATCGCGGCCTCGCCGCGCCGCAGCCGCGCGGCTGAACCCAGCGTGCCGCTGAGGCTTTCGTGGCTGACCGGCCAGTCGGCCCGGTCGTCGAACTCGACGCCGAAGGTGCTGGTCTCCCGGTGCAGGAAGAAGAAGTCGATCCCGTTGGTCCACATCCCGTACTGGGCGTTCGGCGTCTGCGCCTGACCGAGCAGGTCCTTGAGGTCGTCGAGGTCTTTTCCAGCCTGTTCGAAGGTTCGGATCTTCGTGACCGCCCGGCCACTCTTGGGCTCCGGCTTGCACACCACGACTCGCTGCAGATTGGCCAGCGTGTGCTCGCTCCCGGGCGCGAACACGACAATGTCCGCCTTCTTCGTGCTCCGGCGGCGGCCGTCGATCGACACCGGGATGGGGAAGTCACGCTCCATGTCGTCGACGGAGACGCCATACTCCAGAAACAGCGCACGAGCGATCCGCTGCCGGACCCCCTCGTTGCCTCGCTCCTTAATCCGACGGTCGGTGATGTAATCGATGATCTCGTCTTCGGCCAGCGCATCGTCGTCGGCTGCGGCGCCGGTCTCCGCCTCGTCGGCCGCGTCGTCCTCGAGGTCGAAAAGCGTGTCTACGCCGTTGTCGTCCGTCATCGTTCTGCGCTCAGCCTTCCCATGTCACCACCGCGGCACACTGCGTGTCCAACTCCGTGCCGACCGTGCCGGAATCCTACGGCCATACCGCCGAGGACATGAGGACGACGCACGGTCCGTGCAACGCGGGGCGACGAGACGGCGGCGCCGGGGCGGTGGTCACCTCGTCGTGAGCCACTCCCAAGCCTTCATCTTGTCGCCCGTGACATCGTGGTTGACCGTCCCAGCGACTAGATCATCCGAGAGCGGATACCGGACGTCTTCCTTGCTCGACAAGAAGAGATCAGCGAACAGGCCGGCATCATCGCAGTGTTGCCGCAATACGCGTGTGACTTCAGAGCACTCCGCGCCGACCAGATCACGCAGCGCCTCGATCGTCAGATCTTCGTCGGCATACTGGCTGTCGTCGATCTCGATGCCGTCGCGCTCGACGAGCTGCCCTAGCGTGAAGGCGTCGATGAGCGGGGGCGGCCCGATCAGATCGCCGTTGACCCGGTATCGCCATTCGCCGGATGACCCCTCGTCGAAGGCAAAGGCAGCGAAGTCCAGATACAACGCGCCGAGAGCAACTGCCCGCAGCATGCACCGGGTCCGCTCGACCTCGGAGGTGTAGCCGGTCAACCCGTGCTGCTCGAGGATGCCCCACGCGTAGGCGGCCCAGGTCAGCTCCGATCCGGAGACCCAGATCTGGATGACCGGTTCGACCACCGCCTTGACGTCATCCCAATCGAGTCGGTCCATCTCGATCTCCACGCCGCATCCTCCGCCGCATCGACGACATCCCACGCCCAGCCGAACCTGAGTCCACAGAGGATAGCCAACCGATTCTGGCTGAGGTGGCTCGCCACTCGGAGCGAACCGGACGATGATGCGCCACCGGATTCTCCTGGCCACCGCCACCGGCGCCTCGGGGTCGCGACGCCTGGCGCAGACCCGCCTGTCGAGGGCCGAATCGGGCAGCCACTGACCGCAGCCACCGCCGGCTCGCCTGCTTGTGCGGGAACATCATTCCCGGAAGCCGCTGCTCCTGAAGACCTGCGCGACCGATTTCGCCAGGCTCCGGCATACCTGGGCTGCTATGTCGTCAAGTCGAACTCGCCGATCTTGACTCCGGCGAGGAACGCGGTCCATTCGTCGGGAGTGAAGATCAGCGCCGGGCCGCTGCGGTCTTTGGAGTCGCGGACGGCGACGATGTCGGGAAGGTTGCGGGCGACCTCGACGCAGTTGCCGCCGTTGCCGTCGGATCGGGTGCTCTTGTGCCAGACTGCGCGGCTGAGGTCTGCGGTGCTCATGGCCAACTCTTTCAGGATGGATCGCCAAGCTGCTCGATGAGGAGCCGCGACTCTACGGGCCCGAGGGCCGCAGCTCGCAGGTCATCCCACAATTTAGTGTAGGCCCGGACCAGATCGGGCCGGTCGAGGTAGTCGGCGTCCGTGAAGGTCTCGGTGTAGATCACGTCCGATGCCGAGTCCTGGTCGAAGCGCAGGATGACGAAGCTGAACGAGGAGACGGCGTAGGTCTGCGCGGCGAAGGGCAGGACCTGGATGGTCACGTTGGGCCGGTGGCTCAGCGCGACCAGGTGGGCGAGCTGGTCGCGCATCGTGCCCGGGCCGCCGACCATGCGCCGGATCGCGGACTCGCTCAGGACGTAGGCGAGTTCGGTGTTCTCGTCGATGATCGACTGTCGTGCCAGTCTGATCTTCACCTGCTGGTCGAGCGCCTCTTCGTCAGGAATGCCCGGACTGGTCAGGATGGCTCGGATGTACGCCTCGGTCTGCAGCGTGCCCGGGATGATCTCGGCCTGGTAGGAGCGGATCTCCGACGCGTCGCCTTCCAGGTCGACGAAGGTGCGGAACCAGGCGGGCAGCTGCTCGCGGTAGCTGCTCCACCGGCCGCGTTGCCGTCCGGCTTTCGCCAGCTCACGCATCGATGCGGCGACGGAGTCCGGCACTCCGTAGGCGTTGATCAGCAGGGTGAGGTCCGTCGGTCGCACGCCGCTCTGACCGAGTTCGATGCGACTGATCTTGCTGGCCGCGGACTCGATGGCCGCGGCTGCCTCGTCCTGCGTCATGCCGGCCTGCTCGCGAGCGCGTTTGAGCGCGATGCCGAGGCGACGTCGCTGGATGGTCGGGTTGACCAAGACGACTGCTCCTTCCATTAAGCCGAGAGGTGAACGGCCCAGCTACCGCAGCCATCATCCCCTTCCGCATTCGATAGTGCGACTTGGGTTCCTAATTTTCGTGCCCGGCGGTAGCGTCACCCACAGCAAAATTAGGAGTCCAACTTAGGCTCTCGTCCAGCGCGGCACGCGTCAGGACGACCGCTTACTCACCGAACGGGAGGCGGGAAATGGATGGAAACACCTACTATGCGACTTCGGCCGAGAGGCAACTGAACGAGGCGCAAGGGATCCTCGACACGCATGTCACCTCCAGTGCCACAGGTCGATGCCTGGCTTGTGGCTCGCTGGGCCCGTGCTGGAGGAGGGAGAGCGCCGTTGCGATCTTCTCGCGGAGTCTGCGCCTGCCCACGCGCCGACCCGGTGCCAGCAACCCCGAGCTGATCAACGCGCACTGCGTCACTGCGCCCGACCTGTTCACGGCGGGGCGGAAATGAGCAACGCCACTGCGCACCTGGACCGCGCTCGTCGTGTCAGCGCCGTCGACGTACCCGCAGCGATCGCCCTGTTACGAGGATTCCTGGAGCGACGAAACCCCTACCTGACCGCCGTCGACCCCGAGATTCGGGACATGGCCGAGTTGTTCGTGAGGCTGTCGATCGACGCCGCCACCGAATCCGCCCCGGCGGGCTGGGCTGCCTACCTGCATCGGGCCGCTCTTAACCTGAACGGTGCGACCGCTCCGAGGACACAGGACGCGACCAGCCTGGTCATCGAGTTCGCGCGACGACGAAGGACACCCACCGCGCCCGACGATCTCATCACTATCGAGACAGGACCCGCTGGCGGCGATTCCTCCGCAGGTAGGGAGGTGACCACCCGATTCGCAGTGGCGAACATGCTCCAGTCCTACGGACTGTGCGAGGCAGCGGGACGCGAGGCGATAGCAGCCCTGTTTCAGTGGTCGCTGCACCACGACGACGCGCCGGACCTGACCTACCTATACCTGGCCGAGGCCCTCGCGGTGCACGTCCGCTGCGGCCGCGCACGGGAGAGCAAGTCGATCGTGAATGCCTACGGGGCAATGCTGCCCGGACCCGGCACTGAGGGGGAGGCGTTTCTCCGCTCCCACATCACGCTCAAGCTGGACGAACGCGAACAGACTCAGCGTCACGCTCTGGTGTGCGGCATCCGCCGACGACGATCCTGCGAAGATCTTCGCGCGACGATCCTTGCCAGCTTCGCGGCCTGACCTGTGGTGACTGACCGGCGCGGCCGTCAGCCGGGTTCGGGCTCCGGCTCGCGACCCGGCGTCGAACGAATCCGATCATCGATGAAGTGCGGCTATCGACGGCTGGGAGATGCTGGCAGGCTGGCATCCGTGACGAGAACATCCGATCAACCCGGGAGCGGCGAGAGCGGCACGCCCGGTGCGACCCTCGCGCTCCGGGAAAACGCGGAAGCGCTGGCGTCGGAGTTACGCGATCTCCCGGCCTCAGTGTGGCCGGCTCGGTCGCGCGGTGCAGCGTCGTCGTACGTGGTGTTCATGGAGGACGAGGTCGCCTTGGCGGATCTCGTGGTGGTGCTGTGGGACATCGCGCGGTCCCAGCCGTTTCCGCCGGAGGTGACGGTCCAGTCCGGTGTCGCCGGGGTGGTGGTACTGGTGCACGGCCCGGATTTCAGTCTCGCGGGTCGTTCGGGTGGTCCGGTGCTGGTGGTGTCGAATCGGATCCGTGGGGTGTTGCGGATCGATCGTGATCCGAGCTGGCAGCAGGAACTGTCGGCCCTGATCGGTGAGTTGATCGCGGTAGGGCAGGGTTCGGAGCCGTTCGACGAGTCGGTGGTGCCGCCGCCTCCGCGGATGCCGTGGCACCGCGACCAGTAGCCGACTTCCTACGCACTCCACCGGCCGGTTTCTCGTCGGAATCCTCGTCGCGGGCGGCGACGTACTTCAGGAAGCGGGCTTTGGCGCGCTGGCGTTGCTTGTAGGCGGTGTCCAGGCTCATGCCGAGTTGGTCGGCGGCGTCCTGCATGCTGACGTGGTCGAAGCCGGTGATAGTGAGCAGCTTGACGTCTCGTTCGGCCAGCGGACTTCCGGCATCGGCGAGCGCGGACAGAAACTCGTGGAAGAGGACGTTGAGGTCCTGATCAGGCGCACCGCTGGCCACAGGTTCGGCTATGGCTGCGGGTGACGGGCGCGTTCGGAAGGTTCGGGCTCGTTTGGATGGCCGGGGTTGTTGGCTCTTGGCGTGGGTGACGCCGCTCTCGATCAGCTTCATGCCGAGGTTCGTCGTACGGATGTCGATGGTCGTCATCCGTTTCAGGAAGCCGTAGAGCAGGTCGTGGTCGATGTCGGCGGTGTCGTCGTGGTATGCAAGGGTGACGCGTTTGCGGGAGCGGCGCAGGCCGCGGGCGGCGAGGCTGATCGCAAGGAGCCGGTACGGCTCGGCGGTGGCGTGCCGGCGGCCGCCAGTGATGACGGCGGCCCAGATCTGGTCGCGCTGGGGGTAGTCGGCGTCTTCGAGCAGGAACCGCAGGAGCGTGCGGGGCCGCATGTCCTTGGGCGGCAGGCCGGGCCCGAGGTGATCGGCTGGGACGGTCCAGTTGAGCATCGCGAAGCGGTCCTCGAACCAGTCGAACAGCGGCCCGTGCCGAGCCTCGATGCCATCCCGGTTGCCCGGCAGCACGAGCGGAGTCAGATCGCGTAGGCCCAGCTCAGCGCCGCGTGAGAGTGGTGTTGATCGGTTCGGCTGCACCACCAACCCCCGTCGCCGGTGTGATCGCTGGAAAAAATCTTGCGGGTCTGGTGTCCAGAACGGCGTCGAGTCGCCCCTTTCTCCTGTAGCAAGCCCGCGCTCTCTTGCTTGCGTGCCGCCGTCGCCGCCCTCGGGCTGCGGCGGCTGCCTCGTTTCATCCCCTGCTCCGCTGCCGCGGGGCAGGCTCGTCGTCTTCTGTGGAGAGTGAAGCCATGATTATCGATCACTGTCACGCTGTTTGGGGAGAGCAGGATACGCGCCGGTTCTGTCACCAGCGCCGATCCGAGCCCGTTCGCGATCTGTCACGGTCTGTCACCGCGAACCGGATCCTTCCCACCGCCCGGCACGACCGGGCATCACCGGTGCGGGGCCGCCGGTGAGCGAACCTCGTCCACCATTCCCGGCGCGGGCGGACCGTGCCGTCCGTGTCGAGGGTGTCGTCCAGGTCGTCATCATGCTGGCGATCGGGGCGGCCGCGGCGGCGGCCTCGTTCACGCACGTGCACGACGTCGCTCAAGCGCACGGCCAGCCCGGCTGGCTGGCCTGGGCTGATGCGATAGTGCTGGAGCTGATGTCCGTGGCCGGCGGCCTGGAACTCCGGCGCCGCAAACGCCTCCGTGCCCACCTGTGGTTCCCGGCCGTGGTGCTGACCGTCGCTGTGGTGCTGTCGCTGGGCGCGCAGGTCGTGGAGGCCGAGCCGTCGGTCATCGGCTGGCTCGCAGCGGCACTGCCCGCGGTCGGGTTCCTGGCCATGGTGAAGATCGCACTCGGCCGAGCCGGACCAGGCCCGGCCGCCACGGTCCCGGCCTCGGCGGCCGTCCCGGACGGTCCCGGACGTCCGCAACAGCCACCAACCGTCGCGGACGACGGTCCGCCACCCGCGACGGTCGACGACGAGATCCGCGACCTACTCCCCGTCGCTCGCAAGGCCGCGGACGACCTGACCCGCGAGGGTCGGCCACTGTCACGCGAAGCCCTGGCCGAAGTGCTCCGCAGGCAGGGCCACGCGATGTCCAACGCGCGAGCGTCCGCACTGGTCAAGCTCATCCGCGACCAACCCACCCGCCCCGAAGCACCAACCGGAGACGGCGACACACACCCGACCACGGGGAAAGCCGACCTGCCTGCTACCGCCGTCACCGGCTCGCCGTCGTGATGACGGGCGTCGGCGGTGCTGTGGCGAGCCGTCTGCCGTCCTATCAACGAGAAGGAGTGTCCATGAACCGCCCGTTAGCAGGGCCGCGGAAGTTACCTCCGTGCTCCTGCCGAAGTCCAGACCCAGCGCCCGCGGTCGATCTGTCAAAACCTGTCACGCCGGCGACCACGGCTCCGTCACCGCTGCTGCTCGCCTCGCCGCGCACCCAACTGGCACCCAACACTGACGGCAGGCCCGGACCGCCGACCACACCACCACCAGGTCAACCAGCCGACGCATCCCTTCCTCGGAACGGAAGCAACACGGCTTTCGGGGCAGACCGACCGGTTGGGTGTGGTCGGGGTGTCGGTGCCGGGGTGCATCCGGGTGGCGGTGTGGGGGTCGGTCTTGACATCGACCCCCACACCGACCCCATCGTCCGCCTGTCAGTGCAGGTCAGCCGCTATCCGGCGGCGGTCGTCGTGTGCTGCGACAGACCCTCGTCTGGGGTCTCCCCTGGGGGTGATGCCTATCCCTACCAGCCCTGAACAGCGCCTGCTACGGGCGCAATCCGCTCTCACCGGCCGTGATCTGCGGCTGCTCGGCTGGCTCTACGACCACGGCGTCCTGACCACCGACCAGATCAACACCGCCCTGTTCGGGTCGCTGACGTTCTGTCAGCGGCGGCTGCTCAAGCTCCTCGCGTTGGGCGTGGTGGCCCGGTTCCGGCCGCAACGCTGGGATGGCGGCTCGTATCCGTACCACTACCTGCTCGACCAACTCGGCACCGAGATCGTCGCTGCCCAACGCCGCGACCCCCCGCCCCGCCGCGACCAGGCGAGGCAGCGCCGCCAGCACCTGACCTCCCGGGCGAACCTGCCGCACCTGCTGGCCACCAACCAGTTCTTCGTCGACCTGGCCGGCCACGAACGCACCCACCCCGGCAACCGCCTCATCCAGTGGCGGTCCGCCTCCGCCCTGCAAGAGAGAGGAGCCTTCTTCCGCACCGGCGACGACCCCAGCCTGATGCTGCTCACCAACCTGCCCCGCCCGGACGCCCACGGTGTCTGGGCCGAACACGATCGGCAGGTGCCGTTCCTGCTCGAGATGGATCTCGGCACCGAAAGCCTGACCATCCTCGCCAACAAGATCATCAACTACGTACGGCTCGCGGACATGACCCGCTGGCAGTGGCCGGTGCTGTTCTGGCTGCCCTCGACCCGCCGCGAACTCAACCTCCACCAACTCCTGACCGACACCGACGTCCCCGACCTGGTGGCCACCGCCGCCGGCGACCACGCCACCGCCACCGGACAGTCGCCCGCCGAGAACGTGTGGTGGATGCACGGCCACCACGGTCCCCGGCTACGCCTGGCCGAACTCCCTTACGAAGACGACACCACGGAGCACACCTGATGAACGCCCACGAAGCCGAACCAACCAAGACCAGCAACCACCACGACACCGGCGAGCAGCAACCCGGAAGGACCGGCGTGCTGCCGCTCCGGACCGACGACCACGGAGACGATGTGCAAGCGACACGGACACTTGCCGAGCTACTCGGCGAACCGGAACCGATCCGCCACCCTGACGACGTGCAGTGGTTCACCGCGACCCTGCTGGCGCATCCGGGCAAGGCGGTCCAGACCGCCCCGGTGATCGCCATGGTCGCCGAACTGCTCGACATCCTGCGCGACGACCACGTCAGCGACCAGCAAGCCCACCACGCCCTACACCGTGCCGTCCGGTGGCTACGCATCTTCACCACGGAACCGCCCGGACCGACCAATCGACACCACCCGGACACCGGCCGCCGCAACTACGCGGCCTCCGAGGAGAACCTCGCCGCGGCGGCCGCCTCCCGGCAACTGGCCACCACCTGGCTACGCGGCACGCGACAAGCCGCCATCCGTACCGCCCCGGTCATCGGCGTCGTCGACCAACTGCACGCCGACCTGCAGTACTCCACCAGCAACCGCGACGCCCAATCCCGGCTACGCCACGCCGTCGCACTGCTCGACGTCTTCGTCACCGACGACCAGACGGCACCACAACACAAGTAGCACTCGCACGCTCTCACCGTGGCCGGCACCCGTCGGGGTGCCGGCCACGGCTCGCGCCAAGAAACCTTTGTGCCGACCAAGATGCAATTCCAGAAACCGCATTGAAGAAAGGAATCCGAGCACATGATTCGTCACGCAACGCACTCAATCTTGCGTATCTCCTATGGAGGCATATGCCGCGCGACCCCGACCATTCAGCAACAGAAATCGGGTATCATCGAAATACGCCTGCCGAAACCGGTCCGGGATCCAGAAAAGCCAGAAAACCACGGACCACATCGGGCCGAAAACAGGCCGCCATAACCGACATCCGAATCCACCACATCGAAACGGTCCCCATGGCCGCCGCCCAATACGCCAGAGCAGTGGAAGCTCTCGCCG
This sequence comes from Actinoplanes sp. NPDC026619, assembly GCF_040638295.1. Lineage (NCBI taxonomy): Bacteria > Bacillati > Actinomycetota > Actinomycetes > Micromonosporales > Micromonosporaceae > Actinoplanes > Actinoplanes sp. NPDC026619. The sequence goes on from NZ_JBEZYA010000025.1 coordinate 51,721, forward strand.
TCCTCATCGCCCGCTACGAACGCGAACACCCCGACGACGACCCAGACACCGCATGACGCACGACCAGGTGGGGTGGCGCGACAAGCGCCACCCCACCGACCACCCCTCGGAAGGAAATGCCCGTGGCAGCCACCACCGCCCGCTCCCGACGCCGCCGCACACGCACCGGCTTCGGCGACACCCCCACCGGCACGCGCCGCGTAGCTCTCTACCTACGTCGCTCCACCGACGACGAGCACCAGCCGTTCTCCATCGACGCCCAGCTCGCCGCGCTCACCTCGTACGTCAACTCCCAGCCCGGATGGATCATCGCCGGAGAACCCTTCACCGACGACGCGTCCGGAGCCACGACCGAACGCCCCGGCCTGCAACGCGCCCTGCGCGCCGCCGCAGCCGGCCGATACGACGTGCTGCTCGTCTACCGTGTCGACCGGTTCTCCCGCCGCCTGTCCGACCTGCTGGACCTACTCGGTCAACTCGAAGACGCCGGAGTCGCGTTCACCTCCGCCACCGAACCGTTCGACACCTCCACCTCCATCGGCCGCATGCTCGTCCAACTCCTCGGCGTCTTCGCCGAATTCGAACGAGAAACCATCATCGACCGCGTCATCAACGGAATGAACGCCAAAGCCGCCAAAGGAAAATGGCCCGGCGGCAACCGCCCCTACGGCTACCTCATCGACCGAACAACCCAGAAACTCACACCACACGAACACGAAGCGGCGATCCTCCGGGAAATCGTCCGCATGTACGTGAAGAAACGCCTCGGCACCCGCGCCATAGCCGACGAACTCAACCGGCGCGGCATCACCAACCGCACCGGCAAGAAATGGTCCGGCATGACGATCGGCCGCCTCCTGGAGAACCCTGCCTACACCGGCGACATCGTCTACGGCGACACCCACGTCCCCGACGCCCACCCCGCGCTCATCGACCGCCCCACCTGGGACCACATCCGCGTGATCGCCGACTCCCGCTCCGACGCCCACAACCAGCGAGCCATGAACGGATCCGACTACCACCTCACCGGCCTGATCACCTGTCCACGCTGCAAGAACAAGTACATCGGCACCTCAGCCAAAGGCCGCACCCGCAGCTACCACTACTACACCTGCTACTCCCGCAGCCGATACGGCGCCCACGGCTGCACCAGTCCCCGCCTGGACGCCCCCGCCATGGACGAAGCCGTCCTCCAAGCCCTGCACGACTTCTACCGCGACGCCGACACCCTCATCGCCAACGCAATCAACCAGGCTCGAGCCCACCACCGCGACACCAACGCCGACCGGCACGCCGAACTCGACGCCATCGAAACCGCCATCACCGCCAAGACCACAGCACGCGACAAATACCGGACCGCGTTCGAGAACGGCACCATGGACGAGGAAGACACCGGCCCGCGACTGCGCGAACTCCGCACCGAGATCGAAGCCCTCAAAGTCCGCCGCGACGAGATCACCGACCTGATCAGCGACGAACCCGTCGCACCGTCGCCCAGCACCCTCGCGAAGACCCGAGCCCGCCTCGAATACGTGATCACCAACGGCGAGTCAGCCGAGCGCAAGGCCATCATCGAAGAGCTGATCGCCGAGATCCGCATCATCGGCGACGAGATCATCCCGGTGTTCCGGCTGCCCCGCGACGAGGCCGTCGCGGTGGACGCGGCGACACCCACTACGTCCACCGGCGACGGCAACGAACCGGATCCGGTTCGCGCAATGCCAAACCTGGTGGGCCGGGCGAGACTCGAACCGCAGCCTGTGGAAGGCGGGTGGTGATAGCACCACCTCGAACCGGCTGGCCAGCACCATCGTTCGGGGACCGGAACATCCGTACGGTCGGAAGCATGTTTTTGCACCTCATGCCCCTCGTCTCCTCGCCCTGCTCTATCTGATCGTCTTTGCCGCGGTGGCCGTCGACGGGTTTGTGCCGATCGTGCCGTCGGAGGTTCTGGTGATCGGGCTTGGGTCGCTGAGCGCGACCGGCCGCCCCAACCTCGCCGCCCTCGTGGTGGCCGTAGTGGCCGGTGGCATGGCCGGGGACCGGGTTGCCTATCTGCTGGGGCGTAAGGCGGCCGGGCGTTTCCGCGCCGGGAAGCTGGCGTCAGCCAAAGCCCGAGCCGAACAAGCCCTCCTCCGACACGGCGGCGCCGCGATCCTGGTCGGCCGGTTTCTGCCGTACGGGCGCACGGCGACCGCCCTGACCGCCGGCTCGGTGGCTCTGCCGATGCGGCGGTTCCGACTCTTCAGTTGGCTCGCCGGGGTGGCCTGGGCGGCGTACGCGATCGGGCTCGGCCGGCTCGGTGGCGCGACGTTCGGGCACTCGCCGCTGGTGGGGGTCGCGTTCGGCATCGTGCTCGGGCTGGGCCTCACCGCGCTGCTGAAGCGCCGGACCAAACGGGCACCAGCATCCGATCAGGATTTGTTAGCGTCCCCCGCATGCCAGAACTGATCATTCCCACCAGCCGGTTGCAGGCTTCCTGGCTCGAGGCGCGAGACGAGTGGCCACCGGGGGCCCACCAGGACGGGACGGGTCTGCGCCTGGCGCCCAACGGCGGCCTCGACAAACCCGAAGCGTTCGCCGAGTGGGTCGATCTGCTGCGAAGGCAGTCGGACCGGTCGGTGGCGGTCGGCGACGGGCGGGTCCAGGCCACCCACTGGTGGATCGTCGAGGACGACACCTACCTGGGCGCCATCGATCTCCGGCACTACCTGAACGCGCTCCTGCTCGACATCGGCGGCCACGTCGGCTACAGCATCCGGCCGTCCGCCCGGCGGCGCGGCCTGGCCACCTGGGCTCTCGGGGCGGTTCTTCCCGAGGCCCGCGCGCTCGGCCTCGACCGCCTCCTCCTCACCTGCGACGACGACAACGTCGCGTCGGCGCGCAGCATCGAGCGCAACGGTGGCGTTCTGGAGGACGTACGGCATGCCAAGCGCCGCTACTGGATAGCGCAACCGGCCCATCCGGAGTAATCCATAGGTATGGATGGGATTTTCCGGCGTAAGCCGGTCGAGGACATCACCGACGAGGGCGACACCGGCGGCCTGCACCGGTCGCTCGGGTTGTTCCAGCTGACCGCGATCGGTGTCGGCGGCATCATCGGGGCGGGCATCTTCGCCCTCGCCGGGGCAGTGGCGAACGAGACCGCAGGCCCCGCGGTGCTCGTGTCGTTCCTGATCGCGGGTGTTGCCTCGGCGTGCGCGGCGCTTTCCTACGCCGAGTTCGCCGGGCTGATCCCCAAGGCGGGTTCGGCCTACACGTACGGCTATGCGGTTCTCGGGGAGATCGTCGGCTGGTTCATCGGGTGGGACCTGCTCCTGGAGTACACGGCGATCGTCTCGGTCGTGGCGATCGGCATCTCCGGGTACTTCTCGTTCCTGCTCGACGACATCGGCGTACACCTGCCGGCTTGGATGTTGGGTGCGCCGGGGACCGGTGGCGGGCATGTGGTGGACCTGTTCGCGGTGTTGTTGTGCCTGCTCATCGCGTACCTGCTGAACCTGGGCATCCGGGCCGCCGCGCGCGCCGAGACCGTCGTCGTGGCGATCAAGGTCGCGGTGGTTCTGCTGGTGGTCATCGTCGGCTTCTTCCACATCCACACCGGCAACTACCGACCATTTTTCCCGTACGGCGTGGGCGGCGCGATCACCGGCGCGTCCACCGTGTTCTTCGCGGTGTTCGGTTATGACGCGATGTCGACGGCGGCCGAGGAGTCGCGTGATTCGCGGCGGCACATGCCGAAGGCGATCATCTACTCGCTGATCATCTCGATGGTGCTGTACGTGCTGGCCTGTCTGGTGCTCACCGGCATGCAGAAGTACACCGACATCGACCCGGAGAGCGGCTTCTCGTCGGCGTTCGCCTCGGTCGGGTTGTCGGGGCTGGCCGACGTCATCGCGGTCGGGGCGATCATCGGCATCCTGACCGTGATGTTCACGTTCATGCTGGGTGTGACCCGGGTGTGGTACTCGATGAGCCGCGACGGCCTGCTGCCGGCCTGGTTCGCCAAGCTGCATCCGAGGCGCCAGGTGCCGGCCCGGGTGACCTGGATCGCCGGCGCGGTGTCCGCGGTGATCGCCGGGTTCCTGCCGATCCGGGAGGCGGCCGAGCTGACCAACATCGGCATCCTGCTGGCCTTCGTGGTGGTGTGCGTGGCGGTGATCGTGCTGCGTTATCGCCGGCCCGACCTGCCGCGGGCGTTCCGGCTGCCGGCGATGCCGGTGGTTCCGGCGCTCGGCGTGCTGTTCTCGCTCTGGCTGATCACCTACCTGTCCCCGGTCACGTGGCTGCGGTTCGCGGTCTGGTTCGTGCTCGGCCTGCTGGTGTACGCGTTCTACGGCCGCCGCCACTCCCTGCTCGAGCAGCGCTGACATGGAGCTGTCGTTCGAGCCGCTCTCGCCGGTGTCCTACCTGGACCGGGCGGCCGAGGCGCACGGCGAACGGATCGCCGTCATCGACGGTGACCGCCGGTGGACGTACACCGAATTCCGTGATCGTTGCCGCCGGATGGCCGGCTTCCTTGCGCCGCGTGCCGGCGGCCGGCCGGTGGCGGTGCTGGCGCCGAACACGCACGTGCTGCTGGAGGCGCATTTCGGGGTGCCGTGGGCGGGGGTGCCGCTGGTCGCGGTCAACACCCGGTTGTCGGCCGGCGAGGTCGACTGGATCCTGGCGCACTCGGAGGCGTCGGTGCTGCTCTACGACCCGGTCTTCGAGGACCTGGTCGGCAAGCTCGGCACGGCGATCGAGCGGATCCGCACGGACGAGATGCCCGCCGCGCCGCCGCTGCGGGTGGCGCCGGCCGACGAGCGTGGCCTGTTGTCGATCAACTACACCTCAGGTACGACCGGGAAGCCGAAGGGCGTGATGTACCACCACCGGGGCGCCTACCTGCAGGCGCTCGCGATGGCCGGGCACACCGGGCTGTCGCCGTCGTCGGTGCACCTGTGGACGCTGCCGATGTTCCACTGCAACGGCTGGTGCTTCCCGTGGGCGGTGACCGCGGCTGGCGCGACGCACGTGTGCCTGCCCCGGGTCGATCCGGCGCAGGTGTGGCGGCTGATCCGCGAGGAGCGGGTCACCCACCTCAACGGCGCGCCGACGGTGCTGTCGATGCTGGCCTACGCCCCCGAGGCCGGCGACGGCGTGCCGGACGGCCGGGTGGTGCGGGTGGCCACCGGCGGCGCGCCGCCGTCGCCGGCCATCCTGCGGCGGATGGCCGAGCTGGGCTTCGACGTCACCCACCTCTACGGCCTGACCGAGACGTTCGGCCCGGCGATGATCTGCGACTGGCGCCCGGAGTGGGACACGCTCGACCGCGCCGGCCAGGCCCGGATGAAGGCCCGCCAGGGCGTGGCGAACATGGCCGCGGTGACCCCGCGGATCATCGACGCGAACGGCGCCGACGTGCCGGCCGACGGCGCGACGATCGGCGAGATCGCGCTGCGCGGCAACACCGTGATGCTGGGCTATCTGAAGGACCCCGAGGCCACCGCCGCGGCCGCGCCGGACGGCTGGTTCCGCACCGGCGACCTGGGCGTACGCCATCCCGACGGCTACCTGGAACTCCGCGACCGCCTCAAGGACGTGATCATCTCGGGCGGCGAGAACATCGCATCGGTCGAGGTGGAGCAGGTGATCGCCGACCATCCGGCGGTGCTGGAGGTGGCGGTGGTCGCGGTCCCCGACGACCGCTGGGGCGAGGTCCCGGCCGCCTACATCACGCTCAAAGACGGCAAGACAACAACCGAGGAGCAGATCATTGCGTACGTCCGGGAGCGCCTCGCCCGATTCAAGGCCCCCAAGTACGTCACATTCGGCGACCTGCCAAAAACCTCAACCGGCAAGATCCAGAAGTACGTCCTCCGCAAGCGCCCTCTGCCTTCCTGATGACGTTCAGCTGAGGCGCTCGTAGGTCAGCGAGAGGTCGCCCTCCCAGTCGCCGCCGTCACGGCGCATCTCGCCCGTGCCGACCATCCGCGAGCCGTCCTCGTCGATCACCAGCGTGCTGCGCTGCGCGAAACCGGCCTCGTCGCGGGCCCACGCCAGCCGGTTGCCGGTCAGCGTGACGGCGTAACTCCGGGACACGCCGCGCTCGTCGAAGTAGACCATGGTGAACGTCCCGGCGGCGTCGTCACTGCCGATGACCGCCACTCCGCTCGGGATCTCGCTCTGCTCCATCTCGGATCGCATGAGAAGGAACGCGCCGCCCTCGTGCCAGGCGACCGAGGTGCGCCCGCGGAACGTCGTGCCGGGCATCAACGGGTGCGTGCCGGTCGTGCGCCATTCACCGACCACCACCCCGAACGACCGGAGTGCGGGGTTGGGCATCTGAGCTGCGCTGCCGATCACACCCGAGATGCTATCCGGCCGGTCGCTCATGGCTCCGCGGTCTCGGACCAGATGACGACCTTGATCATGAAGGCGTTGTCCTGCTGGCTGACCACCTGGAACCAGCCGGGGTGGTTGTCGGAGCTGGTGAAGCAGTACTGCGCGGCCGGGTAGATGAGGGCGGTCGGCGTCGTCTTCCCGCCGGAAAGACGGTAGGTGCGGCACCGGTCGTACGCGCCGCTCTCGTCGCCGGCGCTGGTGTCCGAGAACATGGCGCTGTGCCGGGCGCTCGACGTCATCGAGTACGACGTCACCGACATGTCCGTGTCGGCGTCCGGCTTGTACTGCTTGCGCGCCGTCCCGCTGTCGAGGTCGTAGCCGGTGCCGAAGTCGGCGGTGACCACGTCGCTGAACACCGCCCCGGCCGCCGCCACCACCGGGGTTGTCCCGCCCGGCTGGCGGGTGACGGTCCTGGTCGGCGCCGGGGCGGCATCCGACTTGTCGTCCGCCGGGGTGTCCGGGTCCTTGAGCGCCACCCAGAACGCGGCCACCGTGAAGACGGTTCCGACCACGGTGGCGATGCCGACGATGGCCTTTCCGTGCCGCTCCCACCGCCCGGGGCGCGCCGGGGCCGCCGGGTCGTTGCGCCCACCCACCCCGTTGCTGTCGCCCACGATGAACGTGGCGTGGTCCCCGAACACCGGACCGTGGTGCGTGTTCCCGTTCTTCTGCGCCGTCACCGAGTCTCCCTCCAGGCGGTCCCGGCGAGTATGCGGTGACGCCCCCGGCCCCGGACGGGTGACGAACCGGAAAACCGCAGCTCAGAGCGGCTGGCCGGGCGGGCGGCGCGGGGGCCGGCGGAAAACCCGGCGTCAGGTTCACCCCGGTGGATTAGGTCGGACGGGCAGCTCAGCCGCGCCGGCAGCGGTAGGCGACCTTGGTGCCGGCCTGCAGCGGCGCCGGTTCGGTGATGTTGAGGGTGGCGGTCTCGGTGGTCGTGCCGACGCCGCTGAACGTCCATTTGAGGGTCAGGGTGGCGGTGCGCTGGCCGCGGCCGACCTGCTCGGTGAGCACGGCGCCCGGCGCCGCGTCCGAGCGGAACCACTGGTAGCGGAGCTCGCCGCTGCGGCCGTTGGTGCGCACCGTCGCGACCACGTCGACGGTGACGTCGCAGCGGTTCCCGGCCGGCCGGGGCACCGCCACGGTGGCGCTCTCCACCACGAGCGGACTGAGCCGCTGCCACACGTAGAGCCCGGCCACCACCAGCAGCGCGAGGGTCAGCAGGCTGGAGAGCACCGACACCAGCCGGCGCCAGACCGGGCGCCTGGCCGGGGCGGCGGCGGGCCAGCCGGGCGCGGCCACCGGGGTGGCCGGCACGCCGGGCCCGAAGCGCATCTCGTCGACGGCGCGCACGGTCGGCGCGGCGAACGGCGGAACGGGTGCGGCCGGGCTCCGGCCGGACGGGGCGGCGCGGACGGTCGTGTCCGGATCACCGAGGTAAACGGTGGGGACGGGACGGTCGATCGTCGCCCACGGATCGACCGCCGGCGGCATCGCCCGGTCGTCGAAGGGCTCCGGCGGGCGGCTCACGAGGCGTGGCTGTTCGCGGTAGGCACGGCGTACTCCTAGCCGGGGGTGCAGGTGTTGGCGAGAGTCACGTAGGTCGGTTTCGAGGACTGGCCCGCATTGCCGGCCGCGTCGACGGCGACGACCAGGACCGGGATGCGGGTGGCCGAGTTCTGCATCGGCAGCGGGCCGAGCGTCCCCTGGAAGACGCCCCGGCCCACCGACTTCATCGTGCCGGTCGAGGTGGTGCCGCCCAGGGCGTACCGGAAGGTGACCGTGAGCGCGGTCGCGGCGGTCCGGTCGTCGGTGGCGCCGGCCGCGATGGTGCTGGTGCGGGTGCCGTACCGGCAGCCCTCCGCCTCCAGCGACGTCGGGTTGGCGCTGACCGCGCCGACCGTGGGTGCGGTGGTGTCGGCCGGAGTGGTGCTGGTCGACGGACTCGGCGTGGGCGTGGTGGTGGTCGGCGCGCTGTTGGGCGGGGCCTTGGTGGTCGTGGTGCCCGGGTCGGCCGGCGTCACCGGCTTGGTCGTCGCGGTCGTCGTCCCCGACGTGCCCGGGGTCGGTGCGACCGACGGCGTCGCTGACGCCGGTGGCAGGGTCGCGGAGGTAGCCGGCGGAGTCGTGCTGGACGGCCCGGCCAGCACCGGATCGGCGACGATCGGGCTCGACTCGCCGCCCGCGGAGGCCGGGGACTCGGCGGCGGCGTAGCGGTATCCGGCCCCGCCGAGCAGCAGGGCCACCACCACGGCGCTGCCGGCCAGCGCGGTCCGCTTGCGACCGGTGCGGAAGCCGCCGCGGCGGCCGGCCGTGGCGCCGAGCGATGTCGTCGCGACGCTGGTGGCGCCGCCGGTGCGGTCGGGAAACGGCCACAGCAGGGCGAGCAGGGCGGCGCGGCGCGCGAGGTCCTGCAGCCCGCGCTGCTCCCAATCCGGCCCGTACGCCGTGCCGGCCACCCGCTCCATGACGTCGAGGAAGGCGAGGGCGTGCTGGGGCCGGTCGGCGGGCTGCTTGGCCATGCCGTGCCGGAGCAGATCGTGCACCGCCGCCGGAGCCGGGTCGGTCGGGATGGGCGCGTTGGCGTGCTGCTCGTGCAGGGCGAACAGGTTGGGTCCGTCGTACGGCGGCTTGCCGGTGAGGCACTCGAAGAAGGTGGCGGTGGCGGCGTAGATGTCGCAGGCGGGCGTTGCCGGAACACCCGTCCACTGCTCCGGGGCCATGTACCGTGGCGTGCCGGAGACGACGGTGTCGGCGCCCTGGCCGACCGCCACCGCGATGCCGAAGTCGGCGAGCTTGCTCCACCCGTCCCCGGTGACGAGCACATTCTCCGGCTTGTAGTCACGGTGCACGACGCCGTGGGCGTGCGCCGCGCCCAGCCCGGCGAGCGAGCCCTTCAGGACCACCAGCGCCGACTCGGGCGTGGTCGGTCCGTGCTCGCGCAGCATCTGCCGCAGCGACACCCCGTTGACCAGCTCCATCACGATCGCCGCGCCGTCGGCGGACTCGATGTATTCGTAGAGCCGGGAGATGTGCGGGTCGTCGATCTCCCCGAGCAGCCGCGCCTCCTGCCGGAAAGCCGCCCGGAACGAGGCGTCCTCGGCGAGGCTGCGCGCCAGATATTTGATCGCGACCGAGGTGCCACTCCGGTCATGGGTGGCAAGCACGACGCTGCCCGAGGCGCCGGCGCCGAGCGGACGAACAGGCGTGTAGCCGGACAGCTGCCAGCCGCTCATTCGGGGCACTCCACCCGTAAAGGGGCGGATGTCTGCCTCCGCCACGCCGAATCATTCTGGCCGGGCAGAGACCACCGTGGATCCCCGCAACGGCTGATTTCGCCGACCGGACGGGCGACCCCGAAATAGAGAGGCCCCCGCCCGAGGTTGCCGCCGAAGGACACTCCGACCGGACGAGGGAAGCAGCGAACATGAGCGACGACACCACCACCGCGCTGGCGCAGGACCGGATCATCGACATCACCACCATCGGCCGCCGCAGCGGCGAACCACGCCGGATCGAGATCTGGTTCCACCGGGTGGACGGCCGCTACTACATCACCGGCACCCCCGGCCGCCCCCGCGACTGGTACGCCAACCTCGTCGCCAACCCGGGTTTCACCTTCCACCTGAAGGAATCCGCCACCGCCGACCTGCCGGCCACCGCCCGCCCCATCACCGACCCGGCCGAGCGGGAGAAGGTCTTCACCGACCTGTTCACCCTGCTGGCCGCCTTCCTCGGCAAGCCCGGCCAGGAGCCCGAGGCCTGGCTGGCAACCAGCCCCCTGGTCGAGGTCACCTTCCCCTGACCTGCGCCGGCCCTGGCCCGTTCGCCTGCGGTCTCGGCAGACGTACGGCTCGACGTCCGGAACCCGTTTGAGTGACTGGATGTTGACCGTCCGTCGTACCGTCCCCGGAAAGCTCAACTTGGGGAGGGCGTTGTGAACACTGGTTTCTCGTTGAGCCGTCTACCCCGTTTGGCCGTCGTGGTCTTGGGCGCAATGCTCGCGACCGTTGTGTCAGTGGTCGCTGCCCCGAGTGCGGCGCATGCAGACGCGTCCGGGCAGACGCAGTGGGGCAAGATCTGTGTCCCGGGAGTGCAACAGTGCATCGCCGGCGGCATGTTGCGAATCGACGTCACCGGCCGCGGCGACCAGATCTACATGGTCAAGGCCTCCTTTGCGGCTGGCCTTGGCCTGCGGAACTGGCAGTTCAGCTACGAGCTTCGCGACACTACCGGAACAAGCGTCGACCGATACAAGCAGTTCCGTGGCACCTACCACGAATCGACGAACGTGTCCGGCGCAGAGATGTGGAAACCTGACGGTTACCCGGCCCGGACCGGGGAGGCGTGCGTCGGAGTGTGGAGCAATGCCAAACACCTTTCGACGGCGTGTGTAAGCGTCTACCCGGCGAACGTGGTGCTGCGCAGCCACGGCAACACCAGCAAGTGCCTGGACGTCGACATCAACGGCGGCGGCCGCGATGGCAGCAAGGTGCAGCTGTGGCGGTGCAACGGTACGGCGCAGCAGGGTTGGCGACTGGCCGCGAACGGCGAGATCCGCAGCGTGAAGTACTCGAGCATGTGCCTGGACGCCGATACAAACGGTAATGGCGGCGACGGTTCGAAGGTGCAGATCTACGGCTGTAACGGCCAGGGACAGCAGAAGTGGCGGGTCAGCTCCGGTGGTTGGATCACCAACGACCGGTACAGCAAGTGCCTGGACGCGGACGCAAACAATATCGGCAACGACGGCGTAAAGGTGCAGATCTGGGGCTGCAACAGCCAGCCGCAACAGAACTGGGGCTGACAAACCTGGAAGGCCGAGGCGACCGGGCGGCGCACGCGAACAGGCTGGCGCCGACCGGTCGCCGCGCCGGGATATCCGCGAGGCGTGCTTTCACTCCGATCGAGACGCCCAGGTCATGAGGCCCAGCATTTTCTGCGCTGGGCTGCGGCCAGGGAGCGGAATCGCGATTTCTTTGGTGGGCTGCAGAAGCGGCAAAGATGCTTGCAGCGCGAACCGGCTACGGCGGCGGACGTCAGCGCTCAGCCGGGTCGACAGCGCATCGGCGGCGGTCTGCAACTCCGACAGCACGTCGTCAACGCCGACCTTATCGCCGGCATCTACGAGAAGCTGGAGACTACGGAGTCCTTGCCTGAACTTTCGGACCTCGGGTTGGCTGCGCAACCACATGATGGAGCGGCCGATGCTCCAGCCCTTGTCGCGCGCTTGCGCGAAGACGAGCCGAGTCAACGGGGGTGCTGGCATCGATCGCGGCGCGGACCCGAGCCATCGGCTATACCGGCGTGCGTAGGCCGCCTGCACCTCGGCGTCGAAGGCAGCAATGAGATTGGAGCCGAAGTGATCCCATCGCAGGTTCTCCTGCGGGTCGCCGGCAATGCCGAAACCGAAGTCCTTTGCGGGATGGATCAGCAGCAAGGCACCGGTACGTTCCTGCAGTGCGAGGTAGTAGAACAACCGAAGAAGATTGGCGAGGCCCTCCGCAAGGAGGGCGGGATCCAGCCGAGGCGATTCCTGTACGCCGGCACCCGGATGCTCGAACGGACGGGTGAACACCTCAGCGACTGGTTGATCGATGCCATGACCACATAGGTGCTGGACCACACCGAGTGCCGGCGGCGGCCGCTCGGTCATCACGGGAGTGTATCGGGTCAATTCCGACGGCCCGCCGAGCGTTTCGCGTACCCGATGCAGATGTGATTGAAAGCGATCGGCCAGACCATTCGACCAGGGAATCGCTTCGAACATCGCAACCGCGCGCCGATACATATCTTGGACCGCTGTCCGATCGAGCGGCTCCGAAACTATTTCGTCGCGGTCGAGCTCCTCCAGCCAGCGCAGGTCGGGCGCGCGCATATCGACCGAAGGGCCGTCCAGCACAATCGTCTCGAAGAGGACGAGAGCCTCGACGGCGCCCGACAGACGTGCGCTGGAGACATGACCAAAGGCCGACACCTCGAGCAGTGTCGACGTGTCCACCAGCACCTTCTCGAAGTCGGCCATGTCGTCACCCATTCCGCCGCAACAGGTGCATCAACAGTAGCGGCAATGCCCAACCGCTACATCGAGCGGAAAGATCGCTGACGAGAAGGACGGACGGATCAGAGCTGATGACATCGGCTAGCGTCCATGGTTTGCCTAACTCGGGGGATTGAGCAGGGTGCGGATCTCCTCGGCCTCGGGGAGGCCCAGCTCGGTGTAGAGAGTCAGGGCCTGTTCGTAGTGCTTGCGGGACCCGGCGGCGTTGCCCAGTGCCCGGAGTGCGTGGCCCAGGCCGGCCTGGGCGGTGGCCTGCTGGCTTGTTATGCCCAGGGCGGTGGCTATGGCGTACGCCTCGGTGTGGTGGGTTTGGGCTTCGGCCGGGCGGCCGGCGGCCAGCAGGGCGGCGCCGAGGCCGTTGAGCACGTAGACCTCGCCGTCCTGGCCGCCCAGTTCGCGGACGATGGCCAGCGAGCGGGAGTGGTAGTCGACCGCTTCGTCGGGGCGGTTCAGGCCGGTGTGGAGCAGGCCCAGGGTGTCCAGCACCATCGCCTCGCCGAAGCGGACCCCGACCTCGCCGAAGAGGGCCAGGGCCGCGTTCAGGTGTTCGCCGGCCGGGGCGTAGTGGCCGGCTCGGGTCTCGGCCATGCCGAGGCTGTTCAGGGTGAAGGCCTCGCGGTGTTTGTTGCCGGTCTGCCGGGCCAGGGTCAGCGCCTGCTCGCAGTGGTCGATGGCCTCCTCGAAGCGGCCGGCCCGCTCGAAGGCGTCGCCCAGCACGGCCAGGGAGGTGGCCTCGCCGGTTCGGTCGCCGGCCTCGCGGCAGAGGGCCAGGGCCTCCCGCCAGTGGTCGATGGCCTCGGCCGCGCGGCCCTGTCGTTCCGCGGCGCCGCCCAGGTTGCGCAGGGCGAACGCCTGGCCGGTCCGGTCGCCGATCTGCCGGTAGACCTCGAGCGCCTGGCGGACGATGTGCACGCCGGTGTCGGTGCGGCCCATCTGCAGGTGGGCGACGCCGATGGCGGCCAGGGCGTTGGCCTCGGCTTCCCGGTCGGCGAGGGTGCGGGCGGCGGTCAGCGCGTGGCCGTGCACGGTGAGGGCCTCGGCGTTGTAGCCGCCCTGCAGGTGGCGGTACAGGGTGCGGGCCAGCCGGGTGGTGTGGCCGGGCCAGCCGTTGGCGGCGGTGTGTGCGGCCATCGCGACCAGGGTGAGCCGTTCGGTGTCCAGCCAGGCCGCGGCGGCGCCGGGGTCGGTCAGCTCGGGCATCGGTTCGCCGGCCGCGGGGGCCTCGGTGGGGTGCAGGGTGTGCATGGCGGTGGTCGCGGCGGTCAGGTAGTGGTCGAACAGGCGGGTCAGCGCGTCGCGGCGGTCGGCCGGGCGGTCCTCGTCCTGGGCGCGGGCGGCGGCGTAGGCGCGGACCAGGTCGTGGAAGGTATAGCGGCCCGGTCCGGGCTGTTGCAGCAGGTGGTCGGCGCAGAGGTCGTCGAGGCGCGGGGGAGTGCCGGCGCCGGCGAGGGCGGTCACGGCGTACACATCGAAGTCTTGGCCGGGGTGCAGGGCGACCAGGCGCAGCAGGCGCCGTTGTTCGTCGGGGAGATGCTGGTAGGAGAGGGCCAGGGCGAGTTCGACGCCACTGTCCAGGCGGCGGTCGCGGGCCCGTTCGTCGAGCCGGTCGGCGTGGTCGGCCAGGGTCCAGCCGGGGGTGCTGCGGATGTGGCCGGCGATGAGGCTCAGGGCCAGGGGCAGATTGCCGCAGCGCTGCGCGATGCGCGCGGCGGATTCCGGATCAGCCACACCGACCGAATGAGAGAGGAAGGCCAGCGCCTCGGCCGGGGTGAAGGCGTCGAGGGTGAGCTGGGTGGCCGGCTTCAGATCGGTGAGGCTGCGCCGGCTGGTGACCAGGGTGAGGCAGCCGGCCACGTCCGGCAGCAGCGGGCGCACCTGGTCGGCGGAGGCGGCGTTGTCCAGCACCACCAGCGTCCGGGTGCCGGCCAGTCGCTCCTGATAGGCGGCCGCACGGGCCTCCGGGTCGTGCGGGATCTGCTGGCCGGGCACGCCGAGCAGGCGGAGGAAACCGTCCAGCACGGCGGCCGGGTCGGCCGGTGGCTGGGTCGGGTCGGGGTGGAAGCCGCGCAGGTTGACGAACAGGACCCGGTCGGCGGCGCCGGCCCGGAGCAGCTCGTGTCCGGCGTGGACGGCCAGCTGGGTCTTGCCGACGCCGGCCATCCCCTCGATCACGGCGAGCGAATCGGCTTCACTGAGCTGAGCCAGCGCGCCGGCCCGGCCGGTGAAGCCGTCCAGCTCCGGCGGCAGCGCGTCCTGCACGCGGACCTGGGCCACCGCCTCGGTCTCCGCGCCGATCACCCGCAGGGCCTGGCGCCACCGGTCCACGTATTCCACGTCCGGGTGCAGCGCCGTGACCACGGCGAGGACGAGATCGTGGTTGAGCCGGCGCCGGCCGGGCTGGAAGCAGTTCGCCACGGTGGACCGGCGGGCCGCGTCGGCGGCGGGGCGGCCGGCGTTGACCCGGGCGGTGATCGCGTCGTACGAGAGGTCACCGGCCCAGATCTTCAGCAGCCGGAGCCGGTCGACGAGCTCATCGAGGGAGGTGGCGCGACCAGGATCGGGAAGTGTGTCCACAACGCCCCTTCAGGGTGGGCCGACCAGGGTCAGCACTGATTCGAGCGGGTCGAAACCGGCCGGCAGGCCGGGTGCGCGCCACGAGCCGGCCGGCGCCTCCGGTGGCAGCCACTCCGGCCGGAACATGCCGATGGCCAGGTCGAGGTCGGCCAGGTGCGGGCGCAGCTCGTCGGAGAGCGGCGTGCGCAGGTGCTCGGCCCAGAGCCGCATCCGCAGGTCGCGGACGGTGTCGCCGGTGGTCACCAGGGCCGCGGTCAGCTCGGTGTCGACCCCGGTCATCGAGCGGCTGAACAGGTTGGCCGAGCCGACCGCGGCGAACCGGTCGTCCACGATGACGACCTTGGCGTGCACGGTCAGGTGCTCGACCCGCCAGAGGCCGATGTTGCGGCGCAACTGCTGCGGCAGCGGGTCGATCACCTTGCGCTGCAGGTCGGCGTTGAGCGTGCCGTTGATCAGCGGCGAGCCGTCGGCCGGGTCGCGGGTGCCCGAGCCGACCAGGATCACCTTCACCCCGCGGGCCGCCGCCGCCCGCAGGTACGGGTACAGCTCGAAGCGGCGGTCGCCGCCCGGGTACTCGCGGAAGTATTGGTCCTCGATGTAGATATAGCGCTGCGCGGCGCCGATCGCCTGCACCAGGGTCAGGAAGATCTCGTGCACGCCGTCCGGCGAGACGTCGCTGTAGGGCCGGCGTTCCCACGGCAGCAGCGAATCGATGTACCACGGCCCGACCGACCGCAGGATCTGGCAGGCCGAACCGGGCGCCTCCCGGGCCGGCTGGGCCGGTGGCGGGTCGATCTCCGGTGGCAGACCCGGCGGGTTGAGCACCTGCAGGCCCTTGACGGCCGGCCAGAAGTAGCGCCGGCGGGGCAGGTTCACCGCGCCGATCCAGCGCATCCGCATGACCCGCCAGACGTCGGTGGTGGCCGGGCCGCTGATGATCGCGCCGGCGTCGTGCCAGCCCCAGCGGCCGCCGCGGACGGCGAGCCGGCGGTGCGGTGACTCGTCGAGCCGGCTGGACGCGTAGTCGATGCCGCCGACGCAGGCGGTCAGCTCGGTGCCCCGGCGAATCAGGGTGATCTTCTGGTGGTTGGAGCCGACCCCGGAGCCGGACCAGTCGAGCACGACCCGGTTGGCGAGCGGTTTGTCGCCCTCGTGCCGCCAGCGCCGCAGCCGGTGCGCGGTGGTCACGTTCTGGTGGAACGGCCCGATCGTGGGCCGGGTGAAGCTGCTGCTCACCACCGCCCCGGCCAGGATGACCCGGACGTCGACGCCGGCGAACGCCATCTCGGCCAGCAGCTCGCCGAACGCCTGGTAGCCGGGATCGCCCGGCCGCCGCCCGGCGAGGTCCATGTCGGGATCCAACTGCAAGCCGCAGATGTACGCCGCATCGCCCGGCCCGAGCGAGGTGAGCAGCTCCCGCATCCGCCGCATCCAGGCCCGCCCGTCGACGACGAACTCGACCGACGAGTTGTCGCAGTGCGGCGTCACCGCGGGCGACAGATAGCGGGTCACAAGATCGTCGAGCGCGGTCATGGTCAAGACCCTACAAGCCCGCCGGGTTGCAGGATTCCGCAATCTCGGGCGGGAGGGTTCCGCCGGCCGTCGATGGGTGGTGTTCTGATCGCGCCGGTCAACACGGGGGTGACCGGCCGGTTGGGCGGGGGAGAGATATGCCGGCGGATCCGGGGGCCATCCCGGCGCTCACGCGCTGGGGTTTGTCGGCCGATGCCGACCTGGTCTATCGGGCGCTGGCGCTGCTCGGCCCCGCCGATGGCCACCGACTGGCCCGTGAGCTCGGGCTGGCGCGCACCAGGACGAGGTCCGCGCTGGACGAGCTGGCCGCCGCCGGTGCCACGGTGGCCGCCGGAGGCGCTTGGGGTGCACGATCTCCGGCCGAGGTCGTGCATCGCTTCCGGCGGCGGCCGTTGCCACCGCCGCCCGAGGCCGAGCGGTGGAGGCAGCATTTCGCCACCATCGACGGCATCGCCGCGGCCTGCCGCCGCGGTCTGCCGACCCGGTTGTGGCCGAGCCGGGCGGTCGCCCGCCGGCGGGTGGCGCAGCTGGCCGCGGGGGAGCGCCACGAGCACCTGACGGTCAACAACGAGCCGGTGATCAGCGCCGAGTCGATGTCGGCCGCGCAACCGGTCGATCGGCGGCTGGCTGGCCGGGGGGTGCGCCTTCGGCTCATCGACACCGACCGCGGCGGTGTCCCGATGGCCGAGGTCCGGCACGTCGAGACACCCCCGCTGAAGCTGATGGTCTTCGACCGCCAGGTGGCGCTGTTCCCGGCCGATCCGCTCGACCTGGAGCGGGGTTATGTCGAGGTCGCCGACGACGAGTTCGTGGCGGCCCTGTGTGCATTGTTCGAGCGGCTCTGGGGACAGGGCCGCGATCCATCTCGCCAGGAGGTGATTCCGATCGACCTTTCGCCTCGGGAGAGCGCGCTGGTCGGTCTGCTCGCCCTGGGCCACACCGATCAGACAGCGGCCGAACAGCTCGGGCTCAGCCCGCGCACGGTCGCCTATACGCTGCGTGCCCTGATGGACCGCGTGGGCGTGCAGAACCGTTTCCAGCTCGCGCTGGCACTGGGCGCCGCCGGAGCGGTGTCGCTCGAGGAGAAGGAACCCGAATGATCAGAAAGACCATGGTGTGGATCGCCGCGTTGACCGCGACCCTGCTGCTGGGCGCGCCCGGGGTGGCCCGGGCGACCACCACGTGGGTGCCGGCGAGCTGCGCCACCGGGTCGTTCGATCCGGTCCGCGTCGACGAGCTGGGGCACTATCTGCTTCCGGTGCACATGACGCTCTGCGAGCCGAACAAAGGATTCACCTTCGCGGTGGTGCTCTTCCTGCCGGGCGGTTACCTCCCGATGGCCACCGGCGACAAGCTGCAGTCCTACCGGTCGGCCGAGGTGATCGCCGACGTGTTCCCGCAGACGCTGATGCCGGTCTTCGGGCTGTGCCTGATGCGTGACCTCGACACCCGGACCGCCTGCGTCCGGGTCGACACCGCCGCGGACGGCGTCGTGACCAGCACGCCGATCGAGGCGAGCGACGCGTTGGTGGCCGAGCAGGTGCTGTTCCTGCCGAAGCCGCCGGTGATCTGGCCCAACTACTGCTCGACCTGCGTGTCGATCAACGTCTGAAGACCGGCCCGGATCTGGTCGGCCTCCGGCAGGCCCAGCTCGGTGTAGACGGCCAGCGCCCGCCGGTAGTGCTCGCGGGCCAGGCCGGGGTCGCCGAGGGCGAGGTGGGTGTGGCCGAGACCGGCGTGCGCGGCCGCCTCCTGGTTGCGCACACCGATGCCGGTCGCGATGGCGCACGCCTCGGTGTGGTGGGCCAGCGCGTCGGCGGGGCGGCCGGCGGCCAGGGCGGCCTCGCCGAGCCCGTTGAGCACCCACGTCTCGACGTGCCGGTCGCCGACCTCGCGGAACAGGGCCAGGGCCTGCTGATAGAAGTCGGTGGCCCGGTCGAAGTCGCCGAGCCGGGCGTGCAGCGTGCCGAGGCCGTCGAGCACGTTGGCCTCGCCGGTGCGGTTGCCGAACTGCCGGTACAGCGTGAGAGCCTCCTGCAGGTGGGCGCGGGCCGCCTCGTACCGGCCGGATCGCACTTCGGTTTCGCCGAGGCCGTTGAGTGAGTAGGCCACGTTGCTCTCGACGCCGCTCTCCCGGGCGATGGCCAGCGAGCGTTGCAGATAGTCGATGGCCTCGTCGTGGCGGCCGGACTGCTGCAGGGCGACACCGAGGGCGGTCAGCGCGGTGGCCTCGCCGTACCGGTCGCCGGCCCGCAGGTATCGGCTCAACGCCTGCTGCAGGTGCTCGATGGCCGCCGGATAACGGCCGGACTGCTTGGCGGCCATGCTCAGGTTGATCAGGGCGCGGGCCTGCCCGACCAGGTCGCCGGTCTGCCCGCAGAGCTCGAAGGACCGCTCGAAGTGGTCGACCGCCACGTCGCGCAGACCCTGCAGGAGGTGGGCGACGCCGAGCGCCCGCAGCGTCTCGGCCTGCTCGGTGAGATCGTCGTTGAGACGGGCGGCGCGATAGGCGTGCTCATAGATCGTCCGGGAGTCGCCGTGGTGGCCGGTGCTGAGGTAGCGGCTCATGGTGATGGCCAGCCGGGTGGCGTGCCGTGGCCAGCCGTGGGTGGCGGTGTGCACGGTGACCGCGACCAGGGTGGGCCGCTCGGCGAGCAGCCAGGACAGCGCCTGCTCCGGATCGGCCAGGTCGGGAGCGGGGGTGGCGGCCGGCGGGATCGGCGGGCGGCGGCGTTGGGACTCGCCGGGGTAGATCGCGTCCATGGCCGCCGCGGCGGTGGTGAGGTAGTGGTCGAACAGCCGGGTCAGCGCGGCCCGGCGCCCCGATGGCGGCTCCTCGTCGTGGGCGCGGGTGATCGCGTGGGCGCGGACCAGGTCGTGGAACGTGTACCGGCCCGGGCCGGCCTGCATCAGCAGGTGGTCGGCACAGAGGTCGTCGAGCCACGCCTCGGCGTCGAAGGGATCGGATTCGGTGAGCGCGGCCGCGGCGTACGCGTCGAAGTCCGTTCCGGGGTGGAGGGCGGCCAGCCGCAGCAGCCGCTGGTGGCCGGCCGGGAGGCGCTGGTAGGACAGGTCGAGCGCGATCTCGACCTCGGAGTCCAGGCGCCGCTGCCGGTGGCGTTCGTCGAGCCGGTCGGCGTGGTCGGCCAGCGTCCATCCGGGAGTGTTGCGGATGTGCGCGGCGATCAGGTTGAGGGCCAGCGGGAGGTAGCCGCAGCGCTGGGCGATCCGGGCGGCGGCGTCCCGATCCACCGCACCGACCGCGAGGGTGAGGAAGTCCAGCGCCTCGGCCGGGGTGAAGACGTCGACGGTGAGCTGGGTGGCCGGCTTCAGCTCGGCCAGGCTCCGCCGGCTGGTGATCAGGGTGAGGCAGCCGGCGACGTCGGCCACCAGCGGGCGGACCTGCTCGGCGGTGGCCGCGTTGTCCAGGATCACCAGGGTCGGCGCGGTGGCCACGTGCTCGCGGAAGGCGTCGGCGCGGGCGGTCAGGTCGTGCGGGATCTGGTGGCCCGGCATGCCGAGCAGGCGGAGGAAACCGTCGAGCACGGCCGCCGGTTCGGCCGGTGGCTCGGCCGGGTCGAAGCCGCGCAGGTTGACGAACAGCACCCGCTCGGCGGCCTTCGCGGCCATCAGCCGGTGCCCGGCGTGGACGGCGAGCCGGGTCTTGCCCACCCCGCCCATGCCCTCGAGCGCGGAGAGCACCACCGTGTCGCCGGCCCGCATGGCCTCGTGAAGCCGATCGAGTTCGGCGCCGCGGCCGGCGAACCCGGCGAGGTCCGGCGGCAGGGTGTCCTGCACCCGCACCTGGGCGGTCGCCTCGCCCAGGGTCTGCCGCCACTGGTTCACATAACCGACGTCCGGGTGCAGCGCCTCGACCACCGCCACCACGAGATCGGTGTTGAAGCGCCGCCGCCCGGGCGTGAAACAACTGGCCACCGTGGACCGGCGGGCCAGCTCGCTCGCCGGCCGGCCGGCCGCGGTCCAGGCCGCGTTGACCCGGCCGGTGATCGTGTCGTACGACGGATCACCGGCCCACACCTTCAGCAGCCGGAGCCGCTCGACGAGATCGTCGAGCGACCCGGCCCCGGCCGGATCCGGCAGCGAAGCACCCGGTTGCTGTGACGACGGCATTGCCCGACGTTAGACCAGGGCGAGCGCCTCGGCGTAGTGGCAGGCGGTCTGGTGGCCCTGGCCGCGGTCGGTCAGCGCCGGGATCTCGGTGGTGCACTTGGTGCGCTCGTCGTCGGTCAGCAGGTTGGCGAACTTCGGGCACCGCGTGCGGAAGCGGCAGCCGCTGGGCGGGTCGACCGGGCTCGGCACGTCGCCGGTCAGCAGGACCCGCCGCCGGCTGCGTTCCTTGCGCGGGTCCGGCAGCGGAATGGCCGAGATCAAGGCCTGGGTGTACGGGTGGGCAGCGTTCCGGAAGAGGTCCTCGACCGGTGCCGTCTCGACGATCCGCCCGAGGTACATCACCGCTACCCGGTCGGCGATGTGCCGCACCACGGACAGGTCGTGCGAGATGAACAAATAGGACAGTCCGAGCTCGTCCTGCAGGTCCTCCAGCAGGTTCACGACGCCGGCCTGGATCGAGACGTCGAGCGCGGACACCGGCTCGTCGAGCACGAGCACCTTGGGCCGCAGCGCGAGCGCCCGGGCCACCCCGATGCGCTGACGCTGGCCGCCGGAGAACTCGTGTGCGTAACGGTTGCCGTGCTCGGGGCTCAACCCGACCATCTTGAGCAGGTCGCGGACCTTGTCCCGGGCGTACAGGCCGTGGATCCTCAGCGGCTCGGCGATGATCTCGTTGACCGTCATCCGCGGGTCGAGCGACGCGTACGGGTCCTGGAAGACGATCTGCATCTCGCGGCGCAGCGGCCGCATCTGGGAGCGGGACAGCGGCACGATGTCGCGACCCTGGAAGTTGATCGAGCCGGCGGTCGCCGGTTCGAGGTTGAGCAGCAGCCGGCCGGTGGTGGTCTTGCCGCAGCCGGACTCGCCGACCAGGCCGAGCGTCTCGTGCGAGAAGATGTCGAAGTCGACGCCGCAGACCGCGTGCACGTCGCCGACCCGCCGGCGGATGATCCCGCGCGACCGCACCGGGAAGTGCTTGACCAGCCCGCGGACGGAGATGATCGGCTCGGCGGTCATTGGGGTACCTCCAGGTCGGTGCCGGGGTCGGTGAAGATTTCCTCGGCGGTGGCCGACGCCAGCTCGGCGTGGAAGTGACACGCGGCGAGGTGCCGCTGGTTGATCGTCGGGGTCAGCTCCGGCTCGATCTGTTCGCACCGGTCCCGGGCCTTCGGGCAGCGCGGCATGAACGGGCAGCCCGACGGCAGGTTGAGCAGCGACGGCGGCGATCCGGTGATCGGCGTGAGCCGCGGCCGGCCGGACTCGTCGATCCGCGGCAGGCTGCCGAGCAGACCCAACGTGTACGGCATCCGCGGGTTGTAGAAGATGTCGTCCACGGTGCCGGTCTCGACGAGCTTGCCGGCATACATCACGTTGACCCGCTCGGTGTGGCCGGCGATCACCCCCAGGTCGTGGGTGATCAGCACCAGCGCCGCGCCGGTCTCCTTGCGGGCCGCCTCGAGCGCCTCCAGCACCTGAGCCTGCACGGTCACGTCGAGCGCGGTGGTCGGCTCGTCCGCGATGATCAGGTCGGGGTTGTTGGCCATCGCGATGGCGATCACGATCCGCTGCCGCATGCCGCCGGACATCTCGTGCGGGTAGCTGTCGACCCGCAGCGCCGGGTTCGGGATGCCGACCACCTCGAGCAGCTCGACCGCCCGTTTCATCGCCTTGCTCTTCGGCACGTCGTGGTGCGCCCGCACCGCCTCGGCGATCTGGTAGCCGACCGTGTAGACCGGGTTGAGCGAGGTCAGCGGGTCCTGGAAGATCATCGCGACCTTCTTGCCGCGGATCTCCGACATCGCGTTGTCCGACCGGCCGAGCAGCTCCTCGCCCATCAGTTTGATCGAGCCGGTGATCTGCGCGCTGCGGGGCAGCAGCCCCATCACGGCCATCGACGTCACCGACTTGCCGGAGCCGGACTCGCCGACGATGCCGACCGAGTCGCCCCGGTTGACCTGGTAGGACACGCCCCGGACGGCTTGGACGACGCCGTCCTCGGTGGGAAAGCCGACGGTGAGGTTGTCGACCTCGAGGAGCACTGTCATTGGCGTACCCTCGTCTGCTTCGGGTCGAAGGCGTCGCGCAAGCCGTCGCCGATGAAGTTGATGGTCAGGGCGATGAAGATGATGAACAGGCCGGGGAAGTAGAACAACCACGGCCGGGTGTTCACCGCGTCCCGGTTGAGCGAGACGAGCAGGCCGAGCGAGGTGTCCGGGGCCTGCACGCCGACGCCGAGGAACGACAGGGCCGCCTCGCCGAGGATGCCGGTGGCGATGGTCAGCGTGGCGACCACGATGATCGAGCCGAGCGCGTTGGGCAGCAGATGCCGCAGGATGATCCGGGCATTTCCCGCCCCGAGCGCCCGCGCCGCCTCGACGAACTCCTGCTCACGCAGGGAAAGAACCACACCCCTGACCACCCGGCTGACGTACGGCCAGGTCAGCGCGCCGAGGATGACCGCGATCGACCACCACTGGCTGCCCCCGACTCCCTGCGCGGCGACCGCGGCGGCAACCGCGATGGTGGGCAGCGTGAGCACGATGTCGACGATGCGCATCATCAGGAAGTCGAGCTTGCCGCGGTAGAGGCCGGCGATCGCGCCCCACAGCGCGCCGAGCACGGTGCCGATCAGGGCGATGGCGAGAGCGATCTTCAGCGACTGCTGGGTGCCCCGCATGACCTGGGCCATCGTGTCGTGCCCGATCAGGTCGGTGCCGAACGGGTGGCCGAACGACGGCGACTGCGACAGGTCGTCGGTGATGTCGGTGTAGTCGTACTTCCAGAGCAGCGGGCCGACGTAGGCGAACAGCACGACCACCACGAAGATCGCCAGGCTGGTCACCGCCGCCCGGTGCCGCAGGAAGCGGCGGACCACCAGCTGCGTCTGGGTGCGCTCGCGCACGGCGAAGGTCTCGGCCACCGGCCGGGCCGCGGTGTCACTCATGGCGGATCCTCGGGTCGAGCACGGCGTAGAGCGAGTCGGCGATGACGTTGAAGGCGATCACGACCAGACCGGCCAGCAGCAGCCAGGCGGCCACCGCGTTGGTATCGGCCCGGGCGACGCCGTTGAGCAGCATCCGGCCCAGGCCGTTCCAGTTGAAGACGGTCTCGGTGATCACGGCGCCGCCGAGGATGCCGGCGATGTCCAGGGCGGTGACCGTGACCAGCGGGATCAGCGCCGTCCGCAGCACGTGCCGCACCAGGACCTTGCGCCAGGTCAGGCCTTTCGCCCGGGCCAGCCGTACGTAGTCGGAGTTGAGCACCTCGAGCATGGCGGCCCGCTGGTAGCGGCTCCAGGCGGCGTAGGAGATCAGGGCGAGCGCGATCGTCGGCAGCACCAGGTGCCCGACGACGTCGCCGAACTTCCCGAAGGCCGACATGCTTTCGTAGTTCTGCGAGGTCTCGCCGATCGTGTAGAACACCGTGGTGCCGGAGGCCCGGTTGTAGCGGACCGCGAGGTCCTTGAGGACGATGGCGATCCAGAACGACGGCATGGCCAGGAAGACGAAGCCGGCGAACGTGGTGGCGTAGTCGAACCGCGAGTATTGCCGGACCGCGCTCAGCACGCCGGTGAGGATCGCGAGGACCAGGGCCAGCAGCATCGCGACCAGGACCAGTCGCAGGGTGACGGTGGCCGAGCGGCCCAGATTGGCGCCGATGTCGTAGTTGCTCTGCACCGACTGGCCGAAGTCGCCGTGCAGCACGCCCCAGAGCCAGTCCCAGTAGCGGACGAAGATGTTGTGGTCGAGGCCGAGGCGCTGCGTCTCCAGCTCGATGGTCCGCGGTGGCGCCGGCGGGTTGCGCAGCTTCAGCGGCTCGAGCGGGTCACCCGAGAGCGCCACCAGGGCGTACGCGAGGAATGACGCGACGATGAGGACGGGTATCGCGGCGGCCAGGCGCCGCACGACGTACGCGAACATGTTTTTTCTCTTTCGAGGAGGCTGCCCGGCGCGGTGATCCGCGCCGGGCAGCTCGGTACAGGCCTAGTTGGCGGTTGCCTTCAGGCCCCACTCCTCGGTGTTGAACGTCGGACCGGTCGAGGTGGAGTTCGGCCGGATGTTCAGGTAGTCGGCCTTGGACACCATGAAGTTGGGCCGCTGGAAGAGCGGCAGAACGTAGTAGTCCTTGGCCATCAGCGCGTCGGCCTGGTTGAGCAGGTCGGCGCCCTTCGCCTCGTCGAGACCCGCCTGAACGCCCTGGTTGAGGATCGTGTCGGCCTGCTCGTTGACCCAGTGGCCGTAGTTGCTGTCACTGGCCTTGCCCCACAGCTGCTGGGCGCCCTGGAAGAAGAACGGGGTGTTGACCCAGGCGTACACGATCAGGTCGAAGTCGCCGGAGTCGAGCGTCTTGCCGAGCGTGTTGGTGGTCTGGATCGTCATGTTGATGCCCAGCTGCTTGAGCGTCGCCTGCACCAGTTCCGCCGTGGCGGCCCGGTTGACGTTGCCCTCGGTGTGCCGGAACCGCAGCGTGACCGGCTCGCCGCCGGGGGTCTTGAGTGCGGTGCCGACGCCGGTGTAACCCGCGTCGGTGAGCGCCTTCTTCGCCCCTTCGAGGTCGGCCTTGCCGGCTCCGGTCTCGCTCACCACGTCCTTGTAATACGGGCTCTGCGGGATGAAGTTGTGGTTGCCGAGCGGCTTGGCGTCCTTCCAGAACGTGCCGACCGTGCGGTTGATGATGCCCTGCACGTCGATCGCCTTGAAGATCGCCTCGCGGAGCGCCTTGTCCTTGAGGAACTTGTTCTGCAGGTTGGCGTCGATGTGCTCCCACGAGAGGCCGCCGCTGAGCTTCTGGTTGAAGCCCTGGAGGTTTTGCACCTGGGTGACCATGTCGATGTTGGGCTGCGGGTCGCCGGCGTTGATCTCACCGTTCTGCAGCGCCGGGACGAACGACGACTGGTCCGTCACGATCTTGAAGATGATCTTGTCGAGCGACTGCTTCTTGCCCCACCACTTCGGGTTCGGCACCTCGACGAGCTGCTGGCCCTCCTGGTAGCTCTCGATCATGTACGGGCCGCCGGACCAGGTCGGCTGGGTCTTGCCGAAGGCATCCCACGACTTGAGCAGGCCGGCCGGCGTGCTGTTGTCGCCGGCCGCCTTCGCGATGTGCGCCGGGTAGAGCTCGCCGAACAGCGACTTCCAGTCGGGGTAGGTCTTGCCGGCTTGGAAGGTGGCGGTCACCGTCTTGCCGTTGTCGCTGCCGGTGACACTCTGCAGGACGTCGTAGCCGGAGCTGCTCGAGGTGCCGCAGTCCGGGCAGTCCTTCGTGTTGCGCGCCCGGAAGGCGTAGTTGAAGTCGTCCGCGGTGATCGGCGTGCCGTCGCTCCACACCGCTTCCGGCTTGATCTTGTAGACCACGGTCTGCGGGCTGGTGCTGGTGACCTTCGGTTCCTCGACCACCAGGTCGGAGTTGAGCCCGGCTTTGTAGTCCGGCGCGCCGTAGTAGACGTTGGGAATGAGGCCGCCCATCATCACCGAGGTGGCGTAGTGACCGCCGTCCGCGCCCACCGTGTTCCAGGTGGCGATGTCCTGCTCCTCGTAGTACACGATTGAGCCGCCGGCCTTGGTCTCGCCGGTGTTGCAGGTCAGCGGTGTCTTTGCGCAGGAATCGAAGCCGAGCAGCTCCTCGGTCGGGGTGGCGTCTCCACCACTGCAGGCGGTTATGGCAAGCATCGAGGCGGTCGCGATCGCGACCAGCCCCAGTGCCCTCCGTGGGCTGGTGATCATTATTTCCCTCCGGGCATGCCGGGGCGCCGTCGGTCTGAAGGTCGCCAGAAGCGGGACTGCGGTGTGAGCACATCTGACTGCACAGCGTGTAGTTGTGCCTAGGCCGCCCGATCGACTTGTGACTATCTCGTTATTTGATCTCTATCTATGCTGACCGTCCTAATGGCCTATGTTTCATCCGGATGAACCGGGCAACGTGTTCTACATTGGATCAATGCGTGAACGTCGGCCGCTCCGGGTAGAGACTGTTCATGACGGTGGCCCCGGTCTACGTCCATGACCGTTACCGCCTCGGCCGGACCCTCGGCGCGGGCGGCATGGGGCGTGTCTGGCAGGCCCGCGACGAACTGCTCGACCGCGACGTCGCGCTCAAGGAGATCCTGCTCCCGGACGCGCTGGTCGAGGCCGACCGCGAGGCGCTCAACCACTACATGCTGCGCGAGGGGCGGGCCGCGGCCCGGCTGTCGCATCCCGCGGTGGCCCGCATCTACGACACGTTCGAGTCGGACGGGCGCGCCTGGATCGTGATGGAATACGTGCCGTCCCGTTCGCTGCAGGAGGTGCTCGACACCGACGGCCCGCTGCCGCCGCGCCGGGTCGCCGAGATCGGGCTGGCCGTCCTGGCCGCGCTCATCTCCGCCCACGCGGCCGGGGTGCGGCACCGCGACGTCAAGCCGGCGAACGTGCTGCTCGCCACGGACGGGCGGGTCGTGCTCACCGACTTCGGCGTGGCCGCGGTCGACGGCGAGAGCCTGATCACCAGCTCCGGCCTGGTGATGGGCTCGCCGCAGTACATGGCGCCGGAGCGGGTGCGGGACGGCGACACCACCGCGGCCAGCGACCTGTGGTCGCTCGGGGCGACGCTCTACGCGGCGGTGGAGGGACATGCGCCCTACCTGGGGCACACGGTCATGGAGACGATCACCGCGGTGGTCAGCCAGCCGCCCGCCCCGGCGACGCGGGCCGGCGAGCTGGGGCCGGTGCTGGACGGCCTGCTGCGCAAGCTGCCGGCCGAGCGCGCCGACGCCGAACAGACAGAGGAGCTGCTGCTGGCCGCGCTCGAGGCGCCGTCGCCGCCCGCGGCCGCGCCCCGCCGGCGCCGGACCCCACTGATCGCCGCCGGGGTCGCGGTGCTGCTTCTCGCCGCCGCCGTGATCTCGTGGGTCCTGCTGCGGCCCGAAGTGGACCGAACGACCGCAACGCCGCAGCCTTCCACGCCGATCACGCCCTCCGCTGCCGTGCCGTCCGCTGCCGTGTCGTCCGCTCCGGCGTCGCCGGCCACCACCACTGCCGTGCCCGCCGACACCCGGCCGGTCCTTCCGGCGGGCTGGACTGATTATCGTGATCCTACCGGCTTCTCCGTTTATGTCCCTAAAGGGTGGACACGCTCCAAAGAGGGGAGCATCGTCTACTTCCGGACCGAGGGCCGGGTGCTCGGCATCGACCAGACCGACAGCCCGCAGTGGGACCCGGTTGCCGACTGGCGGGGCAAGGCTTCCTACCGGGTGTCGCACGGCGATTTCCCCGGCTACCGCGAGATCCGGATTCGCGAGGTGAAGTACTTCCTCAAGGCGGCCGACTGGGAATTCACCTTCAACCGCTCGGGCGTACGCCAGCACGTCAACAACCGCGGCGTGGTGACCTCGAAGCACCAGGCGTACGGCTTCTACTGGCAGACCACCGACGCCGCCTGGCCGTCCGCCCAGGGCGACCTGAAGCTGGTCTTCGACAGCTTCCGCCCGGCCGCCGACTAACCGGCGTATCGGGCCGCGACGGCGGCGAAGGCGGCTTTCGGCTCCCAGGGCATGTCCGGGTAGGTCTCGCCGGTGCGGCCCTCGAGGACCTTGACGATGCCGCCGCTGGCCAGGTCGAGGTCGTAGCGGGGATCGCCGTCCGGGCGGTGCGGCAGGTTGTACAGCGCGAAGAGGTGCACGAACGCGCTGTCCACGCCCTCGCTGTCGAAGATCTCCAGCAGCTCGTCCAGGTAGGCCGCCTGGCCGGCCTCGTCACGCTCGTAGACGCCGTCGAGGCGGATCGGCCAGCCGGTCTCCTCGTCGTACTCGATGATGTCCATGCTCTTCGGCGCGACGTCGCCGGCGCCGCGCCAGGTGGCCGTGCCGAAGCCGGTGATCGCGAGCGGTTTGGGCTGCGCCGCCAGGGTGCGCACCCCGTCGCGGAACAGGTGCGCGACCTCGGCCGAGCGGATCAGCTCCAGCGTGACGAAGTCGAACAGGTCCCAGTCGATGCCCTCGAACTGGATCGCCGAGTAGGTGACCTTGCCGCCGAAGACCTCGCGGATCGCCGGCACGACGCTGCCGAAGAACGCGCCGAGGCGGTCGCGGATCTCGGCGATCCGCTGCGGCCGGGCCGCCGGGTCGGCGAAGAGGTGGGTGAGCCGATCTTCGAGCCGGTCGCCGTCGATGAAGCCGCGGTTCATGACGCTCAGCTCCACCCCGGCCACGAACACCACCTCGCCCGGCACCGTCGCGGCCCGCCGGGCGCAGTCGAGGAACAGCGCGCGGATCTCGCCGGGATTCAGATCCAGCGGGTACGGCGTGAACCACACCTCCAGGCCCAGCCCGGTCGCGATGCGGGCCGCCGTCTCCAGCCGCTCCGGGTCGCCGCCGACGATCTGGACCGCGGTGCAGTGCAGGTCGTCGCGAATGATCGTTAACTCCCGCCGGACTATCTCCAGGTCAAGGTGGGGCACCGAGATCTCGCCGTCGCGAACCCAGCCCACGTCGTAGGTCATGCCTTTGGCTCTCATGCCGCCGACCGTAGAGCAGAAAAGTGCGTGCACGCAAGTTTGCGCGCACGCTAGAATTCCGCCGTGACATCCCTTCGGGAACGGAAGAAGCAGGCCACCCGGGTGGCCCTGCAGGCGGCGGCGTTGCGCCTGGCCTTGGCAAAAGGGCTTGATGAGGTACGGGTGGACGAGATCGCCGAGGCCGCGGGAGTGTCGCCACGCACCTACAACAACTACTTCCCGAGCCGGGAGCACGCGATCGTCGCCGCGGTCACCGCGTCGCGTGTGCCCACCGTCGACGCCGGCGGGCCGCTGGCCGGCGCGGTGACCGACGCCGTGGTGCGGTACTACACCGAGCCGGGCGACCGGGACGCGATGCTGATGATCACGACGAACCCGGCCCTGCGCGCCTGCTATGTGGAGGCGACGGCCGGGATCGAGGCGCCGGTCGCCGAGGCGATCGTCGGCCGTGGAGCCGACGCCCGGACGGCCGAGGTGCTGGCGGCGGCGGTCGGCGCGGCCGCCAAGGTCGCTCTCCGGCGGTGGTTGCAGCCGACCGGGACGGCCGGCCTCATGGTGGTCTCCGGCTCACTGCCGGACCTGATGCTGGCAGCCCTGGCCCCGCTGACCCCGGCCCTCGAAGCGGCCGAGCGGGGATAAGGCGCCCGCCGGCTCGCCGCCCGCGGCGGATCAGGGGTGGCGCTGGTCGGCCCGGCTGCCGGTCAGAGGTAGGCGGGCTCGGTCAGGAAGGCCAGGACCTCGGTGGCGAAGCGGTCCGGGGCGAGGCTGTGCACGCGGTGGCCGACCGGGATCGTGGTGAGGCGGGCGTCCGGCATCGCGGCGGTCACGTCGGCGAGCCGCTGCGGTGGGATGCAGCTGGCCGGGCCGCCGGACAGGATCAGGGTGGGCTGGCGGACCTCGCCGAGCCGGGCCCACCAGTCCAGGTCGGGGCGGGTCAGCTGGCGCAGGATCGAGGCGAGCGCGCGCAGGTGGTAATCGCGGCGCACGGTCAGGATGCCGGCCACCCCGGCCAGGAGCTGGAGCGGGTTGATGCCCTTCGCCGACACCGCCTGCCGCGGCGGGGCCGCCAGATCCTCCAGGACGAGGCGGGAGATCCGCTCGGGCGCGTGCCGGGCGGCAGCGAGGGCGGCATGGCCGCCGACCGAGTGCCCGATCAGGACGGCGTCACGCAGGTCCAGCGTCGTCAGCAGGCCGAGGACGTCGTCGCGGATGGCGGTCAGCGCGTAGTCGCCGGGGCGGGCGCTGGTGGCGTGCCCGCGCAGGTCGAGCGCGATCACCCGGTGGCCGGCCGCGCTCAGGCGCGGCGCGAACCGGTCCCAGGTGCGCGTGCTGCTGCCGCTGCCGTGCAGCAGGACCATCGGCGTGCCGGCCGGGTCGCCGGCTTCCCGGAAACCGAGGCGGACACCGCCGACCTCGAGGGTGCCGACCACCGGCCAGTCAAATGCCATCCACGTTGTTTACCAGAAGTTCGGCTGCTGACCGTTACTGATTTGCCGACTGGTAGAGCTCCTCGGCCACCGGCTCGAGCCAGATGGTCGGGTCGCCGCCGTCCGGCTTGGCCTCGAGCATCGCCAGGTGGCTCATGAACGTGTCCTCGGCCGCGCCGTGCCAGTGGTCCTCGCCGGGCGGGCAGACCACCGTGTCGCCGGCCCGGATGCGCAGCACGGTGCCGTCGCGGGTGCCGACCAGGCCGACGCCCTCGGTGACGTGCAGGGTCTGGCCGACGGCGTGCGAGTGCCAGTTGGTGCGGGCGCCCGGCGTGAAGCGCACCAGGGCGACGGTCATCCGTGACGGCCCGGCGCCGTTGTAGATCGGGGTCATATAGACGTCACCGGTGAACGCGGTGGCCGGCGTCTTCACGGTCGGGCGGACGGGTTTGAGCTCCATGGCGTACTCCTAAAGCTTGAGCAGGGTCTTGATGGCGCGGCGCTCGTCCATCGCCTGATACCCCGCGGCCGCGTCGTCGAGCGGCAGTTCGAGGTCGAAGACCTGGCCCGGGTCGATCTCACGCTGCAGGATCAACTCGATCAGGCCGGGCAGGAAACGGCGCACCGGCGCCGGACCACCATGCAGGTGTACGCCGGAGAAGAACAACTCCATCCCGGGCAGCTCCACGCCGTGCGAGACACCGACGTAGCCGACGTGACCGCCCGGACGGGTGGAGCGGATGGCCTGCATCATCGACTCCTGCGTGCCGACCGCCTCGATCACCGAATGGGCGCCGTACCCTCCGGTCAAGTCTTTGATCCTGGCGACGCCGTCGTCGCCGCGCTCGGTGACGATGTCGGTGGCGCCGAACTTGCGGGCCAGTTTCTGCCGCGACTCGTGCCGGCTCATCGCGATGATCCGCTCCGCGCCCAGTTGCCGGGCGGCCAGCACCCCGAGCAGGCCGACCGCGCCGTCACCGACGACCGCGACCGTCTTGCCCGGCCCGGCCTCGGCGGCGACCGCGCCGAACCAGCCGGTGCCGAGCACGTCGGAGGCGGCCAGCAGCGACGGGATCAGGTCCGCCGGCGGCAGTTCGGGCGTGGCCACCAGGGTGCCGTCGGCCCACGGGATGCGCAGGTACTCGGCCTGGGCGCCGAGGCCGCCGATCCCTTCGGCGTGGATGCAGCGGCTCTGGTAGCCGGCCTGGCAGATCTCGCAGGTGTTGTCGGAGGCGAAGAACGAGCCGACCACGAACTGGCCCGGCTTGATGTCACGGACCGCGCTGCCGACCTCCTCGACGACACCGACGTACTCGTGACCCATCGGCGACGGCTTCTTGACCTCCTGGATGCCGCGCCACGGCCACAGGTCGGAGCCGCACACGCAGGCGGCGGAGACCCGGATGATCGCATCGGTCGGTTCGACGATGGTGGGCTTGTCGCGCTGCTCGACCCGCACGTCGCCGGGGGCGTGCATGACTACCTGACGCATGTCGGTTCTCTCCTCGCTGCTGATTACCTCTCCATGAAAGCGGGCCGATCCGGCGGCAGGGAGTGCCTGGTGAAACAGGTAATGGCAGGACCCCTTTCGGCCCCGGCCGGGACCGTAACGTGGGTCACATGGACAACATGCGGAAGCGCGTTCTCGGCACCGGCCTCGAGGTCTCGGCCATCGGCTTCGGCGCGATGGGCATGAGCCAGAGCTACGGCCCCGGCCCCGGCCGGGAGGCCAACATCGCCCTGCTGCGGGCCGCGGTGGACCGCGGCGTCACGTTCTTCGACACCGCCGAGGTGTACGGGCCGTTCGTCAACGAGGAGCTCGTCGGCGAAGCCCTCCAGCCGGTACGCGATCAGGTCGTCATCGCCACCAAGTTCGGCTTCGCGTTCGGCGCCGACGGCAAGCAGACCGGCCTGTCGAGCCGCCCGGCGGATATCAAGAAGGTCGCCGAGGCCTCGCTCAAGCGGCTGCGCACCGACCGGATCGACCTGTTCTACCAGCACCGGGTCAACCCGGACGTGCCGATCGAGGACGTCGCCGGCGCGGTCAAGGAGCTGATCGAGGCCGGCCAGGTCAAGCACTTCGGCATGTCCGAGGCGGCCGCCGCGACCGTCCGCCGGGCGCACGCGGTGCAGCCGGTGACCGCCCTGCAGAACGAATATTCGCTGTGGTGGCGGCGCCCCGAGGACGAGATCCTGCCGCTGTGCGAAGAGCTCGGCATCGGCCTGGTGCCGTTCAGCCCGCTCGGCAAGGGCTTCCTCACCGGCAAGATCGACCAGAACACCACCTTCACCGCCGGCGACATCCGCGGCACCATCCCGCGCTTCGAGGCCGACGCCCGGGAGGCCAACCAGGCCCTGATCGACCTGCTCGGCACGGTCGCGGCGGGCAAGGGCGCGACGGTCGCGCAGATCGCGCTGGCCTGGCTGCTCGCCCAGAAGCCGTGGATCGTGCCGATCCCCGGCACCCGGCGGCTCGAACGCCTGGAGGAGAACATCGGGGCCGCCGGCGTCGAACTGACCGCCGGCGACCTGCGCGACCTCGACGCTGCCGCCGCCAAGATCGAAATTCAGGGCGGGCGCTACCCCGAGCACCTGGAACGCATGACCAACCTCTGAGCGGTCAGCGGCCCTGCCCGCTGCGGCCGGCCGCAGCGGCAGGCCTCTGCGGCCGTCAGCGGCGGCGGGCGGCCGGCTGCAGCGACGGGTTGACCCAGCCGTTGTCGGCCGGGTTGAGGGTCACGCCGGGCGCGACGATCTCGTCGATCCGGTCCAGCACCTCGGCTGACAGCGTGACGTCGGCCGCGGCCAGCTGCGACTCCAGGTGCTCCATGGTGCGCGGGCCGATGATCGCCGCGGTGATGCCGGGGTGGCGCAGGACGAACGCGATGGCCAGCTCGATCAGGCTCAGCCCGGCGTCGTCGGCCACCTTGCCCAGGGCGTCGGCCGCCGCCAGCTTGCGCTGATTTTCCGGCAGCGCCAGGTCGAAGCGGTTGGCCAGGCGCTTGCGGGCGATCGACTGCGGGCCCTCCTGCGAGTCACTGCGGTAGCGGCCGGACAGCCAGCCGCCGGCGAGCGGGCTGTAGGAGAGCACTCCCATGCCGTACCGCTGGGTCAGGGTCAGAATTTCGTTCTCGATGTTGCGGGTGAGAATCGAGTACGTCGGCTGCTCGGTGACGAACCGCTCGCGGCCCCGCTCCCGCGCCACATTCTGCGCGTCGACCAGCGCCGACGCCGGGAACGTCGAGTGGCCGAGGTAGCGCACCTTCCCGGCCCGGACGAGATCGGTGAGCGCGCCCAGCGACTCGTCGAGGTCGACCGCCGGGTCGTAGCGGTGCATCTGGTAGAGGTCGAGGTAGTCGGTGCCGAGCCGGCGCAGCGAATCCTCCACCGACCGCATGATCCAGCGCCGCGAGCCACCCCGGTGATTGGGGTCGTCATCGAAAGGCATGAAGAACTTCGTCGCGAGTACGACGTCGTCGCGCCGGCCCTTGAGCGCCTTCCCGACGATCTCCTCGGACTCGCCCTGCGAATAGACGTCGGCGGTGTCGACGAAGTTGACCCCGGCATCGAGCGCCCGATGGATGATCCGGATGCTCTCGTCGTGGTCCTTGGTGCCCCACTCGCCGAACATCATCGTGCCGAGACACAGCTTGCTGACCTGGACGCCGGTGCGCCCGAGCGGTCGTAGTTCCATGACGTGCTCCTTCCGCTGCCTTCGACGGTAGGCGCGTGCGAGAGCGTGAAGGAGGTTGAGTCAGAACCTCCCAGACCCACTCGCGGCCGCTTTACCGTGGGTGCCATGGCGATCAGTGAGGCAGCGCGCAAGAACCACGACGAACTGTTCCCCGGGCACGTGTCGACCCTGGCGGTCACCGACCCGGAGCTGATCGAGTATTTCGACAACTTCGCCTTCGACGAGGTGCTGCGGGACAACCCGCTCGACGCCCGCACCCGGCTGATGGTGCAGCTGGCGGCACTGATCGCCGGCCCGGCCCTGCGGGAGTATCGAGTGATGCTCGGGGCGGCCCTGACCGTGGGCGTCACCCCGGTGGAGGTCAAGGAGATCGTCTACCAGGCCGTGCCGTACACCGGGATGGGTCGGGTCTTCGATTTTCTGCACGTCACCAACGAGGTGCTCACCGAGCACGGGGTCACGCTGCCGCTGCCCGGCCAGTCGACGACGACGCCGGAGACCCGCGCCGCGAAGGGCCTGGCGGTGCAGAAGCAGGTCGCCGGCGCCGCCAACGTGGACGCGATGTATGCGAACGCGCCCGCCGACGAGCAGCACATCCAGCGCCTGCTCTCGGCGAACTGCTTCGGCGACCACCTCACCCGCACCGGCCTGGACCTGCGCACCCGCGAGCTGCTCACGCTGTCCATGCTGATCGCGCTGGGCGGCGCCGACCCGCAGGTGAAGGGCCACGTGGCCGGCAACCTGAACGTCGGCAACGACCGCGCAACCCTGCTCGCGGTCATCACCGTCCTGCTCCCGTTCGTCGGCTACCCCCGAACCCTCAACGCCCTGCGAGCCCTCGACGAGATCGCCCCGGCCTAGCCCCGGTCCGGGCGCATCGGCAGACCCCGATTTCAAGAATGTCGGCCCCTCCAACTGCTGATGAGAGCCCGACATTCTGGAAAATGAGGCGTTTGCGGCCCGGGGCGGCGGCTTTCGGTGGCGGTGGGTTCGCTTGGGCGGTGGACTCGCTTGGCGGTGGGCTCGTCTGGGCGGTGGGTTCGTCTGGGCGGTGGGTTCGTCTGGGCGGTGGGTTCGTCTGGGCGGTGGGCTCGTCTGGGCGGTGGGCTCGTCTGGGCGGTGGGCTCGTCTGGGCCTACTCCCGGATGTCGGCCGGGGCGGTCGTGGTCGGGAGGCCGGCGGCCAGCCAGGCCTCGACGCCGCCGGCCAGGTCGGTGGCCCGGTGCAGGCCGATCGCGCGCAGGCTCGCCGCCGCCAGGCTGGAGCTGAAGCCCTGGCGGCACACCACCACGATCTGGCGGTCGGGGTCGGTCGCCTCGGGGATGCGGCTGGCCGAGCCGGGGTCGAGCCGCCACTCCAGGACGGTGCGGTCGATGACGATCGCGCCGGGCAGCTCGCCCTGCACCGCCCGCTGCCGATCGGTGCGGGTGTCGACGAGCAGCGCGCCGGCCGCCACCGCCGCCCACGTCTCGTGCGGGTCGAGCCGCCGCATTCCGGTCCGGGCCTGTTCGAGAAGCGCGTCCACACCGATCGTCACTTGATCATGCTAGAACCGCACGGTGATCGGCATCGCGTAGGCGCTGCTGGTCGAGAACGGCTCACCCCTTGATCACGCCCGCACGGAAGCGGAGCGAGCCGATCGGGGCCGGTTTGCCGGTGGGTGGGCCGAGCACCGCCATCGCGGCGGTGAAGTAGCGGACCAGGCCTCGGCTGGTGCTCTCCTCGCGCGGCAGGCCCGGCGTGGCCAGCATGCGCTTGGCGGCGGCCGGGTCCGAGATCGCCAGGTCGGCCGCGAACAGGTCGCCCCAGGTGCGGGGCAAGCCGGGCAGTGCTCGGGCCTGCGGCGGCGCCGGTGCGCGGTAGAGCGCGCCGAACGTCAGCGGCAGCAACTGGATGCCGAGGATCGACTCCGGTTTGGCGTCGAACCAGGTCGCGAAGTCGATCTTCGCGTCCCAGACGATGCCGGCGCCGGTGTGCGTGTACCCCGGTGGGCGGGTCAGGCCCTGGCCGAGCCAGTAGATGCGCGCGGTGGCCGCCTCCATCGCGTAGTGCGTCACGCCGTACTCGATCATGGGTTTGTCCTTGCGGACCTGGCCCCAGCGGACGACCGCCTCCCAGGCGGCCACTGCCTCGCTGGACGACTCCTGGTTGTTGCCGTCGGCGAACGGCGCGAAGCCGGAGGCGGCCGAGCTGCCGAGGTACGCGTTGAACACCCGGAACGGCGGGAAGCCGGGCGCGCCGCCGGTGTAGTCGTGCACGATCGCGTCGACCACGTCGCCGTAGTCGCGGGCGAACGCCGGGTCGGCCGCGCCGAGCACGGCGGCGGCGCGCACCAGGTAGCCGTACTGGAAGTGGTGGTCGTTGTAGTCCTGGGCGCCGAATTCGGCCGGCACCCCGACCAGGCCGCCCCACTTGGTGTCGTAGCCGAAGTAGCGGCCGTCGGACGGCCCGGCGTAGGTGAGCCAGTCGATTAACTGCGGGCGCAGCCGGTCGAGCGCGGTCTTCTGCTGCCCGGCCGCGCCCACCGCGGCAGCGGTCTCGGCGATCGAGGAGAGCCGGCCGAGCTCCTTGAGCCCGAAATAGCTGCCGCCCGCGCCGGGCGGATCGGCGAGATCCTGCGTCAGGCCGGCCACGACCGCAGCGCGGTCAGCCGAATCGATATTAACTTTCGGTACGCCGGTGAGCAGGCCAGGCATCGGCACCGTGACGCTGACGGACGATGCGGCGTTCACTTCGAGGGTGCCGCGGGCGTCCGGGTAGGAGCCGATCGACTTGCCGGTGCGCTGGTGGGGGAGCAGGGCCCACACGCCGCTCCGGTGCGTCGTCAGCGTCTGGGTCACGGTCCCTTCGCCGGGATCGTATTCCATGGTGGAGTCGGTGGCCGTGACCGGCTTCGCCGCGGCCGTCGCCTTGTCCCACGCGCTCTGATCCACTCCGTCGGGCACCAGGGCGATCGCGAGGTCGTTTCCGGTCGCGGTGAGGCCGTCGGCCACCCGTAACCCTTCGCCGAGCACGTCCCAGCGCCGGTCGCCGACGGTCAGGCGGGCCCGGCCGTTGTCGCTGCCGGCCTCCTGGAACGTTCCGGCCAGGGCCGGGGCGGTGCCCTCGAAATGCAGCCACAGCACCGGGCTGCCCTGCACGATCGTGGCGTCGACGCGGCCGCCGCCGGCGAGCGCGACCCGCAGGACGACATGGAACGCGCCGTAGCCGGCGACCGTCACCGGGCCGGTCGCGCCGGGCACGGTCAGCGCCGGCGTGAACGCCGTGGTGATCGCGTTGGCCGCGGCGGTCACCGGACCGCCGCCGCCGATCTGCAGGCCGCCGTCGGCGGCCTTGACCACCAGCGGGTGGGCCCAGATGGGTTGGGTGCGCGGCCCGGTCAGGGCCGAGCTCCACCACTGGTTGGTCGGCAGCGCCTGCCCGGCGAGCGGTCCGGCCTGCGCCGGCGGATGGGTCGGCGCGGCCGCGGCCGGCAGGGCCGCGGCGATACTGCCGCGACCCTGCACAGCCGGGACTTCAATCTTCGGCGGAGGCGAAGGCGGCGCCTGGCCGGCCTCGGACGAGGGAGAGGGAGAGGTGGTGCAGGCGGCGACCAGCGTGGTGGCCGCCGCCGCGACTACGGTGCGACGCCTCATGCGCTGTTCACCGCCGGGGTGCCGTCCGGGGCGGTGGTGGTGTCGACGGTTACCGCGAAGGACAGGCCGGGGACCAGGGTGCGGACCGTGGCCAGCGCCGTTTCGTCGGGCTGGAGCACGACGGTGAGCCGGCCGCCGGCCGAACCGTCCACCTCGGGCTTGACCGCCGTGAGGGTGGCCGTGACCGGGACCGACAGGCCGGGCCCGCGGATCGCGGCGCGCATGCCGAGTCGCAGCTGGCGGAGCGTCTCGAGCGGCACCGGCACGGTGAACATCAGCTTGGCCGGGTCGTACATGACGGCCACCGGCTCACCGGCGCGGGCGACCGCGCCCGGGGTGAGGATCTGGGTGACCACACCGGCATGCGGCGCGCGGATCTCCTGCACCGGGGCCTTCTGGCCGCCGTTGGCGGTGAGCGTCACCTTGGCCAGCAGCGCGCCGGCCGTGACGCTGTCCCGCTCGGCGACCATCGCCTGGGTGACGACGCCGGCGTCGGCCGAGCCGACCAGGATCGGTTCGGCGCTCAGCACCGCGGTGCCGGCGTCGACCTGCGCCTGCTCGGCGACTCGGTGCTGGACTACCCAGCCGCCACCGGCCACGGCGGCGCCGAGCAACAACAAGACCACGGTTGCGGTACGGGTGATCCGAGCCGCCCGGCGCAGGCGCGCGCCTTTGGGTGGTCCCGCGGTGGGTTCCTGTTCCTGTTCGGCTTCGGCTGGGGCTTCGGAATCCACGGCGGGCAAAACGGCTGAAGTACTCATATCGTCCTCACTCAGGGAAGTCGTGCTCAGGGAAGTCGTGCTCAGGGAAGTCGGGCTCAGGGAAGGCGTGCTCAGGGAAGTCGGGCTCAGGCAAGGCGTACTCGGGAAAGGGGGATGGCCGGCGGAGATCAGGCCGGAACCGGCACGGGGGCGGCGGTGAGGGCCCGCGGCGCCTGCGGAGCGGGCGTGGCCGGCGGGCGACGGCGGCGGATTTGGCCGCCGGTCACCGATTCGAGGATCATCCGGCCGACGATCAGGACGATCAGCGAGGCCCAGCCGACCGACAACCACGTCGGTGCCGGGTCGTCCATCACCAGGATCCCGGCCACGATCGCCGTGACGTTCAGGATCAGCAGCGCCACCAGCGGCATGACCGCCCACAGCGACCGCGCCGAGTCGCCACCGGCGTTGGTGGCCTTCCACTTCGCCCGCCGCCCGACCAGCACGGCACCGAGCGCGCGCAGGTGGACCGGGGCCGCGCCGATGCTGGCCACGATTGCCGACAGCCGGAACCCGCCCGACTGCAACCAGGTCACGAGCAGCACGGCGGCCTGGAACGGCAGATAGTGGGTGGCCCAGGCGAACCCGTCGGCGCGGATCGGGCTGAGCCCGGCCAGCAGATAGAGCGCCGGGAACAGCATGAACGTGAGCATCGCGAGCGACAGCAGGTAGTGCGTGCCGCAGAAGAGGTACTGCAGCCGCTGGTCGATGGTCAGCCCGGTGCGGCGGCGGAACAGCCGGCCGCGCAGGATGACCTCGAAGCCGCCGCTGGCCCAGCGCAGTTGCTGCTTGAGATAGGACGGCACGTCCTCGGGCGCGAGCCCGCGCGCCAGCACCTGCGGCACGTAGATCGACTTCCAGCCGCGCTTGTGCAGCTCGAGAGACGTCCAGATGTCCTCGGAGTTGCTGTCGGTCCAGATGCCGCCGATCTCGTCGAGCGCGGCCCGCCGGAACATCACATTCGTGCCCACGCAGAACGCGGCGTTGAAGTGATTCTTACCCGGGCAGACGAGCTCGTAGAAAATGCGCTGTGCTTCCCCGGAACCGGTCGCGACAAGATTCACATCATTGACGTACGACTGGGGTGACTGCACGAACGCGACGTCCGGATCTTGGAAATGCGGAAGGATGCTGATCAAGAAAGTCCGGTCCGGCACGTGGTCGGCGTCGAGGACAACGATGTATTCGCCGTCGGTGCGGGCCAGCCCGGCATTGACGTTGCCGGCCTTGGCGTGCAAGCCGCCGGGGCGCCGGAAATAATCGATGCCTTTGGTCTCGGCGATCGCCTGGAGTTCATCGCTGTCGCCGTCATCCAGCAGGATCGTGCGGTGCGGAAGGTCCATCTCCCGGGCCGCGACGAGTGTGCGCCGCACCAGCGCGGGCTCCTCGCCGTACGCCGTGATGAAGACGTCGATGGCCGGCGCGGCCGCCCCGGCGCGCAGCCGGTTGCGCCACACCGTGGCGTCCACCGCCTCGGCCCGGTCGTCGTGCGCCAGGATCGTCCACCAGGTGCCGATCAGGTGCAGGGCGGTCAGGCCCTCGGCGGCCAGCATGGCGATCCACAGCCAGGCCGGCCCGCGATAGGCGGGATTGATCAGGAAAAGCTGGTAGAACAGCGTGGCTGCGAGCGCGCCGATGATCGCAACCCGGGTGGAGCGCTGCAGCGGGCGCCAGGCCAGGCGGGCGCCGGGCCGGGTCGCGGGTGCTGACGGTGCCGTCATGTGTCTGCTCCGAAAGATCAGTTTCCGTAAATGTGGCGGGCTGATCCAAGAGAAGCGGATTCCATGGGAAAGCGCGAGAGTTCGGAATCACATTTCGTCGGCATGACACGATGCAGCCGCGCCGATTATTTCGGCGAGACGAATTTTGCGAAGCGGGGCGGTTTCGCGTTTATCCGGGCGACGTCGGAAGGGCAGGTCAAACGCGTGGTGTTTCAACTCGTGCATCAACCGAAATAAATTCTGTAACTGCGATAGTGAGCAGCGTGACAGCAGGTTTGATGATCAAATTATCGAATTTGCAACACTGTGGACACGCGCGCGGATCAGGACCAGCCGTTCGGGGAAGAGAACCGGCGCCTGGACCCCGGCCACGGCCAGCGACCGGCCACTGAGGACAGCCCCGTCACGCCACCAGGACAACGGATTGCGGGCCGGGCCTTCCGGCCGGTCACCCGGAGGAAGCGGCGCGATCCGGTAGGCCGCCTCGGGGTCGAGGCCGGGCAGGCGCACCCGACCGGGCGGCGACCACACGCCGGTGGACATGGCGACCAGCGCGTAGACCGCCTCGGAGCGGTCCGCCGCGACCACGCCGTGCACCCACAGCGA
The DNA here is from genome assembly GCF_040638295.1 of Actinoplanes sp. NPDC026619. Classification (NCBI taxonomy): domain Bacteria; kingdom Bacillati; phylum Actinomycetota; class Actinomycetes; order Micromonosporales; family Micromonosporaceae; genus Actinoplanes; species Actinoplanes sp. NPDC026619. The sequence goes on from NZ_JBEZYA010000025.1 coordinate 92,741, forward strand.
CTCGTCCGGGTGGTCCGAGCGCACCACCGTCCCGCTGTGCAGGAGACCGCGCAGCTCCTTGTAGAGGCGCACCCACTCGGCGAGACGGGCGCGGTCAGCACCGGAAGCCTCGGTCAGGTTCCACTCGATGCCGAAGTGGCCGAACAGCGCCGTGCCGGCCCGGAAGTCGAGGGTGTGCACCCGGCCGGTGGTGTGCGAGACGGCCGGCCCGACGTGCGCGCCGATCATCTCCGGTGGCAGCAGGGTGCCGGTCCACCGCTGAATGGCCTGCCGTTCGAGGGCGTCGTTGCAGTCGCTGGACCAGATCCGGTCGGCGCGTTCGAGCACGCCGAGGTCGACCCGGGAGCCGCCGGAGGAGCAGGACTCGATCTCGACGCCGGGGTGCCGGGCCTTCAGCTCGTCCATCAGCTGGTACAGCCGAAGGGTCTGCACGTGCACGCCGGCCTCCCCGCCGGGGGAGTGGCCGGCGTCGATCAGGTCCCGGTTGTGATCCCACTTGAGGTAGGCGATGTCGTACTCGGTCAGCAGCGCGTCGAGGCGGTCGAGCAGATAGGCGTACGCCCCGCCGTGCCCGAGGTCGAGGACCTGCTGGAAGCGGGCCAGGGGTGGCATCCGTCCGCCGGTCGACAGAATCCACTCGGGGTGGGCGCGGGCCAGGTCGGAGTCGGGGTTGACCATCTCCGGCTCGACCCAGAGCCCGAACTGCAGGCCGAGCCCGCGCACGTGGTCGACCAGTGGATGCAGGCCTTTCGGCCAGACCGTCTCGTCGACGTACCAGTCGCCGAGCCCGGCGTGGTCGTCGCGGCGGTGCCGGAACCAGCCGTCGTCGAGGACGAACCGCTCGGCCCCGACCTGCGCGGCGGCGTCTGCCAGCGCGGTGAGCTTGCCGAGGTCGTGGTCGAAGTAGACCGCTTCCCACGTGTTGACGATGACCGGCCGCGGCGTCCGCGGGTGCTGCGGCCGGGCCCGCAGGTAGGAGTGGAAGCGGGCGGAGAGCTCGTCCAGGCCGCGGCCGTAGGAACCGTAGAGCCAGGGACTGCGGTACGACTGGCCGGCCGCCAGTCGGACCTCCCCGGCCAGCAGCAGCTCACCGCCGCCGAGCAGCGACTCGCCGGTCGAGGTGCGCTCGGCGAGGGCGCGGTGGTTGCCGCTCCACGCCACGTGCACGCCCCACACCTCGCCGTCACGGAAGCCGAAACCGGTCGTCCCGGCGGCCAGCACGATCGAGGCGTCCGCGCCGGTGCGCCCGCGCCGGTTCTCCCGCAGCCGGGTGCCGACCGTGAACGGCTGCCGCTGCGGAATGCGTTCACGCAGGTGCCGCCCGGTGAAGTCGAGCACCTCCGCCGCTTCGGTCGGCACCGGCAAGGTCAAGAGCAGACCGCCGATGGTGTACGCCGGGGAAGCGTGCTCGTTGGTGACCGTCGCCCGTTGCCGCACCAGGCCGGACGCGGTCATCTCCAATTCCAGCAGCAGCGACAGGCCCGCCGCGGCATCCCGGGCGGCGATCCGGAGCTGGTGCGCGACCGGTTCGGTCACCTCGTACACCGTGAAGCTGGTGGAAAAGCCCGCGCCGTCGCGGTGGCCGGTGAGGCCGGGGGTGCCCACCCAGCCCGCCGCATGTTCGGGCAGCAGGCTGAGTGGCACCTCGTCGTCGATGCTGTTGGAGACCTGCTGCGGCCGCGCCGTGTCCAGCAGGCCGGCCACGGAAGGACCGAGATCGGCGCCCCAGTGCAGCACCCGGGGCAGCCGCGGCGGGGTGCAGTCGAGCACCAGGCTCACCCCGCCGGCCCGCCAGTGCAGCGGGTTCACTGCGCCACCTTGAACAGGTCGTTCAACTGGTCGTTGACCGAGGTCAGTGACGAGACCGGGGCGCTGCCGATGAAGACGGCGTCCATCCGCGGGTTCATCAGGGCCAGGATGTCGGCCGCGTTGGAGGTCACCGGGAACAGGAACGTGGTCTTCTCCTTGACCTGGTCGGTGAACGGGGTGACGTCGAGTTTGCGCTCGTCGCGGTTGTAGGCGATGGCCAGTTCGGTGCCCTCCGGGCGGGCCGGGAACACCACCCCGGACTTGCCGATGAGGTCCTGGCACTGGGCGCCGGCGAGGAACTTGACCCACTTGGCCGCGTTCGCCGGCTGCTTCGACAGGGTGGTGATCGAGTCGGCGAGGCCGTTGAACATCGACGCCCGTTTGCCGGTCGGCCCGATCGGGGTGGGCGCGAGTCCGATCTCCAGCTTCTGCCCGGCCGAGTCGGTGAGCTTGCTGAACGTCGAGATCATCCACGATCCGCTCAGTCCCATGGCCGCGATGCCGGACTGGATCTGCTTGTCGGTGCCGATCGCGTTGGCGCCGCCGATCTCCTGGTACGTCGGCATGAAGCCCTTGCGGGTCAGTCCGTAGTACCAGTTCAAGGTCTGCTGGAACGCCGGCGAGTCGAGGTTGAAGTGGGTGCCCCACGGGTTCTTGTCGGTGGCCTGCCAGCCGGCGCTGGCGGTGAACGCCGACCACTGGGTCTGCCCCCAGCCGGCCCCGCCGGAGCCCTCCGAGCTCAGCCCGTGCATCGCGACGTGGTTCTTGTCGAAGCCGGCCTGGTCGCCGCGGATGCCGTTGGCGTCGACCGTCAGATGCGCGACGAGCTTCTCGAACGTGCCGCCGTCGGTCGGGTTCCAGGTGAGGGTGTTCAGCGACGCCGGGTCGACGCCGGCCTTCTCGAGCACGGTCTTGTCGTAGAACAGGGCGATGGTGTCCCAGTCCTTCGGCGCGCCGTACCGCTTGCCGTCCTGGCCCTTCCACAGCTCGGCCAGACCGGGCTGATAGTCGGAGTCCTGCAGTCCGATGTCGTCGAGCGGGCGCAGCACCTTGAGGTCGACGAACTGCGCGTACTTGGCGAGGTGGTCGGTGAACACGTCGGGTGCGGTGTCGGCGATGAACCCGGCGGTCAGTTTGGACCAGTAGACATCCCACCCGTACTGGGAGATGTGCACGTGAAGTCCGGGGTTCTGCGCCGCGAATTCGTCGGCGCATTTCTGGTAGCCGGGCTGCTGACCGGAGTCCCACAGCCAGTACTCGATGGTGCCGCCGCCCGTTTGGGAAACCGTGTCGGCGCCGCTCCAGCCGCAACCGGCGAGCAGGGTGGTGGCCAGGAAGATCTTGAGGAGCTTCATCATTTGATCCCGCTGAAGCCGATGGAGTTGACGATGCGCTTGGCGAAGAACATGAAGAGCAGAAGCATCGGGAGCGCCGCGACGAGCGTGGCGGCCATCAGCCCGGCCCAGTCCGGACCGGTCTGCGGGGTCTGCGACTTGAACACCCCGAGCGCCACCGTGAGCACCCGCGACCGGTCGGTGTAGCTGACCATCAGCGGCCAGAAGTAGTCGTTCCACGAGGTGATGTAGGTCAGGATCGCCAGCGTGGCCAGCGGCGCCGACGACATCGGCAGGATCAGCCGGAAGAAGACCCGGACCTTGGAGGCGCCGTCGACCAGAGCGGCTTCCTCCACCTCGTGGGAGAGGCCGAGGAAGAACTGCCGCAGGAAGAAGACCGCGAACGGGGTCATCAGCATGGTCGGCAGCCCCACCCCGAGCAGGGTGTCGACCAGGCCGAGCTGCTTGATCAGCACGAAGTTGGGCAGCAGCGTGAAGATTGCCGGGATCATCAGGCCGGCCAGGAAGAACCCGAACACCTTCTCCCGGTGCCGCCACTGGAGGCGGGCGAAGGCGTACGCGGCCATCGCCGAGAAGAACACCTGCCCGCCGGTGACCAGAGTGGACACGATCACCGAGTTGGCCAGGTAATGCCAGAACTGGATCGGCTGCCCGGCGCCGCCCGCGTCGATCGCCTCCTGGCCGGTCTGCAGGCCGAAGACCCGCTCGAAGCCACCCCAGGAGAACTGCACCGGCAGCACGCTGTCCGAGCCGGCGTAGAGCGCGTTGTTGCTGGACAGCGCGGTGCGCAGCATCCAGTAGAACGGGAACAGGCTGGCCAGGATCACCAAAATCATGAAGACCCAGGCGAGGGTACGGCCGAGATTGAACCCAGGGCCCGGTGACGGAGCCGGTTCGGTACGGGTGACCGGCACAGCGGCCGGCGTGGCGATGGTGGTCATGTCGTCCCTCCCTCAGTTCAGGTCCGACGATTCGGCCCGGGTGAGCCGGTACTGCACGAACGTGACGATCACGAGAATGATCAGCAGGGCGACCGACATCGCCGAGGCGTAGCCGAACTGGAAGCGGCCGAACGCCATGTCGTAGATGTAGTACTGCAGCACCCGCGACGAGTCGACCGGCCCGCCGCGGGTGGTGATCGCGACGGTGTCGAAGACCTGGAACGAGCCGACCACCGTGATGATCAGGACCAGCGCGATGATCGGGCGCAGCAGCGGGACGGTGATCCGGCGGAACATGGCGATCTCGCTGGCGCCGTCGATCCGGCCCGCCTCGTACACCGTCTCGGGAATGGTCTGCAGCCCCGCGAAGATCAGCAGGGCGGTGTAGCCGACGTGCCGCCACACGTTGATCAGCGCGATGGTCGGGATCACCCAGGTGCTGCCGGACAGGAACGCGACGCGGTCCAGCCCGATCATCTCGATCACCTTGTTCCCGATGCCGAGCTGGTAGTCGAGGATCCACAGGAACACCATCGCGGCCACCACATTGGAGACCAGGTACGGCGTGAGAATGACGCCGCGCAGCCAGGTGCGTTTGGTGAGCCGCTGCATCATCACGGCGATGACCAGGGCGAACACGGTCTGGATCGCGATGTTGACGACCACGTAGTAGAGCGTCACCTTCAGCGAGTTCCAGAACACCGGGTCCTGGACCATGCGTACGTAATTGTCCAGGCCGTTGAATTCCGGTGGGGTGAGCAGGTTGAACTTGGTGAAGCTCAGGTAGATGCCGCGCAATGTCGGCCACACCATGAAGACCAGGAAACCGATCAGAGCGGGGGCGATGAACGCGATCGCCAGCCGGGTGTCGTCCCGGCGTCGGGGGGTGCTGGTGCTTATCGCCATGGGGTCTCCTGCCTCAGCGCAGTCGGGCGACTTATTTGCAACCAGATTGAAAATAAGCCTCCATCGATGCCTGTGACAAGGGTCACTCGTAGACTGATTCTCATGGTGATCCAGCGCGTGTTGTCCGCGGGCGAGCTCGCGGTCACCCGCCACCTGCTCGTTCACGGCCCGGCAACCAGGCAGGACCTCGGCGACCGGCTCAATTTGTCGTACGCGTCGACGTCCCGCCTCGCCCGCGCCCTCGTCGACGGCGGCATGGCCTCCGAGGCGCTCGAACCGGAAACCGCCGTCGGGCGCCCGCGCCAGGTGCTGGCCGCCGTCCCGAGCGCCCGCCACGTGGCCGGCTTCAAACTCACCGCCGACACCGTCCACGGCGTGGTCTGCGACATGTTCGGCGACGTGCGGGCCACCGCCCGGGCCGCGCTCCCGGCGCCGGACGCAACCGGCGCGGTGCCGGTCGCCGGCGCGGTGAAGGTGCTGGCCCAGCTCACCGCCCGGCTGGCCCGGCGGGTGCCGACGCTGGACGGCATCGGCGTGGCGGTCGGCGGCGTCGTCGCCGGCCGCGCGGTCGTGCGCGAGGGCACGTTCCTCGGCTGGCGCGAGGTCGACCTGGCCGCGCCCCTGGCTAAGCGCACCGGCCTGCCGGTGATCGTCACCAACGACGTCACCGCCCTGGCCCGCGAGCAGCTGTGGTTCGGCGCCGGCCGGGCGCACGCCACGTTCGGCGTGATCACCGTCGGCGCGGGCCTCGGCTTCGGCGTCGTCCGGGAGGGAGTGGTCGTCGATCAGCTGATCGACAACGGCCACCTGCTGGCGCACGCCCCGGTTGACACCCGCGGCCCACGCTGCACGCTCGGCCACGCCGGCTGTGCCGCGGCGTACCTCAACCGCGAAGATCTCTCCCGCCGAGCCGCCACCGATTTCGCCGAGCTGGATCGGGCGCGCAGCGCCGGAGATCAAGCCGCCGCCGAGCTGCTCGACGACGCCGCCCGCGCGCTCGGCCACCTGGTCGCGACGTTCGCCGGCGCGCTCCAGACCACCTGCATAGTGCTGGCCGGCGAGGACGTCGCCGTGCTCACCGCGTCACCGGCGCTGAACGAGACGATCGCCGACCGGCTGCGGCCCGGCGCTTTCGAGGTGCAGCGATGCGCCCTCGACGTCGTCACCACCCCACTGACCTTCACCGACTGGGCCCGCGGCGCGGCGGTGGCCGGCGTCCAGAACGTCCTCGGCGAGGCCTGACGCTGTCGACCAACTGGCCGCCGCCGCCCAGACGCACTATCGGGCCTCGACTCGGCTCTGGTCGATCCCTAAGATCTTGCGATAGTCGGTTCCGTCCCCGGGGACTCAGGCGAAGGAGATGTCACCGATGACCGAGCAACCGGAGCCGGATCTCGGAACCCGGGTGGACATGCGCACTGATCGCCCGCACCCCGCCCGGGTGTACGACTATCTCCTCGGCGGCAAGGACAACTTCGCAGCCGACCGCGAGGCTGCCCAGAAGGGCCTGCAGGCCAACCCGGACAGCCGGATTCCACCACGGGAGAACCGGCTGTTCCTGCGCCGGGCAGTGCGTTACCTGGCCGAGCAGGGCATCGATCAGTTCCTCGACATCGGCACCGGGATCCCGAGCGCACCGAACGTGCACCACGTCGCCCAGGGGATCAATCCACGATCACGGATCGTCTATGTGGACAACGACCCCATCGTGCTTGCTCACGCCCGCGCGCTGCTGACCAGTCATCCCGAGGGCAGGACCGACTACATCGACGCGGACCTGCGCGACGTCGACACCATTCTGCGCTCGGCCGCTCTGCGCAACACTCTCGATCTGAACCGCCCGGTCGGGTTGCTGTTGATCGCGATCCTGCACTTCGTCGGTGACGAGCACGACCCGTGGAGCCTCGTCGAGCGGCTCCTGGCCGTGCTGCCGGCGGGCAGCTACCTGGCGTTGTCGCACCTGACCGGCGACTTCCGGCCGGAGGCGTGGGAGCAGGTGGCCGAGGTCTACCGCAGGCAGGGCGTCACCATGAAGGTCCGCTCCAAAGAGCGGATCGAACGATTCTTCACCGGTCTGGAACTGGTGGACCCCGGACTGCAGATCCTGCCCGCGTGGCGGCCCGATCTCGGTGAAGCCGCTGACCGATCGTCACCGTCGGATGCGCAAGTCTCGGTCTACGGCGCAGTGGCCCGCAAACCGTGACCGTCGTGGGACTCGGCCGAGGCGCCGTTGAGCCGGACGGCTTGGGTTTGCAGAGCTGCCACCAACGTCTGTGCCTGCGCGGATGGGCGGGCTACGGTCACGGCGACCGTGGCACGGCCGGGCCAGTGGCTGTCCCGCACGGGGACCGCGCGTACGTCGGCCGGGATCGCGGGCAAGATGAGTTCCGGGATGACGGTGATGCCAAGACCGGCCGCAACCAGGCCAAGGCGGGTCGACCAGGTGCGTACCGTGTGGGCGATGCGCGGCTCCGGCACCGTGGGCCATGCTCCGAACTGGGGTTCGCCGGGCGCGCCTTCGCTCACGACCCACTGCTCATGGAATAGGTCCGGCACGGCCACGTCCGCCTGGCCGGCGAATCGATGGGCCTTCGGCACGGCCACCAGAAGCCGGCCGTGTGCCAGGAGGTGCTGTGCCAACTCGCCCAGGTCGTAGTCCGGTAGGCCGTGCCCGACCGCGATAACCGCCACGTCGAGCCGCCCGGCACGCAATTGCCGAAGAAGTGTGGGGGTTGCCGCCTCCTTCACGATCACGGCCAGGCCCGGATGCCCGGCGGTCACCTGCGCGACCGCCCGCGGCACCAACGCCATGTTGGCGGTGGGGAATGCGCCGACCGTCATGCGACCCGCGAGCCGGTCGCGCATGCCGGCCAGCTCGAGCTCGGCCGCGCTCACGCCGGCTGACACCTGCGCCGCGTGCCGCAGGAGCACCTGGCCGGCCGGCGTGGGTGTCGCCCCCCGTCGATCGCGCTCGAAGATCAGCGCTCCGGCCGCGGCCTCCATCGCGGCCACCTGACGGGAGACCGCCGACTGGGTATAGCCCAGCGCCTCAGCAGCCCGAGTGAATGATCCCGCGGCGGCCACTTCCTGGACGACACGAAGGCCCACCAGTGTGAACTCCGACATGACGTCATTCTGCCATGCGTTCTGCTCATGGAAAGCGTGCCAGATCATCGTTGGCACGCATGACTGATCAGAGGCATGCTGATCGCCTGCCTTAAGGAGAGATACTGATGCCCGAAGACCTGATCCGCGACGAACTGATCGCTCGCCTGGTGCGCGCCGGCGAACTTGAGGTGTCCGGCGAGAATCAAGACGAGGCCGACACGTACTTCGACACGGAGATGTTCCGGTTCCACGGACCGGACGGCTTCGAGTCGGACTACCGCGGTCTCACGGACTACTTCGCGTCGGTCCGCGCGGCCTTCGACAACCGATCGATCCGCCGCGGCATCGTGCTCGTCGACGGTAGTTACCTTGCCTGCCAGACCTGGATCGAGGGCACCTTCGTCCGCCCTTTCACGCAGTCGCCGGCCGGCGTGCTGCCGCCCAACGGGCGACGCGTCGTGTTCGACTTGATCAACATATTTCGTGTCGACGATCGAGGCCGCCTCATCGAGGAGTGGGTGCGCACCGACAACCGCAGCCTTCTGTCCCAGCTTCAGCGCACTGCGGGGAGCAATGCCTGATGTGCTCCGGTCAGGTGTACGCCAAACGCATCCGTTCCTGCGCCTCGAAAAGTTCGCCGCCGTAACGGGTGATCCATTCACCGAGTGCGCGCATGGGCCCGTCGGTGAAGGTGCGTCCGAGGGCGGTCAACGCGTAGTCGACACGCGGGGGCGCCTCGGCGTACGACCTTCGTTCGAGCAGGCCATTCGTGATCAGCCGATGAAGTGCCTCGGTGAGAGCCTTGTCGCTGATGCCGCCGATACTCGCCCGAAGCGCGCGGCGGCGTTGCGGACCGTCGGTAAGCGCTGCCAGAACCACCGGATCCCACACGTGCGTGAAGAGGTCGGTTGCCATCCGTAACCGGCAGTCCGCTACGAAGTGCTCGCTGCCGCCGTCCGTATCGCGAGACATTCGGTCATCGTGTCATGGTTGACGCACACCTGATGGTGCGTAACGATCCGATCGGTTCGCACCGGACTTTCTAGAGTCTGACGCCATGCGTATCGGAATCCTCGGCACCGGAGCCCTCGCCGCGGCGCTCGCCACCGGCTGGACCCGGGCCGGACATGACATCAGCATCGGCGGCCGTTCGCCCGAACGTGCGGAAGCTGCGGCAAAGGCGTCCGGAGCCCGCTCCCGGCCTCTACGCGAGGTCGCTGTCGGCGTCGACGCCGTTTTGCTCGCCGTACATTGGCGGGGCGTCGCCGACATCCTCAGGGCCGCCGGTGCGCCCACCGGGTCACTTGCCGGGAAACCGCTGATTGATCCGACGAACGCGGTCGAGCACGGCATTGGCGTGCCGCAGCCGGAATCCGGGCGCGCGATGGCACACCACGTCGCCGAACTCGCCCCCGGCGCCCACGTGGTCAAGGCGTTTCATCTGTTTCCGTCGACGCGGTGGACGACGCCCGCCTCGTCACCGGTAACGGTCGCGATGTGCGGAGACGACCCCCGAGCATTGGACGTCGTCGGTTCCCTCGCACGCGACGTCGGTGGTGTTCCTGGCGTAATCGGCGGCCTGGATCGGGCGCGCCAATTGGAGGAGGTCGCCGGGTTCGTCATCGCGCTCGCGTTCGCCGGCCTCGACGCACAGTCGGCGATTCCGGCGACCGGCACTCCTGCTCCCGCACAGCCCTGAGCCGAGACATCCGCTCATCGGCGCGAGTCGCGCTCGCCGGGTCAGCCGACGGCGGCCATGGCACGGTCGAGCAGCTCGGGCAGTTCCGGCGGCTGTTCACTGGCGGTCCAGGCAATCAGCGCCGCGTCGAGACAGCCGAGCGCGGCAGCGATCATGGCATCGGCACGAGGATCGGAGGTGGCCGCCGGGTTGACGCCGAGACGGCGGGCAACCTCCGGCCGCAGCACCTGATGCCACTCGGCTTCCTTCTCACGGTGACGTGCTGCCAAACCCGGAGTGTTCTGAATGAGGCGCACCAGACGCCCGGCCTGCACACCCCCGGCAGCGATCTCCTCAAGACGCGGATCGAGTGCCCGCCGCAGAGCGGTCCACGGTGTCTCGCCGGAGGGCCGAGCAGCTAGCGCGGCAAGCAGCCGCTCGCCGGTGTCGCTGGAGAGGCCGAACAGGGCGTCCTCTTTGGTCGGGAAGTACCGGAAGAACGTGCTGCGTGAGATGTCGGCGGCGGTGCAGATGTCCTCCACCGTCGTCTCGTCGTAGCCCTGCTGAAGGAACAGGCCCACCGCAATTGCGCTCACCTGCACGCGCATCGCCCGGCGGGCCCGCGCGCGAGCCCCGTTCGGAGCCCCGCTGACATCCACAGGCAGATGGTACTACAACTCATGTATGACACTGAGTTTCACTAATGAGATAGTGTCTCACGTACTCGATGGAGGGAAGATCTGGGTGAACATCAAGAAGGTCATCGTCATCACCGGTGCGAGCAGCGGAATCGGGGCCGCCGCCGCACGCCGGTTGCACGCCGACGGGCACACCGTGGTGGTCGCCGGGCGCTCGCCCGAGAAGACCCGCGCCATCTCCACCGAGCTCGGCGTCGACGGCTACGTCGCCGATTTCACCCGACTCGACGACGTCGCCCGGCTCGCGGCGGAGCTCACCAGCGCCTACCCCCGCATAGATGTTCTGGCGAACAACGCCGGCGGCATGTTCGGCCCGCAGACCAGGACCGTCGACGGCTTCGAGAAGACGTTCCAGATCAACCACCTCGCACCGTTCCTTCTCACGCACCTTCTCCTGGACATCCTTATCGCCTCGCGCGCTTCGGTGATCCAGACCTCGAGCACGGTGCGTTTCACGAAGAAAATCGATCTGACAGACCTCGACCACGACCGTCATTTCGACGCAGTCCACGCCTACGGCGCGGCCAAACTCGAGAACATCCTGTTCACCCAGGAACTGCACCGGCGCTACCACGCCCAGGGCATCTCGGCGGCCTCCTTCAACCCCGGCAACGTCATAACCAACTTCGGGGTGGAGTCCACCAAGCCGATCATCCGTCTGGTCCGCCGAGTCGCGGCCAACCCGATCGGCCGCCGCCTGTTCTCCACCCCTGAGCAGGGCGCCGATCAACTGGTGTGGCTAGCGCAGGGCAGACCCGGCGTCGACTGGGAATCCGGTGCGTACTACTACCGGCGCAACATCACCAGGCCGAGCAACGCACAAGCCCTCGACGAAACGCTCGCCCGCGGCCTCTGGGAGCGCTCGCAGCACCTCACCTCCGGCAAGCGCCCAGCGCCATAACGCTCGGTCACCGCCGCGCGAGCCAGCGCCTCCGCAGGCGCCCAGCGCCGCCCGTAGCTCCTCGCGCCTTGTCTGTGCTGTCTCCGCACGCCGATGAAGAGCGAGGTTGAGAGGACCATGAATAGATGTCACGCATCGTTGCTGCCCGCGCCGTCTTCCCGGCGAATGTGTACCGGCAGGACGAGATAACCGAAGTCCTGGCCGATGCCATCCTCGGTGACGGACCGGAGGCTGCGCCCCGTCGCGAGCTGATGCGGCGTCTGCATGGCGCGGCCGAGGTTCGCACCCGGCACCTGGCTCTCCCGCTGGAGCGATACCACGATCTCGGTGGCTTCCAAGCCGCCAACGACGTGTGGATCGAGGTCGGCCGCCGGCTCGGTGTGGAAGCCGTGTCCGCTGCGCTGGCCGCCGCCGGACTGGGCCCGTCCGACGTCGACCTCATCGCGACGACTTCCGTGACCGGGCTGGCAGTGCCCAGCTTGGACGCGCGCATCGCCGGCCCGCTCGGACTGCGCGACGACGTGAAGCGGATGCCACTGTTCGGCCTGGGCTGTGTGGCGGGGGTCGCGGGCATCGCGCGGATCCACGACTATCTGCGGGGCCACCCGGACGACGTAGCGGTGCTGCTGTCGGTGGAGTTGTGCTCGCTCACGTTCCAGCGCGACGACAGCTCGACGGCGAACCTCGTCGGCTCCGGCCTGTTCGGGGACGGCGCGGCCGCGGTGGTCCTGGTGGGGGAGCGGCGCGCGACCGAGATCGGCCACGGGCGTGCGGCCCAGGTGCGGGCGACACGGAGCCGGCTCTACCCGGGCTCCGAGCGGGTGATGGGCTGGGACGTCGGCGGCTCCGGGTTTCGGCTCGTGCTCGCGGCCACGGTCCCCGACATCGTGGACACATACCTGCGGGACGACGTGGAGGCCTTCCTGGCCGGGCACGGGCTGACCGTGGCAGACGTCGACACGTGGATCGCTCACCCCGGTGGCCCCAAGGTCATCGAAGCGATCCTCCGAGCCCTCGACCTGAAGCCGTATGCGCTCGACGTGACGCGACGGAGCCTGGCGTCGGTGGGGAACCTGTCGTCGTCGTCCGTTCTGCATGTCCTGCAGGCGACGCTGGCGGACCGGGATCCCGGCGCACCGAGCCGACCGGCCGTGATGCTGGCCATGGGGCCTGGGTTCTGCTCGGAGCTGGTCCTGGTCGACCTGTGATCTGAATCGGGTCTGCATAGCGACGCCACGGCTGAGTGAGCGGTGATGTGGTCAGGTCGCGCGTCGGCGTACGGCGGGTAGCGTCACGGCCGTCCCCTGAGCTGCGGAAATGCGGTTTCTATGCTGCCAGGTGTGGTCCGCCAGTTCAGAGGCCATGTCCGATCGATGGCATGGCCTCGTCTGGCTGCTGGTAGCCGTCGACGCTGGCCCTGGCGCGATGATCGTTCCTCGACACGGAAGAGGTCACTGGTTCGATCCCAGTATCGCCCACCAAAGCCCCTGACCAGGGAAAACGTGAATCGATTGTTGGCAGTTTAAGAACCGCCTCGGTCGACAGCGCGTTGAGCTGCAAATATTGGCTGCTCACGCGAATGTGAGCAGTAGCCTCGGCGTACTCGGGGTAGACGCCGAGGCGATCCAGGCGCTTTCGAGCGTGGCCCGCTTGACCCGGTACATCGCCTCCCTGAGGGGCACGCCGTTGCTGCGGTCGATGGTGGCGTAGTAGTCGATCAAACCCATGCCGTGGTTGGTCCGGCACGCGCGCAAATGCGGCGTCTGCAGCTCGTCGGTGCGATTGGTCTCCAGCCGGCCCGCAGGCCGGTGACGCACCCGAAGGCGATCACCACGTCGCTCTGACCCAAGCCGTGACACCTCCGATTGTCTCGAGGACTGATGAGGTAAAGCCTCGTGCGAGTCGAAACCGCAGCAGCGGCGCGCCCACTGGGCTGCGGCCGTGGCTAGATACGGTGCCGATACGCTCGGGCGCATACCGGATCGGTTGGACCTGGCCATGCTGGAGATCGACAAGTTTGATCTTGACGAGATCGCGTTCGCGTTGTCGGATCAGAACGTCTACGACGAGCACCTGCACCTGGTCGACCCGGAGACCGGGGAGATCGTGCTGTGGACCTGGGACGGCGGCATCGACGGCAAGACCCCGGTCGACCTGGACGACCTGGACCGGGACCTCGTCGCGATCCGTCCGCTGCCCTCGTACGTCTGGCATGAAGACATGGCCGACTTCACCGAGTTGGTCAGCGACGACCAGGCGGCCCGCAGGCTCGCCCGCGCGATCAACGGCCGCGGCGCGTTCCGTCGGTTCAAGGACGAACTACGAGGAGTACCCGCACCTGTTACCGGCCTGGTATGCGTTCCGTGACGCCCGAGCCGCCCGCCGGGCGGTCGACTGGCTGTTCGACGCCTCGCTGATCAGCCACGACGCCGCGGACCGCTTCCGGGCAGAGCATCCCGAACCGGCTGTGCCCTGAGGCCGATCCACCTTAACGGGTGCGTCCGCGAGGTTGTCGGGTTGGTAGCGTTGGCGGCTTGCCGGATCAGATCGGGCGGAGATCAGTGGGTAGGAACAGTCGCGAACGGCACAAGGCCAAGCGGAAGACGGCGGACGCGGCGCAACGCCGAAAGTCCGAGCGGGCGGCGGGTGGTGCCGATGATCCGTTGGGCCTGTTCGGTACACCGCGTGTTCCCTCGCAGCTGGAGCTCGCGGAGCAGATCATCGAGCAGGCGATCCACGCCCAGCATGGCGAACACGGCGCCGAGCTGGACCGTTGTCATGCTCTGTTGATCGCGGGGCCGGGTGGTGCAGTCGGGATCCAGGTCGTCAACCGTGCCCTGCTGGCGCGGTTGCTGCACGATGTGGAGCAGGCGTGGCGGCGCGGCTGGCAGCCGGCCGAACTGGTCCGGGTGGCGCGCCGCGAATGCGGCGCACGTCATGGCCGGCTGATGGTCGATGCCATCGCGGCGCGGATGCGCGGCTATCCCATGGCCACCGTCGACCCGCGATGGCAGTCACAGCTGGCGATCCTCGAAGCACGGGTCTGGTGGGACCACGATGACCATTACGTGACGATCTGGGGTGGCCGGCAGGGTCTGGACCGCGCCACCGTGATCGCCGCGCTGATTGACGTGCTTCATCTGCTCGCGACGCTGCCGGCGATCGAGGTGGTCGGCCCGGCTCCCGGCGATGCCCGGCCGGCCACGGCGCCCGCGCCGGCGGACGTCGACCAGCGGATGCTGGACCGGGTCCGGGCACTGCTGGCCAAGGCGGAGTCCACCGACTTCCCGGAGGAGGCCGATGCGTTCACGGCCAAGGCGCAGGAATTGATGGCCCGGCACCGGATCGACCACGCCCTGCTGGTGGCCGCGACCGGTGAACGCGACCAGCCGGTCACACGCCGGATCGCCGTCGACAATCCGTATGAGGCGCCGAAGTCGTTGCTGCTCCAGGTCGTCGCGGAGGCGAACAGTTGCCGGGCGGTGTGGGCGAAGCGCTTCGGTTTCACCACCGTCGTCGGCTTCCCGGCGGATCTGGATGCCACCGAACTGCTGTTCACGTCGCTGCTGGTGCAGGCGACCAGGGCGATGACTCAGGCCAAGCCCACCACCGACGAGTACGGGCGTAACACCACCCGCTCGTTTCGGCAGTCGTTCCTGACGGCGTACGCGTCGCGGATCGGCGAACGGCTCAGCGCCGCGGCCGACGAGGTCGGCCAGGAAGCGGCCGGCTCGGCCAGCGGCGCCCAGCTGCTACCGGTGCTCGCGGCCCGTGACGACGCGGTACGCGACGCGTTCGAGAAACAGTTCCCTCAGCTGACGCACCATACGACGAACATCAACAATCGGCAGGGCTGGGCGTCGGGCCGGGCCGCCGCCCACCGGGCAGCACTGCACGGCCGGCACGCGGTCGCCCACGAGTGAACCCCACCGACAGCCCCGGCAGCGGCCGGTTTCGCTCTTCGCGGTGTCCGCTGTCGGCCGTACGGAGTGTCGCCCGCATGCGTGGCCGACGCCCGGGGCGCTTCCCTGGTCAGGCGGTGCGGGTCGCGGCAAGGATGACGGCGTCGAGTCGGCGGTTGGCGTCGGCGGTTGCGAAGTGCGCTGGGTCGAAGTCGCTGCCTTTCTCGATGCCGAGCCATTCCAGCAGGTGCTGGCGTTCGGGGTGGGTGGGATCGGCGAGTGTGTCGATGAGGTCGGCGTAGCCGTGAACACCGCCGCAGTCTTCCGGTGGGCAGGCGCTTGCACCGGCCGTGCAGGTGGGGTACCGGCCGCCGCGCTCAGCGGTCAGCAACTGTTCCAGCACAATTTCGTGTTCCCAGTCGTCGCCGAAGTCGTACTCGTACCTGACGGTTTCGCCTTCTCGATCGGCCAGATCGCGCAGGGTCGTGCGGCGTTCGTCCTGCAGCGGGAAGTCGAGGTCGGGCACGCCGTAGCGGCCGCTGGGATGGATGAACATGTGCCGGTGTGAGTTGGTCCAGCCCATGGTGGCTTGAATCACCCGGTCCAGCCGGTCGAGGCGGATCGTCGCGGGTACGAGCAGGCGGCGCCACACCGGCGGTTCGGTATCCAGCAGGGTGATCTTGAGCTGGGCGATCTGGTCGCCGGGCGCGACGGCGCCGTACCGGGAGCGCAGAGCCCACTCGGCCAACGGCGTCAGCCGTAGCATCCCGGACGCGGTTTCCTCTTCGGCGAGCGCGCCGAGGGTCACCAGACCGGCCACGGCGCGGCGTACGTCATTGTCTGTGGTCTTGCGCAGGCGAGTCAGTTGCTCGGTCGTGGCGTCGTCCAGGTAATAGCGCGCGCTGAGCGCAGACCAGACCTCCTCCTGCACCGCGCCGGTGGGCGCGGCACCGCCGCCGTCCGCGATGCCGCCGAAAAGGACGGCGATGCCGTCGGCAAAGTTGTCGCCAAGCAGCGACTGGAACCAACCGGCGGAGCAGATTGCCGGTCCGAGCTGGTCGAAAGCAGCGAACATGAGGTTCCACAGCTGGGCCGGCCGATCGATCAGCCGCTGGTTCTTCTTCACCGGGACCAGCCGGCCGTGGACGATGCGGACGAGTCCCGCGGCCTTGGCCCACGCCACCACGATCGCGAGGACAGGCAGCTCAGCGCTGCTGCGGGTACGGAACACCCGCTCGCCGATGACCGGATCGATTTCGTCGCCGGTATCCAGCAGACCGACCAGATGGCGGGCGTCGGCCATGGTCAGCTGTCCGGTCTGAGTTAGCTTGCGGCCCTGTCCGACCCACCGCGTCAAAGCGGTGACCTGCCTCAGCGCAGGTGTGAAAGCTGCCACGGCGGCGAGATCGTCTTCAGGCATGGGCAGTAGACCTCTCGAGCGTCATCGTCATCATCGACAGCTGCGACAACAACCGTACGGCGACGCGCACGCGGGGCTGTCCTCGGAGAGCGGTCCTGGCGTGCCGCTGCGGGCGGGCGAGGCGACGGCGGTAGGGTCGCTCGGTGCCCCGCTTGCAGCAGACGGTGATCGACGAGTTCGCGGAGTGGGCTTCGGCGGCTGGGCTCGCCCCGGGCGGCCAAGCTGGCACACGGTGGCGGGAACGGATCACAATCCTGCTTCACGGACGCGCGCAGTACCTTGACCGGCCGGATCCGACCCGCTGGCGCAGCGGTGACGTCCACGACCTGTTCATGGCATATGTCGTGCCTCGACAGGTCGACAACTGGGATCTCACCGAGTACGGCCTGGACACCATCCGCGACTTTCTGCGTTTCCTCGACGCCACCGACCGGCTGCACCCAGCCAGCACCCGCGTGCCGGCCTTGCTCAAGGAACTGGACCGGCTCGCGCCCAGGTTTCCCAGCGCGATGGCCGACACAACCCGGTGGCGGCTCGCGAAACGCGTATTCCACGCGATCCTCGCCGACGGGATACCGTTGGACGCCGAACCCGCGGCTCTTGACGCCTGGGCGCAGCGATTCAACGCCCGAGACTTCGAGGGCCGCCGCGCGGTCCTGGGCGAGTTGATGGACGAGCGCCCCGGCTACGCCACCGGGCAACTGCTCATCCACGACGGTCAGGTCGCGATCCTCGGGCACGCCGCGCCAGCAGCGAAGCACCTGGTCTGGCCGGACCTGGGCTGTGACTGCGGGTGCGAGCGGCAGGCGCAGTTCCCGCCCGTCGCGCTGCCCGAGCCAGCCGACCTGGCCAGGATGGTGGCCACTGACGGGGCTGGCTGGCTCACCCAGCTCGCGGTATTAGCCGGGTGGACCGGCGGGGGCAAGACCGTCGACGATCGCGGCGAGCCCCGCAAGGCCGACGTGCCGATGCTGCTCGCCGCGCTCGATCTGCCGGCCACCAGCGACCGAACAGGCGGGACGCCGGCTCTCACCCGAATATGGCGGCTGGCGATCGAGTTCGACGTCATTCAGCTCCGCCGCACCCGAGTCCTCGCCGGCTCAGGCGCGAGTCTCATCGCGAACACACTGGCGGGTGCCGCAGAGCCGGAACAGGTCCTCGATTTTTGGTCCGATCTGGCCGACGAGTTGCTGGATCCTCCAGCGCCGGCGATCGCGCCGAAGAACGGCGAGCACCTACGTGACTGGCTGAGGCCCTGGATGCCCCGGTTCCTCGGCATCTTGTACACCGCTACAGCAAGCAGCGAACTCGCCGTCCTGGACACCATGATCGACCAATTGCTCGACGAGTACGAGCGCCGCCTCCCGCCGGGCGATCCCGCGCTGTTTGCCGGACTGGCCGCCGCGGTCGTCCGCAACACCCTTTCCGACCTCGCCGACCATGGCGCCGTGGCCGTTGCCGGCATCGGCGACCACGTCAACGACCAACGCGCCGCTGCGATCGGCGTCGCGCCATGGGCCTTGAACCCCCAGCCCGGCCTGACCGTCGGCCTCACCGATCTTGGCCGCTACTTGGTCCGCCAACGCCTTCTCGCTGAAGGGGCACATGCGCCCGTGGCCGGTCAGCCGGACGATGCGACGCCGTAGACGGCGGCCACCTCGTATCCGCAGGCGTCCACATCCCACAGGTACCACCGGCCCGAGCCGTTCGCTGAGGCGAAGGGGGCGACCACAGCCCAGTGGCTGCCGTAGCTGTCTCTCGCCCACAAGGCCGAGCCGGTCACGGCACGCCCACGAATGGCCCGCTGCGCCGCGTCGTCGTCCAAATGCTCGGCGACCAGGTCCTGCGCAGACACGCTCAGCGGCGCCGGCAGCACACCGGCGAGAACGGCCAGCAGCCGCTGCACCACAGCCAGGCCAATGCCGGACTCCTCGGCTTCGTGCAGCCGCTCGTCGAGCACGGAGAGCACGGCGCGGACGAAGTCGTCCGGGTTGACCCTGTCCTCCAGCGGGCCGCGCTCGTACTGGAGCATCGCCGCGCCGAAGCGCGCACAGAAATCGTCCTCGAGATCGTCGTCGGACCACCCAGGAGCGGCCGCGACCAACGCGTTGACCATCGGCCCGGCGGACTCCGTAGCCAGTGCGGTGCGATGCTAGTCGAGCAGACGACGGTACTCGAACACCTCCCGCAACGGGTTTGCCTGCGCCATTCTGCTCGGGGCCGGCGCCCCGGGGCGGCGACCGGACTGCGACTTCTTTTGCACTTACGAGACGCCGGCACGGCCCCGGATCGTGCCCCGGGGCACAGGGCAGTCACCGGCCCCGGGCATACCCTTCGGACCCTGGAGCCGCTCGGTCAACATGCTGCAGGTGAGCCTGCTGGCGAGCGCGGACAAGGATGTCACGGCCAGCAGCGCGGCTCGTGGCATGGACGGATGCGGTTGTCGCCACCCGAGTGCGCAGTCATTCGGCCGAGGGATACCGAGGGCTTCTTTCCGGGGCCACCCTCGAGGAGGGGCCGAAGGGCTAGGAGGCGGAGATGGTGAACCGGCGGCGTGTAGCGACGAACGTCAGAGTCCTGGCGCCTGAGGTCGTCCCCATAAGTCCCGAGGACTATCAGCAGGCCGTCACGGCACTGGCCCAGATGATCGAGCAAGGATGGCGCAACCACCGCTACAACGAGCCCTCTGATCCTGGCCGGCCGGCTGGTCTGGCCCCACTCGCCTCTGGTCGGCCGACCTGGGCAAACTTGAATCGAGGGTTTGATCTCCAAGGTGTTGTACAATATGACGTACAATACTGGAGGGGTCATGAAGGTCATCACTGCTTCGGACTTGCGGGCGAACCTCGCGAATGAGTTCGACGCCATCGAGAACGACGCCGAAGATCTTGTAGTTACCCGCAGTGGGCACGAGCCGCTGGTCGTCATGCTGAAGAGCGACTATGACGCGTGGCGCGAAACTGAGTACCTGTCTCGTGGCGCCAACGGCCGCGAGTTGCGCCGTCGGCGGGCGGAGATGGAAGCCGGTGGGCTGGTCCAGCATGAGCTCATCGAGCCGGACGCGGAGGGCTCCGTGTGAAGCTCGTCTGGCACCCGGATGCGTGGGACGAGTACGTGGGCTGGCAGTCGGGTGATCGCAAGACCCTTAAGCGGATCAATGCTCTCATCAAGGACATTCAGCGAGGCGAAGAAGGCGGCATCGGTAAGCCGGAACTCCTCAAGGGCGACCTCTCGGGCTGGGCATCGCGGCGCATCACCGAAGAACACCGGCTCGTGTACCGCGTACTGGACGCCCAGGACCAGTTGGAGATCATGTCCTGCCGCTATCACTACGGTCGATAACGCTTCGTTCCTGATCAGGTGCTGCTGGCCTGGCCGGGCTTCCACCTCGGCGGCCGGTGGGTTTCCATGGCCGAGTTGTTCGGATCCGGCGAGCAACTCACCGCCGGTGGTGGGTTCACCGGCGGCGACGGAGAAATGTTCTTTGCCGCCGTGGCACGCACTGCTGTGGACTGGGACGGGGTGGCCCACGGGTTGATCTTGACCGCTGATCGTGGATACACCAGCGCGGCGAGGTGGACGAACGGTGAGCCGGGTCAGGGTATGCGTCGGCGCACGGCCGGTAGCGTCACGATCGGGCCCTGAGCTGCGATTATCTGGTTCTTATTCTGCCAACTATGGTCCACCAATAGTCAAGGCTAGTTCGCCGCCTGCCTGCGGACCTGGTAGTGCTCCTGGCGCGCCGGCACTCCGTTCTCGCAAATATCCGTGCCGGCGGTCCCACGATTCGTTGCTATCCCGTCAGTGGTCAAGTCTGAGCTCAGGCATCCGTAGAGCACGACCCGCGGGGCACCACAGAGGCGACGGTTCTAATACTGGCTTCAGGTTGGTCGGGGAGGATGAGCGGCAAAGCATCGACTGGAAGGGGCGGGCCGGCGTGCGGATCTTGATCGCGGATGATGACGGGGCCATCCGTGAGTCGCTGGAGCGGGTGCTCCAGGTCGAGGGTTACGACACCAGCACCGTCGCCAACGGTCTCGCCGTGCTCGACGCGGTCGCCGGCACGGGCGGTGACGCGCTGGATCTGCTGATCCTCGACGTGATGATGCCTCGCCTCGGCGGGTTGGAGACCTGCCGGCGGTTGCGGGCCGCGGGCCGGGATCTGCCGGTGCTGATGCTGACCGCCCGTGACCAGGTCTCCGACCGGGTCGCGGGGCTCGACGCGGGCGCTGACGACTACCTGCCCAAGCCGTTCGCCACCGAGGAGATGCTGGCCCGGGTGCGGGCCTTGCTGCGCCGGCGCACGCCGGCCGACGGGGAGTCGCAGATCCTGTCGTTCGCCGACGTCCGGGTCGATCCCGACAGGTTCGAGGCGTGGCGTGGCGGGCGGCCGCTGCGCCTGACCCGGACCGAGTTCTCCCTGCTGCAGGTCCTCCTGCGCAACGCGACCCGGGTCTTGACCCGCGACGCGCTGTTCGAGGCGATCTGGGGCTTCGACATGAGCGCCACCGCCAACAACCTGCAGGTATACGTGAGCTACCTGCGCCGCAAGATGGAGGCCGAGGGTGAGCCGCGATTGATCTACACGCTGCGCGGTCTGGGATACACATTGCGGGAGACTCCTCCGTGAGCAGGCCCGCCGGCCGGGAACCGCACCGGCTGACCCGATGGTGGCGCCGGCGGTCCCTGCGGAGCAGGCTGACGGTGATCGCGGCGACGGCCATCGCGGTCAGCGTGTTCGCGGCCTTCCAAGTGGCCAGCGAGCTGATGGACCGGAAGCTGCGGGACACCGCCGAGGAACAGCTACGCGCCGACTCCCGCGTCCTGGCGACGAACGCGGAGCGCGCCGGTCTGGCGCAGGTCGAGCTCCCGCCGTACCCCGGATCCGGTCGGCTGGTGCGGGTCATCCTGCCCGACGGCTCGACCCGGACGCCGGCCGGCCAACCCGCGCTGCCCCCGGTCAGCGAGCACGCCGGGCGTGTGGCGCAGGGCGCGTCGACCGACCTACTGGAGTCGACCGACTGGAACGACGGCTACCGCATCTACACGCTGCCGGCGGGAGACGGCGCGGTCCAGGTGGCCGACCTCGCCGACGACACCCCGATCAACCAGTTCGGGTTCGGCATGCTGCTGATCGGGCTGTTCTGCGTGGTCGGCGGCGCCCTTGTCGGGCGGACCGTGGCGCGGACCGGGCTGGCACCGATAGACCGGCTGACCGCCGCCGCCGTACGTGTCGCGCACACCCGGGATCTCGACGCCGACATCCCGGATGAGGGCGGTGGGGAGATTCGGAGGCTGATCCAGTCGATCAACGACATGCTCGCCGCGCTCCGGGACTCCCGGCGGGCCCAGCGGCTGCTCGCCGAGGACGCCGCCCACGAGCTCAAGACCCCGCTAACCAGCCTGCGCCTCAACGTCGAGCTGCTGGTCCGGCTCGATCGGCGCGGCACCCTGGACAGCGCACTGCCGGCGGAGAGCCGGACCCGGCTGCTCAACGATCTCGGCGCCCAGGTGGCCGAGTTGAGCACCCTTGCCGCCGAGCTGACCGAGGTGGCCCGCGGTGACGTCAGCGACGAGAGCACCGAGCTGCTCGACCTCGCCGACGTGGTGGTGGCCGCCGCGACCCGGGCGCGTTCCCGCGTGCCCGACATCGAGGTCGCACTCGACGTGACCTCCGTGTGGGTGAGCGGGCGTCCCGCTGCGCTCCAGCGGGCGGTGCTCAACCTCATCGACAACGCCGGCAAGTGGTCCCCCGCGGACCAGCCGGTCCAGGTCCGGCTCCGTGCTGAGGGCGCGTCGGCGGTGCTCGAGGTCGACGACGCCGGGCCGGGCATCGACGCCGTCGACGTACCGCGGGTGTTCGACCGGTTCTACCGTGCGGACAGCGCCCGGGGGTTGCCGGGATCCGGTCTGGGGCTGTCGATCGTGGAGCGGGTCGTCGACGCCCACGGCGGCCGGGCCGCTGTCGCCCGTTCCACACGCGGTGGGGCGCTGCTCCGGGTCGACCTTCCGGCCGCGGCCCCGCCCGCCCCGATCGCGCGCCGCGCCGCCGGGGAGGACACCGCGGCGCGCTGACCCCCTCCCGGCGGTGCGGCGCAGGACAAGAGACGGCCGCTTTCGGGCATGAGCCTGCGCCGTTCACCTTCGGGGCCGGACACCGCGACGCGCCGACCCCAGGCCCGGCGCGTCGCGCAGGACCGGAGGGCGGCGGCCGTCGGGCCACCGAAAGGACACGGGATGGGCTGGATGCCCGTCCCGGATCTCGTCCGTGCCACCGCGCTCACCGTTGCAGCGCGGGCTCCTCCTCCTCCTCGTCGGCGAGCGTGTGTCGACCGATCGGCGGCCCTGCCGCTGCACGAGACAGCCGGCTCGGCCACCAGATCCGCCGGCCGATCAGCAGGGTGAGGGCGGGCACCAGGACCGACCGCACCAGCAGGGCGTCGAGCAGCACGCCGAAGGCGACCAGAAACCCGAGCTCGATCAGCATCACCAGCGGAAGTGAGACGAGGACCGCGAACGTGGCCGCCAGGACCAGGCCGGCCGAGGTGATGACGCCGCCGGTGGCCGAGAGGGCTTTGAGCATGCCCTCTCTGGTGCCGAGCCGCACGGTTTCCTCCCGGGCCCGGCTGGCCAGGAAGATGTTGTAGTCGACGCCGAGCGCCACCAGGAACATGAAGGCCAGCAGCGGTACCGAATAGTCGACGCCCTTGAACCCCAGGATCTTGTCGAAGACGAACACGCTGCCGCCGAAGGCCGCCGCGAACGAGACGATCACGGTGGCCATCAGGATCATCGGGGCCGCGATAGCACGCAGCAGCAGCCCGAGGATTATCAGGATGACGGCGAGCACCAGCGGGATCACCAACTTCTGGTCGCGGCGGGTGGTCACGTCGGTGTCGAGGTGCTCCGCACTCGGCCCGCCGACGATCGCCTCCGCCCCGTTCACCGCGTGCACGGCGGTGCGCACCCGCTTGATCGTGTCGTACTCCGCGGTGGTGTCCGGCGCGTCCTTCGGGAACACGGAGATGTCGACCCAGCCGCCCCTGGTCTCTCCCGGGATGGCCTGGGCAACACCGGGGATGCCCTGGACGACGTTGAGGACCCGCTCCTGGTACGCCGGCTGTGTGAAGACCGTCATCGGCTGGCCGCCGAGCTCGGGGAAGTGCTGGCCGAGAACGGTGAAGCCGGTGACCGACTCCGGCGTGGACAGGAATTGGTCCTGCTCCCGCAGAGTGCTGGTGTTGCCCGTCAGCCCGACGGTGAGCACGCCGAGGACTCCAAGCGAAGCGAGCGTCGCCACCCACCGGCGGCGGCTGATGGCGGCGCCGAGGCGTCCCCACAGCCCCGGCTTCTGCTCCACAATCGTGGCGGAGAACCGCGGGATGGCCGGCCAGAAGATCCGCCGGCCGAGCACCACGAGCACCGCCGGGAACAGCGTCAGCATGGCCACCAGCGCGCACAGGATGCCGGCCGCACCGATCGGCCCCAACCCGCGGGTTTCGTTCAGGTCCGCGACGAGCAAGCACAGCAGGCCGGCGACCACGGTGGCCGCGGACGCGACGATGGCCGGCGCCGCGCCGCGTAGCGCGTGGACCATCGCGACCCGGACGTTTTCGTGGTGGTGCAGTGTCTCCCGATATCTAGCGATGAGCAACAGCGCGTAGTCCGTGCCGACGCCGAACACCAGGATCGTCAGCAGCGCTGAGTTCTGGCTGTTGATCACGATGCCGAAGCCCTTGACGAGCAGGTAGACCGTCGCCATCGCGGTCAGCGCGGCCGCGCCCACGGCCATCAGCGGGATGAACCACAACACCGGGCTGCGGTAGGTGAGGATGAGCAGGAGCGCGACGACGACGACGGTGGTCAGCAGCACCTGCACGTCGATGCCGTCGTAGACAGCGTCCATGTCGGCGTCGATCGCGGCCGGGCCGGTCACGTCGAGTTCCAGGCCGGCGGGGCGGTCCTTCGCGGTGTCACGCAACGGGCCGATGAGGACCGACGGCTCACCGTAGGCCGTGCTCACGTTGAGTGTGAACATTATCGCCTTGCCGTCCTTGGAGCGTTGCGTCGGCGGGCCCTCGCCGTGCTCGCCGGCCTGCGGCGCCACCTGCGGCGGGTACCGCTTGGCAAAAGTGTGGTAATGACGCTCGATCGCCGCCCGGTCGGCATCAGTCACACCGCCGGCACGGTGGTACACGAAGACGAACGTGTTGTCCTCCCCACCGGGAAGCCTGTCCTTCAGCGCCGCCACCTTGGTGGACTCGGCACTGGCGGGCAGGGCGTCCACGGCCCTGTCTTTGGTGACCGAGCTCAACTTTCCGCTCAACGGCACCATGACCGCCGCCAGCGCCACCCACAAGCCGATCACCAACCACGGCACCCACCGGCCTGCCAACCGACCGGGCGGCGCTTTCCTGGGCGGCGCTGCGTTGACTGACATCAATAGCCTCCTGATGGGTTGCATCGCTTGTCTGAGGCCAACTTCGTACCGAGCGAATCTGAGACGACCGTTAATCCGGTGATCAGACCGTTCGTGTCAGGGGCGTGGCGGAGGCGTGTCAGGGCTGGGCTTGATCGTTGTCGGCATGAGAGCGATTGAAGTGAGCGGGCTTCGTAAAGCCTTCAAGGACAAAGTCGTACTGGACGGCATTGATCTGGCGGTGGAAGCCGGCACGGTCTTCTCGCTGCTGGGGCCGAACGGCGCGGGCAAGACCACCACCGTCAACGTGCTGACCACGCTGATCAAGGCGGACGGCGGCACCGCCCGGGTGGCCGGGCACGACGTCGCCGCTGAGGCCAAGGCGGTGCGGGCGGCGATCGGGGTCACCGGGCAGTTCGCGGCGGTCGACGAGCTGCTCACCGGGCAGGAGAACCTGCAGCTGATGGTGGACCTCAGCCGGGCGCCAGGGCGGCGCACCGTTGCTGAGCTGCTCGAGCGGTTCGATCTGAGCGAGGCGGCCAAGAAGCCGGCCTCGACCTACTCCGGTGGCATGCGCCGCAAGCTCGACCTGGCCATGACACTCGTCGGCGAGCCGCAGATCATCTTCCTCGACGAGCCGACGACCGGGCTCGACCCGCGCAGCCGCCGCACGATGTGGGACATCATCCGGGGCCTGGTCGCCGAGGGCGTGACCATCTTCCTCACCACGCAGTACCTGGAGGAGGCCGACCAGCTCGCCGACCGCATCGCGGTGCTCGACCAGGGGCGCCTGGTCGCGCAGGGCAGCCCGGAGGAGCTCAAACGGCAGATCCCCGGCACCCACGTGCGGCTCCGGTTCGGCTCCGTCGCGCAGCTCGCCGCGGCCGCGGCGGTCTTCACCGAGGCCACCCGGGACGACGAGGCGCTGGCGCTGCGGGTGCCCGGTGACGGCGGGACCGCCTCGCTGCGGGCGCTGCTCGACCGGCTTGACGAGAACTCGCTGGTCGCCGACGAGTTCTCGGTGCAGACCCCTGACCTCGACGACGTTTTCCTAGCCCTGACCGGTCACGCCTCGGAAGTGGATGCCAAATGAAATCTCACTCGCTCGTCATGCTGCGCCGCGACTTCAAGCACATCACCCGCAACCCGACCGCGGTGTTCAACGCGGTGCTGATGCCGATCGTGATCATGCTGATGTTCGTCTACGTGTTCGGGGACGCGTTCGACGTGGGGGTCGACTACGTCGACTATGCGACGCCGGGGTTGCTCCTGCTGGCCGTCTGCTACGGCCTCGGCGCCACCGCGACCTCGGCGAACTCGGACATGACCAAAGGCATCATGAACCGGTTCAAGGTCATGGACGTGTCCCGCGGCGCGGTGCTCAACGGACACGTCGTAGCCAGCGTGCTGACCAACCTGATCGCGATCGCGGCCCTGCTCGGGGTGTCGTTCCTGCTCGGGTTCAGCCCGGCGGCGAGCTTCGCCGACTGGCTCGGGGTGATCGGCGTGATCGTGCTGCTGGCGTTCGCGACCGGCTGGTTCTCGGTCGCTCTCGGGCTGGCTGCGAAGACGCCGGAGACGGCCGGGATGGCCGCCGTGCCGCTGGTCATGCTGCCGTTCTTCAGCAGCGCGATCGTGCCGGCCGACCAGATGGGGCCGGGCATCAAGCAGTTCGCCGAGTATCAGCCCTTCACGCCGATCATCGAGACCCTGCGTGGGCTGCTCAACGGCGCTCCGCATGCGGGCGACGTGATCACCGCGGTCGCGTGGTGCGTCGGGATCGCGCTGGTCGGTTACGTGTGGGCGTCCTCGACGTTCACGAAGCGAGCGTGACCGCGGCGAGCTCTTCCCAGCCCGCCGCGTAGTGAGCCAAGTCATGAGCCGCCTCGGCCGACCCGAGGCGGCTCCGCGTTTCCCGCTCGATCCGGGCCACGTCCGGGTGCGAGCGATCGGTGAGGCCGCGGACGGCGGCGCTCGCCGCCAGCAACCGGGCCGCCTGTTCGGGCTGGTCGCGGCGGAGCGCGAAGTCGGCGACGCCGACCAGCGCGACGGCGATCAGGGCCGGGTGCCCGGCCTCGGTGGCCGCCGCGAGAGCCGCGGCACGGTGCCGGCGGGCCTCGTCGAGATCGTCGGCGAGGTATCCGAAGGAGTCCTCCACCACGGCGCGGATGAGCGCCTGGTCGGCGGCGCTGCCCAGCAGGTCGGTCGCGGTCCGGAGCTGCCGGCGTGCCTCGTCAAGGTCGCCGGACCCGCGGGCGATCGTGGCCTTCGCCAAGGCCAGGTCGGCCAGCGCGTCCGGCCAGGCGACCCGCTCCGCCAGCAGTTCCGCCTCGGTGATCGCCGCCGCGGAGGACGCCTGGTCGCCCAGCAGGCGGTAGAGCTGGGCCTGGCGGGACCGGATGCCGATGACGTCCTCGGTGGCGCCGAGCTCGGTGGCCACGGCGATCGCCTGTTCGTAGAGCTCGCAGGCGCCGGCGAACCCGCCGCGGCTGGCGATCCGGTCGGCCAGCTCGGTCAGCGAGAACCAGATCCCGAACCGCTCGCCCAGGGCCCGGAACTCGGCCAGCGCCGTCTCGAGGAGCGCGTCCGCCTCCCGGCCGCCGCTGCCGAGCACGATCCGCATCTTGCCGACCTGCAGCCGGGCCAGGGCGCGGGCCCACGGATCCGGGGCTGCCAGCAGGGCCTCGAACGCGGGCACGACCTCCTCCGGCGCCGTCAGCATGCGCTCCAGCGGACCGATGAACCCGAGCAACGGGTGGTCGGGACGAATGCCTTCGCTGGCCCGGTATGCCTTGTGGATCCACTCGGCGGCCCGGCGTTCGTCGGCCTTCCCATCGGTCAAGAAATGCACGGCCAGCGCGTACGCCGTGGCCCGCGCCCGATCGTCCGCCTCGCCCGGCAGCGAGGCGGCCGCCAGCACCAGCTCCATGCCTTCGGCCTTGCGCCCGCTCAGCCACCAGTACCACCCGGCCGCCGCCGCGAGTCGGATGGCCGCCGCGGTCTCGCCGGCCGCGAGCGCGCCCCGCATCGCGGCGCCGATGTTGTCGTGCTCGGCCGCCAGCACGGCCAGCCAGTCCAGCTGCTCGGCCCGGCGCAGGTGCGGCTCGGCGGTCTCGGCCAGCTCGGTGAACCAGGCCAGATGTGCCTGACGAGCCAGGTCGGCTTCGTTCGCCTCGGCGAGCCGCTCGGCGGCGTACTCCTTGATTGTCTCCAGCATCCGGTAGCGCAAGCCGCCGGTGCCCTCGCTGCGCAGCAGCGATTTCTCGGTCAGCGCGGTGAGCAGGTCGAGCACGTCGTCCGGATCGACCCCCTCGCCGGCGCAGACCCGCTCGGCCGCTTCCAGGCTCGCGCCGCCGGCGAACACCGCGAGCCGGCGCAGGACCGCGCGCTCGGCGTCGGTGAGCAGCTCCCAGCTCCAGTCGACCACCGCGCGCAGCGTGCGGTGGTGGGGCAACGCGGTGCGGCTGCCGGTGGTCAGCAGCCGGAACCGGTTGTCGAGGCGGTGGGCGAGCTGCTCGATGGACATGGTGCGCAGGCGGGCCGCAGCCAGTTCGATGGCCAGCGGCATCCCGTCCAGTGCCCGGCAGACCCGCTCCGCGGTGGCCAGGGTCCGGCTGTCCGGCGTCAGCCCGGCCCGATCAAGCAGCAGTTGTACGGCTGGCTCCCCGCGCAGCGGTTCGACCGGCCACAGTGCCTCGCCGGTGATGCCGAGCGGTTCCCGGCTGGTCGCCAGGATCCGCAGGTCCCGGCACTCGCCGAGCAGCCGGTGGGCGAAGGTCGCCGCCGCCTCGATCACGTGCTCGCAGTTGTCCAGGACGAGCAGCGCCTCCCGCTCGCGCATCGCGGCAACGAGGCGGTCGGTCGGGTCGTCGCCGCCCGCGCTGCCGAGCAGGGCGTCGCGCAGGCCGAGCGCGGCGAGCGTCGCCTGGGCCAGATCGCCATCGGCGCCGATCGGGGCCAGCTCCACCAGCCAGGCGCCGTCCGGCAGGTCGGCGAGCAACCGGCGCGCGGTCTCGGTGGCCAGCCGGGTCTTGCCGGTGCCGCCCGGCCCGATCAGGGTGGTCAGCCGATGGCCGGCGACGAGCTCGCGCACCGCGGCGACGTCGGCGTCCTTGCCGACGTAGCTGGTCAGCTCGGCCCGCAGATTGGACTCCCGCCGCCCCGCCTCGTCGCGCCCTTGCTCTCCGCGCAACAACGCCACGTGCAGGGCGGACAGCTCCGGCGAGGGGTCGGCGCCGAGCGCGTCGGCGAGGGCCTCCCTCGTCCGCTGGTAGACCTGCAGCGCCTCGCTGCCGCGGCCGTCCGCGGCGAGCGCCCGCATCAGCGCGGCGGCGAGCCGCTCCCGCAGCGGATGCGCCGTGACCAGTGCAGTCAGTTCGGGGATGGCCCGGGACGGGCCGTTCTCCAGCGCGGTCAGGCGCAGCTCGGCGAGGCGGGTGACCGCCGCGCCGAACGCCGCGCTGTCCGGCAGATCGACGTCCTGCATCGGCGCGCCGCGCCACAGCGCGAGGGCCTCGCCGGCCCGGCCGGCCGCGACGAGGCGTTCGAACCGCACCGCGTCGACCGCGTCCGGCGCCACCGCCAGCCGGTAGCCGTCGGTCTGCCCCTCGACCGATCCCTCCGGCAGCACCTTGCGCAGCCGGGAGACCAGGCGGTGCAGGGCGTTCGTCGCGTCGGCCGGCGGCCGCTCACCCCAGATCCAGTCGACCAGCGTCGCCTTCGAGAGCACCCGGCCCGGCTCGAGGGCGAGGGCGATCAGCAGCGCGCGCAGCCGGGCGCCCGGCACGTCGGCGACGGCGCCGTCGTCCGTCCGCACTTCGAAAGATCCGAGTACTCCGATTTGCACGCGGCAGATTTTGCCATGGGCCGGCGGAACGTGAGGACCTATGCTCGGCCGTGAGGAGGCCGTCGTGGGCGACTACAGCGCGGTGCGTCCCGGCACCGACCTGTCCCGGCACGCCCGGGACCTGCTCCGGGTGCACGATGCGGTGCTGGCCGGCGACCGGCCGCCGCACCGCCCCCGCGCGCTGGTCGAACGCTCCTGGTCACGCGTGCTCGGGCTCGGCCTCGACCCGAGCCACGCCAACGCCCGTGACCCGCTTCCGCCGGGCGAGGTCGAGCGCCGCCGCCGCACCTCCGCGCTCGCCCCGGTCGCCGGCGACCTGCTCCGGATGGCCGAGGACGCCGCGTTCCTGCTGGTCGTGACGGACGCCGACGGCACCATCCTGTGGCGGGCGGGGCCGTCCGCGCTGCGCCGTCGAGCCGACACGCTCGGCTTCGGGGCGGGCGCGCTGTGGACCGAGGCCGCGGTCGGCACCAACGCGATCGGCACGGCGCTGGTCGAGGCCGCGCCGGTGCAGTTGTTCTCGGCCGAGCACTTCGAGCAGGCCCAGCACGCGTGGTACTGCTCGGCCCACCCGGTGCACGACCCGCGCACCGGCGACCTGCTCGGCATCGTCGACGTCAGCGGCCCGGCGCTGACCCTGCACCCGGCGATCCGGGTGCTGGTCGAGACCGGGGTGCGGCTGGCCGAGGCCCAGCTGTGGCGGCACCACGCCGACCGGCTCGAACGACTGCGGCGATCGGCGGCGCACGTGGCCGGCACCGTGCGCGGCCCGCTGCTGATCGTCGACGACCACGGCTGGGTCGCCCATGCGAGCGGAGTGGCCGTCCGGGACCGGATCGGCGCGCCGCGGGCCGGCGCGCCCCTCGGCGTACCCGGCCTGGGCCTTTGTCTTGCCGAACGCCTGCCGGAAGGCTGGCTGGTGCGCCCGGCGGGCCCGCAATCGGCGATAACCGCAACGCTCGACCTGACCGGAAATCCGCCGCTCCTGGAGGTGCGCGGCGAGGGCGAGCCGTGGCGCACGCCGCTGACGCGACGGCACGCGGAGATCCTTGCGCTGCTGCACGGCTGCGGCCCGGCCGGCCTCACTGCGCCCCAGCTGAGCCATCTCCTGTACGGCGATGCCGACCACGTCGTCACCGTCCGAGCCGAGATCAGCCGCCTGCGCCGCGTGATCGGCGCCCTGGTCGCCACCAACCCCTACCACCTGACCGAAGGCATGACCCTGGAGCTGCACCGTCGGACCTAGTGCGCGATTCACCCGGCTGGTCGAATAGGAGACGGGTCCGGTGCCGCCCTGGCCGCCGCGCTTTCGGGCCGCCTCCGACGTCGTGGCCTGGGCTGACGCCGAGCACACCGCCAACGTCCGACGACTCGCTGGGCTGATCCGCCGGGCCGGTCCGCACGGGCATCCGCCGGCGGTCAGGCCGCCGGGCGCTGCTCGGCGGCGGCTGGCCGGTAGGTGGCGATCTCCTCGGCCGGCAGGGGGCGGGCGTAGTGGTAGCCCTGCGCGAAGCGGTATCCCAGCCGGTAGAGCTCGGCGGCCTGGTCGGCCGTTTCCACGCCCTCGGCCACCGCGCGCAGGCGCATGCCGTCGCAGATGCGGATCAGCGCCGCCGCGACGACCGCCTCGTGGCCGCCCGTGACGATGTCGTCGACGAAGGACTTGTCGACCTTGAGAATGTCGGCGGGGCAGGTGCGCAGCAGGCCCAGTGACGAGTGGCCGGTGCCGAAGTCGTCCAGGGCGATCTTCACGCCCAGCGCGGCGATGGCGCGCAACTCCTCCAGAGCGGTGCCGCCGTCGAACACCGCGGTCTCGGTGACCTCCACGGTCAGCACCTGCGGGGGCAGGCCGGTGCGGCGCAGCACCGCGTCGACCTCCGCGGCGAAGCCGGCCTCACGCAGCTGGCGGGCCGACACGTTCACGGTGACCGTGCGCGGGGCGGCGTTGCCCAGTTCCTCGAGCCAGCGCACCGCCTGCATGCACGCTTCTTCGAGGATCCAGGCGCCGAGCGGCACGATCAGGCCGGTGCGTTCGGCGGCTGGGATGAAGGTGGCCGGGCCGACCTGGCCACGTTCCGGATGCGTCCAGCGCACCAGCGACTCCACCCCGAACAGCTCGCCGCCCGGCATCGACACGATCGGCTGGTAGAGCAGGTAGAGCTGGTCGGTGTCGAGCGCGATCCGCAGGTCGGCGGCCATCCGGGCGAGGGCGGCGGTGCGCTGGTCCAGCGCCGGCTCGTAACTGACCAGGCGGCCCTTGCCCAACGCCTTGGCCTCGTACATCGCGACGTCGGCGCGGCGCAGCAGCTCCTGGGCGGTGTCCGTGCTGCGGGCCGGGGCCACCCCGATGCTGGCCTCGACGACCAGCTCGTAACCGCCGGCGAGGACCGGACGGCGCAGCTGGGCCGTGACGTCGGCCAGGGTGGCGGCGGCGTCGCCGCGCAGCAGCATCGCGTACTCGTCGCCGCCCAGCCGGGCCACCACGCCGTCGGCCGGCAGGGTCGCGGCGATCCGGGCGGCGACGGCGGACAGCAGGGCGTCGCCGACCGCGTGCCCGAGGTCGTCGTTGATGGCCTTGAAGTCGTCGAGGTCGATCAGGGCCACGCTGAACACCGACTGTTCGTAGGCCAGCGCGGTGGTGATCTCGCGGACCAGCACGGTCCGGTTCGGCAGCCCGGTGAGCGCGTCGTGGTCGGCCTGGTGGGCGAGCTCCCGCTGACGGGCGTCGAGGTCGTCGAGCAGCCGGGCGTTGTCCCGCAGCGCCACCAGCTGCCGCAGGGCGACCAGCAGGGTCACGCTGACCGAGCCGGCGGCGATCACCTCCAGGTCGGTGGCCCCCGACCGGGCGACGGACATCAGCAGGGCGCCGGTGGCCAGGACCGCGGCGTACGGCATCAGGCTCAGCCGGCGCGGCACCGGCCGCGGCAGTGGCCTCCCGGCCCGGGTGGCCCGCATCTGCCGGTCGGCGGCCAGGCAGGTCAGCAGGCAGGTGCAGGGCAGGATGACCCACGCGGAGTTCAGGTGCGGGTGACTGGCGAACAGGGGCGCCAGCGCGCCGCCGCCGGCGCCGACCGCCCCGGTCAGGGCCAGGATGTGCAGAGCCCGCCGGTCGATCGGCCCGGTGCCGGCGAAGGCGACCTTGATGAACGCGAAGACGCAGATGAACCCGGCCGCGAGCACGACCAGGAAGGACACCGCGGCGGTCGCGCTGCCGCCCAGCCAGCTGTGCCAGCGGGGATAGAACAGGTGCCAGGAGAACGTCACCACGGTGACGATCACGGTGGCGATGTCCAGCAGGAACCGGGTCCACTCGATCCGGGTTCGGTGCGCCCCGCGAATGCGCAGCAGCCCCAGCAGCATCACCGCCAGCCCGGATACGTACACCACCGAGGTGAGCGCGCTGATCGGTCCGGCCAGCGCGCCGCCGTTGAAGTAGTCGCGGGCGGCGGACGCCGCGCCCAGGCCGACCAGGCCGACGCCGACCGACAGGTAGCGCCAGAACGTGCGGCCGTGCTGCCCGGCCCGCCACGCCGTCAGCACCGCGAGCGGCACCGCCACGAACAGGGTCAGCCAGCCGAGCTCCGGCGGCGTGCGGTAGGCCAGCCCGATCGAGAACCAGGCCACCGCGGCCGCGGCCAGGCCGATGGCGGCGGCGAGGACGCGGGTGAGCCGCCACGGCGGAACCATCGCCGCGGCCGGTTCGGGTCCGGGATCCGGAGACGCGTGCACAACGGTCCCATCGGCCGGTTACCGCCGGGAGGTGAGACTTCGCGCCCCGAAAATGTCCGGCCGCGCCGAAAAGTCGGGTTCGGCGACCGGCCGGCCGAAGTAGTACCCCTGCAACAGCCGGTACCCGAGGTCACTCAACGTCTCGGCCTGCTCGGCGGTTTCCACGCCCTCGGCGACGGCGATCAGGCCGAGTCCCTCGCTGATCTCGATCAGCGCCTTGGCGATCACCGTGTGCCGTCCGGCCTCGGTGATGTTGTCGACGAACAACTTGTCGAGTTTGAGGATGTCCACCGGCACGGTCTGCAGCAGGCCGAGCGAGGAGTGGCCGGTCCCGAAGTCGTCGAGCGCGATGGTGACGCCCAGCGCGCGCAGCTCGTGCAGCGCGGTGACGGCCTGACCGCCCTGGAAGACCGCCGTCTCGGTCAGCTCGATGGTCAGGCACCGCGCCGGCAGCTGCGCCTCGGCCAGCGCCCGGGCGACGGTGCGGGCGAAGCCGGGCCGGGCGAGCTGGCGCGCCGAGGCGTTGACGCTGACCTTGAGTGGGGCCAGTTCCCCCAGTTCCGCCCGCCACCGGGCCAGCTGCCGGCAGGCGGTGGCGAGGATCCACTCGCCGAGCTCGACGATGAGGCCGTTCTGCTCGGCCACCGGGATGAACTCGGCCGGGCTGACCGGCCCGCGCTCCGGGTGCTCCCAGCGCACCAGGGCCTCCACCGCGGCGACCCGCAGGCCGGGGACGGCGACGATCGGCTGGTAGACCACCCGGAACTGGCCGGCGTCGAGCGCGACGCGCATCTGCGCCCCCAGCCGGGTGTAGTGGCTGGTGCGCTCGTCCATCGCCGGGTCCCAGCGCAGGTACGGGTCGCCGGTCTTCTTGGCCGCGTACATCGCCACCCCGGCCCGGCGCAGCAACTCGGCGGGTTCGATCGCGCCGTCCCCCTCGCTGCCGCTGCCGCCGTTGCTTTCGCTGAGCCCGACCCCGGCGCCGAGCAGCAGCTCGTAGCCGTCCACCCGGATCGAATCGTGGACGGTGGCGGCGATCCGGCGCACGGCGGCGGGCTCGTCGCCGGGAACCAGGACCGCGAACTCGTCGCCGGCCGTGCGGGCCACGACGGCGCCGTCGCCGGCGGCAGCGCGCAGCCGGTCGGCGAACGCCACCAGGAGACGATCGCCGACCAGGTGACCGAGCTCGTCGTTGATGGCTTTGAAGTTGCTGAGCCCGAGCATCGCGACTTGCGCCCGCCCGCCGGCCAGAGCGCCGCTCATCGCCTGGTAGAAGTGCCGGCGATTGCTCAGCCCGGTCAGGTCGTCCTGCATCGCCAGCCGATGGATCTTGTTGACGAAGCCGACCATCCGGGTCATGCCGAGCAGGAACAGGGCCACCGCCGCGGCCCCGATGACCAGCCGGTCGACCCCGTCGGCGCCGATGCCCGGCAGGAACAGCAGGCCGGGCGCCAGGACCGCGGAGGCGCCCAGCGCGGCCAGCCGGAGCCGGCTGACGCGGCCGTCCCTGCCGGGATCCACCGCAGCGGCGGGCGCCGCCATCGACGGGTGCAGCGCGGCTGCGGCCCAGATCACGTACGACGCCATCCAGCCGCCGTCGAGCAGATGGCCGTCGTACGACCAGTAGAGCGAGGCGACCGAGAACCCGACGTCGAAAACCAGCAGCAGTACGGCGGCGAGCCCCAGCAGGGTCGTGCTCGGCGTCCGGGAGGCCGGCTCGACGAACAGCCGGGCCAGCATCGCCAGCAGCAGCGCGTCCAGCGCCGGGTAGGCGGTGCTGATCACCCGCTCCAGCGTCGACGCCGACGCCCCGGCCACCACCGGGTGCAGGACGAACACCCACATCGCCAGGCCCAGCCCGGTGGCCACCATCGCCGCGTCGATCAGACCGGCCGTGTCACCACCACGCCGGCGGCGCAACAGCAGGAACAGCCCGGCGACCAGCGGCAGGTAGGACGCGACGTAGAACAGATCGGCGAACGACGGGTACGGCTCCTCGTGCCGGACGTACTCGTAGTACTCCCAGGTGAAGTCGCCGAGGACGGACAGGATCTGGCCAGCGGCGAAGAGCCGCCACATGCCCGGCCGGCTGGGCCGGTAGAGCCGGACCGCGACCAGGATCAGCAGGCCGGACGCCAGCCCGACCGCGTCGTAGCAGAGATTCGCGGTCAGGCTGTCGTCGGGCAGCAGGTAGTAGGCGCCGGTCGCCAGCAACCCAAACGCAATCCACCAACGCCACAGCCCGGATCCCCGCACGACCGACTATCGGCACCGAACGTCCGGACCTGAACGAAGTGCATTGCCGGGCAAACATCTAGATGTATCGATTAATTTTGTTTACGGTCGTGGGCATGACCCGCGTCTTCGCGATCGTCGCAGCCACCGTCCTGGCCGTCGTCCCGTTCTCCGCCACACCAGCCGTCGCCGCCGACAACGGCCTGGCCCGCACCCCGCCGATGGGGTGGAACGACTGGAACGCCTTCGGCTGCGACGTCTCCGAGGCGCTCGTCAAACAGACCGCCGACGTCATGGTGTCGTCCGGGATGGCCGCCGCCGGCTATCAGTACGTCAACATCGACGACTGCTGGATGCAAAGCAGCCGCGACTCCGCCGGCAACCTCGTGCCCGACCACGCCAAGTTCCCCGACGGCATCGCGGGCACCGCCGCCTACGTGCACGGCAAAGGGCTCAAGCTGGGGATCTACGAGGACGCGGGCACGCAGACCTGCGCCGGCTACCCCGGCAGCCTCGGGCACGAGCAACAGGACGCCCGGTCCTTCGCCGCCTGGGGCGTCGACTACCTCAAATACGACAACTGCAACAACAACGGCAGCACCACCACGCAGCAGTACGTCGAGCGCTACACGGCAATGCACGATGCGCTCGTGGCCACCGGCCGGCCGATCGTCTTCAGCATCTGCGAGTGGGGTGTGAACGCCCCGTGGACCTGGGCGCCCGGCATCAGCAACCTCTGGCGCACCACCGACGACATCAACACCGGCTTCGACAGCATGCTGCGCAACTTCCACCAGACCGTCGGCCTGGCCCGCTACGCCGGACCGGGCGCGTGGAACGACCCGGACATGCTGGAAGTCGGCAACGGCTGGTCCGCCACCGAGGACCGGGCCCACTTCAGTCTCTGGGCGATGCTGGCGGCCCCGCTGATCGCCGGCAACAACCTGACCACGGCGAACGCCACCACCCTCGGCATCCTGACGAACCGGGCGGTGATCGCGATCGACCAGGACCCGCTGGGCAGCCAGGGCGTCCAGGTGCAGACAGCCAACGGCGGCGACGTGCTGGCCAAGCGCCTGTCCGGCGGCGACGTGGCCGTCCTGCTCTTCAACGAGAACACCTCGGCCCGGACCATCAGCACCGACGTCGCGACCATCGGCAAGACCGGCGCCTCGTCGTACACCCTGACCGACCTGTGGACCGGCGCCACATCCAGCACCAGCGGGCCGATCAGCGCCACCGTCCCCGGGCACGGCGCCGCCCTCTACCGGATCAGCGGCGGAGCCGCCGGCAACCCTGCCGCACCGGCGAACGCGCTGGTCAGCGCCGCCTCGAACCGCTGCCTGGACGACCCGGACTGGCGCCAGGACGACGGCGCCCCGATCGAGATCTGGGACTGCAACAACGGCAACAACCAACTATGGACGCGTACGCCCGCGGGGCAACTGGTCGTCTACGGCAAGTGCCTCGACGCGTACGACAACCAGACCGCGCCGGGCACCAAGGTCCAGCTGTGGACCTGTAACGGCGGAGCCA
Organism: Actinoplanes sp. NPDC026619; assembly: GCF_040638295.1. Classification (NCBI taxonomy): domain Bacteria; kingdom Bacillati; phylum Actinomycetota; class Actinomycetes; order Micromonosporales; family Micromonosporaceae; genus Actinoplanes; species Actinoplanes sp. NPDC026619. The sequence continues at coordinate 130,224 of NZ_JBEZYA010000025.1, forward strand.
ACCAGCAGTGGCACCTCAACGCCGACGGATCGATCACCGGCATCCAGTCCGGCCTGTGCCTCGACGTCACCGGCGCAGCCACCACCAACGGCACCCTGATCGAGCTCTGGACCTGCAACGGCGGCAACAACCAGCGCTGGACGGCCATCTGACCGGCTCCGATCACCTGTAAGAGGGAACAGTGGGGCGGTTTCTGCCAGCTACGCTGGCAGAAACCGCATAAACCCCGTGTTCAAGATCGGGGGTAAAGCCCCGGTGCAGGCGTGGCGAATGACTTGGAGCCGCCCGATGGCCGCTGCGACCCTCGATCACGAAAGCTCTGCGGGCCAGGACGACTCCACCGGCCAGATAATCACCTTTTATTCGTACAATGGCGGCGTCGGGCGAACTATGGCCGTCGCCAATGTTGCCTGGGTCCTGGCTCGTGCGGGCAAAAAGGTGTTGACGGTCGATTGGGATCTCGAATCACCGGGCCTCCACCGCTTCTTCCACCCATTCCTGCGCGACAAGAATCTGCACGAGACCGAAGGCGTGATCGAGATGATCCGCCGTTTCTCCGACGCCATGACGGGCAACGACGACGACCCCCTCGAAACGACCGACCTCCATACCTACACGGTGCCGCTTGAGTGGGACTTCGGCACCGGTCGCTTGGACTTCCTCGGTGCCGGTCGCCAGAGTCCGCAGTACTCGCGGATCGTCAGCACGTTCGACTGGGACGCGTTCTGGCGAGCCAGGGGCAGCAAGTTCTTCCCTGAACTGCGACGACAGATGCTCGATCAATATGACTTCGTACTGATCGACAGCCGGGCCGGCCTCGCCGACACTGCTGGCATCTGCACCGTGGAGATGGCGGACACGGTCGTGTGCTGCTTCTCGATGAACATGCAGAGTGTCAACGGTTGCGCCGCGGTCGCGAGCTCGATCAAGCGGACACGGGAAGCCCGTGGGCAGGCCGCCCGGATACTGCCGGCAGCTGTGCGCGTTGACGGCGACGAGATTGGTGTGCTCGGCGGTAACACGGGTGGCTACGTCCGCCAGCGGTTCGATCGGATTGTGCGCAACGCGGGAATGGACGACCTGGACGCTTACTGGCGCGCTTGCGAGATCCCGTATAAAAGATCTTATTCGTACGGTGAGATGCTCGCGGAATTCGCCGACCATCCACGGCGAGGCAATGACCTGCAGTCTGCCTACGAGCGCCTATCGGGAGTCGTGGCGGGCTTTCCCTGCACCACGGCGCCGATCGCGGCCGCAGAACGAAAGCGCATCCTCGCCGAATTCGAATCCCAGATGCTACGGCCGACGGCCACCCCGACACCGCCGCGTGCCTTCATCTCCTATGTTCGGGAGGACACCGAGGCAGTTGATCGCATTGCCGAAGCGTTGCGACTCGTCGGTATCGACGTTTGGCTCGATCGGACGCATCTCAAGGCGGGCGACCGGTGGACCGAGGTCATTCGCACCGCGATCTCCGAAGGGGACTACTTCGTCGCGTGCTTTTCCGCCTCATACGCCGGGCGTAAGGCCACATACATGAACGAGGAGCTGCTCATCGCCGTCGAGCAGCTGCGCCGCCGCCCCCGCGACCGCCGCTGGTTCATTCCGTTGACCCTCGACGGCAGCGATATTCCCAAGATTCCTATCGGCGCCGACGAGACACTCGAGCACCTGCACCGGCTCGACTTCTCCGGCGACTGGTCCCGCTCGATCGCCGACCTCGTCAAGTCAGTCGTCGAATACCGCTGAGCCAGGTGGCGCGTGGTGACCGGCGCCGGTCCCGGTGAACTCTTCCGTTTCATGGAGCGATCATGGGATCTTGAATTTGGCTCATGCGCCTGCAGACCTGCGCAGATAGTCTATGAATGTCCGTTCGGTCGCGTCCCTGTGTGGTGGTGACTTCGGAAGGCCGTCCGCCGATGCGCAACCTTGGTCGAGATCGTCCAGGCCGTTGGGCGCTTCTATGCCCCCAGCCGGGCAGCCAGGTGGTAGCTGACAGCGAGTATCGAAGTGCTCAGAAAACGCGTGCTAACCATTTCAGGAAGTCAGCGTCGGTCCAATTAACTATATAGCCGATTACAAAGCTGACTAGGACAAGGACGGCTTGGACAGCAAAGCTCCGCCATCGGCTAACCTTTTGGTACCTTCCGATAGCCGCAACAAGCTTGGGATCACCTTGTATCGCATCTGACAGCTGGCTATTAATCTTACTTTGGCGGTCCAAGGCGTTGTACTCGCGAGCCAAGTCCTGCGTTACTTTGTCCAGTTCGAGTCCGACGTTGTCAAGCTTCTTCCTCGTCCGTTGCAGATCGGAGCCAACTCCTGTCATTTGATTCTGAAGGTGTGATATTCGCCTGCGTACAATCGATTGCTTCCTGCTTGTGTTGAACTGCAGGGCTGAGCCTGCGATTAGTGTGACGAGCGCGAATATAGCTATCCCTTTTTCTCCGGGAATGGGATCGGCCGTGATCGAGGATAGGACCACTAGAACGGCGGCAATGCCTCCCGCGCTAGTCAGTAATTTCCCGAGGCGATGTAGGGCAATCGATACCGTCTCAAAAAGCTGATTTGCAATCCCAGGGAGTCCTCTTCTCTTCAGTTCGGAGAAGCTACCTACTTCCCAGGCGAAGTATGAAGCGAGAACGACCAAGCACCAAACTAGCAGGAATATGCCGTCTGTTAGCCGGTCGCCCGCGTCGCGGTTCGAGGACACCATACCGCTGAATGACGTTAAGCCTAGGAAAGACGCTAACGTCCCGACTGCGACCACGATTGCGAGTTGGACCTTGCTCGGCCCTGACACGTCGCTTTCATGCGGGGTGGACTGGTCAGGATCTTGACTGGACTCAGAGCGTTCTTGATCCATTTATTGCCTCTCCAGCAACTGAGCCTTCAGCTCGCCTCGGCTAAAGCGTGTCAATGATGGGCGAGGCCCTGAAACGCCGCAATCCACCATGGAGGGCAACTTGTGTCACGGAGCCTCTGCGACGTCGAGGCGGCGAATTCAGGCAGTGGAAGCATTTTCCTCGACGAGTTCGGCGAATATCTCGGAGGGCTTCTTCCAATTATGGATCTTACGGGGACGGTTGTTGATATCGGAAGCCACCCCGGCCAGATAGGTGGGGTCGGCGGTGATCGGTACGCCTTTCGGGAAGTACTCCCGGACGATCCGGTTCAGGTTCTCGTTGCTGCCGCGTTCCCACGGGCTGTGCGGGTGGGCGAAGAACACGGGCAGACCGGTCGCGGTGATCGTGGCGTGCCGGGCCATCTCGGCGCCGCAGTCCCAGGTCAGTGACCGGCGGATCTGTGGTGGCAGGCCGCCGGTCGCGGCGATCACCGCGTCGCCGACGGTCAGCGAGTCTCGGCCGGTCAACGGCACGAGGATCAAGAACCGGGACGTGCGTTCGACCAGCGTCGCCACGGCGGTTTTGCCGCCCTTGCCGATGACCAGGTCACCTTCCCAGTGGCCCGGCACCGCGCGGCCTTCGACTTCAGCAGGCCGTTCGTCGAGATAGCGGGGCTCGCGGATCCGCGGCGCCGGCTCCGGGCGCGGCCCGGACCGGCGGGCCGGTCTCCCCGTCCGTAAGCGGATCAACTCGCGGGCGAGGGTGGACACCGGCTGGGCGTAGATCCACTGGTAGATCGCTTCGTGGGACACCCGCAAAGCATGATCGGCACGGTAGTCACCCGGCAACCTGCCCGCGATCGACGCCGGCGACCAGCCTTCGCGTAGCAACCCGGTCACCACCGACCGCAACCCCGGCGACCGTTCGACCGCGTACAGCTTCGGGCGTTCCCGGCCCGCCCGGGCAGTCAGGTCCGCGGCCGCCGCCCGGTACCCGGCCCGGCCGCCGTGCCGGTCCACCTCACGCGAGATGATCGATGGATCCCGGCCTACCCGGACCCCGATTTCCTTATACAGCAACCCTTCCGCGAGACCACGGGAGATTTCTTCACGGTCGGGCAAAGTCAACATCACACGCACGGCGGGAATCCTGTCCCACCGAACCAACAAGATCAAATGCTACGACCGTCTGAACTCGCCGGCTTCTACCTGGCCAGAGCGCTCTTGTGGCCCGCTATCATCCCGTCACGCTCGACCCGCCCATCGTGGGAGCGGCGCACCGCCGGCGCCTGCCGCGTCAACACGGCCTTGATGCTCGGCACTCAGGCTGGCGCCAGCGAGGTCTGCTCGGCTTGCCCGGGGCCGTGGCGGTGTACGCGACTATCCCGGAGCCGGAGTGCCCCCATCGATGGCGAAGTAGCCCCAACCACCTCTTAGCCCGCCTGCGCACTGCGGCCACGGGCGGGCAGCTCGGCCGCGTCGCCCAGACTTTGGAAGGCGTGCTGGGGAAAGCCCTCAGGGATTCGAAGTCCTGGACGGCGTCTTCGATGCTCAGAGTGGCCATGTCCATTGATTGGACCTGGCCTCTGAACTGGGGGGCGATACGGGGAGCGAACCAGTGACCTCTTCCGTGTCAAGGATGCCTTCAACCGGTCTTCGAGCCCCGTGCAATGTGTTGCAACCCTGTTGCGGTACGTGGTCGGGGCTGTTTCGTGGGGCTATGACTTCCGCTGAGCAACGTGTCGAAGAGTGGCTGGCGTCGTTCGAGTCCGCGTTGCGGGCGGGCGATGCCGAGGCCGCGGCCGAGCTGTTCGCGCCCGAGAGTTACTGGCGTGACCTGGTCGCCTTCACCTGGAACATCACCACCGTCGAGGGCCGCGACGGCGTCGCCGGCATGCTCCGGGAGACCCTGGAGCAGGCTGCGCCCAGCGGGTTCGCGCTGACCGGGGAGCCGGCCGAAGCCGGTGGCGTGGTTGAGGCCTGGATTCGGTTCGAGACTGCTGCCGGACGGGGGACCGGGCATCTGCGGCTCAAGCCCGAAGGAGCCTGGACGCTGCTGACGACGCTGCGTGAGCTCAAGGGCTTTGAAGAGAGCCGGCCCCAGGGCGTCGAGCACACGCTCAACAAGGGGCGGCTGACCTGGAAGGAGGAGAAGCAACGGCGGGAGGAACAGGACCCGTACGTCGTGGTGATCGGTGGTGGGCAGGGTGGCATTGCGCTCGGCGCCCGGTTGCGGCAGCTCGGCGTGCCGGCGCTGGTCGTTGACAAGCATGCGCGGCCGGGGGACCAGTGGCGGGGGCGGTACAAGAGTCTCTGTCTGCACGACCCGGTCTGGTACGACCACCTGCCCTATCTGCCGTTCCCGGCCAACTGGCCGGTGTTCGCGCCGAAGGACAAGATCGGCGACTGGCTGGAGATGTACACCCGGGTGATGGAGGTGCCGTACTGGTCGTCCTCGACGGTGCGGTCGGCCACCTTCGACGAAGCGGCGCAACGGTGGAGCGTGACCGTCGACCGGGACGACGACACGGTCGAGCTCCGGCCCACCCAGCTGGTGTTCGCGACCGGCATGTCGGGCAAGGCCAACTACCCGTCGTTCCCCGGCCAGGACATTTTCCAGGGGGAGCAGCAGCACTCCAGTCAGCATCCGGGGCCCGAGGCGTACCAAGGCAAGCGGGTCGTGGTCGTCGGGTCGAACAACTCGGCCTTCGACATCTGTGGTGCGCTCTGGGAGCACGACGCCGACGTGACCATGGTGCAGCGCTCGTCGACGCACATCGTGAAGTCGGCGTCGCTGATGGACGTCGGCCTGGGCGATCTTTACTCGGAGCGGGCGGTCGCGGCCGGTGTCACCACCGACAAGGCGGACATGATCTTCGCTTCCCTCCCGTACCGGATCATGCATGAATTTCAGATTCCGTTGTACGAGGAGATGGCCTCCCGGGACGCCGACTTCTACGCGCGGCTGGAGAAGGCCGGCTTCCGGCACGACTGGGGTGCGGACGGCTCCGGCCTGTTCATGAAGTACCTGCGACGCGGATCCGGCTACTACATCGACGTGGGTGCGGCCGAGCTGGTCGCTGACGGCCGGGTCAAGCTGGCGCACGGCCAGGTCGACCACCTCACCGAGGATGCTGTCGTGCTGGATGATGGCACCGCTTTAAAAGCTGACCTGGTCGTCTACGCCACCGGCTACGGGTCGATGAACGGCTGGGTCGCCGACATCGTCGACCAGGCGACCGCCGACAAGGTCGGCAAGGTCTGGGGCCTCGGCTCGGACACGCCGAAGGACCCGGGGCCGTGGGAGGGCGAGCAGCGCAACATGTGGAAGCCCACCCAGCAGGAGAACCTGTGGTTCCACGGCGGCAACCTGCACCAGTCCCGGCACTACTCGCTCTACCTGGCGCTGCAGCTCAAGGCCCGGTACGAAGGATTGCCGACCCCCGTCTACCGCCTCGCTGAGTCGCACCACCAGGGCTGAAATGGACCAGGCCGTCGCGGGTCACCCGCGACGGCCTGGGTAAAACCTCAGCGCAGGGTGTCGACGTCGATGACGAAGCGGTAGCGGACGTCGGACTTCATGACCCGCTCGTACGCCTCGTTGACCGCCTCGGCGTCGATCACCTCGACCTCGGGGGCGATGTCGCGCTCGGCGCAGAAGTCCAGCATCTCCTGGGTCTCGGCGATGCCGCCGATGCTCGAGCCGGCGAACGAGCGGCGGTTGCCGAACAGCGCGAACACCGGCACGGCCAGCGGCTCGGGCGGGGCGCCCACGCTGACGAGGGTGCCGTCGAGCCGCAGAAGCCGCAGGTAGGAGGCCATCTCGATGGGCGCGCTGACGGTGTTGATGATCAGGTCGAAGCTGTTCTTGAGCACCTCGAACGTGGCCGGGTCGCCGGTGGCGTAGTAGTGCGCGGCGCCGAAGGCCAGGCCGTCGTCCTTCTTGCCGAGCGTCTGCGACAGGACGGTCACCTCGGCGCCCATCGCCACGGCGATCTTGACGGCCATGTGGCCGAGGCCACCCATGCCGACGACCGCGACCTTGGTGCCGGGTCCGGCTTTCCAATGCGACAGCGGGGAGTACGTGGTGATGCCCGCACAGAGCAGGGGCGCCGCTTTCTCGTACGGGATGGCCTCCGGCACCCGCAGCACGAAGTCCTCGTCGACCACGATGTGCGTGGTGTAGCCGCCCTGCGTGACGGTGCCGTCCCGGTCGACGCTGGCGTAGGTCCCGGTGTTGCCGTCGAGGCAGTACTGCTCCTGGCCGGCCTTGCAGTTGTCGCACGTCCGGCACGAGTTGACCATGCAGCCGACGCCGACCCGGTCGCCGGTGGCGTGCCTGCTGACCTCGGCGCCGACCTCGGCAACCGTGCCGACGATCTCGTGGCCGACGGTGAGCGGGTAGGGCACGTCGCCCCACTCGCCGCGCACGGTGTGGATGTCGGAGTGGCAGATCCCGGCGTACCGGATCTCGATCAGAACATCGCGCGGTCCGAGGTCGCGCCGCTCGACGGTGGTGCGCACGAGCGGGTCGGTGGCCGAGGTCGCGGCGATGGCGTTGACGGTGAGAATGGTGTCCTCCGTAGTCAGGATGATCTTCATTCTCTCAGGTCTCCGACGTTACGGCCCGTTCAGCTGCGCAGGTGGACCTGGGCTTCGATCTCGACCGGGATGCCGAACGGCAGCGCGGCCAGGCCGACCGCGCTCCGCGCGTGGGCCCCGGTGTCCGGCCCGAACACCTCGAGGATCAGGTCGGAGAAGCCGTTGATCACCTCGGGCATGCGCTCGAAGCCGGGCGCCACCGCGACCATGCCGAGGACCTTTCCCCAGGCCTCGATCCGGTCCAGATCACCCAGCGTGCGGGTGAGGCCGGACAGGATCGACAGCCCGGTCAGCCGGGCCGCCCGGTAGGCCTCGTCGAGGGTCACCTCCGCGCCGACCCGGCCGAACGGCTCGGCCAGCTCGCCGCTATCCGCCTGCGGCCCGTGCCCCGCGATGTAGGCGATCGCCCCGACGACGTGGACCTGGTGAAACGGCAGCCGCACCCCACCCGGCGGGGTCACCGGTGGCGGGAGAACAAGACCGAGTTCCGCGATGCGACTGCCGATCACACTCATGAGCGGGAACTCTAGTGCGGGTTGCCGACCTGGCGAACGACCTTGGCGATCCAGGCCATTGCTTCCGGCACGTCGTAGTTGCCGGCGTGCGGCTGGTTCCAGGCGAGCCGGTAGTTGACGTCCTTGACCTGCCGGTCGGCGGCCAGCGCCCGGTCCAGGTTGATCGAGACGATGAAGGAGGTGTCGCGGTCGCGGGTGCCGGTGCGGACGTACCAGTAGGGCGCGGTGTCGGCGCGGGTGCCGATGAAGTCCATCGGGTCGATCAGGTGCACCTGGTCGTCGACGATCGTGCTGCGCTTGCGGATGTACTGCGCCCAGGTCAGGCCGGTGTCATCGAGGCCGCTGCCGTCCCCGGCGACGTTGTTGTGGTCCCAGCTGTACTCGGTGTAGTTCAGGTAGCGCTGGTTCGCCGGCCCGAACAGGTTGGTCTCGGCGCCGCTGGTGGTGTTGCCGTTGACCCCGAGCGGGTCGAAGGCCGGCGTCGTCTTCAGCGTGGCCTGGGTGGCGACGAAGTCCAGGTAGTTCTTCATGTTCACCGAGCGCACCTTGTTCGCCGCGTTGTCCACGTCGATCCAGTTGTTCACGTAGGACTTCGTCGACGGGGGAGTGCCGGGCGGGCCGCCGCCGGCGATGACGAACGAGTCGCCGAGCACCGGGATGGTGTTGGCCGGGTCGGCCTTGAGGTAGGTCTCCGCCGAGCGGATCACCTCGCGCTTGATCGTGTCGAGCAGATCAGAAGCACTCAACCCCAGACCAAGGCTTTTTTCGTACGCCGGGAACTGCGCGGCAATCGCAGCGGCGGCCGCCGGCAGGTTGTTCTGTCCGAGGTCGGTGCGGGTGTTCAGCACGTTGAACAGCCACTCGTACGACCGGTCGGCGTTGCCGAGGTCGGTGATCGGGCAGTAGGCGTTGACCGCGAACACGTCGTCGCGGATGGTGCTGCGGCCGTCGGCGGTGATACCGGCCGCGCCGACCTGGGCGAGATAGGGGTAGTACTCCGGGCTGTTGCCGGCCGACCCCAGGATCGACGACAGCGCGCCGCCGCCGCTGGTGCCGTTGACCACGATGCGCTCGGCGCTGCCCGGCATCCGCTTGTCGTTGAGGCGCAGGTAGCGCACGGCCGCCTTGGCGTCGACGATCGCGGCCGGTGACTTGCCGGGCCACGAGCCGTCCGCGCCGACCAGGTTGCGGCTGCGGTCGGCGACGTCGACGAACACGTAACCGGCCTTCAGTGCGGCGCCCACGTTGGAGGTGGCGCTGGCGTAGGAGGCGCCGGCGGTCACGCTCGCCCGGATGTAGCTGGCCGCCCACCCGGCGTTGTTGACCGCGAAGTAGATCGGCGCCCGCTGGTCGCCGGCGGTGGCCTGGGGGACGAAGACGTTGATGCTCTGGTAGCCGCAGCGGGTGTTGCTGATCGGGGTGCTCCCGCCGCCGAGGCCGGGCTGCTGGGCCGCCGCGGCGACCGGGCGCGCGACGTCGCAGATCTCCGAGTACGCCCGCACGGTCATCGGGGCGCCGTCGACCGTGACGGTGATCGTCGTGTAGCCGGCCGGGTTGAAGGCCAGCGCGGCGTCCTCGGGATCGCTGCCGTGGCGGCCGGCGGCGGCGGAGGCGGCCGGCAGTGACACGGCTGCCAGGGCGATGGATCCGGCGATCATCAAGCTTTTTCGAAACCGCTGCATGTTTTCTCCCATCGATGGGGTCCGCTCCATGGGCAAGGTTTCACGCGCGTTTCTCGATTGTCAACAATTTCCTCGATAATCATGTAGATCATCGGCCGACGTTGAGGCCAGGACCGCTCCGGGCCCTCCGCGTTCTGGTGTCTTCAGTAGGCGCCCGGCTGCTCAGCCCGGCGTCGCGACCTGCTCCGTCGAGCACCACCACGTGGTCCGGCCGCCGACGGTGCCGCGGACCATCGGGGCGCCGTCGTTCGGGCACCGGCCGCCGGGCCGGCGGTGCTCGGCCAGGGCGAGGGTGTGCACGCCACCGTCGCGCAGCGCGCCGCCGACGGCTTCCCGGGCGGCGGCGAAGAGGCGCTTGGCCTGCGGGCGGGTGACCCGGTCGGCGCGGAGCCCGGGGTAGACCTTCGCCTGCCAGAGGATCTCGTCGGCCAGGAGGTTGCCGATCCCGGCGACCAGGTGCTGGTCCATCAGCCGGGCCTTGACCGGCGCCGTCCCGCCGGTGACCGCCGGGAAGAACGCCGCCTCGGTGATGGTGGCCGCGTCCGGGCCGAGCTTCTCGACCGGCGGGTCCAGCCGCACCCGGCCCAGCCGCCGCGGGTCGACCAGCATGAGCCGGCCGCCGTCCACGAACGTCAGCGTGAACCGCGCCCACCGGTAGTCGCCGGCCACCCGGCGGCCCTCCCAGTAGTCGCCGCCGTCGATCTCGTCGCCGCCGGCCGAGGCCACCACGATCTTGCCGGACATGCCGAGGTGGATGCCGAGGACCGGCCCGTCGCCGGAGGTGTCACACCACATGCTCTTGCCCCGCCGGTGCGCGGCAGTGAGGTCGCGACCGACCAGCGCGGCACGGATGTCACCCGGCCGGTGCGGGCGGCACACGTACGTGTCGGAGTCGTCGACGTCGGCGACCTTGCGGCCCAGGGCGGCGCGCTCGACGACCGAGCGGGCAAATTCGACTTCCGGCAGCTCGGGCACTGCGGAAGTCTAATGCGGTGCGCGCACCCTTCCTGCTGCTGTTCCTGTCGTTCCTGCTCACCTTCGTGACGACCCGGGTGATCACCCGGATGATCCGGGCCGGCGTCGGCCCGTTCCGCAACAACATCGCGGGCGGGGTGCACATCCATCACGCGGTGCCCGGCATCGTGCTGACGCTGATCGGGGCGTACACCTCGGTCGGGGTCGGTGGCCGCCGACCGTGGGCGGAGGTCTCCGGCGTGCTGATCGGGGTCGGGTCGTCGCTGATCCTGGACGAGTTCGCGCTGATCCTGCACCTGCAGGACGTGTACTGGTCGCCCGAGGGGCAGCTGTCGGTGCAGCTGGTGGCGCTCACGCTCAGCGGCATGGGGCTGGCGCTGCTCGGCATCGACCCGCTGACCTCGGACACCGGGTTCGGCGCCGGGCACCTCGCGGTCGCCGCCTCGGCGCTGGCGCACCTCGTGACGCTTCTGATCTGCGTGCGTAAGGGCAAATACTCGACGGCCGCGCTCGGCGTCTTTCTTCCGCCGCTGGCCTGGATCGGAGCCGTACGGCTGGCCCGCCCCCACTCGACCTGGGCGCGCCGCCGTTACGACGCGGCGCGCCAGGCCCGGGCGCAGGCGCGGGCGGACGGCCTCGACGCCCGCTTCGGCCACTGGGGCCTCACCATCGCCGACCTGGTGGCCGGCCGCCCGTCGACGCCCGGCCCCGGCCCGGCTACTCCGGGGCCGTGAAGAAATCGTCCGGGAGAGTCTCGACGAAGTCGGCGGAGCGTTCGAGCAGGGTGGCGATCGGCAGCAGCGCCTGCGACGCCGGGTCGCCGGCCGCGGCCATCCGGCGGATCACGCCGGCCTGCCGCCGGGCCCGCTGCGGCACCACCTCGGCGAAGGCGTGCCGGTCGCCGTCGTAGCCGTAGGCATCGAGCAGCAGATGCAGGCGGCGCCGCCGCCCGGGCAGGTCGGCGTCGCCGTCCGGAGCGGACAGCGGCACCCACGGCAGCACCGAGAACGCCAGGTCGAACTCCCGGGTGGAGGGACCGGCGATGTCCCAGTCGAAGAAGCCGACCAGCCGGTCGCCGTCCACCACCGCGTTGTAGGGCGCCGCGTCCTGATGGCCGATGACCAGGCCGGGGCCCATCGTGCCGCCGATGAACCAGGTCTCGCCGGCCGGCGGCGTGAAGCCGGCGGTCAGGTCGTGCAGGCGGCGCAGCCATCGGCCGACCTGGACCAGCGTCGAGTCGGCGGTCGCCCAGGCGGGCCACGGGTCCTGCCCGCCGATCATCTCGCCCGCCAGGAAGGTGAGCTTCTGCCGGCCCTGCTCGTCGAGGCCGAGCACGCGCGGCGCGCCCTCGAAGCCGGCCTCCTCGAGGAAGCGCAGCAGCGCGTGCACGGTCGGCGTGGACGGCGACGACGGCTTGTGCACGACACCGTCGATCAGCGCGGCGCCGGTGGTGTTGCCGCCGGGCAGGCTCTCTTCGCTCATCCGCCCGGTCTACCGGATCCCACCCGGAGGCGACACCGAATTACTGACCGCAGGCCGTGGCCGCAGGCGCTGTGGCGGACCGGGCCTTGACCGCCCGGATCTCGTCGACGAGCTCCTTGGTCAGCGGTGTGGCGGTCAGATCGGCGTACACCGGCTCGGTGATCTTCTCGAATTGCCGCAGTTGGGCGTCGGTGGTCAGCACCACCCGGCCGCCGGACGCGCAGAACTTCCGGGCCTCGGCGGCGTCGTCGGGCCGTGCCGCGACCATCGTGTCGCGGACCTTCGCCGCCGCCTCGGTGAGCGCCTGCTGCTGGCCGGCCGGCAATGCGGCGAACGTCTTCTCGTTGACGACCAGCACGTTCGCCTTCGGGAACGGGGTGAGGTTGCCGGTGGCCGTGGCGACCGCGGGCAGGTTCGTCGCGAGCACGTAGCTGTTGTCGTAACCGGCGAGCGAGCCGTCCGCGAGAGCGCTGTCCACCTCGTCGCCGACCAGATCGGCGGGCGTCGCGCCGAGAGCGCGGAACAACGCGTACCCAGAATCGGACCTGGGGGTTCTGATCTTCTTGCCGGCGAAGTTCGCGGGCGCCGTCAGCGGCTTCCCGAAGCCGAACGGGTGCCGCAGGCTCTCCGGGATGACGGTGAGGCCCCGGACGCCGTGCCCCTGCAGGCCGGCCGTCATCCGCGCGGCCAGGTCGCCGGTGGTCACCTGATCGAGCAGGTCGTCCGAGGTCACCAGGAACGGCGCCTGCAACGCCTGGAACGAGGTGACGCCCTCGGTGTCCCAGGTCCGGCTCGGGATCATGGCCAGGTCGAGCTCGCCGGCGACGACCTTGCGGGCGACGACCTGGTCCCAGTCGTGGACGTCCTGCCCGGACGCGGACGCCGCCGGGAGATACCTACTCGGGGGTCTTGAACTGCTCGTCCGGCTTGCCGTCCATGTAGTCGGCGACCGTGTTCCACACCGCCGGGTTGACCACGCCGTGCTGCATGTGGTCGGTGTGTGCCTGCCAGTCCGGGTTGACCAGGTAGCCGGCGACCACGATCGACGTGGTGCCGACGACCAGTGCGGCCGTCTTCTCGGAGTCGGTGGTGCCGGTCTTGCCGAAGACCGGGTGGCCGACGGCGCCGCGGGACTGCGGGGCCGTGGCGTGGCCGCCGCAGCTGCCCAGCTGGGCCTGGTCGCCGACCGGGCAGCGGGTCGCGTCGAGGGCCTTGCGGGCCACGTCGGGGGTGGTCACCCGCTTGCAGGACGACTTGCCGACGTCCAGCTTCTCGCCGGTGTGCGTGGTGATCTGCTCGATCGGGGTGGGCGCGCAGTACATGCCGTCGCCGGCCAGGGTGGCGTACGCGTTGGCGATGTCCAGCGGGGTCGACGCCGAGACGCCGAGGGTGAACGCGCCCCAGTCGTGCGCGGAGTGCAGGGCCAGGTCGAGGTCGCCCTGCTCGCGGAACGTGATGCCGAACCGCTCGGCCACGTCGACGACCTTCTCCGCGCCGACCTGCTCCTGCAGCGGCACGAAGTAGGTGTTCACCGACGCCCCGAAGCCCGTCCACATGTTGAACGGGCCCTTCTCCTTGTCGCTGGAGTTGCTCGGGCAGTAGTGGCCGTTGCAGGCGGCCGGCGCGGCCGAGTCACGGTAGAGCGGCGAGACGTACCGCGGCGTGGTGTTGATGTTGTAATCCAGCCCGTAGCCGTTCTCCAGGGCCGCGACCATGGTGAACATCTTGAACACCGAACCGGCCTGGTATCCGTGGATGTCCCCGCCACCGGTGATGATCGGGTTCGTGGTGTTCGGGTAGGTGGCGCGGACGCCGGCTTTTTTCTTCTTCGGGTCGGAGGAGAGCGGGTTGGGCTTGTCCGCGGTCGGCAGCTTGAACTTGCGGTTGGCGGCCAGCGCCCGCACCTTGCCGGTGCCCGGCTGCACGGCCGCCAGCAGCAGCGCGTTGACCGAGTTGTCCTTGGTCTGCTCGAGGATGCGTTTGCGGGCCGACTTCTGCGCCTTGACGTCGAGCGTGGTGACGATGCGGTAGCCGCCGCTCTTGAGCCGCCGCTCCCGGTCGTAGCTGTTCTCGCCGAACGCCGGCTGGCTCAGCCACCAGCGCTGGAAGTAGTCGCAGAAGAAGCCCCACTCGTTCTGCGACACCGAGGTGCAGCCGTTGCCGACCGGCTTGGTCTTGTTCGGGACCTTCTCGGTCTTGGCCTTGGTCGCCTGGTCGGCGGTGATGAACTTGAGCGTCAGCATGTCGTTGACGACGTAGTTGCGCCGCTCCACCGCCCGCGGGTAGCCCTCCGTGCTGGTCGGGTCGTACCACGACGTGCCCTTGACCATGCCGGCCAGCAGCGCCGACTCGGCGACGTCGAGGTCCTTGGGCTTCTTGCCGAAGTAGACCTGGCTGGCCGCGTAGATGCCGTAGGCCGCGTTGCCGAACGGCGCGATGTTCAGGTAGCGCTCGAGGATCTGCTCCTTGTTGAGCTGCTTCTCCAGCTCCAGGGCGTACTTCATCTCGGCGACCTTGCGTTCGGGCGTCTTGGCCGTCGCGGCCACCACCTCGGACGCGCTGGTCGCCGAGTAGGCCAGCGACATGCGCACGGTCTGCATGGTCAGGGTCGAGGCGCCCTGCTGGTCGCCGCCGCCCTGGTTGTTGACGAACGCCCGGGCCAGACCCTTGAAGTCGACGCCGTGGTGCTCGTAGTACTTGTGGTCCTCGGCCGCGATGATCGCGTGCTGCATGTTGACCGAGATGTCCTTCAGCGGAACGTCGCTGCGGTACTCGTCGTACATGACCGCGATCTGGGTCTTGCCGTCGGACGCATAAATCCGGCTCAGCTGCGGCGAGGTCTGCTGCTTGAGCTCGCTGGGCAGGTTGGTGAACTCCTGAGCGCTGGCCTTGGCGGCCAGCCCGGAGATCGTCGCGGCCGGGAACGCGGCAGCAGCGACCACCACCCCGGCGAGCAACCCGCACACAAGCAGGGAACTCACATTTGTCAACGGATGGCGGTCGCGGCGACGAATGGAAAACGGCACGGCGGTCACGTTAGCCGCATCGATCAAGCCAGGCATCTCGGCTGATTCGCCCCTACCAGCGGTTAGCGACTGGGTGACACCGCCAAACGCCGAATACTGTGGGAATCAACACGGCCGGGGCGGGCAGAATCGGGCGTATGAAGGCCATCATCTACCGCGCCAACGGCGACGCCGGTGTTCTCGAGCTCGCCGACCGTGACCGGCCCGAGCCCGGCCCCGGCGAGGTCCGCGTCCGTGTTGCTGCGTCCGGGGTCAACCCGACCGACTGGAAGACCCGCTCCGGCGCCACCAATCCCATGCAGTTCCCCGAGGTCACTCCACACCTCGACGGCGCCGGCGTGATCGACGCCGTCGGCGACGGGGTGACGCCGAGCCGGGTGGGGCAGCGGGTCTGGCTGTTCATGGCCACCGCCGGGCGGCCGACCGGCACCGCCGCCGAATACACCGTGGTGCGCGCCGACCGGGCGGTGCCGCTGCCCGACGGGGCCGGCTTCGAGCTCGGCGCCTCGCTCGGCGTGCCCGCGCTGACCGCGCACCGCGCGCTGACCGTGTCCGAGGACGGTCCGAGCCGGCTGCGGCCGGGTGCGCTCGACGGCAAGGTGGTGCTCGCCGCGGGCGGGGCGGGCGCGGTCGGGCACGCGGCGATCCAGCTGGCCCGGTGGGCCGGCGCCACCGTCATCAGCACGATCAGCGGCCCGGCGAAGGCGGCGCTGGCCACCGCGGCCGGCGCGCACCACGTGATCAACTACCGCGAGGGCGACCCGGCCGCCGAGATCCGCACGATCGCCCCGGACGGCGTCGACATCGTCGCCGAGGTGGCGCTCGGCGCGAACCTCGCGCTCGACCTGGCGGTGCTGCGGACCCGCGGCGTCATCGCGACCTACGCCAACGACGGCGCCAAGCGGGTCGAGCTGGACGTGCGGCAGAACATGGGCCTGAACACCCGGTTCCAGTTCCTGGTGCTCTACACCGTCGGCGACCAGGCGCTCGCGGCCGGCGCCGAGGACGTCGCCGCCGCGGTCGGCGACGGCGCCCTGCCGGTGGGGGAGGAGCACGGCCTGCCGCTGGTCCGCTTCCCGCTCGACCGCACCGCCGACGCGCACCGCGCGGTCGAGAGCGGCACGGTCGGCAAGGTGGTCGTGGACGTCAGCTGAGGGCTGACTCGATCGCGGTCACGACGGCAGGGTCGTCCGGGGCGGTGCGCGGCCCGAACCGGGCCTGGACCGTCCCGTCCGGCCCGATCAGGAACTTCTCGAAGTTCCACCGGATGTCGCCGGTGTAGCCCTCGGCGTCGGGCTCGCCGGTGAGCTGCTGGTAGAGCGGGTGCCGGTCGTCGCCGTTGACCTCGACCTTCTCGGTCATCGGGAACGTCACGCCGTAGGTCGCGCTGCAGAACTCGGCGATCTCCTCGGCGCTGCCCGGCTCCTGCCCGCCGAACTGGTTGCACGGCACGCCGAGCACGGTGAAGCCGCGGTCGGCGTAGCGCTCGTGCAGCTCTTCGAGCACTCCGTACTGCGGGGTCAGCCCGCAGCGGGAGGCGACGTTGACCACCAGGGTGGCCGTCCCGCGGAACTGCGCGAGGTCCAACGGCTTGCCCTGGAGGTCGGCGATCTGAACGTCATAGATGGTCACGCCCGCAAGCGTAGCCACCGATCATTCGAACAGCTTGGCGGCGGTGATCACGGTTTGCACGATGCCGTAGCCGAGCATGACGGCCACCAATAGCCACGAGACCAGCAAGCGAGCGCTCACGACGCGGCCTCCTTCTCCAGAGCGGTCACGGTGCCGGCCGGCTCGTGGAAGCGGTCCGGGACCGGGCGGATCAGCAGGTTGGCGACGAACCCGATGGCCAGCACGCCGACCATCGTGAACAGGGCCGGTTGGTAGGCGGACGACGTCAGGCTGCCCGGTTTGCCCTGCGCGTCGAGGAAGCCGTTGATGATCAGCGGCCCGGCGATGCCCGCCGCCGACCAGGCGGTCAGCAGGCGGCCGTGGATCGCGCCGACCTGGTAGGTGCCGAACAGGTCGCGCAGGTAGGCCGGGACGGTCGCGAAACCGCCGCCGTAGAACGACAGGATGATGCCGGCCAGCACCACGAACAGGGCCGTCGCCGAGTCGCCGACGGTGGCCAGCAGCAGGTACATGATCATGCCGACGCCCAGGTAGAGCATGTAGATCGGGCGGCGGCCGAGCAGGTCGGAGGTGGACGACCAGGCGAACCGGCCGGCCATGTTGAACAGCGACAGCACCCCGACGAAGCCGCCCGCCGCGGCGACGCTGACGCTGGAGACGCTGCCGTCCCGGAAGAAGTCCTGGATCATCGGGCTGGCCTGCTCGAGGATGCCGATGCCCGCGGTGACGTTGCAGAAGAGCACCACCCACAACAACCAGAAGCTGCGTGTACGGATGGCGTTCGCGGCCGACACATTCGCGGTCGTCACCAGGGACTTCTCGGCAACGGTGGACGGTTCCCAGCCGGCCGGCTTCCACCCCGGGGCGGGCACCCGGATGTTGGCGACCCCGAACATCATGATCAGGAAGTACGCGATACCGAGCGTGACGAACAGCAGCACCAGCGCCTTTCCGTCGGCGACGGAAGTGGCCACGCTGGAGTTGTAGTTGGAGTCGTACGCCGAAAGCAGTTGTCTTGAAGCCGGACTCGCGATGAGCGCGCCGCCGCCGAAGCCCATGATGGCCAGGCCGGTCGCCAGACCGGGCCGGTCCGGGAACCATTTGATCAGCGTGGACACCGGCGAGATGTAGCCGATGCCGAGCCCGATCCCACCGATCACGCCGTAGCCCAGATAGACCAGCCACAGCTGTTTCGTGCCGATGCCGAGCGCCCCGACCAGGAAGCCGGAGGCCCAGAAGCAGGCCGAGACGAACATCGCCTTACGTGGCCCGTTGGCCTCGACCCAGGTGCCGGCGACGGCCGCCGACAGGCCCAGCATCACGATCGCGATGCTGAAGATGATGCCGATCGACGTCTGGCTGGCGTCGAAGTGCTTGATGAACGAGTTCTTGTACACGCTGGTCGCGTACGCCTGGCCGATGCACAGGTGAACGGCGAGCGCGGCCGGCGGAATGAGCCAGCGGCTGTAGCCCTCGGGCGCGATGGTGTGCTTGCGATCGAGTGCGGTGAGCAGAGACACGTGGCCTCCCAACCCCTCGTCGGGCATTGAAGACCATCATCAACCCGTACGCCGCACCCGGCAACCGGTGATCGGTTCATGTTTGCTGCAGGGCAACGGCTTGTGGACAATGTGGTGCCCCCGCGCATGAACCGAAGGAGAAGCCGCCATGGACCGCCTGCGTGTCCTGCTGGTCGAGGACGACGAGGGCGACGCCTTTCTGGTGCGTGAGCTGCTGAGCGAGGCGGAGGCGCCGTTCGATCTCGCGGTGGCGACGTCGATGCGGGCGGCCACCTCGATGATGCGCGGCGTGCACTGCGTGCTGCTCGATCTGGGGCTGCCGGACGCCGAGGGCATCGACGGCCTGCGCCAGTTGCTGGCGATGGCCGGCAGCGCCGCGGTGTGTGTGCTGACCGGCCGTTCCGACGAACACCTGGGCGTGGAAGCCGTTGCCGAGGGAGCGCAGGACTACCTGGTCAAGGGCCAGGTCGACGGGGTGCTGCTGACCCGGGCGCTGCGGTACGCCGTGGAACGTAAACGGGCCGACGAGAACGCGCGACGACTGCGTGAGGTGGAGCTGCGGCAGGCCGAGTCGGCCCGGCTGGAGCGTGGCTTGCTGCCACAGCCGTTGATGTCGACCGACGCGTTGCAGGTGCACACGTTCTACCGGTCCGGGCGGGCGATGGGTCTGCTCGGCGGTGACTTCTTCGACGTCGTGCAGGTCGGCGCCGACAAGCTGCATGTGATCGTCGGCGACGTGTGCGGGCACGGCGCCGAGGAGGCGGCCCTGGGTGTCGAGCTGCGGGTGGCGTGGCGGGCCCTGGTGCTGGCCGGGGTGCCCGAGGAACAGGTGCTCGGCTCACTCGAGCAGGTATTGATGACGGAGCGGCGGGCCCGCGAGGTGTTCGCCACGGTCGCGTCGGTGGTGCTCGACATCCCGGCCAACCGGGCGACGGTGCGGCTGGCCGGGCATCCGACGCCGGTGCTGCTGTCCGGGGGCCGCGCCGAGCCGGTGGCGGCGAAACCTGGCATCGTGCTCGGCGTGCGGCCGCGGCCGGCACCGCCCACGGTGCTGGAGCTGCCGTCCGACGATTGGTCGCTGCTGATGTACACGGACGGTTTGATCGAGGGCCACACCGGCAACGGCGTCGAACGTCTCGACGTGGACGGCCTGTGTGCCCTGCTCGACGAGCCGGCCGGGCCGGGGGTGCCGTTACCGGCGCTGCCCGCCTGGCTGGTCGGCCGGGCCGAACAGGCCAACGGCGGCCCGCTCGCCGACGACGTGGCGATGCTGCTCATTTCCCGCGGAGGCGACCGGTGAAGTTCTTCGACCTGCATGCCTGGACACTGCGCCGGCGAGTGGCGACGCTGTTCGCGATCGCCGGGATCGTGCTGGCCGGCATCGGTGTCTCGGCCGCGATCACCGCCTCGGCCAGCAACGGCCACCTCGACACCATCCTCGACAAGACCGGCCCGATGCGAGTGGCCGGCCAGGAGCTCTACTCGGCCTACCTCGACCAGGAGACCGGCATCCGGGGGTACGTCCTCAGCCGGTCGGCGAAGAACCTCGAGCCGTACCAGCAGGGCGTCGCCGCCGAGCAGAGGTTGCTCACCCAGATCGAGAAGCTGAACGGCACGCACGGCCGGGCGGCGATCACCGCCGACCTCCAGCACGTGCGGCAGCAGGCGGAACGGTGGCGCACCGACATCGCGGAACCGGTCATCGCCGGTTCGGACAGCCGGCCGGTCGACGAGGCGGCGAGCACCGCCCGGTTCGATGCGGTGCGGGCCTCCGTCGACCAGTTGCAGGCGGACATCCTGGCGCTGCGCAACGAGGCGGCGAGCGCGGCACGGCGTACCGCATCGGTCATGATCGGTTTGCTGGCCGGGGCCGGCGGCCTCGTGCTGTTCGTCGGCGCCCTCATGATGCTTCTCCTGGACCGGCTGGTGACCAGGCCGGTCACCGCCCTCGCCGAGCAGGTCCGGCAGGTCGCCGCCGGTGACTACGAGCGGGAGATCGTCAGCTCGGGCTCGCCGGAGCTGCGCGTCCTGGCCGCCGACGTGGACGGCATGCGCCGCCGGATCGCCACCGAGCTGACCGAGGTTCGCGCCGCCCGGGCCGAGGCCGTCTCCGCCCACGAGCGGCTCGAGGCCAAGGCCGAGGAGCTGACCCGCTCCAACCGCGATCTCGAGCAGTTCGCCTACGTCGCGTCGCACGACCTGCAGGAGCCGCTGCGCAAGGTGGCCAGCTTCTGCCAGTTGCTGCAGCGGCGGTACTCCGGGCAGATGGACGAGCGGGCCGACCAGTACATCGCGTTCGCGGTCGACGGCGCCGAGCGGATGCAGCGCCTGATCAACGACCTGCTGGCGTTCTCCCGGATCGGCCGGCTGACGACCGGCTTCAAACCGGTCGAGCTCGGGCGGGTGCTGACCGAGGTCAACTCCCAGCTGGAGCACCGGGTCGACGACGCCGAGGTCAGCTGGGATGAGCTACCCCAGGTGGAGGGGGAGGAGCCGCTGCTCACCACGCTGTTCGTCAACCTGATCGGCAACTCGCTGAAGTTCCGCCGGCCCGGCGTGCCGCCGGTGGTGCGGGTCACCGCCCGCCGCGACGACGACGAATGGGCGATCAACGTGCGGGACAACGGCATCGGCATCGAGAAGGAGTTCGCCGACAAGGTCTTCGTGATCTTCCAGCGGCTGCACCCGCGGGACGCCTACGATGGCACCGGGATCGGGCTGGCCATCGTGAAGAAGATCGTCGAGTACCACGGCGGGCGGATCTGGCTCGACCTCGACGTCGAGGAGGGCTCGTCGGTCTGGTTCACGATGCCGGCACCGGCTGCCTGATCACGCGGGCGAGCTCGGACCCGCGGCCACGCATGTACGGCTCGTGCACCCAGGTGGTGAACGCGCTCAGCGCCGCCGGCGACGAGCCGGGTGACCAGGACTCCTCCTTCGTCAGGTCGAACCAGGTCAGCAGCTTCAGGGCGGGATAGGCGCCGCCGCGCAGCGTGGTGTTCGCGTCGGCGATCCACTGCGCCTTGTCGCCGCCGTCCTCGGTCGAGGCGAACTCGCCGATCATCACCGGGCGCCGCGGGGCGACCGCGCGGGCCTTGGCGTACGCGGTGGCGAACGTCTGATCGAAGCTCGCCCAGTGATCGCCCGCCGGATCCCAGGACGGCCCGAACCCCCAGTTGTAGCCGTCGATGCCGACCCAGTCGACGTAGCGGTCACCGGGGTAGGCGGCCGCCGGGTCGTTGTAGGCCTCGTCCGGCGAGGACCCGTTGTTGAACGCCCACACCCACTGCACGTTCCGGGCCCCGGCCGCCTCGACCAGGTCGTGCACGTGCCGGTACGCCCGCACGTACAGCGACGGGTCGGCATTGTTGTTGGCGATGCCCCACGGGTACCAGTTGCCGTTGAACTCGTGCCCCCACCGCACCAGGATCGGGAGTTTCACCGCGGCGAACTCCCGGGCGCGGGCCTTGATGTAGCCGTCCCACGAGCCGTCGATGATGTCGCTCAGGTGGATCTGCGCGGGGTCGGTCGCGCCGAGCGCGGTGTCCCAGGGCTCCCACGTGTAGTGCGGCATGATGCCCTGCCGCCACAGCGCCCGGGCCGCGTCGACCGGGAAGGCCTGACCGCTGCCCCAGCTGTCGAACCACATGACGCTGGCCGGGGTGACGCCGTAGAGGTCCTTGACGTCGGCGGCGATCAAGACCGGGTCCTCCTCCCGGAACACGCCGAGATAGCGGACCGCCGCCTGGCCGTGCGAGGGCGCCGCCGGCGCCGCACTGGCGCCGCCGACCGCCACCGTGACCGCAACCGTCGTCGCACACAGAACTCTCCATACCCGCATGATCGCCACGATTGTTCATCGCTTCGATACAAGTCAATGAATGGCGGGCGGTGCGTGCCCCTTCGGGCACGTTGCGTGTCTACAGCAGGTGGGGCTCAGGGGCGGGGAAGAGCTGGCGGAACGTGAAGGCCTCCGGGGTGGGGCCGCCGGCCTGCAGCCGGCCCAGCCGGGAGATGCCCTGCCGCAGGGTGGGGAGCTTGCCGGCCGGGATCCACCAGAGGACCAGCGCGACCTGATGGCCGTGCGGGACGAACCAGTCGCGGCGGCGGCGCAGGTAGTCGAGGTGCTGGGACTGGTAGGCGTACGCCCGAAGGTCTTCCGGGGTTTCCCAGACCGAGAGGGTGAAGATGCGGCTCGGGTCGGTGGGTGCGGCGATCGTGCCGTCGCCGGTCTCGTCGGCCAGCCGCCAGACGAAGCCGGGTGAGCGGTCGGCGAGGTCGTTCATCAGCGAGACGCCCTCGGCGAACTCGATCATCGAGGGGTCTTCCAGCGGGGCTCGGAGCCGGGCGGTGTTCATCTGGGCCAGGTGGAAGGCGCTCATGCACTCACCTCAGCAGCTCAGAATTCTAATGTCAATCGGATTGATTTTTAGAAAGCGTTACACAGCAGCGGCCGGGGGCGGGATCCATCCGGGCGGTCCACTCGCTGTCCAGGCCGGCGCCCGCCAGCAATCCGTCGATCATCGCGAGGTTCATGCCGCAGATCAGTGGCGGGAACTGATCTGCCAGCCGGTGGAAGGGGCAGTTGCGCAGCTCGATCCGGTCGTGACCGGCCACCGGGGCGTAGCCCTGCCCGGTCAGCAGTTCGGTGACCCCTTCGCCGGCCGCGGCGCGGCTGCCGTGCCGCCGGGCGACTTTGAAGAGGGTGTTCTCGGCGCCGGCCTGTTCGATCGCCTCGGCGAGGAGCTCGGCGGCGGTGCGGTAGGCGCGCGGCGGCACGCTCACCGCGTGCTCCGCCGCGGCGAGGTGGTAAAGCTTGGCGGGACGCCCGGCGCCGGGGCCGGTCTTTCCCGACCTTCGTGCGTACGACACCTCGAGCAGCCCCGCCGCCACGAGTTTGTCCAGGTGGAACGCGGCGAGCGTGCGCCCGACACCGAGCGTCTCGGCGACCTCGTCCCGCCCGACCGGCCCGGTGCCCTCCGCGACCACCCGGTAGGCCCGGCGCCGCACCTGGTCGGTGAGGCTGGCCAGCGCGTCGAGGTCGTCGAGGTCGTCCGATGTCGTCACGCCGCAATCGTATTACCAACGCTGTTTGTCGCTAGAAAAAGTGTCGTACCCGCCGGGCAGGATCGGGCCCCATGAAGTCCTGGTTCATCACCGGCGGCACGCCCGGCGGTCTCGGCGTCGCCTTCGCCGACGAGGCCCTCAGCCGCGGCGACCGCGTCGCCCTGACCACCCGCAAGCCCGACCAGCTCATCCCGCACGATCGGCTTCTGCTGCTGCCGGCCGACGTCACCGACCCGGCCCAGGTCGGGGCGGCCGTGGCCAAGGCCGAGGCCGAGTTCGGCGGCATCGACGTCGTGGTCAACAACGCCGGCCGCGGCTGGGTCGGCTCGGTCGAGGGCATGCCCGACCAGTCCGTGCGCGACCTGTTCGAGCTCAACTTCTTCGCGGTGCTGAGCGTGCTGCGCGCGGTGCTGCCCGGCATGCGGGCCCGGCGAGCCGGCACGGTCGTCAACATCTCCTCGGTCGCCGGCCTCGCCGGGGTGCCCGGCTTCGGTTATTACACCGCGGCCAAGCACGCCATCGAGGGCGTCACCGACGTCCTGCGCCGCGAGGCCGAGCCGTTCGGCATCCGGGTGCTGGCGGTCGAGCCGGGCGCGTTCCGCACCAACGCCTACGCCGGCTTCGCGGCCGAGCCGGTCGACGAGGGCATCGGAGACTACGACCAACTGCTGAGCGCGGTGCAGACCGCGATGGTCGAACAGGACGGCAAGCAGCCCGGCGACCCGCGCAAGGCCGCCCGTGCGGTGGTCGACGCGGTCTACGCCGACCAGCCACCCCGGCAGTTGGTGCTGGGCGGCGCCGGCTTCGACCGGGCGGTCTCTCACCTGGGCGAGGTGCTGGCCGGCATCCGCGCCACCGAGGAGACCTCCCGCGGCGTCGACTTTCCCTAGAGCGCATCTGACGGATCATGGTCGGCTCCGGTCGGGTTTCGCGCGTAGCCAGATCATGATTGAGGCGATGGTTACCGTTGCTTCGTAACG
>NZ_JBEZYA010000026.1:0-148356 GCF_040638295.1 Actinoplanes sp. NPDC026619
CACGGTGGCCGGATGTATCGCACCGGCGACCTCGTGGCCTGGGCCGAGGAGGGCAATCTGGTGTTCCTCGGCCGGGCGGATCAGCAGGTGAAGATCCGCGGGTTCCGGGTCGAGCCGGGTGAGGTCGAGGCGGTGCTGCTGACCCATCCCGAGGTGGAGTACGCGGCGGTCGTTTTGCGTGACGACCGGCTGGTGGCCTATGTCGTCGGCGTCGAGGACGCGGATCTGCGTGAGTTCGTGGCGCGGCGGCTGCCCGATTACATGGTGCCGTCGGCGTTCGTTGCGCTGGCCGAGCTGCCGCTGACCGGTAACGGCAAACTCGATCGATCCGCGTTGCCCGCACCCGCTCAGGCGCCGCGGGCAACCGTGCGCAAGGCCGCCGCCAGCGCCCTGGAGCAGCTCGTCTGCGAGGCCTTCGCCGACGTCCTCGGCGTCGCGGGCGTCCAGGTCGACGAGGACTTCTTCACTCTCGGCGGCCACTCCCTGCTGGCCGTGGCGCTGGTCGCCCGGCTCGAGGAGCGCGGGGTGTCGGTGACGGTGCGCGACCTGTTCACCGCGTCCACCCCCGCCGCGCTGATCCAGCAGCTGAGCCTGTCGTCGGTCCACAACGCCCTCGGCATGCTGCTGCCGATCCGGACCGGCGGCGACCGGCCGCCGTTCTTCGCGATCCACCCCGCCGGCGGGCTGAGCTGGTGTTACATGCCGCTGGCGCGTTCCGTGCCGCCGGAGATCCCGCTCTACGGGCTGCAGGCCCGCGGCCTGGACGGAACCGGTCCGCTGTTCGGCTCGATCGGCGAGATGGCCCGCGTCTACGTCGAGGAGATCCGCCGGCTGCAGCCGACGGGGCCGTACCACCTGGTCGGCTGGTCGTTCGGCGGCATCCCGGCGCACGAGGTCGCCGTGCAGTTGCGGGCCGCGGGGGAGGAGGTCGGTGCGCTGGTCATCATGGACACCTACCCGGACAGCCTGGTCGAGGACCGGGAGCCGGCCCGCCGCGCGGAGCATGGCAGCGACGACGACCTGCGCGCGGTGGCGGCGCGGATGCGCGAGGAGATCGGCCAGACCCTCGGCGGCGCCTCGGATGAGGAACTGCTGCGCTTCGCCGAGGTCTACCGCAACAGTCAGGCGCTGCGGGCGAGGCACCAACCCGGCGTGTACGACGGGGACGCACTCGTGCTGGTGGCCGGTGACAGCGGGAAAACCGGTGACACCGGGAACACCGGTGTCGGCGGGCACCTCTGGGAGCCGTACGTGCGCGGCGACATCGCCAGCGTCACCCTGCCGTGCAAGCACTCCGACATGGTGCGGCCGGAGATGCTGGACCAGGCCTGGGCCGCGGTCAGCGGCTGGCTCGCGGGCCGGGAGTAGCGAACACGGAAGAGCGGCAGTGGCCTCGGGCCACTGCCGCTCGGGTCGGGCGGCTCTCAGTCCGACATCGCCACCAGGACGCGGCGGCTGCCCTCGAACGGACGCCGGCCGTGCGCCACCGCGACGTTGTCGATAAGCACGACGTCGCCCGCCCGCCAGTCGACGTCGACGGCGTGGGTCAGCCCGCGTTCCTGGATCTGCGCGACGAACTCGTCCGGGATCGGCGTCCCGTCGGCGAACGTCACGTACTGCGGGAACTCGTCCGGCTCGAGGATGTCGTACAGCTCGGTGGCGGTCTGGTCGCCCAGCCCGGCCGGGTGCCACTGGTCGGCCTGGTTGAACCAGACCTCGGCGCCGGTCACCGGGTGTTTCATGGTGGCCGGGCGGTGCTGGCTCACCCGGATGCCGTCGGAACCCCACTCCCATTCCGCGCCCGCGCCGGCGAGGTATCGCTCCACCTCGGCCCGGTCGTCGGTCTCGAACGTCTCCTGCCAGCTCTTCCCAAAACCCATTCCCTCATGCAGATTTTGTACGTATCGGACGCCCCCGGCAAAAGCGTCGCGCACCTCGTCGTCGAGCGAGGCGAGCCACAACTCGCCGTCGAGCAGCGGGGTCGCGCCACCGCGCTCGGCGGCCGTCTCACAGTAGAACGCCAGCCGGGCCGGCCAGTGGCGCGCGTAGTTCAGCTCGTTGTGCATCGAGATGGTGAACTGCGGTGGGTATTCGGTCGAGGTGTAGAGGTTGCCCTGCACCCGGGTGCGCGGCGAGTTGCCGTGCACGTACGGCAGGCGGCCCGGCACGAGCTGGTCGAGGACCGGCTCGATCGACGCGGGGGCGACGCCGAAATCCCGGAACACCAGGGCGCGGGAATCGGTCAGCATCTCGGTTAGCCGGTCGCCGCCCAGGCCGGTCAGCCAGCCGGCGAGATCACCCGTGCCGGCCATCGCGCTGGTTATCTCGGTGGGCGTCCAGGCGGCGCCGCTGTCCACGGTGGTTCCCATTTTTCTCCCATTTCCGCCAGTCTTATTTACGGTCGATGATGCGGGATATTCCGGCAACCGGGAAGGTGGGTGATCGCGCACTGTTCAACTGTTCCCGCGCATCAGTTGCACACGTGCGCGATCGGCTCGTCGTGGTGGCCGCCACCGTTGTGAGATAACGTGTGCGCGAATCTGCGGCAATCGCTTAATGCCGATCAAAATCAGCCGGATTGCGTACGACTGGGGAAACCACAATGGTCGCAACTGATGGCAATCTTCGGGCGCTCACGGCCGGCCAGTACGGTGTCTGGCAAGCCCAGCAACTGGCGCCGGAAAGCCTCGCCTACAACATCAACGCGTATTACGAGATTCGCGGCGACCTGGATGTCGATCTGCTGGTCGAGTCGCTCCGGTGGGCCGTCGGGCAGGCCGAGGCCTACCGCTTGCGGGTGCGGATGGTCGACGGCGTGCCGTGGCAGTTCGCCGACGGGCCGAACGCCGCGCCGGTCCTGGTGATCGACGTCAGCGGCGAGACGGATCCGGCGGCCGCCGCGGAGCAGTGGATGCGCCAGGACTCGGGCCGGCCGATGGATCTCACGGCCGGCCCGATGTCGGTGCAGGCGGTCTTCCTGCTCGGCCCGCAGCGGTTCTTCTGGTACCAGCGAGTCCACCACTTTGCCGTGGACGGCTACAGCAGTTCCCTGTTCAGCGCCGCGGTGGCCCGCCGTTACACCGCGCTGCGCGGCAACCGGCACCAGGCCGGCCCGACGCTGGAACCGCTGTCGGTGCTGACCGACGCCGACCACGCCTACCGCGAGTCACCCGCCTACGGCCGGGACCGCGACTTCTGGCGCGACAGCCTCGCCGGCTTCCCGCAGACCCCGGACCGCGGGCGGCCGCGCGCCCGCGCATCGTCGCCGGACCGGCACACCGCCGTGCTCGATCCGCAGCGCTCGGCCGTCGTGCAGGCCGCCGCCGGACAGTCCCGGGCCAGCGTCGCCGAATGGGCGATCGCGGCCGCCGCCGTGTACGAGTTCCGGCTCACCGGGGCGGACGATATCGCCCTTGCCGTCACCGTCACCGGCCGCACCGGCCTGCGGGAATTGCCGGTGGTCGGAATGACGGCAAACATGATGCTGCTGCGCGTACGGATGGACCCGCGCGCGACGACCTCCGATTTCGTGCGGCAGACCGTGCGGACGATCCGATCCGGACTGCGGCACCAGCGGTACCGGTACGAAGATGTCATGCGCGACCTGAAATGGGGTGACGGCGCGCCACTGTTCCGGCTGAAGATCAATGCCATGTCGTTCGACGCCCCGCAATTCGGCGACTGCGTCACCATTACGCGTACGGTGTCGATCGGCCCGGTCGAGGACCAGGTGATCAACGTCTATCACCGCGGCGACGGCTCCGGCCTCCAGGTCGACGTCGGCGTGAACCGCGACCTGCCGGACGCGCCGCCCGCGGACCGGGTCGCGGGCTGGTTCACCCGGGTGCTCGAGACGATGGCCGCCGAGCCGGACCGCCGCCTGCGCGACCTGCCACTGGCCGGCGAGGCCGAGCTCGATCGGGTGGTGCACGCCTGGAACAACACGGCGGCGCCGTTGCCATCATTGTCCGTACTGGCGTCGTTCGAGCGGCAGCCGGCGGATGCGGTGGCAGTGGTCGCCGGCGGTGTGCAACTGACCTACCGCTCGCTGGACGCCGCGGCGAACCGGATGGCTCAATGGTTGCGTAGCCAGGGCGTCGGCGCCGAGTCGGTGGTGGGGCTGGCGCTGCCGCGGGGCGCGCAGATGATCACCGCGATCCTGGGTGTGTGGAAGGCCGGTGCGGCTTACCTGCCGATCGATCCGGCGCTGCCGGCCGACCGGATCGCGTTCCTGCTCTCGGACAGCCGGGTCACGTTGGTGCTGGGCACCGAGGACGTGGTCGACGACCTGCCGGTTGGGCGGGTCCGCACGGCGGTGATCGACGACCCGCAGATCCTGGCCAGCCCCGATACCTCGCCGGAGGTGGACGCCGACCCGGCAAACCTGGCTTACGTGATCTACACGTCCGGGTCGACCGGGACGCCGAAGGGTGTGGCGGTCACGCACGGCTCGCTGGCCAACTACGTGGCCTCGGTGTCGCAACGGCTCGGCTGGCACGGCGGCCGGTATGCGGTCCTGCAGCCCCAGGTCACCGACCTGGGCAACACGGTCGTGTTCACCAGCCTGACCACCGGCGGCGAGTTGCACGTGCTGGATCAGGACACGGTGATGGACCCGGCCGGCCTGGTCGATTATCTGACCGAGCACCGGATCGAGCACGTCAAAGCGGTCCCGTCGCACCTGATGGCGCTGGGTGTCCCGCTGCCGGTCCGGTCACTCGTGCTGGGCGGCGAGAAGGCCCCGGCCGAGTGGGTGCGCGGCTTGCTGGCCGAGGGCCGGCGGGTGTTCAACCACTACGGGCCGACCGAGACCACGGTCGGTGTGACCACGGTGGAGCTGACCGGGGACAGCGTGCCGATCGGTGCGCCGCTGGCCAACACCCGGGTGTTCGCCCTGGATGATGCGCTGCGGCCGGTCCCGGTCGGGGTGGCAGGGGAGCTTTACGTCGCGGGTGAGGGTGTGGCTCGCGGTTATGTGGGCCGTCCGGCGCTGACCGCGGAGCGGTTCGTCGCCTGTCCCCATGGCGGCCGGATGTACCGCACGGGTGACCGCGTGAAGTGGACCGAGGACGGCAACCTGATGTTCCTCGGCCGGGCGGATCAGCAGGTGAAGATCCGAGGGTTCCGGGTGGAGCCGGGTGAGGTCGAGGCGGTGCTGCTGACCCATCCCGAGGTGGAACAGGCGGCCGTCGTGGTTCGTGACGAGCGGCTGGTGGCGTACGTAATCGGCGGTGTGGATGTTGATCTGCGGGGTTTCGCTGCGCGGCGTCTGCCCGATTACCTGGTGCCGTCGGCGTTCGTGGAGCTGGCTGAGCTGCCGCTGACCGGTAACGGCAAACTCGACCGAGCCGCGTTGCCCGCACCTGAACTGGCGGCGGGGGTGGCGGCGAGCCGTGGCCCGTCGTCGGTGCAGGAGGAGTTGTTGTGCGCGGCGTTCGCGCATGTGCTGGGCTTGGAGACGGTCGGGGTGGAGGACAACTTCTTCGACCTCGGCGGGCACTCGCTGCTCGCGGTTCGGCTGATCTCTCGGATCCGGGCCACGCTCGGCGCCGAGCTCGACATCCGGCAGATCTTCGATCATCCGACCGTGGCCGCCCTGGCCGGCTGGCTCACCGGCCCGGGCGCGGGGCGCATCCGCACCCCGCTGCGTGCCGGCGCCCGCCCCGATCTGATCCCGCTGTCCTTCGCGCAACGCCGGCTCTGGTTCATCGGCCAGCTGGAAGGTCCGAGCCCCACCTACAACGCGCCGATCGTGGTCCGGCTGAGCGGCCGGCTCGAGGCGCCCGCGCTGAACGCCGCGCTGCGCGACGTGATCGGCCGGCACGAGTCGCTGCGCACCGTCTTCCCGACCGTGGACGGCGAGCCGTACCAGCGGATCCTCGACCCGGACGACCTGCCGTGGGAGCTCACCGTCGTGCCGGTCGACCGCCCGGAGCCGGTCCGGCTCACCTTCCTCGACCTCGACGACCTCACCCAGGGCCCGATGGGCGCGGCCCCGGCCGTTTCCGAGGCGGCCGCCGACGAGGTGGAGCAGGCGATCGTCCGGGCCAGCCGGCACGCCATCGACCTCTCGGTGGAACTGCCGCTCAAGGCGTGGCTGTGGCAGCTCGGCCCGGACGACCACGTCCTGGTGCTGGTCGTGCACCACATCGCCGGGGACGGCTGGTCGATGGGCCCGCTGAGCCGGGACCTGTCCACCGCGTACCGTGCCCGGATCCAGGGCGAGGCGCCCTGCTGGCCGCCGTTGCCGGTGCAGTACGCGGACTACGCCCTGTGGCAGCGGGAGCTGCTCGGCGACCCGGACGACCCGGCCAGCCTGCTCGCCACCCAGGTCGGGCACTGGCGGCGGAAGCTGGCCGGCGCGCCGCACGAGCTGGCCCTGCCGTTCGACCGGCCCCGCCCGGCGGTCGCCAGCCACCGCGGGCACAGCGTCCCGCTGCGGGTCCCGGCCACCGTGCACCGGAGGCTGGCGCGGCTCGCGCAGGACGTCGGCGTGACCCCGTTCATGGTGCTGCAGGCGGCCCTGGCGATGCTGCTGTCCCGGCTCGGGGCGGGCGACGACATCGTGATCGGGTCGGCCATCGCCGGGCGTACCGACGAGGCGCTGGACGACCTGGTCGGCTGTTTCGTCAACACGCTGGTGATCCGCACCGACCTGACCGGCGACCCGGATTTCCAGGAGCTGCTGGGCCGGGTGCGTGAGGCCGGGCTGGATGCGCTGGCCCACCAGGACGTGCCGTTCGAACGTCTGGTGGAGGAGCTGGCGCCGCCCCGGTCGCGGGCCCGCCATCCGCTGTTCCAGATCGTGCTCACCATGCTCAACCCGGTGACCTCCACCGCCGACGGCAGCGCCGAGGCGATGCTGGACCTGCCGGACGTACGGTCCCGGGTGCTGTTCGCGGGCAAGCCGTCCGCGAAGTTCGACGTCGACGTGCTGGTGGGCGAGGTCTTCGACGCCGACGGCCGGCCGGCCGGGCTGCGCGGGGCGCTGACGGTGGCGGATGACCTGTTCGACGCGCCGGCGGCGGAACGGTTCGCCGGGTGGTTCGCCCGCGCGCTGGACGTGCTGTCCGCGTCGCCCGACCATCGGCTGGGCGCGGCGGACCTGCTGGCGGACGACGAGCGCGACCGGGTGCTGCACGGCTGGAACGACACGGCGGCGCCGTTGCCGTCGTTGTC
Organism: Actinoplanes sp. NPDC026619; assembly: GCF_040638295.1. NCBI lineage: Bacteria > Bacillati > Actinomycetota > Actinomycetes > Micromonosporales > Micromonosporaceae > Actinoplanes > Actinoplanes sp. NPDC026619. The sequence goes on from NZ_JBEZYA010000026.1 coordinate 7,180, forward strand.
CGTACTGGCGTCGTTCGAGCGGCAGCCGGCGGATGCGGTGGCGGTGGTATCCGATGGTGTGGAGCTGACTTACGGCTCGCTGGCTGCTGAGGCGAACCGGATCGCTTGGTGGTTGCGTCGCCAAGGCGTGGGCGCGGAGTCGGTGGTGGGGTTGGCGTTGCCGCGGGGCGCGCAGATGATCACGGCGATTCTGGGTGTGTGGAAGGCCGGTGCGGCGTACCTGCCGATCGATGTGTCGCTGCCGGCGGATCGGATTGCGTTCTTGTTGTCCGACAGCCGGGTCACGCTGGTGCTGGGCACCGACGAGATCATCGACGACCTCCCGGTGGGCCGGGTCCGCACGGTGGTGATCGACGACCCGCAGATCCTGGCCTGCCCCGAAACCTCGCCGGACGTGAGCATCGATCCGGCGGGTCTGGCGTATGTGATCTATACGTCGGGTTCGACCGGGACGCCGAAGGGTGTGGCGGTCACGCACGGCTCGCTGGCCAATTACGTGAGCTCGGTGTCGCAACGCCTGGACTGGAACGGTGGGCGCTATGCGGTCCTGCAGCCGCAGGTTACCGACCTGGGCAACACGGTCGTGTTCACCAGCCTGACCACCGGCGGCGAGTTGCACGTGCTGGATCAGGACACCGTGATGGACCCGGCCGGACTGATCAACTATCTGACCGAGCACCGGATCGACCATGTGAAGGCGGTGCCGTCGCACCTGATGGCTCTCGGTGTGTCCTTGCCGGTGCGTTCGTTGGTGCTCGGTGGCGAGAAGGCCCCGGCGGAGTGGGTGCGCAGTCTGCTGGTTGAGGGCCGGCGGGTGTTCAACCACTACGGGCCGACCGAGACCACGGTCGGTGTGACCACGGTGGAGCTGACGGGGGACAGTGTGCCGATCGGCGCGCCGTTGGCGAACACGCGGCTGTATGTCCTTGACGACGGGTTGCAGCCGGTTCCGGTGGGGGTGCCGGGCGAGTTGTACGTCGCGGGTGCGGGTGTGGCCCGCGGGTATGTGGGTCGTCCGGGGCTGACTGCGGAGCGGTTCGTTGCCTGCCCGCACGGTGGCCGGATGTATCGCACCGGTGACCGGGTGGCCTGGGCCGAGGACGGGAATCTGGTGTTCCTTGGTCGCGCGGATCAGCAGGTGAAGATTCGTGGGTTCCGGGTGGAGCCGGGTGAGGTCGAGGCGGTGCTGCTGGCCCATCCGGAGGTGGAGCAGGCCGCGGTGATCGTGCGCGATGAACGGCTGGTGGCCTACGTCGTCGCCGACGAGGACGTGGATCTGCGCGAGTTCGTGGCGCGGCGTCTGCCGGAGTACATGGTGCCGTCGGCGTTCGTGACTCTGGCCGAGTTGCCGCTGACCGGTAACGGCAAACTCGACCGAGCCGCGTTGCCCGCACCCGATCTGGCGGCGGGCGTCGCTGCGGGTCGTGGCCCGTCCTCGGTGCAGGAGGAGTTGCTGTGCGCGGCGTTCGCGCACGTGCTGGGCCTGGAGACGGTCGGGGTGGACGACAACTTCTTCGACCTCGGCGGGCATTCACTGCTCGCGGTCCGGCTGATCTCTCGGATCCGGGCCACGCTCGGCGCCGAGCTCGACATCCGCCAGCTCTTCGACACACCCACGGTCGCCGATCTGGCCGGCCGGGTCGACGCCCAGGCCCCGGCCCGTCCGGCGCTGCGCCCCCGCGGGGCCGTCAGTTAAAGAAACGAACCGCTGCTCCCCGGCCGGGGAGCAGCGGTTCGTCGTGTCCGGGTGAGCTCAGGACGCGTCGGTGACCAGGGCGGGTTCGTTGTCGTCGTCCGCCTGCGAGGCGAACTGGATCCGGTACAGCTCGGCGTAGAGCCCGCCCGCGGCCAGCAGCTCGTCATGGGTGCCGCGCTCGACGATCTGGCCGCTGTCGAGGACCAGGATCTGGTGCGCCTCGCGGATCGTCGACAACCGGTGCGCGATGACCAGCGACGTGCGACCGGCGAGCGCGGTGCGCAGCGCCCGCTGGATGGCCGCCTCCGACTCCGAGTCGAGGTGGGCCGTGGCCTCGTCGAGCACCACCACGGGCGGCGATTTGAGCAGCAGGCGGGCGAGCGCGATGCGCTGCTTCTCGCCGCCGGACAGCCGGTGCCCGCCGTCGCCGACCACGGTGTCCAGCCCGTCGGGCAGGGCCTCGATGACCTCCTGGATCCGCGCCGCCGTGCACGCCTGGACGAGTTCCCGCTCGTCGGCGCCGGGACGGGCGTACAGCAGATTGGCTCTGATCGTGTCGTGGAACATGTGGGCGTCCTGGGTGACCACGCCGACGGTCTCGTTGACCGCGGCGAGGGTCAGGTCGCGGACGTCCTCGCCACCGATCCGGACGGTGCCCGACCCGGCGTCGTAGAGGCGCGGGACCAGGTGGGTGATCGTGGTCTTGCCGGCGCCGGAGAGCCCCACCAGCGCGGTCAGCCGGCCGGCCGGCGCCCGGAAGCTCACGTCCCGCAGCACCAGTGTGTCGTTGCGCCGCTCGGGCGCCTGCCGCGAGATCGACTCCAGCGAGGCGAGCGACACGTCCTCCGCGTTCGGGTAACGGAACGAGACCCCCTCGAACTCGATGTCCGGGGCGCCGGCGGGCAGCGTCCGGGCGTCGGCGCGCTCGGCGATCAGCGGCCGCAGGTCGAGCACCTCGAAGAGGCGGTCGAAGCTGACCAGGGCGGTCATCACGTTGATCTGCATGTTGGACAATTGGTTGATCGGCCCGTAGACACGCATCAGCAGCGCGGCCATCGCCACCAGGGTGCCGATCGGCAGGGCGCCGTCGATGACCAGGCTGCCGCCGAGGCCGTACACCACGGCGCTGGTGAAGGCGGTCAGGACCGTGGTGATGATGAAGAACAACTGGCCGTACACCATGACGTTGGTGGTGATGTCGCGGACCGAGCCGGCCTTGCCGGCGAAGTTGTCCGCCTCCCGCTCCGGCCGCCCGTAGAGCTTGGCCAGCATGGCGCCGGAGACGTTGAAGCGCTCGTTCATCATCGAGCCCATCTCGGCGTCGGCCTGCATCCGGCTGCGGGTGAGGCGCTGCAGTTTGCGGCCGATCACCTTGCTGGGCATCAGGAAGAACGGCACCATCGCCAGCGCGGCCAGGCTGAGCTGCCAGGAGAGGTAGAACATCGTGCTGAGGACGAGGACCAGCGTCAGCAGCACCGAGGCGGTCTGGGACAGCAGCGTGGTCACCGCCTGCTGCGCGCCGACGACGTCGGTGTTCAGCCGGCTGACCAGCGAGCCGGTCTGCGCCCGGCTGAAGAACGCCATCGGCTGCCGCTGGATGTGCGCGAAGACGGTGGTGCGCAGGTCGTAGAGGAGCCCCTGGCCGATCCGGCCGGAGAACCACGTCTGTAGGTAGATCGCCCCCGCGTCGACCACGGCGAGCAGGGCGATCAGCAGGGATAGCTGCACGACGACGTGCCGTTCGTTGACCACGATGCCGTCGTCGATGATGAACTTCAGGATGATCGGGGTCATCGCGGCGAGGCCGGCGTGCAGCGACGTCAGCAGCACCAGGATCAGCAGCGGCCAGCGGTGCCGGCGTGCGTAGGGCACGATCCGCCGGACGGTGCCGGGCCGGACCTTTCGTTTGTCCGGTGGATTACGCGAGTCGGCCATGGTGCGGACTCCTTGTTCTCAGTTTTTGTCGAGGAATTCGACGATGGCGGAATTGACCTCGGCCGGGCGTTCCAGATAGCCGAGGTGGCCGGCTCGCGGCAATTCGACGAGGTCGCAGTCTTCGATGGCGTCGGCGACCTCCGCGGCCAGATGGGGCGGTGTGACGGTGTCGTCGGCGAAGGCGATGACCCGGCAGGGCACGGTGACGCCGCGCAGCGCCACTCGGCGATCGCCGTCGGTGTCCACCCACGCCTGGCCGCCGTCGCCGGCGCGGGCGTCACCGGCCCGGGTGTCGCCGGCCATCTCGAAGACCTCGAGCCAGGAGGCCACCGCCGCGTCGTCGTTCAGGGTCGCGGGGGAGAGCATCCGCTGCACCGTGTCCACCGCGGACCACTTCGCCGGCAGGACCAGCCCGCTCTCCGCGAGCACCTGGTCGGCGATGGTCTGGGCGCGCCTGTACGTGTCCGCCCGGGCCCTGGTGGCCATCAGCACCGCGCACCGGACCAGGTGCGGCCAGCCGATCGCCAGCTCCTGAGCGATGAGCGCGCCGAGCGAGGTGCCGACGATCCGGCACGGCGCGAGATCGAGCGCCTCGATCAGCCCTTTGGTGTCGGCCACCATGTCGGCCAGTGAGTACCGTCCGGGCGGCACGTCGCTCGGTGGGACGCCACGGTTGTTGAAGACGATGGTCCGGTAACCCGCGGCGTTCAGCGCCGGCGTCTGGTGCAGGGTCCACACGTGCCCGGCGGCCGACGAGCCCATGATGAGCAGAACATTTTCGCCCTGTCCGGCGGACTGATAGGACAGTTGAATTCCGTTGGATTGCAGGAATGGCATAGCGATCCCTATGTCCGGCAACGCGATCCGGCCTTGCGACCAGAGACCGCCTGATCGGCTGCCACTATCGCATCAGGGCGCGGCCCGGCGTCAACGTCGCGCCATGGACAGGCTGCGCATATGTGCAACCCGGCCCGGTGTGATTGCCACGGCCGTGGGCCGCTGCCACGCTGACGCGCGCCGGAGCGGTCCGGCCGGGTGGTGTCCAACCGCCGTCCGTGCGCAGTCGAACGGCTTGGGGGAGTGACATGGCTGGGGATCTTTCCGCCGCGACACCCGGCGGCGCGCCGTGCTGAACCGGGCGGACCTGCACGGCAGCCTGTCCGAGCCGCTGCTGGACACGATGAACTTCCTCAATGAGGTCGCCGGCCGCTACCCGGAGGCCATCTCGTTCGCGCCCGGCCGCCCCTACGACGAGTTCTTCTCCACCGAGCAGGTCTTCGACCATCTGAGGCGCTATCTCAAGCACCTCGAGGACGAGGGCCGGAGCGCGGGACAGATCCGCAGCGCCATCTATCAGTACGGCCCGACCGCCGGGCAGATCCGCGAACTGATCGCTGAGGCCCTCCGGATCGACGAGGGCATCGAAGTGCCGGCCGAGTCCATCGTGGTCACGGTCGGCGCCCAGGAGGCGATGCTGCTCGTGGTCCGGGCGCTGACGTCCGGCCCGGACGACGTGCTGCTGGTGTCGAGTCCCTGTTACGTCGGTGTCTGCGGCGCGGCGCGGCTTCTCGACGTGGAAGTGGTGCCGGTCATCGAGCGGGCGGACGGTCTCGCGCCCGCCGACGTCGAGGAAGCCGTCCGGATCCAGCTCGCGCGCGGGCGGCGGCCGCGGGCCCTCTACGTCATTCCCGACCACTCCAACCCGGCCGGCACCACCATGACCCTGGCCGCCCGGCGGGAGCTGCTGGCGGTCGCCGCCCGCACCGGCCTGACCGTGCTCGAGGACAGTCCGTACCGGCTGGTGAGCCCGGGTGCGCAGCTGCCCACGCTCAAGGCGCTGGACACCGGGCGGGTGGTCGTGCATCTGGGGTCGTTCGCGAAGACCGTCTTCCCGGGCGCCCGGGTCGGGTTCGCGGTCGCGGACCAGGAGGTGGCCGACGCCACCGGCCGCGTCGGGCTTCTCGCCGACGAGCTCACCAAGATAAAGAGCATGGTGACGGTCAATACGTCGTCGCTGAGTCAGGCCGTGGTCGCCGGTGCGCTGCTGTCCGCCGGTGGCGGGGTCACCGCACTCAACGCCGGCCCCGCGGCCCACTACGGCGCATCGATGTGCCTGGTGCTGGACCACCTGGACCGGCGGCTGCCGGCGGCCCGCCGCGACGAGCTCGGCGTGACCTGGAACCGGCCCAGCGGCGGCTTCTTCCTCAGCGTGCGGGTGCCGTTCGTCGCGGACAACGCCGCCCTGATCCGGTCCGCCGAGCAGTTCGGTGTGCTGTGGACGCCGATGTCGTATTTCTATCCCGGCCCCGGCGGGGAACGCGCCATCCGATTGTCGACGAGCTATCTGACCGAGGCGGAGATTGCCGAGGGAGTGGCCCGGCTCGCTGATTTCATCGATGTCGAGGCCGAGAGCCGTGTTCGGAGCACTCGGCTATCGGATAGGCGTCAGTAAGTAGAAGCATTTCATTAACACCGTATTTCGCCATCAGCGGCCCGTGCCGCCGTCCCGGTGCGCCGGCACGGCGGCACGGCTTTTCCCGCATGGTGGACAGCCGACCCGAAAAAAGGGCATCGGTTTAGGTCGTTCGGCCGATTCTCTTCAGGTGAACTAGGGTCCTGCACGTGGTCACAGGTCGACGGTGAGACCTCCGCCGGATACTGTGATTTGGCATCACATGGTCGGCATATCGGTCATTGGCCCGCCCCCGCTCGGCTGGTTAAATCGGAAATAGCCGCATCGATCGCCCATTCCCGGAGGCGTGGAACCGGACATAAATAGCGAGGACCGTCGGTCGTCTTCCTGTGAATAACATGTGAAAAATGTTCTACTCAGCAGTAATGCGTAACCGCTCTCCGAAACGTGAAGCATCCACTGTGGATATTTGTTTCCAGCCGCTACCATGCGTTGTGGTCGGGCGGCTGATGCCGCTCCGTTCAATGCCTGCCCTACGCATGTAAATATGCGTAGACCGCGGACCAAGGGCTTCGGGGAGCTAACTTGGAACAGCAGCGCTATGCCTCCACGGCTACGTTGGCGTCACAAATCTCGACGTGGACCGTAGAGTCCGCGTTACCTCAGAAATGGGGTGCTGACCGGATGGAAGTCCGGCGAGTGCCCGTCGCATCGCTCCGGCTGGCGGACTCGCCACGAGCCGCCGGGGAGAACGTCGAGCACACCAAGATGCTGGCCAAGATCGAAGAAGGCCTGCCGCCGATCATCGTGCACCGGCCGACGATGCGGGTCATCGACGGGACGCACCGGCTCGCCGCCGCCCGTCTGCGCGGCGACGAGACCATCGAGGTCCAGCTGTTCGACGGCACCGAGCAGGAAGCCTTCGTCCTGGCGGTGCAGACCAACATCGCTCACGGGCTGCCGCTGTCGCTCGCCGACCGGTCGCGGGCCGCGGAGCGCATCATCGCCTCGCATCCCACCTGGTCCGACCGCGCGATCGCCTCGGCGGCCGGCATCGGTGCCCGCACCGTCGGCAACATCCGCCAGCGGCTCGGTGCGGACGCGCAGACCGAGGAGGTGCAGGCCCGCACCGGGCGAGACGGCCGGGTGCGCCCGGTGGACATCGCCGCGGGGCGGTTGAAGGCCTCGGCCTTGATCCGGGAGCGGCCGGACGCGTCGCTGCGGGAGATCGCCCGCGCCGTCGGCGTCTCACCGTCGACCGTGCGGGACGTTCGCCGCCGGGTCGAGGCCGGCGAGGACCCGGTGCCCGAGGTGCGTCGCCGCGGGGGCGACGCGCGGACGCGGGATTCCGGCGCCGACGGGCTGCCGGACGGGCCGGAGGTCGAGGCGCTGCTGCAGGGCCTGCGCAGTGACCCGTCGCTGCGGTTCACCGACACGGGCCGCACCGTGCTCCGCTGGATATCCTCCCGGGCGGTCCGGTCCGACGAGCGGATGTACGTGGCCGGCAACGTGCCGCCGCACTGCGCGTACATCATCGCGAACGTCGCCCGGGCCTGCGCCGAGGAGTGGATGCAGCTCGCCAACGACCTCGAGCAGCGCAGCGTCGACTCGGCCTGACCCCGTACGAAAGAACCGGCCGGTGGCGATGAACGCCACCGGCCGGTTTCTTTGCCTGCTGGGACCTACCAGGTCCACTCGCGCTTGTTGAAGAGGTGCTCGCTGTGGATGCCGCGGGCCTGGCACCAGGCGAGGAACTCGTTGATCTGCTGGATCTGGTACGTGTCCTCGTTGTAGGTGGTGGCCATGACGTGGCCCTGCCAGCTCTCCTCGCCCATGGCGTAGATGTACGCCTCGTCCGCGCCGAGCTCCTCCATGATCGCGCCGGCCTGAGCCGCGTTGGATCCGGAGAGCTTGCGCGAGTCGCTCATCTTCTTGGTCACCGGGCGGGTCAGCAGCCCCTGGTAGAGCCAGGTGAGCGGGGCCCCGTCGCACTCCATGCCGAGGAACGCCATGTCGACGTTGCCGAGATGCGAGCGGATGTAGCGGTACAGCACCGGGTCGATGCCGGACGAGTCCGCGCCGATGAAGACCGAGGCGCCGGCCATCCGCACGACGTACGTCGACTTGGCCCGGATGTCGAGGTCGGAGTGCTCACCGAGGAACGGCGTGGCGATGACCTTGCCGCCCGGGATCGGCACCTCGTCGAAGTCGTCCACCTCGACCACCGTGAAGCCGAGCGCCTTGAGGTAGAGGCCGATCGACGGGTCGCACAGGTTGCCCCGCGACGACCTCGGCACCACGACCGCGCCGATCCGCGAGCGCAGCTGCACCAGCGTCTCGAGCACGATGTGGTCCTGGTGGCCGTGGGTGATCAGCACCAGGTCGATGTAGTCCGGCAGGTCGTCCATCGTGTACCGGTCGCCGTGACGGTTGTCGGTGCTGATGAACGGGTCGGTCACCACGGTGGCCTCGGGCGTCTGCAGCACCAGGCACGCGTGGCCGTAGTAGCGGATCCGGCCGCCGGAGGTGACGTTCCGGTCCGGCGCGGCGCTGGGCCGGTCGGTGAGCAGCTGCCCCAACTGGGCGGTCTGCGCGTCGTCGAGCCCGAGCGCCTCGCGCAGCCGGCCCACCGTGGTGGGCTTGATCCGCGCCTGGAACAGCTCGTCGAGGCCCGGGTGGTCGAACGGGATCGCCAGGTCCAGGGCGTGCGGGCCGGACAATCGCGGGGTGCTGAGGATGAAGGGTCGCTCGACGCCGTCGTCCAGCGACAGTTGCACCGACTGCCGGCTCTTGTCGTAGAAGCGGCTGGTGTAGAGCAGTGGCTCGATGAAGTGCATGGACGGCTGGTTGCTGGTGTCGTAGGCCAGCTCCACCAGGCCGTTGAGGGCTTCCGGCAGCTTGGGGTAGAGCGGTGTCAGGTCGAAGCCCGTGGCGCTCTGCCGGATCAGCTCCTCGGCCTCGGCGATCGCGGCGGCGAGCCCGAGCATGTCCGCCCGGTCCCGCTTGATGCCGTCGAGGAGGTTCGCGACCTCCATGCTGCGCGTCTCGTCGACGTTGACGAAATACCCGCCCCGCAGGGCCGGGTTGGCGACGGCGGCCATGTGCACCTGCGGGTTCTGCAGGTACGACTCGAGCATCGGCACCTGAAGGCTCGCCAGGTTCAGCGACGCCTGCACGGGCGCGACGATGTGCATCCACGCATAGAATTTGTCTACCAGTGGCTCGATGATCGCATTGGAACGAAGAAAAACCGGCTCATCACTGATGCCCATAATCAAATCCTCCCGGTGGGCCATAATTAGTCGGCCCCCACTATTGCAGGAAAGTCCGGACGCCTGTCAAACGCCGAAACGGCATCCCGGAATGGTGCTGTGCAACTGACGCTATTGCGCGGTTGGACGGTTCTGCCATTCCACCGCGAGTCGGGAAAGACCCCGGGTGGCGAGACCCTCCTTCCAGATCACCGGTTGCTCACCGGCGGCGAGCCGCAGCTGCGGGAAGCGGCTCAGCAGGCGCTCCACCGCGATCTGCACCTGCAGCCGGGCCAGCGGCGCGCCCGGGCAGCGGTGCGGTCCGTGGCCGAAGGTGAGGTGGGCGCCGGGCCGGCCCTGCGTCACGGCCGGGTCCTGGTTGGCGTCCAGCAAGGAGACCAGCACGCCCTCGCCGGGCTGCACCGTGACGTCGCCGAGCACCACCGCCTCCCGCGCCACCCGGGGAAAACTCAACGGGGTGGACGGCGTACGCCGCAGCAGCTCCTCCACCGCCGCTGCCGGGCCGGCCCGCAGGTCGTCGCGCAGCGCCGGCTCACCGAGCAGCAGCAGAACGGACAGGCCGATCTGCCCGACGGTGGTCTCGTAACCGGCCATCAGCAGGCTCAGGCCCATGGTGACCAGCTCGGGCATCGACAGCTCGGCCCGGCCGTGCCGCTCGATCAGGGCGGTGATCAGGTCTTCGCCCGGCTCCGAGCGCTTGCGCTCGATCAGCTTCGCCATGTATCTGGTCAGTTCGAGCCGGTGCCGCGCCTTCTGCCGAGGCGAGCTCGCCGAGATGTCGAACAACACCTCCACCCAGGTACGGAAGAGATCGCCGTCAGTCGGGGGGACGCCCAGCAGCGAGCAGATCACCTCGAGCGGCAGCGGCACGGCGAGCGTCTCCATCAGGTCCGCGCCCGGTCCGGCCGCGGCCACCGCATCCAGGCGCCGGTCGGCCACCCGTTCGATGAACGGCGCCATGGCGGCGACCCGGCCGGTGGTGAACGTGCCGGCGACGATGCGCCGCAACCGGGCGTGCTCCGAGCCGTCCATGCTCATCATGGAGTCGGGCACCGGCTGGGCGTCGTTGAGCCGGGGAGCGCCCGGCCGCACCGCCTCGGCCCGGCTGAACCGGGCGTCCGCCAGCACCAGCCGGCCCAGCGCGTAGCCGCGCACGAGCCACATCTTGTCGCCGACCGGCGTCACGATCGGGACGACATCGCCGGGCCGCTCGTCGAAGAATGCCGGGAGCGGTCCCGGTCCGTGGGTTTGCTGAGTCATCCGCGTTTTCCTCACTCATTCGCGTCCACCGTGCGGCTCCGACGATGTTTCATCACTTCCGCCATGCTGTAAAACGGCCCGCGCGCGAGGCGTATCAGGGCCTGTTCAACTGCGGTGCCGCGCCAGTCGAACAGCCGTCGTGCACAACGGTCGCCTCGGTTATGGTTGCCCTCGATATCGCGAGGCGCCGACGCAGAACGGCGCCGGAGAAATCATTCCTTATTGGTTTCCAGGAATTGTCTTCGACATTCGGAGGGACGCCCGTGAGCTATCACCTGGGCGATGCACCGGACCTCGTCACGCTGCTGCGGCAGCAGGTCGCCGACCGGCCGGACAACGACGCGCTCGGCTTTCTCGCCGATCCCGACGACATCGAGCAGGGCGTCGTCCGCTGGACCTACGCGGATCTGGACCGGCACGCGCGGCACAACGCGGCGTGGATGCAGGAGCACCTGCCGGCCGGCTCGCGGGTGCTGCTGCTCTATCCCAACCAGCTGGAGTTCGTCGCCGCCTTCGTGGGTTGCCTCTACGCCGGCATGATCGCCGTGCCCGCCCCGCTTCCCGGGCAGCATCGGCACCACCGCCAGCGGGTCGCCACCATCACGGCGAACGCCGAGGTCGCCGCGGTTTTCACCTCGACCGCACAGCTGCCGGCCGTCCACGAGTGGGCGGCGGCGTCCGGCGTGGACGCGCCCGTCCTGGCCGGCGACGACCCGGAGCTCGCCGACCCGGCCGCCTGGCGCCCGGTGCCGCTGGACCGCTCGTCGGTCGCGCTGCTGCAGTACACCTCCGGGTCGACCGGTGACCCCAAGGGCGTGGTGATCACCCACGACAACATCCTGCACAACCTGCACTCGGCGACGACCGAGGTCGGTGGATGGGGCCCGGATCAGCGCCTGTGCGGCTGGATCCCGATGTACCACGACCTCGCCATGCAGGGCCTGCTGCTGGCCACCATCCTGCGCGGCACCTACTGCCTGCTGATGGAGCCGATGACGTTCGTCCGGCGCCCGTTGCGCTGGCTCCGGGTCATCGACGTGCACGACATCAACGTCACCTTCGCCCCGAACTTCGCCTACGAGCTCTGCGTCAGCAAGGTCAGCGACGCCGAGGTCGCGACGCTGAACCTGACCCGCTGGAACCTGGCCGGCAACGCGTCCGAGCCGGTCAACCCCACGATCCTGACCGCGTTCGCGAAGAAGTTCGGACCCGCCGGGTTCCGCGCCGAATCGTTCGCGCCGATCTACGGCATGGCGGAGGCAACCGGTTACATCAGCGGGTGCGCGGACCGGCCGCCCCGCGTGGAACGGGTTGACCTCGGCCTGCTCGCCGAGGGCCGGTTCGTGCCCGGCCAGGACGGCCCGGTGCGCGAGATCGTCAGCTGCGGCCCGCCCACCACCGCGTGCGAGGTGCGGATCGTGGACCCGGCCACCGCGCAGGAGCGGCCCGACGGCCGGCTGGGCGAGATCTGGCTGCGCGGCCGGAGCATCGGCCGGGGCTACTGGCGCCGCGACGACGGCGCTTTCGGGGCCGCCACGGCCGCCGGCGAGGAAGGCTTCCTGCGCACCGGCGACCTCGGGTTCCGCCACGACGGCGAGATTTTCGTGCACGGACGGCTCAAGGACACGCTGATCGTGCACGGGCGCAACATCTACCCGCAGGACGTCGAGCAGGAGCTGCGCGAGCGGCACCCGGAGCTGGGCCGGATCGGCGCGGTGTTCTCCGGGCTGGCCGATCCGGTCGCCGGCGACGCCGAGGGCGTGGTCGTCACGTACGAGGTGGACCGGGTCGCCCGGGACCGGCTGCCGGCCCTGGCGGCGGCGATCCGGCACACGGTCGGCCGCGAGTTCGGCGTGCAGGTGGCCGCGGTCGTCCTGCTCAGCCCGGGCTCGGTGCAGCGCACCACCAGCGGCAAGGTGCGCCGGTCGGCGATGCGCACCCTCTACCGCGAGGGCTCTCTCAAAGCGCTCTACCACCACCCCGCGCTCGAACCCGAGACCCGGGCCTGACCGTCCACGATCCGAAGGAGAGCGTCATGTCCCCGTCCCGCACGGCCGCCATCGAGGCCGATTTGCAGGAGTGGCTGTGTCAGGAACTGGCCGCCCGGCTGGAGATCCCCGGCGGCCGGATCGATCCGGCCGAGCCGATGTCCGCCTACGGGCTGGACTCGCTGCGGGCGGTCGCCGTGCTCACCGAGGTCGAGGAGCACGTCGGTTTCGAGATCGACTCGGACGTGCTGTGGGACCACCCCACCGTTGCCGACCTCGCCCGCTACCTGGCCGCCCGGATGGACCGGCCGGAGCCGTGACCGTGCGCCCGCGCCCGGCCGGCCCGGTCGTCGCGCTGACGGTGCTGCGGCTGGTCCGGGTGGCGCCGCGGATCACCCGGGTGGTGGCCGGCGGGTCCGGGCTCGCCCAGTTCCGGCCGAGCCGGTTCACCGACGCGTACGTCCGGCTGATCTTTCCCGACCGTAATGCGCGGTGGCCGCGGCGGCGCACCTACACGGTGCGGTACCTCGACCTGGTGGCCGGGGAGATCGCGGTCGACCTGGTGGACCACGGCCGCGGCGGTCTGGCCGAGTCGTGGCTGGCCACCCTTCAGCCCGGCGATCCGGTGCTGATCCAGGACGTACGGGGCCTGTACCGGCCCGACGCCGACGCCGGCTGGCATCTGCTGGCCGGTGACGAGGTGGCGCTCCCGGCAATCGCCAGGGCGCTGGAGTCGATGAGTCCGGGCATGCGAGCCAAGGTGCTGATCGAGGTCGCCGACGCCGCGGACGAGCTACCGCTGCGCACCGAGGCGGATGTCGAGCTGCGGTGGATCCACCGCAGTCGTGGCGACAACCTCGTACAGGCGGTGCAGGATCTCGCCTTCGACGCCGGGACGGTACAGGCCTTCGTACACGGTGAGGGCGGCGCCATGCACCGGCTGCGCCGCCACCTGCTGCGCGAGCGCGGCATCGACCGCGACCTGCTGTCGGTCTCGGGCTACTGGCGCGAGGGCCTCAGCGACGAGCAGTGGCGCGCGCAGAAGACGACCTATTTTCCGACCACCCCCGCGGCCGTTCCGCGGGCTGAGAGATCCGAGAGGTGACCGGCATGAACGCCAAGACCGTCAAGAAGCTCATCGCGAGCAAGCGCCGTATGTGGGGGTGGATGTACCGATGACGCTCATCGCTGAGCGCCCGGTGGATCGGCGGGCGCCGGCCATACCGGCCACGATGTCCACCATCATCGGGGTGGGCACCGCCGTGACCGGGCCCTCGGTCACCCAGGCCGAGCTTCTGGGCCTGATGGACATCGAGGACCCGAAGATCCGGTCCATCTTCCTGAACAGCGCCATCGACCGGCGAAACCTGAGCCTGCCGCCGCCGGACGACACCGGCGTGCGCCGCTCCGAGCCGCAGGGCCAATTGCTGGCCAAGCACAAACGCCTCGCCGTGGAGATGGGCAGCCAGGCCCTGCAGGCCTGCCTCAAGCAGGCCGGCGCGGCTTTGTCCGACCTGCGTCACCTGTGCTGTGTCACCTCCACCGGTTTCCTCACCCCCGGGCTCAGCGCCCTGCTGATCAAGGAACTCGGGATCGACCCCGGCTGCAGCCGCTCCGACGTGGTCGGCATGGGCTGCAACGCCGGGCTCAACGCCCTCAACGTCGTCGCCGGCTGGTCCGCCGCACATCCCGGCGAGCTGGCCGTGGTGCTGTGCGCGGAGGCGTGCTCGGCCGCCTATGCCATCGACGGCTCGATGCGCACCGCGGTCGTCAACAGCCTGTTCGGCGACGGCTCCGCTGCCCTGGCGCTGCGCAACGACGGCCCGGGCGGGTCCGCCGGACCGCGCATCCTCAAGTTCGCCAGCCTGCTGATCAGCGACGCGATCGACGCCATGCGCTACGACTGGGACAACGACCAGGGCCGGTTCAGCTTCTTTTTAGACCCCCAGATTCCGTACGTCGTGGGAGCGCACGCCGAGTCGGTGGTCGACCGCCTGCTGAGCGGCACCGGTCTGCGGCGCAGCGACATCGGCCACTGGCTCGTCCATTCCGGCGGTAAGAAGGTGATCGACGCGGTGGTGGTCAATCTGGGTCTGAGCCGGCACGACGTGCGGCACACCGTCGGCGTGCTGCGCGACCACGGCAACGTCTCCAGCGGATCGTTCTTGTTCTCCTATGAGCGGCTGGTCAACGAGGCGGTTGCCAAGCCGGGGGAGTACGGCGTGCTGATGACCATGGGCCCCGGCTCCACCATCGAGACGGCGCTGGTCCAATGGTGACCGCGGACGGGACCTCGATGCTGCGGATCGACGGCGGTCGGCCGGTCACGGTCGCGGACGTCGAGGCGGTGCTGCGCGCCTGCGACCGGGCCGAGGACGGTCCGCCCACCGGCATGCTCGTCGTGCACGTGTCCGGCGCGCCGGCCCCAGGCTGGGCGCCCGGCCTCACCGTCGGTCTGGTCACCAAGTGGGAACGCGCGGTCCGCCGCCTCGAGCGGCTGCCCCTGGCCACCATCGCGATGGCGGCCGGCGACTGCGGCGGCACGGCGCTCGACGTCCTGCTCGCCACCGACGTCCGCGTCGCGGAGCCGGACACCCGGCTCGTGCCGGCCACCGACGACGAGGCCATCTGGCCCGGCATGGCGCTGTACCGCCTGTCCCGGCAGGGCGGGGCCGGCGTGCTGCGCCGCGCCGCGCTGCTCAGCATCCCGATCGGGGCGGCCGAGGCACGGGCGCTCGGACTGCTCGACGTCGTGACCGAGGAGCCCGAGACGGCGCTCGCCGACCTGCGCGAGCGCACCGCGGCGGTCAGCGGCCCGGAGCTGGCGATCCGCCGGCAGCTGCTGCTCGACGCGGACCGCACCAGCTTCGAGGAGGCGCTCGGCTCGCACCTCGCGGCGTGCGACCGCGCCCTGCGCCGGGCCGCGCGGTGAGCACCGGCCCGGACCGGCCCCGGCACGAGGCGGCAACGGCGGTGACGGCCGCGGCCGCCACCGCCGAGCGGCTGCTGGCCGGCCTGCCGCCACCCGGCGAACGCACCGCCGGGCAGCGGCTGAGCGCGGCGGGCGCGCACGACGCCGTACGCCGTGTCCGGGTCGCGTTCCTCGACGCCCACGCCGGGGCGGTCTACGACGAGCTCACCGCGGACCGCACCCGGCACCTGCGTCTGGACGCGCTCGTCGGCGCCGCGGCCGACGCCTTCCCCGGCCTCGTCCCGGACCCGGGCCAGCTGGCGGCGGAGCGGTCCCGGCCACAGGCCGGCAAGGAGGGCCGGGAGATCGACCAGGGCATCTTCCTGCGCGCGGTGCTGCGGTGCGGACCGGCCGGGCGGCACCTGATGCAGGCCATGCTCCGGCCCACCGAGCGGGCCTTGCGGCTGCTGCCGGCCTTCCGGCAGACCGGGGTGCTGCAGACCGAGGCGGTACGCCTGGAACGGCGCGACGGCGTGGCCCGGCTGACCCTGTGCCGGCAGGACTGCCTGAACGCCGAGGACGAGACCCAGGTCGACGACATGGAGACCGCCGTCGACCTGGCCCTGCTCGACCCGGAGGTGCGGGTAGGCCTGATCCGGGGCGGCGAGATGAGCCACCACCGGTACCTCGGCCGGCGGGTGTTCAGCGCCGGCATCAACCTCAAGGCCATCCGCGCGGGGGAGATCTCGCTGGTGGGGTTCCTGCTCCGGCGGGAGCTCGGCTACCTGCACAAGCTCGTCCGGGGCATCCGGCACGAGGCCCCCGATCAGTGGCGGTCGCCGCTGGTGGACAAGCCCTGGGTGGGCGTCGTGGACACCTTCGCGATCGGCGGCGGCATGCAGCTGCTGCTCGTGCTCGACCACGTGCTGGCCGGCTCGGACGCCTACCTGAGCCTGCCGGCCGCGAACGAGGGGATCGTCCCCGGCGCTGCGAACTTCCGCCTGCCGCGGATCGCCGGTTCCCGGTTGTCCCGGCAGATCATCCTCGGCGGCCGTCGGATCCGGGCGGACGAGCCCGACGCACGCCTGATCGTCGACGAGGTGATGGCGCCCGGAGAGCTGGACGAGGCGGCCGAGCGCGCCGCCGCGCGGCTGGGCACCGAAGCGGCCGCCGCGAACCGGCGCATGCTGAACCGGGCCGAGGAGTCGGCCGACGACCTGCGCGCCTACCTGGCCGAGTTCGCCGTGGAGCAGGCGGTGCGCATCCACGCCGCGGACGTGGCCGGCAAGGTCGGCCGGTTCGCCGGGGCGGCGCGATGAGCCGGGTCCGCTACGCCAAGAAGGACCACGTCGCCCGGGTGACCCTGGACCGCCCGGCCGTGCTCAACGCCATGGACCTGCGGATGCATGAGGAACTCGCCGAGATCTGGGACGACGTCGAAGCCGACGACGACATCCGGGTCGCCGTGCTGACCGGCGCCGGCGACCGCGCCTTCTCGACCGGCCAGGACCTCAAGGAACGGGCCCGGCTGGACGCCGGGGGAGCGCCGGACGGAACCTTCGGCAGCCGCGGCCGGCCCGGCTGGCCCCGGCTCACCGAGCGATTCGGCCTCACCAAGCCGGTGCTGGCCCGGGTCGACGGATACGCCCTCGGCGGCGGCTGCGAGCTGGTCCTGGCCTGCGACGTCGCGGTCGCCTCGCACCGGTCGGTGTTCGCCCTGCCGGAGGTGCGGCTGGGCCTGGTCCCCGGGGCGGGCGGCGTGTTCCGGCTGATCCGCCAGCTCCCGCAGAAGGTGGCCATGGGCTACCTGCTGACCGGCCGCCGATTCGACGCGGCGACCGCCCTGGCGTACGGGCTGGTCAACGAGGTGGTGCCGGCCGGAGACCTGGACGCCGCGGTGGACGCCTGGGTGCGCGACCTGGCCGCGGCCGCGCCGCTGGCGGTGCGGGCGATCAAAGAAGCGGCCCTGCGCTCGGTCGACCTGCCCCTGCCCGAGGCGTTCGAGACCACCTACCCAGCCGAGGAACGCCGCCGGCACAGCGCGGATGCCCGGGAAGGGCCCCGGGCCTTCGCCGAGAAGCGCACGCCGGTGTGGTCCGGCCGCTGACCGACAACTGACGACACGGAGAGACGCATGACCATCACCGCAAAGCACGTGACGCACACCCGGCCGACCCGGGACCTCGACGCGGCGACCGACGCGGCCGCCGGCTTCCTCGCCGCGCTCGGCGTGGACCTGAGCAACGAGGGCCTGCACGAGACCCCGGCCCGGATGGCTCGGGCCTACGCGGAACTGCTGACTCCGCGCGAGTTCACCCTGACCACCTTCGACAACGACGAGGGCTACGACGAGCTCGTCATCGCCCGCGGCATCCCGATCCGCTCGATGTGCGAGCACCACCTGCTGCCCTTCGTCGGCGTGGCACACGTCGGATACCTGCCCAACGCCCGGATCCTGGGCCTGTCCAAGCTGGCCCGGGTGGTCGAGATGTTCGCGCACGGCACCCAGGTGCAGGAGCGGCTCACCAAGCAGATCGCCGACTGGCTGACCCGCGAACTGCAGCCCAACGGCGTCGGCGTGGTGATCGACGCCGAGCACCTGTGCATGACCCTGCGCGGCGTGCAGGCCGTAGGCGCCCGAACCACCACCTCAACCATGCTGGGCGCCCTGCGCGACGACGCCCGTTCCCGAGCCGAGTTCCTGGCCGCCGCCGGCATCGGCCGCCCGAACTGACACCGCCGGGCCGTGCGGACCATGGGCCTGGCGCGAGGCAGCGCCGAGGTCGGCCAGCAACAGGTCGAGCAACCGCTCTTCCATGACCGCGTGGCCGCGCGCGCTCATCGACTCCGCGAGCGCCGGATCCCACGCCGTTGCCGCGGCCGGGCCGGAGAGCGGCACCCCGCCCGGCGCAGCCGCGTAGTCGCGGGCGCTCATCCGCCATGGCGCCGCGGCCGGATATCGCCGCAATGCGCCGCCGGTCAGCCGGATCCCGGTCCAGTCGAAGTCGTTGCGCCAGCGGATGACCGTGCCGGATGGCGCCGTTGCGAGCAGGGCGTGCACGGCGGCGGACGGCACCCCCTCGGTGCACACCAGGGGCGCCGTCGGGCCGCCGGCCGCGGCCCGCAGGACCGCCGGGTTCTCGCAGACGAAGATCTCCGGCGCCATCACGGTGAGAGTCGCCAGGCGTAGCTGGTGCAGGGTGACCCGGAACGGCACGTGCGCCGCGGCGGCCGAGCTCAGCCACTCGGCGACCAGCCCGCCCGTCGCCGGCAGGTTCAGCACCAGCACCTGGCTGGCCAGGTCGTCCGGAACGACGCCGGCCAGCTCCCACAGCGCCCGTTCCTGCTCGGCCCGCACCGGCACGGGCAGGTCGTGCCAGCCGGCCAGCGCCCGCAGCACGAGGCCACGCACCGGCCCGTCGGTCAGCGCCTTCGTGTCACCGAGGACCCGTTCGGCGAAGACCGGCATCGGCTCGTCGGGGGCGGGCAGCGCGTCCAGGACCGTGATCACGTCGGGCCACGGCAGACCGGCTCGGACGATGCGGGTCAGGGAGCCGTCCCGGCGAAGGGTCTCCAGCCACTCCTCGAACCATGGCCGGCCCGTGTGCCGGCTGTCGGCGGCAAGAGCGAGGACGGCGTCGCGGCCGACGGCGTCGCGGTTGCGCTCGGCGGGACGGTCCCGGTAAGGCCCGACCGTGTCGGCCAGGCCGGTCCCGTACGCGGCCCGCAGGTGCTCGTCGAGCTCGGCCAGTCGCACCGTGACCCGGCCGGTCCCGGCGAGACGGTGCACTCCGGTCACCCCGATCACGACGAGCCGTTCGGCATCGTCCGGGGCTGCGAGCGACACCGAGCCGGTCAGGCTGCCGCCGGTGCGTTCCAGGCTGCGACGGGCCGCGACCAGCAGCCGCTGCCAGCCGGGATGTGCGCTCAGGTCAGGCATCGGCGGGTCTCCGGCGAACCGAGCGCCCGGGCCAGCGTCCCGTCGAAGTCCGCCACGTTCGCCGTCCCGTCCCACACGAGCAGGACCGTCGATACCGCATGCTCCACCGCGGAATGCGACAGGTCGTAGTGGGCGCAGCCGGTCACCGCCGGATGGGTGGCCCACAGGTCGTAACCGGTCATGAACAGGTCGAGGTCGAACTGTTTCGCCAGCGACATCAGCTCACCGCGGCCGTTGTCGTCCACCCCGGCGAACGCCTCGTCGAGGCCGAGCAGCCGGGGCGCGTCCGGCCGCGCCGAGCCGAACAGCGCGTTCGCCGCCGCGAACAGCGGCAGGTGCAGCGACACCGACTGCTCACCACCGGAGAGCTGGCTGTGCCGGGCCCGGGTCAGCGGCTCGGTCACCCCGCCCGGCCGGTGCAGGGTGAAGGCGAACACTCGCCACTGCCGGTAGTCGAGCACCTCGGCCAGCAACTCCCGGTAGGGCTTCTCCGGTGACTGTGCGCGGGCCGACTTGATCCGGGCGGCGAAATGCCGGCGCAGCGTGGTCAACTGCCCCGGACCCAGCCGGGCCGGGTCACGCTCCAGCAGCTTGCACACCTCACGCTGCTCCGGGTCGAGGTCATCGGAGAGACGCCAGCCGACGCCGACGGTCAGTCCGGACGACATCCGGCGGGCCCGCATCTGGGCGTCCATCGAGGCGACCAGGTCGCGGGCCTCGATCGTACGGCGATGGATCTGGCCGGCCAGCTGACCGAGCAGGGCGTCCTCGAAGACCCGCTGCTCCGCCTCGGTGAGCAGTTGTTCCTGGTCGCGGCGTTCGGCGGCGATCCGTTCGGCGAACTGTGCGACCGGGGTCAGGCCCTGTTCGTCGGCGACCCGCACCACGATGACGCCCTCGTCGGTGTCCCACTCCGGCCGATGATCCAAACCGGCCGCCGGCAACTGCGCCTGCAACTCGGTCAACGCGCTGGTCAGCCGGGTCGCCGACTGCTTCAGCGACGTCTCGGTCGGGCTCAGTTCCCGCGTCGCCGCCAGGATGGCCTCGTGCAGGGCGGCGATGCCCGGGTCCACGTCGTCCTGCGCGGCTTCGGCGGCGGGCCACCGCAGGTGCGGCGGGCAACGCATCAGACCAAGAAGATCGGCTTGCGCGTACGGGCGGAGCCGCACCGCCTCCCGCCTGGCCTCAGCCACCGCCTCGGTCACGGCCTGGTCGCCGAGCTGCACCCGGGCCCGCGCGCCGGCCTGGTTCTGCAACGCCTCGCTGTGCTGCTCCCGGGCTTCGGCCAGAGCCGACTCGGCATCGGTCACGGCCAGCTCGGTCTGCGCCACTTCGGTCAGGATCTGCGCGGCCTCGGCGCCGATCGCGGCCGACAGCGTACGCAATTCCTCGTCTTTCTCGGTGTGCCGTTGCTGCGCGTCGCGGGCCGCCTCGGTGGCCGCGAGGAGCTTCCCCTCCGCCTCGGTGTGCCGGTCGGCGGCCTCCGCAGCCGACGATCCGGTCCGCTCCGCCGTCTCGTGGCCGTGCCGCAGCTCGATGCCGATCCGGTCGAACCGGTCGAGGGCGGTCGCGGTCGCGTCCAGCCGCTCGACCGGGAGGTTCCGCTCGGCGACGGCCCGGCGCAGCCCCGCACCGGCGGACGCCTGCTCCGCCATGGCCGCGTCGAGCCGGCCCGCCGCGTCGTGTGCGGCTTCCCGCCGTACCCGCAGAAGGGTTGCCGCCCGGTCCAGAGCCCGCTCGGCCTCGGCGATCGCGGTGCGCGGCGGCAACGCCGCGCCCGCGCGCTCCACCTCGGCCAGCACCGCCCGGCGTGCCTCGCGCGCCGTTTCGACCTGCGCGATCTCCGCGTCCAGGGCGGCGATCCGTCGGTCGCAGTCGGCGATGCGGGCGGTCCGGCGGGCCGCCCGGGCAGTCGCCCCGATGTATTCGCACTGCTGCTTCGCGAACTGCCCGACGCTGGCGCCTTGCGCCCAGCGGCCGGCGCCGGCCACCTGCCCAGCGCCCGCGCTCGGCGTTTCGGTGCCGGCGGCCGGCTGAGCGCCCGCGCTCGGCGCCACGTCGCCGGTTCCGGCCACGCCGGACGGACCCGTCACGTCGCCGAGCGCGATGCCGCTCAGCACCGCGGTGATCTGCGTGGCCGGCACCAGGTCCTGCTCCTCCGGCACCAGCACGGCGGCGAGCGTGGCGCCGCCGGCCGGGGGAGTGGCCCGCAGGTAGGCGTCCTGCTCGCCGCCGTCCAGGGCGCGGTCGGTCTCGGCCGCGGACGGGTGCAGCCAGGCGTCGAGCAGACCGGCCGCGTGCAGGGCGGCCTCGATCCCGGCGGCCTGCTCCGGAGGGACGTCGTCGGCGAACCGGACGAGACGCCACAGCGGCGCTCCCGCCCGGCCGGACCGTGGCGCCGGCCGGGTCGGCGACGGCGGCGGGGCGTCATCGTGCTCGGCGGCGATCGTCTCCCGCTCGGCGACCACCACGTCCCACTCGCCGGTGAGCCGCTCCGCGCGACTGCCGAGCTCGGCCAGCCCGGCCCGGACGGCGTCGACCGGGGCCGCCACCCGGTCGAGGTAGACGTCGCGCAGCCACGGCTCGCCGGGACGGCCGGTGACGGCGGCAGCGAGTTGCTCCGGAAGATCGGGCAGGGCCAGCTCGGTGAGCAGGTCCGTGTGCTCGGTGCCCCAGACCCATACCCCCGCGGTGGTCTGTTCCTGGGCCGTCGCCACCGCCGCGGCGGCGTTCTCCTCCTCGGTGATCGCGTCGTCGACGGCGGCCCGGGCAGCACGGTCGGCCTCGGCGGCCCGGGTGTGCTCCCGTTCCGCCTCGGCAAGCCGGTCGGCGAGCCCGCGCACCGTGCGGACGTCGGTGCGGCGGGCCTGCGAGCGCGCCGACAACCGGGTGGCCAGTCCGTCGGCGTCCGCGTCGCCGGCCCGCCACTCGACACCACCGGTCTCCGCCGCCGCGGTCAGGTCGGTGACGAGCCGGCCCACTTTCGCCTGCGCGTCGTGCGCCGCGGCGGCCGCCCGTGTCGACTCCGCCTGCCGCTTTCCCGCGGTGGTCCGCTCGGCAGCGACCGCCTCGTCCGCCCGGTGCGTCGCGCCGGCCAGGTCGTGCACGTGCCGTTCCAGGTCGGCGAGCTGTTCGTGCGACCGGTAGGCGGCCGAACTCTTCAGCCGCTCGAGGTGGGCGCGTAACCGGCCGGGCTCGCCGTCGACCGCGTCCTTCCGCCGCTCCGCCTCGGCGGCCTGGTCGTGCGCCCGGGCCGCCTCGGTGCGGGCGGAATCGAGGGTTGCGCGCCGCTCGACCACGCTTTCGCGGCGCTCGGTCACCGCGTCGGCGGCGGCCCGGGCGTGGGTGCGCAGGTAGGTGGCGTAGACGGCGAGAAAGCTCGCGGTCGCGGCGTCGGCGGCGACGAGCCCTTCGAGGGTGCGGGCCACCGCCTCCATGTCGTCGAACGAGCGGGCCGCCTCGACCAGCAGATCATCCTCGACCGGCCGCAGCCCGCGCTGCAACGTGCGGGACAGCTCCACCGGGTTCAGATCCTTGGCCAGTTGCGGCTTTCGCAACGTCAGCACCAGGTCGAGCAATTGCTCGTAGCGGGCCGGCCCCAGCCCGAACAGGCGGGCGTCGACCAGGTGCCGGTACTCCTCGGCGGAATCGCGGACCGCCTCCACGCCGAGCCGGTCGATCAGGTCGCGGCGCGACACCGGCCGGTCGTCGGCGTCCAGCAGCGACAGATCCACGCCGACCCGGCCCTCGGCGACGAAGTGCCAGCGGGTCACCCGGTCGTTGTGCCGGTGCGCCCGCAGCCCGATGCCGATCGTCACGTAGCGCTCGCCGTCGCCGAACTCCATCCACACGTACGCGTGCGACGACTCCTGCCCGCGGTACAGCAGGTTCGACTTCATCGTCCGGTCCTCGCCGGCGAACGGGTTCAGCCGGCGCGGCTCGATCCGGCCGTCCAGCACGAAGGGAAACAGCACCTCGAGGGCCTTGGTCTTGCCGGAACCGTTCGGGCCGCGCAGGACCAGCCAGCCGTCGACGAAGAGGAACTCCTCGTCCCGGTAGTCCCACAGATTGATGACCCCGGCACGGGTCGGTGCGAAACGGGCCAACACTGTTCCTGTCGTCAGAAGAGCGTGCGTTGCCGGACCTGGGCGACGGTGCCGCGGTAGCGGCCGATCAACGGGCGTGCCAGCACCCCGCCGGGGACCTTGAGGACCGCGCCGAAGCGTACGAGCAATGCCACCGCCTCGGCACGCAAATGGTCCGGGTCGGCGTGCCAGGCGGCGCCGAACGCCGACCCGTACGTGTGCAGGATGTCCGCGGTCGCCTCGCGCAGGAAGCTGTCGGTGAGCAACGGCAGCCGGTGTTCTTGTTCCTCCTCGGCCGGCGCCCGCGGCTCGGCCTCAGCAACATCGAGGGCGGCCGGGATGCTCGCCGGCAGCCCGGCGTCGACCTGGCCGATCAGCTTGGCCATCAGCTCGCCTCGATCCGGCGTCGGCATGCGCCGGGCCCGGCGGCCGTCCGGGTCGGACACCCGCTCGGCGATCGCCACCGCCAGCAGCACCGCCGCCTGCGCCACCGAACCGGTGCCGGGGAACCGCTCCGCCGACCAGCCCGCGGTGTCGACCAGCAGCACACCCTCGGCCCGCCGCTCCAGGCGCAGCCCGGTCAGCCGGAACAGATCGGCGGGCAGCGCCTGGCCGCGCAGGTGGTTGCCGACCTCGCCGGACACCTCGTCGTAGTAGACGATCGGTCGCTCCAGGACCGCGCGGCGGGCGGCCTGCGCGGCGGACCGCCGCTCCGCGTTGCCGCTGCTGCTCAGTGAGCGTTCCAGCAGCGCCGTCACCGAGTCGATGTGCTGCAGCACGCGAGGCGGGCGGAACAGGGCCAGCACCGCGTCCCGGGCGATGTCGTAAAGTGCCTCGCCGGCGCCCGGATCGCTGACCCACGCGGCACTGGACCCGTCGGCCAGCCGCAGCACACCGCGTTCCTCCAGCCACGCGACCGCGTCGACGAAAGCCCGGCGGTCGGCGCCCGCGTCCGGGTCGAATCCGAGACCGGGAATCCGGTTCGCGTCCCCGGCGACCGCCTCGGCCAGCTCGCTCAATGTGATCTGAATACCGGCCCGGCCCAGTGTCGCGAGGCAGAGCGACAGGTACGCGTACCGCTGCCGGTCGAACGGCCGGCCGGTCCGCGACAGCGCCGGCCGGTCGCTCTCCAGCCGGTCCGCGGTCCGCACCAGCCGGGCCGTGCTGCCGTGCAGCTCCAACCGGTACCCGAACGCCTCGGACAGGTCCCGCCGCAGGTCGGCCGAGAACCGGCGGACCCGCGGCAGCGCCTTCTCGTCCGGCCAGGTCGCGGTGATCAGCGGATGGCGCAGGAGCAGGCGCACCGCCCGCTGGTAGTCGGCGAGCTCCAGGTCGGACACGTCGGTGGCGAATCTCATGCCACCGCTTCCGCCGGCCGCCGCACGCCGGTATGGCCGGCCGGGGTGACCGACACCTCGAAGCCGTCGAGGTGCAACCGGCCGGAGTCGGTGACCACGGTGGTGAACCGGCCCGGACGGGGCGTGAGCGTCAGGCGCACCCCGAAGGCCGCCGCGGCCAGCGGCACCTCGGCCCGGCCGGCCACCCGCGCGGCCAGCGCGATGTCCAGCAGCCGCCGCAACGCCCCGCTCTGCGCCTCGTCCAGCACCGTCGCGTCGACCAGCCCGGCAGCCGCCTCCGCCTGCCGGCGTTCCTCGGCGAGCTGCCGTTCGCGCAGCACCCGCCGGGACGCCTCGGATCGCTCGATCCGGGCCGGGCGGCCGTTGCCCTGCCCCGGCATCCGGCCGTGCTGCACCAGCGTGCGGGACAACTCCACGGCCGGCGCCTCCCACCAGGAGAGCCGGCTCGCGATCGACTCCGGATCCGCGTACGCCACCCCGACGTGCCGGGAAGCGCCCAACCCGAACACCACCTCGAAGATCGCGTGGGCCGCGTCGTCGGAACCGGCCCCGGTGAACCAGGCCGCCAGATGCCGCAGCTGCGACTCCCGGCTCACCCCGCCCCGCCGGGCCTCGGTCACCCGGCGCAGCAGCGCGAGCACACTGCCGATCGCCGCCATCGTCGCCCCGGCCAGCCGCTCGGCCTCGCTCGGCGCGTCTCCGGCCGGCGCCAGCCACGACCGCAGGCCCGCCCACCGCCGCTGCCAGTCCGCCAGGCGCTCCGCGGGAGTGGCGAACAACCGCTCGTCCGCCTCCGCGGCTGCCTCGATCATCCGCTCCAGGCCGGTGGCCTCCACCTCGTGCACGGCCTCGCGCAGCCGGGGCGTGTATCGCTGCAACTCGTCGTGGAAGTCCCGCAGGTGCGCCAGCAGCGCATCCTTGTGGGCGAGGAAGGCCTCCGGGCGTACGTCGTGGGTGCGACTCAGATCGCCGAGCATGTGATAGAACCGCGCCGCCCGCTCGGCCACGTCGGCCAGCGCCCGGTCCAGCCGGTTCAGCTTGCGGTACACCTCTTCCGGGTCGCCGGCCTCGTTGGCGTCCCGCAACGCCTTCAGGTCGGCGAGCAGATCGGCGAAGACCAGCCGGGACAGGGTGCTGTCGTCGAGGCCCGCGGCGAGGACGCTCTCCACGGCGCGGTGGGCGCGGTAACCGGCCTCGGTGAACTGGTAGACCGAGTGCCGGTTGCGATATTCGGCGAGAGTGGCCGCGCGGGCGCCGTCCTGGCTGCGGTCCAGCACACCCCAGCCGACCAGGGCGTCGAGCAGCCGGGGGAGTTCGAGTGTGGCCGGGTCGGGACAGCCGGGGTGGGCCTGCGCCAGGCCGGCCAGCGCGGCCTGGACCTCCGAGGCATGCAGCACGACGTGGTAGCTGGAGCGCGCGGCGTCGAAGGCGCGCAGCAGCCAGAGGTAGGCGACGCCGTTCTCCGCATTGACGTAACTGAACAGCCGCAACCGGTCGTCGAGGCCGAAGTCGTCAAGCCCGAACGACGCTGCGGCGCTGTCCGGCATGACGCGTTCCTCCGTGCGGGCTGAGACGACAAGCCAGGGTATCCGCCCAGCCCTCGTACCGGCATGGTGGGCGAACCTTCGATC
Source organism: Actinoplanes sp. NPDC026619 (assembly GCF_040638295.1). Classification (NCBI taxonomy): domain Bacteria; kingdom Bacillati; phylum Actinomycetota; class Actinomycetes; order Micromonosporales; family Micromonosporaceae; genus Actinoplanes; species Actinoplanes sp. NPDC026619. The sequence goes on from NZ_JBEZYA010000026.1 coordinate 33,669, forward strand.
TTGCCGACGGACAGGGCGTGCGACGGCACTCAGCCCCCGGCGTCCGTGTGATGGCGGCCCCGGGGGCAATTTGCGACAATCGGGGCAGACGCGTGGAGATGGCGGCGCCCCGGTATCTTGAGTCCGGCAGCCGGTCATTTTCCAGGAGGTGTGTATGACTGTCGAGATGGTCGCGCCGGCCTGGATGCATCAGCAGGTCACGGCCGAGCAGTACGCGGCATGGACCGAAGAGCAGTGTGCGGGCATCGAGATCGTGGATGGGATGGTTCTCGTCAGTCCGAGCGCGTCCAAGCGGCATAACCGCCTGGCCCGCCTTCTGGCGAACTCCTTGGATGCGGCTGCCGGGCCGGACTGGAACGCTGATACGGACTTCGATGTCCGGCTCCAGGACGTGCCGCTGAACAACCGTCGCCCGGACGTGACCGTGTACCGAGCGGAAACCATCGACGTCAATCCGACAAGGCCGGAGCACGTGCTTCTGGTGGTCGAGGTGGTTTCACCCGGGTCGGAGACGACCGACCGGATCGTCAAGGCCGATCAGTACGCGAGGGCTGGTATTCAGTTCTATTGGCGTGTTGAGCAGGCCGCCACTGGTGCGCCTCTCGTTTACACCTACGTTCTTGATCCGGCGACGGGCCGCTACCGCGACAGCGAAGTCTTCACCGGCGCCGTGAAACTAGCCGCGCCCTTCTCCGTCGAGGTCGATCTCGGCCAGGTCTGATTCCCCACCCACGCAGGCACGTCTGCTGGATACGACCGACAATCCTACGTCGCGGAGCGATTTGGCGTAGTAGACCAGGGTCCATGTCCAGGACGGCTGGTGTTCGCGGGTGGTTTCGCGGTAGCCCAGGCTCTGGTAGAAGGCCATGGCGTCCGGCTGGTTGGTTGCGGTGTCCAGGTGCATCGAAGTCAGGCCGTTGCGTGCTGCTCGCTGTTCCAGTTCGGTCATCAGGGCTCGGCCGATTCCGCGGCGTCGTGTTGCCGGATGCACCCGGACTCGCAGGACCTCGGCGACGGCGTGCGCGTTCGGGCGGTAGCCGCCCATGCCGATCAGGTGGCCGTTCAGTTCTGCGACCAGGAACTCGCCGTGTTGCGCCAGGAAGCTTTCTTCGATGTCGGCGAGGTCGGGGAAGTTGGCCGGCGCTTCGGTGGCCGGCGGCAAGGGGATCGGCACGGTTGGGTCCGCTGTCTCGCCGATGTTCGGCAGTGCGTTCAACGCCCACAGCACCCCGGCGTCCGCGGCGCGGAACCTTCTCACTGTCACCACGCTGCTGACCTTGCATCAGTGACGACGCCGGCGCCAGCGAATTTGTGCGGGGCGTCACAGCGGGCCGGAGGGTACTTTTGCGACTTCTCGTCGAGCGCGACTACGCCTCGATCAACATGGGCCACACCGGCGCCCGGCGCCGGAGCTGACGCGGCCGACGTCCTTGAGCTGCCACTGCTCGCGGGCCGCGGGGGCGATGGCGGTGGACGCGCCGGGTTCCTGGGGTCGTTTCGCGTAGCCGTCGCGGATGACGCTGCGGTGCACGAACGCGTCCTGGGTCCAGGGGATGAACTCCAGCAGTGGCTCGGTCTCGCTGAGGAACGTGCCGGCCAGATGCTGGTGCACCTGCATCATGTCGCCGGCGTGCGGGACGACGCGCAGGCCGTTCGCCGCGGCGTGCCGGGCGATCTGCAGCCACTCGGTCACGCCGCCCACGCGGGTCACGTCGACCTGGATGACGCGCAACGCGTCGGCGGCGATGAAGTTCGCGAACGCGTGATACGTGTACAGACTCTCGCCGGCCGCGATGTCGAACGCGGCCGCCGCCTGCAGCCGCTGGTGCGCGATGACGTCGTCGGCGTGCACCGGCTCCTCGAACCAGTCCATGCCCGCCTCGGCCAGCACCGGCAGCATCCGGTTCGCGGTGCTGAAGTCCCAGCGCTGATTCGCGTCGCACATCAGCGTGAGGTCGGGGCCGATCGCGTGCCGGACGGCCCGGACCCGGTCCGCGTCCTCCCGCCAGTCCGGCTTGCCGATCTTGACCTTCAGCCGCCGCCAGCCCTGGTCGGCCAGGGCGCCGAGATCGCGTACGACATCGGTCTTGCTGAGGTTGAGCCACCCGCCGTCGGTGTTGTAGGTCTCGATGTCGCCGGCCGTGCCGCCGAGCAGGCGCCACAGCGGAATGCCGGCACGCTGGGCGGCGAGGTCCCACAGAGCGATATCAACCATCGACAGAGCCATGTGTACGACGCCCGCGCGGCCGATCCAATGAGTCGGCAACCAGTAGAGGCGCTTCCACGTGCCGGCGATGTCCTCGGCGGACGCGCCGAGCAGGGCCGGCGCGTAGTAGCGGTCGATCACCTGGGTCAGCAGCTCGGCGCCGTTGTGCACGCCGGAGATCCCGGTGCCGACCCGGCCGTCGGCGGTGCGGATCTCCACTACCGGAACGGTCCAGGCGGTCAGCCGGGTGGTCGCGTCGGCCAGGGTCTTGGCCAGCGGCACGGCCAGCGCGTACGTCTCGATGGAGGTGATGACGGCGCCCTCGTCGCCGGGCGTCAGATCGGCAAGCGACGAGGACAGCAGTCCCTGGGTGTGTTCCACGCGATGCTCCCGGTGGCGCGTTGCGGGCGGGCCGAGGAGCTCCCCACTCCTCGGCCCGCCCGGAAGTCAGCGGATGGTGTAGCGGATGACGTCGGTGCGCATCACGTCGCCCGACACCTTCACCGCCGCGAACGTGTGCGGACCGTTCTTGAGCCCGGCGACGCTGAACACCTTCTGCTGGGTCAGGCGGGCGGCGCTTCGGGTGTCGACCCGCTTCGCGAGCTTGCCGTCGAGGTAGATGTCGACGAGCCCCTGGTCGGGCGCGGTGGCGGTGATCCAGTCGACGGCGGTGCCGCTGAAGGCGTACGAAACCTTGTCGCCGTTGATCTTGGTGGTGTGGATGTCGTCGAGGTAGTCGCCGCGGAACGCGAAGTCCAGTTGGTTCGCGCCGATCGGAAGGGTGGCGAGGTAGGCCGAGCGCAGGGTCACGGTCGACCCCGACACGGTGTAGTCGGTGCCCTTCTTGAGTGCGGAGACGCCGAGGAACTCGCTGCCGTCGCGCAGGAGTTTGACCTGCACGTCGGCCGGCGCCTTGCGGTCGAACGACGCCACCGGCGGGTCGAGCAGGCTCGGCTGCAGGACGTCGATCCGGTCGACGAGCATGTAGGAGCCTGATTTCTTGACCGCCATCAGCGTGTGGCTGCCGTCGGGCAGGTCGTTCGCCGTGAAGACGACCTGCTGAACGAGGCGCGGCTGGCCCTCCGGGCGTCCGGTGCTGACGGTCTTCACGAGCTGGCCGTCGAGGTAGATGTCGACGTCGCCCTGCGAGGTGTCCATCTCGGTGACGTACGAGACGCCGGTGCCGGTGAAGGCGTACTGGAACGAGTCGCCGTTGCGCTCGGTGTAGTGCACGTTGTCGTTGAAGTCGCCGAGGCCACGGCCGGTGCTCTGCGACCACGTCCCGGCGTACGCGATGCCCGGGTCGTTGTCGTCGTGAGTGATGGATCGGACCGGGCCGGTCGTCGACGGCGGCGTGGTGGCGCCGGTGTCGGTGACGTTCAGGGTCAGCGGCTGGGTGGTGGCCGCAACCCCGTCCCGGCCCCAATCTCCCTGGTAGGCGACCCGTAGCGCGTCGTCGTTGACGGCGACGCCGGCACCTGCCTGCGGCGTGACCTTCAGTAGCCGTACACCATGAATCGGCACGCCGGAGGCGGTGAAGGTGGTGGGGAAGCGACCGAGGTCCTGGCGAGCCCACAGATCGCGCACGGTTGCGGCGCCGGTCAGGCCGAGGTCCGGCCAGTTCACCGTGATGTCCTTGTCGGTGCGGCCGAGGTTGAACAGCGCGACCGTGTAGCTGCCGTCGGCGTTGAGCGCGTACCAGATCGGCTGCTGCGCCGACGCGGACACCGGGCGGGCCGGGGTGCCGGCCTGGTCGACCGCGATCACCTCGGGGTTGGTGAGCAGGCTCAGCCCGTACGCATCAAGGTTGGTCAGGTCGTTGCCGACGTAGAGCGGCGCCGCGGAGATGGCCCACAGCGTCATCGCGCTGCGCCGTTCGTCGCGGGTCAGGCCGTCCATCGCGCCGTTGCCGACGTCGAGCGAGTCGAGGTCGTTCCAGCCGCCGTTGCCGGCGTTGCGCCACCAGGTCGCCAGGTCGGGGAAGAGCCGGGCGATGTTCTGCCACTGGGTGAGCGCGTCGTTGGCGCAGTAGCACTCGACGTCCCAGTCGATCCGCCAGCCGTTCGCCTTGGAGCGCCAGTAGTCGGCGTATTTCGGGTCGAGCGCCCAGGACAGCTCGAACCAGATCTGGTGCTTCTTGAGGGCGGTCGACCAGGCGGCGACGTCGTCGCGGGCGTCGAGCGAGAGGTCGCTGATCCCGGAACCGGGCGTGACGCTGTCGAACTTGACGAAGTTGACGCCCCACTTGGCGAACAGGTCGGCGATCGAGTCGATGTACTTCTGCGAGCACGGGTTCGCGAAGTCGATCCGGTAGCCGATGTTCCAGTAGTCGGCCTGCTGCGTCGGCTGCTTGACGATGTCGTGGGTGGTGCAGCCGGGCGCGCCGGCGATCGGCAGGCTCGCCTGATAGACCGCGGGGGAGATGCCCGGGATCATGTAGAGCCCGAATTTCTGGCCGTTCTTGTGGACGTGGTCGATGACCTTCTGGAAGTCCGCCATCGGTTTCGGCCGGCCGTTGGCGTCGACCCCGGCGTTCCAGCCGGCGTCGACGTTGAGGTAGTTGTAGCCGTACTTCTGCAGCTTGGTGTGCATCGCGTCGGACTGCTTGATGAGCTGTTCGGGCGTGATCCACTTACCGCTGCCGGAGTAGACCTGCATGCTGTAGCTGCTCCAGCCCATGTACGGCTTCACCGCCCAGCGGTCAGGAGTCGAGGCTTTTGCCGACTCGGATATCGGCGCCGCGGCGGCTCGCGCACCTAACGGCGGGCTCGGCTTCGGTTCGGCCTGTGCGGGGTAGGCGGTCGAGAGAAGGAGCATCGTCACGCCGAGGACGGCGGCGCAACGCGTTCGGGGTGACCTCAAGGTCGTACCTCCGGAGTTTTAGGAAGCGACGAATGCTTGGATGCTGACGGTCGCCGCGCCGCGTGCCCATTCCTCGAAGGGCAGCGGCCGGACGGATAGCGGGCACTGGGCGGCGGCGCCGAAGGCCTGGCGCTCGAACCCGGCGCGGATGTGCGTCTCGAACAGGTCGTAGGCGGCCAGGCCCTCGCCGGAGACGACGATGTGGGCCGGGCCGACCAGGTTGGCCACCGCCGCGATGCCGCCGCCGATGGCGTTGCCGGCCTCGGCGAAAACCGCGCGGACGCGTTCGTCGCCGGCGCGCGCCGCGGCCACCGCGTCGTCGAAGCCGAGCCCGGCCCGCGCGACGATGGCCTCGGTGCCGGCGATGGCCTCCACGCAGCCGCGCCCGCCGCAGTGGCACGCCGGGCCGTTCGCGTCGACGCTGAGGTGGCCGATCTCGCCGGCGACACCGTGCGAGCCGGACACGATGCGGCCGTTGACGACCAGGCCGCAGCCGATCCCGGTGCCCACCGTGACCAGGGCGAACGAATCCGCGCCGACGCCCGCGCCGAACCAGTGCTCGGCGGTGGTCAGCGCCTTCACGTCGTTCTCCACCGTGACGGTCAGCCCGGTGACCTGCTCGGCCCGCTCCCGCAGCGGCACGTCACGCCAGTGCAGGAACGGCGAATAGCGGACCAGGCCGGTGGCCCGGTCGACGTCGCCGGAGACGGCCAGGCCCAGCCGCCGGGTGCGGGTGCGGTCGTCGACCAGGTCGTCGACGAGGTGGCCGAGTTCGGTGAGGACGTAGTCGACGTCGGTCTTCCGCAGTGGCCGGTGGACGGACGCCCGGACCTTGGCGCCGAAGTCGCAGACCACGCCGATCAGCTCGTCGGCCGTGATCTTCACGCCGACGAAGAACTCGCGATCGGCCCGGATGACCAGCGGGCTGGCCGGACGGCCGGCGCCCGGGCCGGACCGCTCGGTCGCGGCCAGCTCCTGCAGGTAGCCCCGCTCGATCAGGGGACGGGCCGCCTTGGTGACGGCGGCCTGGGACAGCCCGAGCCGCCGGGCGAGCGCGACCCGGCTGAGTGGACCCTCGGTCAGCACCGCCGTGAGCACGGCGGTCATCGCCGGCGCGGCGGTCTCGGCCTCGGGGAACATGGCCGAAAGGTAGGCCAGCCGCTTACGGAAATCAATACTTGAAGAAGGAAATTATTGAGCCTACGTTTCGGCCATGTTTCCCCAGATCGGCGCGCGAGCGCCTCGACGCAGCCGCTGGTCCCAGGCGCAGCGGTCCTGGCGGTTGCACTGGCAGCTCTACCTGCTGATCAGCGTGCCGCTGGCGTACTTCGTCATCTTCAAATACATCCCGATGAGCTTCAGCGTCATCGCATTCAAGGACTACAGCCCGGTGCTGGGCCCCTGGGGCAGCCAATGGGTGGGCCTGCGGAACTTCCAACTGCTGTTCAGCAACCCGGTCTTCGGCACGCTCCTGAAGAACACCCTGATCCTGTCGTTCTATCTACTGCTGGCGAGCTTTCCGGTGCCGCTCGTCCTGGCCCTCGCGCTGAACGAGATCCGCAACGGCTGGTTCAAACGCACGGTGCAGATGGTCACCTACGCGCCCTACTTCATCTCCACCGTGGTCGTGGTCTCGATAACGATCCTCGTGCTGTCGCCCCGGATCGGCATCGTCAACGACGGCCTCGGGCAGATCGGGGTCGGCCCGATCAACTTCCTCGGCGATCCGGGCTTCTTCCGGCACATCTACGTATGGACCGACGTCTGGCAGACCGCCGGTTATTCGGCCGTCATCTATCTGGCCGCGCTCGCCGGAATCGACCCCGCACTGCACGAATCGGCCCGGATCGACGGAGCCAGCCGGCTGCAGCGGATCCGGCACATCGACCTGCCCGGAATCATGCCGACCGCGGTGGTCATGTTGATCCTGGCCGCCGGAAACATGATGGCGATCGGGTTCGAGAAGGCCTATCTGCTGCAGAACAACCTGAACCTGGCGCAGTCGGAAATCATCCCGACGTACGTCTACAAAACCGGCCTGATCAACGCGGACTTCAGCATGGCCACCGCCGTGGGCCTGTTCAACTCGGTGGTCAACCTCGGCCTGCTGCTGACCGTCAACTTCATCGCCAAGCGAGTCACCGGGAGCGGATTGTGGCGATGAACAAGGTCCAGGAACCGCTCGGCGACCGCATTTTCCTGATCGTCGTCAAGCTCATGCTGGTGGTCGCGCTGGTGCTGGTGCTGCTGCCGTTGATCTACATCGTGGCCAGCTCGTTCAGCAGTCCGGAGGCGGTCAACGCGGGCCGGGTGAGCTTCTGGCCGGTCGAATTCTCGACCGAGGCGTACCGGTCCGCCCTGAGCAACTCGGAGGTCCTGCAGGGGTACTACAACTCGCTGGTCTACGCCATTGCCGGCACCGCGATCAGCGTCACCCTGACGGTGGCGATCGCGTATCCGCTGTCCCGGAAGACCTTCTACGGACGCAACGTGCTGATGACGCTGCTCGTCTTCACCATGCTGTTCTCCGGCGGCCTGATCCCGACCTACATGGTGGTGCACGACCTCGGCATGCTGAACACCCGCTGGGCCCTGCTGATCCCCAATGCGATCGGCGTCTGGCAGGTGATCATCGCCCGCACCTTCTTCGCCAATTCGATCCCGGACGAGCTCTACGAGGCGGCGATGCTCGACGGGGCGAGCGAACTGCGGGTGCTGCGGTCGGTGGTGCTCCCGCTGTCCAAGCCGCTGCTGGCCGTCCTCGCCCTGATGTACACGATCTACCAGTGGAACACCTATTTCGACGCGCTGGTGTATCTCAAGGATCCCGATCTGTATCCGTTGCAGATCGTGTTGCGCAACATGCTCATTCTCGACAAGAGCCGGACCGGCGCCGTGGACCTGGCCCAGCAAATGCATCAGCTGCAGCTGGCCAACGTCCTCAAATATGCGCTCATCGTTGTTTCGAGCCTTCCTGTGCTCATTATTTACCCATTCGTCGCGCGTCACTTCACCAAAGGCGTGATGGTCGGCGCGGTCAAGGGCTGACGGATTGGACCACTCATGAAACTCAACTCCCCCTTCAAGATCAGCGCGGTTGCGGCCGCCGTGGCAATGGTGGCGGCGGGCTGCTCCTCCGCCGGCGACGAGAGCGCCCCCAAGGCCAAGATGGACGGTGACAAGGTCATCATTTCGGCGCTGGCGCCCGCCGACCCGGACACCAAGCTCGACACCAACGCGATCACCACGCTGCTCAGCGACAAATTCAAAATCAAATTCCAGTTCCAGACGACCACGTACGACGCCGGGCCGGCCAAGGAGAAGCGGCAGATCGCCATCTCCAGCGGCGACTACCCGGACATGTTCCTGTTGATTCCCTGGGTCGACGCGTTCACCAAGACCGACGTCCAGAAGCTCGGTCAGCAGGGCGTCGCGGTCCCGCTGGAAGACCTGATCAAGGAGTACGCGCCCAACCTGCAGAAGGCGCTGGACTCCAACAGCGTGCTCAAGGCGATGTCGACCGCGCCGGACGGGCACATCTACGCCCTGCCGCAGTGGTCCGACTGCTACCACTGCACCTATCCCGACAAGCTGTGGCTCAATTCCGCCTGGCTGAAGAAACTGAATCTGCAAACCCCGAAGACCACCGAAGATTTGCGTACGGTCCTGAAGGCGTTCAAGACGCAGGACCCGAACGGCAACGGCAAGGCCGACGAGATCCCGATGACCACCGACACCGGCGACAGCACGCTGATCGGTTTCCTGATGAGCGCGTTCGCCTATGCCCCGTACGGCGCCAACAACGGCGTGCCGTCGCTGCTCGCACTCAACGGTGACAAAGTGGTGACCCCGGTCGACAAGCCGGAATGGCGCGAGGGCCTGAAATACATCAGCTCGCTCTACAAGGACGGCCTGATCGACCAGGGCTCGTTCACCCAGAACGCCGAGGCGCTGCAGGCCATCGGCAACAACCCGGCGGCCGTCCAGATCGGCTCCGCCCCGGTGCTGTGGCCGGGCATCTTCGTCCAGCTCGGCTCCAAGGACGGCCGGGACAAGCAGTACGACGCGGTGCCCCCGCTGACCGGCCCGTCGGGCAAGAGTTACACCGGCTACAACAACCCGACCTCGATCGGCTACACCTTCATGCTGACCAACAAGTCCAGCAAGGAGGCGCGGATCGCCGCCCTCAAGATGCTCGACTACATCTACACCGACGAGGGCCAGATCATCGTCAACGGCGGCCCCGAGGGCGTCGGCTGGGAGAAGCCGAAGGCCGGCGACGTCGCCCTCGACACCAAGGTGCAGCCGACGTGGAAGCCGCTGCCCAGCGCGAACGTCCCGAAGAACATCTCGTGGAACTCGCTGGGGCAGTACAACATGACGCTGGCCCTGCGTAACGCCCAGGCGGTGCCGGCCGACATCTACGCCGAGACCGGCCTCGAGCGGCGGCTGTTCCAGGCGACCCAGCAGTACGAGCCGCACGTGGACAAGGCGCAGGTCTTCCCGGAGGCCGCGATCTGGGCCGACCCGGCCACCGTCTCCGAGATGGCGACGCTGAAGACCAACCTGGACAGCTACGTGAGCCAGGGCGAGCTGGCCTTCATCACCGGCACGAAGAACATCGACACCGACTGGGACACCTGGGTGCAGGGCCTGGACGGCGTCGGCATCAAGCGCTACCTCGACCTCAACCAGCAGGCCTACGACAAGTACAAGACCGGCAAGTAACACCAAGCCCCGCCGGCCGTTGGTGGCCGGCGGGGCCGCTTCCCACCCCGCCCACGAACCGGCCCCGCCTCCGATCGACGGCGAAACGGCCCATCGCCAAGCGTCGGGGCCGACGCGATTGCCGGCTCCGCGTTCAACAGGCTCCGGAAGATCACGACCGACGACGTCCCCACCTCCCACACGATGTGACCCGCTCTTCACTCCGTTCCCGCAGGCGAGCACACCACTCCGTGCCCGATGGCGGCGCCGATCGCCCCGGCGGCACCTGGGCCGCCACGTCGCCTTCGGCGGCGTTGCCGCCCGAGGCAGGCAGGACCTGCCGGACAAACGCCGCGCAGCACCCGGACCCGGACCGATCGAACGGCTGGCGTGGTTTGTCCTGCTGTGCCTGACCACGCCAGCTGTTGTAGTCGTCGGGCAGTAGTGGCCCGGCCTGCGGGCTGACTCCGCCCATTCCTGGGGACCGTGCGTGGGGCGGTGGGCTTCGACGTCGGCTCCGCGCATTTCGCAGCTGGCCGACCTGCAGCAAGCGTGCGCGCCCACCGCACCCCCGTTTCTGGCCGCTTCCCAGCCCTGCGCGCCAGGGCAGCAGTCCTGCTGGCCGCGCAGACTGCACCCGGCCCGCGGACTCGGCGTGCAGTGCCGTTTTGGTTAGCCGTGCGGTGCTGGCCCATACCGCGATGCTCGCCCTTGCCGCGATGCCGGCCTTGGGTGTGGTGCTGGCCCTGGCCGCGATGCTGCCCCGACGGCGGCGCTGGTCCTGACGGCGGTGCTTGGCCAGACGACGGCGCTGGTCCTGGCGGCGGGGTTGGTCCTCGCGGCGGCGCTGGTCCTGGGTGTGGGGCTTGCCCTGGCCGCGGTGCTGCTTCTGGGTGTGGGTCTGGTCTGGGTAGCGGTTGCTGTCCGGTGTGTGGGCTGGTCATGCGTCGCGGGTTTGGCGCTCGCTGCCTGTACTGGTCGGCGTGCGGGTCTGGTGTGGGCTGTGGTTTCTGCTGGTCGGGTGGGCTGGTCCGGCCTTGTGGGCTTGGCGTGTGCGGCTGGTTCGGTGCGTTACGCGGCCTGGGTCGGGCAGTTTCTTTTGTTCGGTGCGCGGGCTCGCCATGCCGCGCGGTCTTCGGCCGACGTGCGGAAGCCGGCGGACAAGCCTCGACAGGCCGGCGGGTCGGCTGTTTGCCGCCTGCCGCCGGTCCGTGCTCGGCCGGAATCGGGCCAAGTTCGGCTGGGGGTGGTCCATGCTCGACCGGGGCCGGGGCCGGGGCCGGGGCCGGGGCCGGGGCCGGGGTCGGGGCTTGCTCGGCCGGGGTCGGGGCTTGCTCGGCCGGGGTCGGGGCTTGCTCGGCCGGGGTCGGGGCTTGCTCGGCCGGGGCCGGGTTTTGCGGGGCCCCGGCCGGGTTGGCTGAGGGGGCATGGCTTGGACTTGTCGGTGATGGCGGCCGGGTGCGGGTCGCCCCCTCCGGCCAGATCAGCGGCGGGACCAGCTCGGCGAAATCGTGCAGGCCCACCTCGGCGCACTCACGGGAGCAACCCTGCGAACGGCACAACTTCTGGGCGTGCCGCCGAAGCAGCCCCCAACGCCGCCTTCGGGCGTGGTCGCGGCGGAACTCATCCTTCTCCGGCGAATAGTTTCGTGCTTTTGTGCGGTCACGCATGGCAGTGGTCACCGGTCGGGTGAATAGCTGCATCTGCTGGTACCGCATGGACATATTCTCCCGCGCCGCGCATCGCTCCCGCCAATGATTGATCATGCCAATCCCGGAAACGAACCGGCGACAGATAATCAGTTGTATGACCATTCCTGGAAGCAACTTCCGCCAACGAACGGGGCTGGACTGCAGCAAGGGTCAGCCGCCGCATCAAGATGGGCTTCTCGAATCGCTCGGTGGCCGGCGGCACCGGTTTGCCGGGCCGCGCGGTTGGGCTGAGCCGCGCCGGTTGGGCTGAGCCGCGCCGGTTGGGCTGAGCCGCGCCGGTTGGGCTGAGCCGCGCCGGTTGGGCTGAGCCGCGCCGGTTGGGCTGAGCCGTGCCGGGTGGCCTACCCTGACCGGCGCGGTTGATCAGGAGAGTCTCGCCGCCACGGTCCGGCCGCGAGTGGGCTGAGGAGGGCGGAAGCCAGGCGAATGTTCCGGGCCAAGTGCGGCTCGGCTCCGCTGCGCTGCCCGGCTGCCGGGGCAGCCGGCCATCGGAATCCCTGCGACCTGGGCGGATCGGTGCAGGCGGCGAGTTTCGCGTGAGTGGGTGGCTCGATAGCTATACTTTCGCTCGGCCAAATGGTTTATCGCTCATCTTATATAATTGTTCTAAAGGAAAGCCAAACACCAAACAAAATCCGCACCGACTATTGCCATGATCGCTTGCGGGGTGCCATTGTTCGGGTCATGCGAGTGAATTCTTTTGTTGCCGTCGCCGGTCTTGCGGTTCTGCTCGGCTTCGCCGGTGGGTGTGGTGGATCGGACGCCGCCGACAGCAGTGCCCCGACCACCGCGCCGGCGGCCGCGGCGACCGGCACCACGGCTGCGGCCGCGGCCGACTGTGGGGCCGCGCAGGCCGAGATCAAGGCGTCGCTGACCGGGATGGGCGCGGTGACCTCGGTGGACGTGCCGACCTGCGACAAGGCGGTGGTGGCCACGTCGCTCGGAGCCGACGAGGGCGATCAGGCCGCCAGCCTCTGCCAGAACGCGGCCAACGAGGCCTCAAGCCACGGTGTCGGCTCGGTGAGCGTGGTGTCCGCCGACGGCAAGGAGCTCGCCGGCGGCACCACCGCCGCGGACTGCAAGGCGATCGGCTGACCCTGACCGCCGAATCTGTTCAGGCGACGAGCCGGTGGCCGTCGATCGTGAGCTCTTCCGCCGCATTCCAGGCGACGTCGATCGTGGCGTCGCGGTAGCGCAGGCGGGTGCGGGCGGGCGTGGCGGAGTGGACCTGGGCCTGGTGCAGGCGGCCGTCGCGCCAGCTCAGGGCGACGGTGAAGCCGCCTCGGGCGCGCAGGCCGCGGACCTCGCCGTTCTGCCAGGTCGAGGGCAGGGCGGGCAGCAGCTCGATCTCGTCGCCGTCGGACTGGAGCAGCATCTCGGCGATCGCGCCGGCGCCGCCGGCGTTGCCGTCGAAGGAGTAGATGTTCTGCGGGGCGCCGGCGATGCCGCCCGCCGAGTAGCTCAGCAGGTTGGTTTCGCTGGCGTCGGCGATCAGCCGGGTCACGTGGGCCAGCGCCTGGTCGCCGTTCAGCAGGCGGGCGTAGAAGGCGGCGAAGTTCGCCTCGCCCCACTCGGTCTGCTCCCAGCCGGGCGCCTGCTGCCGGCGTTCGATGATGACCTCGGCGGCGCGGGCCAGGTCGGGGGTGCGGCGCGGGGTGATCTGGCGTTCCGGGAACAGCGCGCACAGGTGGGCGGTGTGCCGGTGAGCCGGGTCGGCCTCGTCGAAGTCGTCCAGCCACTCCTGGAGCTGGCCGTGCCGGCCGATCCGGAACGGGGACAGCTGCTCCCGGGCCGCCTCGGCGCGCGAACGCAGCTCGGGGTCGACGTCGAGGATGGTGGCGGCCCGGGCGCAGATCCGCAAGATCGCCTCGGCGAAGACCCGGTCGGCGGTGCTGCCCATCGCGACCGAGCACGGCGTGCCGTCCGGCGCGACGTACCAATTCTCCGGTGATTCGGCGGGGCCGGCGACCAGCCAGCCGTGGGACGGCTCGGGCGTCAGGTAGGACAGCATGAACCGGGCGGCCTCCCGCAGGACCGGGTAGGCCTGCTCGCGGAGATAGCGCTCGTCCAGGCCGTATTCGTAGTGCTCCCACAGCTGCAGGGCGATCCAGGCGCCACCGGTGACGTTCATGCCCCAGCCGATGCCGCTGCCGGGCGCGGTGTAGCCCCAGGCGTTGGTGACCGTGTGCGCGACCCAGCCGTCCGCGCCGTACATCTGGCGCGCCGTGCTCCGGCCGGCCTCGGCGAGGTTCTGCACGAAACGGACCAGCGGGGCGTGGCATTCGGCGAGGTTGCCCGACTCGGTGGCCCAGTAGTTCTGCTGGGTGTTGATGTCCAGGTGGAAGTCGTTGCACCAGCCCATGCTGCTGGCGACCCCGTCGTTCCAGACACCCTGCAACGCCAGCGGCAGCGGCGAGTCCGCGCGGGAGCCGGCGATGGTGAGGTAGCGGCCGTACTGGAAGTAGAGGGCGATCAGATCGTCGTCGCGGTGGCCCTGGGCGAGACGCTCCCGGCGTACATCCGTGGGAAGGGCGACCGGATCGCCCAGATCGATCGACACCCGGCCCATCAGGCGCCGGTGGTCCGCGACATGAGCGGCGCGCAGCTCGTCGTAGCCGGCAACGGGCACGGAGGCTCGGGCGGCCGGGTCCTCGCCGGCCCAGTCGGTGCCGACCGCCACGACCGCGGTGACCGCGTCCGCACCGGAGATCCGGACCGTGTCACCGTCGCGCCGCAGCGTCCCGCCCTCGACCTCGAACCGGACCCGGATCTCCAGGGCGGTGCCCTGCTGCCCGTCGCTGTGCAGGGTCTCGACGGCGCGGCCGCGGAACGCGAGACCGTCCGCCGTGGCCGTGGTGGTTCCGGGCAGGACGGTGTCATCCAGCGTGGCGGCGAAACTGACGGCCGCCGGCCGGTCCGCCGTGATGCGGAGCGCGATCACGCCGTGCGGGTGGGACGCGAACGCCTCGCGTACGAAATGAGTGCCGTTCTGATCGAACTCGACCCGGACGATGCCGGTGTCGAGGTCGAGAGCGCGCCGGTAGTTGCCGGCCGTGTCGTCGTCGAGGTCGAGGCGCAGCCGGGGCAGGGGCAGGTTGGTGCCGAACGATGCCGGCCGGCCGGGGAGATGCTCCGCGGCCAGCTTCTGCGCCTGCGCGTGCTGACCGGCGAACAGCAGCTCGCGGATGGCCGGCAGCTCACGCAGCGCGGTCGGGCTCACGTCACCCTCCGATGGCGCGCCCGACCACGCGGTCGACTCGGACAGCCGGATGATCTCGGTGCCGACGCCGCCGTACACCATGCCGCCGAGCCGGCCGTTGCCGATCGGCAACGCCTCGAACCAGCGTTCCGCGGGCCTGTCGTAGAACAGTTCGCCGGCCGGCATCAGGCCGTCACCAGATCGCGGAGCCAGCGCAGCTGGACCGGCGCCTGGAAGGTGCCGCCGCCGTCGTGCCGGTTGAACGACCAGACCTGCATCTGCTTCGGGCCGCCGTAGTGGTTGAAGGCGGCGTACACGCAGGACGGCGGGCAGACGTCGTCCTGCAGGCCGACGGAGTACAGCGCCGGCGCGGTGGCCCGGGCGGCGAAATGCACACCGTCGAAATAACCCAGCGTGTCGAAGACCTGCTCGACCCGGTCACGGTTGGTCGCGCAGAAAACGGCGAGCTCCCGGTACGGGTGGGAGTCGGTGATCTCGGCGGCCCGCCGGAAGTGGGTCAGGAAGGGTACGTCGATCAGCGCACCGCGGACGCCGTGATGCAGCCCGGCCACCGCCTGCGCGATGCCACCGCCCTGACTGGCGCCTGCCACCACGATCCGGCCCGGGTCCACGCCCGGCAGGGTGGCGGCCAGGTCCACCGCCCGCACCGCGTCGGTGAACAGCCGGCGGTAGTAGTACTGCTCGGGGTCGAGGACGCCCCGGGTCAGCAGTCCGGAGTGCTGCGGCGTGCTGTCGCCGGGCAGGTCGGGCGTGTCGCCGTCGCCCTGGCCACGGGAGTCCACGACGAGCACGGCATAGCCGGCGGCCGGCCACAGCAGCCACTCGTGCGGCCGGCCGCGGCCGCCGCCATAGCCGATGAACTGCACGACGCACGGCAACGGGCCGTCGGCGCCCGCCGGCGACAGAAGCCAGGCCGCGACTCTGTGCCCGTCGTAGCCACTGAACCGCACATCGGACACGCGCACCCCGGGCAGCAGCGCATCGTAAGGGGTCAGCTCGGCCGCCAGGTCGTGCTGCCGGGCCGACGCCAGCGTGCGCTGCCAGAACGCGTCGAAGTCGGCCGGCTCGGGGAGCGCCGGACGGTAGTCGCGCAACTGCTCGAGCGGGAGGTCGAACATGGCCACGGGGTCAGCCTCCGATGCGGACGAGGTGGACGAGGACGCTGGCATGGTCCCCGTCGGGCAGATCAAGATCAAGACCCGATTGCCGGAGTACGGCGCCGGAGTGCACCCGGCCGGTGTCCTGGTCCCGATAGGTCGCGTCCGGATCGAGCGCGGTCAGTCGCAGGGGCCCAGGCCCGTGGCCGAACGGTCGCGCGGGGCACCAGGCGAGCACCACGAACTGGTCCTCGTAGGCGTACCCCACCGCGGTCAGCGTGCCGTCGCCGGCCAGCCGGTGGGCGGTGCCGTGCTGGACCGCGGGCCGGATGCGCTTGTAGGTGGCGATCAGCGCGGTGGCTTCCTTCAGCTCGTCCTCGGTCCACCGGGCGAGGTCGCCGCCGATGCCGAGCGCGCCGGCCATCGACACGTGGAACCGGAACCGCAGCGGGGTCCGCCGGGCGGTGGCCACGTTCGGGCTGTCGGTCACCCACGCGCTCATGACCTGCGCCGGGAAGAGCTGGCTGAACCCGTGCTGGATGCCGATCCGGTCGACCGGGTCGGTGTTGTCCGACGTCCACACCTGGTCGGTGCGCTCGAGGATGCCCAGATCGGCGCGCCCGCCGCCGCCGGCGCAGGCCTCGATGCGCAGACCGGGGTGATCGGCGCGCAGCCGGTCCATGATCCGGTAGACCGCCCGGGTCTGCTCGATCCACACCCGGTCCGGGTCGCTGTGGCCGGGCCAGCCGGCCTCGGTGAACACCCGGTTCGCGTCCCACTTGAGGAAGTCGATGTCGTTCTCGGCGACGAGGCGGTCGAGCCACGCGTGCGCCCAGGCGGCGGTGTCCGGCCGGGCCAGGTTGAGCACGAGCTGGTTCCGCATCTCGGTCCGCCCGCGGTGGGCCATGTGCAGCACCCAGTCCGGATGGGTCCGGTAGAGGTCGCTGTCCGGGTTGACCATCTCCGGCTCGACCCACAGGCCGAAGCGCATGCCGAGCCGGTGCACCTGCGCCGACAGTGGCCGCAGGCCGTCGGGGAAGCGGTCCGGGTTGGGCGTCCAGTCGCCGAGGCCGGCGTGGTCGTTGACCCGGCCGCCGAACCAGCCGTCGTCGACCACGAACAGCTCGACGCCGAGCCGGGCCGCCCGCGCGGCGAGGGCCGTCTGGCCGGCCTCGTCGACGTCGAACCCGGTCGCCTCCCACGAGTTGTAGAGCACCGGCCGCGATTCGCCGGGATGCGTGAGCACGTGCCGCCGGACGTGGTCGTGCCAGGCCCGGGAGGCCGCCCCGAACCCGCCGGTGGTGAACAGGCCGGCGAACACCGGCGTCTCGAGGGTCTCGCCGGGCGCGAGCGACCAGGTCAGCCCCTCGTGGCCGTGGCCGCCGGTCCAGCTCGTCCGGCCGACCGGGTCGCGCTGCAGGGTGATCCGCCAGCTGCCGCTCCAGGCCAGCGCGGTGCTCCACACCTCGCCGTGCTCCTCGCCGGCGGTGCCGTCGTCGAGGGCCAGCCACGGGTTGGCGTGGTGGCTGGTCATGCCGCGGCGGCTGGTGAAGACGGTCTCGGCCGTCGGCACCTGGGCGCGGCGCAGCTGGAACTCGCTGTTCCAGCCGCCGACCAGGTGGCTCATCCGGTAGTCGACGCGGCGCGGCAGGCTCCAGGCCGCGCTGTCGCACCGCTGCACCGTGATCGGTTCGCGGTCGCCGCGGTTCTCGACGGTCGTCCAGCGCTCGATCACGTCGCTGTCGTCGTGCACCCGGTAGTGCAGGGTGACGCGCAGCGGGTAGTGCCGGTCGTCGAGGTGGATGCGCAGGTGACCCTCGCCGGCGTCGTGCCCGGCGTAGCGCCACTCGACGCCGCGGCCGCCGTCGGCGAAGCGCACCTGGAGACCGGGCGCCCCGAAGCGCGCGCCGCCCTCGGCGGTCAGCTCCTCGGCCCCGCCCGCCGAGTCGAAGCTGCTGCCCGCCGCCGTTGGCCGCGCGGCCAGCTCCGTCGCCTGTGCCAAGGTCAGCGCCGCGCCCCAGTGCACGTGCCGCACGTTGTCGTCCTCGTCGAGCCGGACGGCGTACGCCGTGGACGGGGTGCGCAGCAGCCAGAGGCGCTGGTCAGGCTGGTAAAGCAGGTCGGGCATCTGGATCCTCGTGGTGAAGAGGGGAGGGCAGCCGATGAGCGTGGCGAGCGTAGGTCCGTTTTCGTAGCGAAATCAATACTTGACGAAGGAAATTATTGAGCATAGATTTCGGCCATGTTTCCCGACGGCGAGTCCGTGGCTCCCGCGGTGACGGCCGTCTTCACGGCCGTCCTGACCGAGGGGCCGATCAGCCGCGTCGCCCTCGCCCGCCGGCTCGATCTCTCTTCCGCCGCCGTCACCAAGGCCGCCCGCCCGCTCATCGAGATGGGCTATCTCGAGGAACTGGCCGCCACCGAGCGCACCGGGCCGGGCGCCGGGCGACCGGCCAGCCCGCTGGCCATCCGCGCCGACCGCGAGTTCTTCGTCGGTGTGAAGGTTACCGGCGACGAGCTCATCGGCGTGGTCTGTGACCTCCGCGCCGAGGTCCGGGCCGCAGCGCACCGGCGGCTGGCCGCGGCCGACGTCGACTACGTCCTCACCCAGATCGGCGAGCTCGTCGACGACCTGCTCGACGGCCCCGGCGACTACCGGGCCCGCGCGCGCCGGCTCGGGCTGGCCGTCTCCGGCGACGTCGACCACTCCACCGGCCTGGTGCGATATTCGCCGTTCCTGCGGTGGCGTGACGTGCCTTTGCGGGAACTGGCCGAGAAAATCACCGGCCTGACCGTCACGGTGGAGAACGACGTCAAGGCGCTGACCACCGCCGAGCAGTGGTTCGGCGAGGGCGTGGGCGCCGACTCCTTCGCGCTCGTCACCGTCGGCGCGGGCATCGGCTGCGGCCTGATCGTCGGCGGCCGGCTCGTCTCCGGCGCGCACGGCGTGGCCGGCGAGATCGGCCACGTCAGCTTCGACGCGAACGGCCCCGCCTGCCACTGCGGGAGCCGCGGCTGCGTCGAGGCCGTCGCCGGCGCCGACGCCATCGTCCGGCGGGCCCGGGAGGTCGCCGGCCGCCCCACCCTGACCTTCGACGACGCGGTGGCGCTGGCCCGCGGGGGAGATGCCCCGGTCGGCGCCGTCTTCGCCCGCGCCGGCGACGCGATCGGCGCCGGCATCGCCGCGGTCGCCAACCTGGTCGGCCCGGCCCGGATCGTCGTCTCCGGCGAGGGCCTGTCCGCCTACGACCTGTTCGAGCCGCACATCCGGGCCGGGTTCCAGCGCCAGGCCTTCGGCGCCGCCGCCGACTGCCCGCTGTCGATCCGCCCGCTGCCGTTCGAGGAGTGGGCGCGCGGCGCCGCCACCGTCAGCATCAAGGCCCTCGTCGCCGCTTGAGCGCCTCCCCTATGCTCGATGATCGTCATCGATCGGGAGGCGCTGTGTTCGACGGGAACTGGGACGACGCGGAACGCACCATCGACGACTGGCAGGCCGGTTTCGAGCGGCGCGCGGCGCAGGCACGCGAGCTCGCCGGCCGGATGGCCGGCCTCACGGCGACGGCACGCAGCCAGGACCGGCTCGTCGAGGTGACCGTCGGGCGGTCCGGCGAGCTCACCGATCTCCGGCTCGACGAGGACACCCGGCGGCAGCCGGCGGCGCAGACCGCACGCGACATCCTGGCCACGATCGCGGCCGCCCGGGTGGCGCTGGCCGGGAAGGTGCAGGAGGCGGTCGGCGACACGCTCGGCGCGGACTCGGAGGCGGGCAAGGCCGTCCTCAAGGGTTACCGGACCGGGGAGGAGCCGGCGTGACCGACCAGTTCTCGGTGATCACGCAGGACCTGGCCGCGCACTCGCGAACCGTCGCCACGATCGGGGACGGGGTCAAGGAAGCGGGCGACGCGGGTGGCACGGTGCGGGCCGGTGGTGACGCGTACGGGCAGATCTGCAGTTTTCTTCCGCCCTTGCTCGGGGTGTTGCAGGACGTGCTGATCCAGGGGATCGCGGACAGCGCCGCCGACCTGCAGGACACCGCGGGAAAGCTGCGCGCGACCGTCGACGAATATGAGTCCGTCGACGCGAACAGCGCCGACGCGATCACCCGCAGCGGACGGCTGCCGTGACCAACCCGCTGGTGGCGGCGCCCTCCACCGCGGGGCCCGGCGCGTTCACCGGGATCGCCCCGATCGAGGACTTCCAGCAGATCTACCAGGCCGTGCAGAGCGGATCGTGGGTGGACGGCGCGCTCGGCGTGGCCGGCGGCGCCCTCGACGCGCTGGCGTTCGTGTCCGACCCGATCGGCGGGCTCCTGCAGTACACGCGATGAAGGAGCTCGGCGAGGCGATCCGGGGGCTGCGCAAGGGCGCCAAGGGCGACGACCTCGCCGACATGGGCAAGCGGTCGGACTGGAAGAACCCGGGCGACCGCCCGCAGACGCCGACCCGGCCGCCGGACGGTTACCTGCCCACCGGTGACCCGGTCTATCACGGGCCGAACTCCACGGCCGTCGGGTACGACAGCAGCACGATGCGCAACTTCGATCACGTCCAGCCGGAGCCGGGCGTTCACGACGTGGTCGTGCACGGCGAACCCAACGGCACCTTCCGGCCCGGCGTGGTCGGCGAGGACGGCGGCAAGTACCCGCACAACTACACGAACCCGGAGCAGATCGCGCAGGCCGTGCGGGACAACCCGAACTACGTGCCCGGGCAGCCGGTCCGGCTGGTCTCCTGCCACACCGGCCGGGTGGACGGCGATCTGCCCGGCATGGTGCCGGCCGGTCAGCAGGTGGCCGACTCGCTCGGCGTGCCGGTGACGGCGCCGACGCAGGCGGTCGGCGTGCCGATATACGGTGACGGCAAGTACGTGCCGAAGATCGCCAACAAGCCCAACCTTCCCGAGGGCAAGTGGGTCACCTTCTGGCCCCGGAACACAGGGAGCTGACCGTGCGGACCGCCGGAATGTTCGTCGAACTCGGGCAGACTCGTCACCCGGAGCCGCCGCAGCGCATCGCCGATCACATCGGGGCGCCGCTCGAGGATGCCGACCTGGTGACGCAATACCTCGACAACGGCTATCTGCTGATCGACATGATGGACATCGAGCGGGACGTGCTCGACCCCGCGCAGGAGATCCTCAGCGGGTCGTCGATCCTGACCGACGGCGAGTGGCTGTGGCGGCAGGACCTGTCCTATTACGTACGGCGTCATCACGTCACCCTGCCGCCGGAACTGCTCGCCACCATCCGGGAGCGGCAGTACACGATCCCGTCGGTCGACGAGGAGCGCCTGATCGCCCTCACCGCGGACGCCGACCACCTCGCGTTCTAGGCCGCGTTGCGGTCAATGGTGGACGGCGACGCGGCCCCGGCCGTGGTTCTTGGCCTGATAGAGGTTGCGGTCGGCGTCGGACAGCAGGACCGGCAGGTGGCGGCGGTCGCCGTGATGCACGCCGATGCTGACCGATACCGCCAGGCCGGCGGCCAGGTCGTCCCATGGATACGTCCGTACGGCCTGGAGGATCTGCTGGGCGCGGGCTTCGGGGACGCCCGGGCCCACGTCGGCGAGGATGATCACGAACTCGTCGCCGCCGAGGCGGGCGGCGAGGTCGGTCTGGCGCACCTCGGCGGCGAGGATCTGGCCCAGGCGGGCGAGCACCAGGTCGCCGACGTCGTGGCCGAAGCCGTCGTTGACTCCTTTGAAGTGGTCGACGTCGATCATCATCGCGGCGTATTCGGCGTCGGTGCTCTGCCCGTGGCCGTCCGGGTCGTCGAGGGTGGCGAGATATGCGTGGTAGCCGCGCCTGTTGGCCAAGCCGGTCAGTTCGTCGATCACGAGAGCTCGGCGCAGTTGTTCGTGGTCGCGGCGGCGGCGTTCGACGGCGATGGCGTCCCGCATGCCGGCCATCCGGTCCAGCCGGTCGTTCCATCTCAGGGCGGCCAGTTGGTCGCCGTAGCGCAGCGCGGCGGGCGTCGTGCCGGGCCGCCGGGCGGCGAGGCTCAGGGCGAGAAGGTGGGTGCAGGTCGGCAGGTGCACCTCGACGTGTTCGGTCGGGCCATCGGCCAGCGCGGCCGCGCGGGCGACCTCGCCGGCCTGTGCCGCCTGGATGGCGGCGCCCAGCGCGGCGACGTTGGTGGGCGCCGGTCCGGGTGGACCGATTCCCGCGAGAATGGCCATCAGGTGCAGCTGGGCGTGGTATTGGGCGATCCAGCTCGGTGGCCAGTGGGAGCCGGCCGGTCTGCTGTCGGCCAGGGCTGACCGGGCGAGAGCCGCGGCCTGTTCCCATTCGCCGATCGTGGCGAGCGCGGAGGACCAGTCCAGCATGAGCTCGCATCGGTTGACCGTGACGACCAGCAGTTGCCGGCCCGCGGTGCCGGCCCACCGGCCGGTGACCTCGTCGGTGGTTGCCCGCTCGGCGAGGGTGAGGTACTCGAGCGCCAGTTCCCAGAACCCGAGTTCGTGCGCCACGTTGGCGACCTCGATCAGCGCCGCCACCCGGTGCACCACCGGCTGAGCGGGATTGATCTCGTCGAGCAGCACCACGGCGTCGACCAGCAGCTTCGCCGCGGACTCACCGGCCATGCTCGAACGCCTGCGGTCGGCGTTGCGGGCCGCTTTCACCGCCCCCGACAGCGCCAGCAGCGAGGGTTCTGCCAGTTGAACGGCGGCGCTGAGCATCGCATCGACGTGCCCGGAGTCGTCCTCCGCCATTTCCCGGCAGGCGAGGGAGCGGGCGAAATGCAGCAGCAGTCGTACGTCGTGCCAACCGTTCGCGGCGGCGCTCCGGTCGAGGCTCTCCACCGCCTCGGCGTCGTGTTGCCCCTGCGCGGCCTCGATGAGGAGGTACGCCTGTTCGATGGCCGCGTCGTGCATGGCTACTTGACCTCGACGGGATCGAGAACCGGGTCCGGCGTGTCGGCGACAATGCGGTCGCGGCCGGTCGCTTTGGCCAGATAGAGCGCACGGTCGGCGCGTTGTACCAGTTCGTCGGCGCGTTCCTGGGGGAGCCAGCGGGCCAGGCCGGCGGAGAACGTCTGGCCGCCGGGTGTGCTCCCGCGCAGCCGTTCGACGATCGCCTGGGCCTCGTCGACGGGTAGCCCGGCGATGATTATCCCGAACTCCTCACCGCCGTACCTGGCCAGCACGTCGCCCTCGCGCAGTTGACCGCGCCAGTTCGCCGCGGCGTCCGTCAGCAGTTGGTCGCCGGCCTGGTGCCCGTAGGTGTCGTTGAATTTCTTGAAGAAGTCGAGATCGATCAACCCGATCACGAGTGAGCGCCCGGTGCGGCGGGACACGGCGATCTCCCGTTCGAGCGCGTCATCCCAGGAGCGCCGGTTGGGCACCCCGGTGAGACCGTCCAGGTGTGCCAGCGAGTTGAGCTGCACGGCCTGCCGCTGCATCTGGCCGAGCAGGCCGCGCATCCGGGCCAGGACGAGAAGGAACAGGGCGGTGCTGCCGATCGTGATCGCGGCCCAGTCGATGGTGGTCGGCTCGATGAGACCTTCGATGGTCAACACCGCGGGCGCGAGCAACGACATCGCGGTCAGCAGGGCCAGCCGGGGCGTGGTGAGGGTGGTACTCGGGGGCGTCGCCGGGGTGCTGAGCACCGTCATCGACGGGTGCATGGCCGCGGCGGCGGTGAGGATGTAGGTCAACAGCCACCCGCTGTCGAACAGCGACCAGCCGTCGCTTCCGAGCGCGGAGGAGACACTGAAGCTGATGTCTGACACCAGCCGGGTCAACTGTGCCACCACCAGCATCCAGAACGGCACGGACCGGCCGCCCGCCGCGGCGAGCAACCGGGCGATCATGGCGATCAGCAGGACGTCCCCGACCGGGTAGGCCAGCGCCACCAACTGGTCGAGTTCGCCGGTCCGGTACTGGGCCGCGATCGGCCGCACCAGGAACGACCACGACAGCAGCCCGAGTGCGGTGGAGACCACGGCCGCGTCGAGCAGGCCGGCCCGGTCCTTCCCGTGCGCCCGGGCGCGGACGAGCTGGAACAGACTGATCGCGGTCAACGGGTAGGACAGCAGGTAGAACGGGTCGGCCAGGCTCGGGAAGGCGTCCACCCGAAGGTAGGTCCACAGATAGTCGTAGATCGCGTCGCCGAGGACGGATGCCACCATCCCGGCAAGAAGCAGGTACCAGAGCAACGGCCCGGCGGGCCGGTTCCGCCGAATGCCGATCCAGGTCAGGATCGATGACAGTACGCCGAGGCCCTCGAAGCAGACCGAGGCGACCGGCGTGGATCGGGGCAGCCAGACATAGCTCAGCGCTAGGGGAATCCCGAGCACGAGCCACCAGAACCAGCCGGCACGCCGCACGCCCTTCTGATCGGACGCTACGCCGAGTTCTTGACTATTTCCGGCATAGGGCGTGACCGAGCTGTCAGGGGTGCGGCAGGGGCACCTTCGACCAGTCGGTGTCGGAGGCCAGGTAGAAGCCAGGGTAGGACGGCTGGTTGTAGGTCGTCTGCTGGCGGGCCACCTCGACGCGGTACTGCGGGTCGTGCATCAGGGTGTAAAGCTTGTGCGTGGTCAGGTCGGTGCTCAGGTATATCCGGATCGCGGAGCTGTCCGCCGTACGCAGCAATAGTTCTTCTCGCCAGTCGCCGAAGATGTCGGCGATCAGCGAAGCGGTGCCCTTCGTGCCGTTGTTGGCCAGCGTGCCGGTGGCGGTCAGCACCGGGCCGCGCTTCCAGTCGTCGACGGTCGGGGTGACGTCGATGGCGCCGTTGAGGATCTGCGTGGTCATGTCGCCGGCCCAGCGGATGCTCTGGTTGGTGCCGGGGATGGCGGTGGTCAGCACCTCGCCGGTGGCCTTGTGCAGGCCGAGCGCGTCCGAGCCGCCGGGCAGGCTGGCCCAGTTCTCGATGCCGGGGACCTCCGGCAGCACGTCGCCGATCATCGCGCGCCCGGTGTCGCGGCCGGAGTAGGCGCCGAACAGCACCTCGCCGGTGGCGGCGTCGCGCATGGCCATGCCGTACGGCGCGAAGGTGGCGCCCTCGTGCGCGGTGAAGATCTCCAGGCCGGGGCGGTTCGGGTCGATGTCGGTGACGTGCATGGCGTCGCCGTGGCCGAGCCGCACGTACTCGCCCGGTGCGGCGCTGCCCTCGGGCAGGGTGTCGAACGACGAATAGAGCAGGGAGCCGTCGTTGTCGATGGTCGCGCTGCCGTAGACGATCTCCTGTTTGCCGTCGCCGTCCACGTCGGCCACGCTCAGCGAATGGTCGCCCTGGGTGGTGATCGTGGCGAACTCCGGATCGGTGCCGTCCCGGCCGTGCGGCGAGTCGTTGAACGGATTCGTCATCGGCACCCAGCCCGAATCCACGTACCAGTTCTCGGTGAGCCGGTGACCGTTCCAGCCGTACGCGATGATGGTTGTTCTGGTGTAATAACCGCGAGCGAAGATCGCCGAGGGGTGCCGGCCGTCGAGATAGGCGACGCCGGACAGGAATCGGTCGACCCGGTTGCCCGGCTCGATCCGGGGCATCGCGTAATCGCCCCACATCAGGCCGTCGTCGGTGCGGCCGGGCTTATAGCGTACGGTTTGCAGCTCCCGGCCGGTCGCCCCTTCGAAGACCGTCAGGTATTCCGGGCCGTCCACGATGAAACCGGCGAAATTGCGCAGCGCGTTGCGGGTGCTGCGGGCCGGCGCATAGACGTCCATGAAGTAGTCGGTCAGCGCTCTCGCGTCGCCGTAACCGGGCGCGAGGCCCAGCGCCTCCTCCACCGTCGCCGGCCAGTGCCCGGCCACCACCTCGGGGTGTGCGGGCCAGCTCTCGAACATCCGCACCACGTGCTCGTAATAATCGGCGGCGCTCATCCGGTAGTCGTCGGTATCGCGATAGCCGGCTTTCCGGTCGGCCGACGGCAGGGCGATGTACTTCGAGGACGCCACCGAGCCGTCGTGCCGGTATCGGGTGATCCGGGTGCCGGGGGCGGTCTTGAACATCATTTCCGAGCGGCCGTCGCCGTCGAAGTCGTAGACCAGGAACTGCGTGTAATGCGCGCCGGCCCGCACATTGACGCCCAGGTCGATGCGGTAGAGCTGGGTGCCGTCCAGCTCGTACGCGTCGATGTAGACGTTCCCGGTGTAACCGACCTGGGAGACGTCCTTGGAGTTGGAGGGGTCCCATTTGACGACATATTCGTATTGGCCGTCGCCGTCCACGTCGCCGACGCTCATGTCGTTGGCCGCATAGGTGTAGGCCTCGCCGGCCGGGGTGACCCCGCCGGCGGGCTTGTTCAACGGCAGGTCGTAATGGTTGCTCGACCACGGCGTGGCGGTGGCGCTGCGGCCGCCACGGACCGGCGCCACCTGGTACTTCGACGCCGGGGTGCCGGCCTTGTCGAGGTAGTTGGTGCTGTCGGTGACGGTGGCGATCCGCCGGCCGTCCCGGTAGACCTCGAAGTTCGCGCCGGTCAGGCCGGTGGCCGAGTGGCCGGTGGCCTCCGGGCCGAGCAGCCGCCAGCTGAGGAAGACGCCCTCGGCGGTGGCCGCGGCGACCAGGCCGCGGTCGAGGTGTTCCAGCTCGATGCCGGCGCGACCACCCGCCTGGGCGGGGACCGGCGAGCCGGCCAGGATCAGGGCGGCCACGAGGGCGATACGACTCATCCGGGTCTCCACGGGCCGAGGTAAGCGCTTTCCAGGAGAGTCTCCATCGATGCCCATCTCTGGTCAACGGTTCCTTCAGGATCGTGGCAGCAGAATGGGCGGCTCATCGCGTTGAGAGTGCGGAGTTACCCCCGAACTCGAGGAGTCACCGCAATGGCGTCCCATCGCAAGCGCAGCGGGATCAAGATCGTGGTCGCGGTGGTGGCAGTTGCCACCACCGCGTTCGGGATCGGCACGGCGAACGCGAGCACCCCCGTCCCCGCCGCCGTGGCCTGGGCCGCGCCGCCGGCCAACGCGTCGTTCGACTATCAGATCGGTGAGCCGTATGCGCCGCCGGCCGGGGTCACGGTGGTCAGCCGGGATCACGACGCCGCCGCGGCGCCGGGCCTCTACAACATCTGTTACGTCAACGCGTTCCAGGCGCAGACCGGCGACGAGTCCTGGTGGGAGGCCAACCACCCGGATCTGCTGCTGCGTGACAAGAACGGCGACGTCGTGATCGACGAGGACTGGGACGAGGCCCTGCTCGACTACTCGACCGCGGCGAAGCGGGCCGCGCTGACCACGATCGTGGGCGGCTGGATCGACCAGTGCGGGGGCAAGGGCTTCCAGGGCGTCGAGCCGGACAATCTGGACGCCTACACCCGCTCCGGCGGCCTGCTGACCGAGTCCCAGGCGCTGGCCTACGCGACGTCGTTGATCTCCTACTCGCACGGCAAAGGGCTGGCTGTCGGGCAGAAGAACACCGCCGACCTGAGCAGCGCGAAGGCCAAGCAGGCCGGGTTCGACTTCGCGGTCGCCGAGGAGTGCGCGGACTACGACGAATGCCAGAACTACACCGCCACGTACGGGAACCGGGTGCTCGTGATCGAATACACCGCGAGCCAGTTCAAGAAGGCCTGCAAGCAGTACGGCAGCACGCTGTCGATCGTGCTGCGCGACGTCGACGTCACCGCGCCGGGCTCCCGGTCGTACGTCTTCAAGACCTGCTGAGAAGAAACGTAGTTGAACCCTGGTTTCGACGAATTCGTGCAAGGCCGTGGCTGGGCGTTGCTCCGTTTCGCGTACCTGCTGAGCGGCGACGCCCACCTGGCCGAGGACCTCGTGCAGGAGGTCCTGGCCCGGATGCACCGGCGCTGGGACCGGATCACCGCGATGGAGCACGCCGAGGCGTACGTCCGCACGGCGATCACCCGGCAGTTCCTGTCCTGGCGCCGCCGCCGGTCGGCGCGCGAGTCGATCGTCGCCGAGCTGCCGGAGATCCCGGACGGATTCGAGCCGCAGCAGCGGGTGCTCGCCCGCGACCAGATGTGGCGGCTGCTGGCCGGGCTGCCGCGCGCCCAGCGGGCGGTGCTGGTGCTGCGTTTCTACTGCGACCTGCCGGACGACGAGATCGCGGCGCTGCTCGGCTGCGGCGAGTCGACCGTGCGGTCGCAGGCGTCCCGCGCCCTGACCAGGATGCGGACCATGCTGACGGCGGAGGAGGTGCGCGATGGCGGATGAGCTGGACCGGCTGCTCGCCGAGACACTGCATGGGGCGGCTCATCACGCGCCGGTCGACGACGGGCTGCTGGCCGAGGTGCACCGCCGGTCGGCGAAGCTCCGCCGGCGGCGGGTCGCGCTCTCCGCCGCGGCGGTCGTGCTGGTGGCCGGAGTGCCGGCCGGGTTCGCGCTGGTGGAGCGTCCACCCGTGACGGTGGTCGCGCCGGTCGCGCCGGCGGTGCGGCTCTCGGCCGGCTGGACCGTGCCGGCATTCCCCTACACGCTTCCGGCCACCGAGGGCATGACCGCCCCGGTCGCGCGGATGCAGGACGGCGACCTGATCGCGCTCTTCGAGGCGACCGAACAGCAACACCACGCCGACATCACGGTCACGGTCTCGGCCGCCAAACCGGCCTTCAGCGGCACGGCCTCCGAGAAACAGATTGAGGTACGGGGTAAGAGCGGCACTCTCCGTACGGTCGACGTGCGGCCCGCCAAGCAGCTCACCGTCTACTGGCCGGAAGACTCAGGCCGCTGGATCCGGTTGGCGACCGACGACACGTACACGCCGCAGCAGGTCGTGGCGCTCGCCGACGCGCTCACCCCGGCGTCGGTCGCTATGGCCGCACCGTTCCGGCTCGACCTGAGCCCGGCCGGCCTGACCGCCGACACGATCACCGAGTCGAGGATCAGCTTCGGCGGCGGCGCCGTGACGATCGTCCTGCGAAAGCGGCTGGCCCTCGGCACCCCGAACGAGCAGGTCGGCCCCTACGAGGCAGTGCTGACCGACGACAAACTCGACGTCGACGTGACCGACTGGAACGCCACCCTGGAGCTCACCGGCCACACCGATCTCCTGCGCCTGGCGGCCGGCGTGCACATCCTCGACCGATCGAATCCGGAGTCTTGATTATTTCGGGTTGATCCGAAATAGTTGGCCCGGTGACCGCACTCGCCGACGACGAAGCCGACGAGCTGCTGCGTGCCCTGGCCCACCCCGCCCGCCGGGAGATACTCCGGCGGTGCTGGGACCAGCCGATGCCGGCGGGCACGCTCGCCGATGCGCTCGACCTGGCGCCGGCCAGCGTGTCCGAGCACCTCAAGGTCCTGCGCAAGACGGGCCTGGCCGTGCTGACCCGGGAGGGCACCTTCCGGTGGTACCGGGCCGACCCGCACCGGGTCGCCGCGCTCGCCGCGTGGCTGACCTCGTTCCCGACCGAAACGCCCTGAGGAGAGGTCCCATGCAGAGTCCCGTCGTGCACTTCGACATCACCGGCCCGCACGAGGAGAAGCAGCACGTCTTCTACGCCGACCTGCTCGGCTGGCGGGTGGACGCCAAGGGCCCCGGCTACGCCCTGGTGCAGACGCCGGACGGCGGTCCGAACGGCGCGCTGATCGACGCCGGCACGGCCTCGGTGACGATCGGCGTCGCGGTCACCGACCTCGACGCGGCGCTGATCCGCGCCGTCGAACTGGGCGGTTCCGTGCTCATGCCGCGCACCGACAACGGCTGGGTCGTGAAAGCACAGGTGACCGACCCGGCCGGCAACGTCCTGACGCTGATCCAGCAGTAACCGCCGCCGGTCGCTGCCCCGGTGCGGTCGGTGGTCAGCCGACGTGGACGTGGGGGCGGCGGCTGCGGTGGGGTTCGGCCTGGCGGATCATTTCGCGGGTGACCGGGGCGACCTCGCCCTGACCGAAGATCAGGTAGCGGGCGAAGTTGGCGACCGGGTTGCCCTCGGTCCACTCGAAGTAGATGTGCGGGCGGCGGTTGGTGTTGTCGCGGATCCAGAGCAGCAGGGCGGCGATGGCGCTGGGCACCGAGGAACTCGTCATCGACAGCACGCGGTAGCGGTGGTGGAGCACCTCACCGCGTACGTGCAGATCGGTTTCGAAATCGGAGGCGTCGACGACGGTGACCTCGACGAAGATCACGTCGCGGTCGTCGGTCATGTCGTTGTCGGCGAGGATCTGCGCGATCTTCTCGCTGTACTCGCGGGCGTCGCGGCTGTCCGGCTCGTTGGCGACCAGGCGGATCTGGCGGCGGCCGCACTCGCGCAGGAAACCCGTCGCGATCTCGTCGGCGTCGATGGTGGTGACGCGTAGCTCGAAGGCGCGGTAGAGGCGGGAGAGGAACGACACGACCAGGATCGCGAGGATGAAGCACGCGGCGATCTTCACGCCGTCGGGGCGTTCCACCACGTTGGCGATGGTGGTGTAGACGAAGATCAGCGAGATCGCCGCGAAGGCGATCGTGCGCCCGTGCTGGCGGCGGCGCCGGGCGGAGAGGGTGACCGCCGTGGCGGCCGAAGTGATCAGGACGAGCACGCCGGTGGCGTAGGCGCCGCCCTGGGCGTCCACGCTCGCGTGGAAGACGATCGTGATCAGGAAGGCGGTGCCGGTGAAGACCAGGACCATCGGCCGTACGGCCCGGGCCCAGGACGGCGCCATGCCGAACTTGGGCAGGTAACGGGGGACCAGGTTGAGCAGGCCGGCCATCGCGGACGCGCCGGCGAACCAGAGGATCGCGATGGTCGACACATCGTAGATCGTGCCGAAGGCGCTGCCCAGGTTCTCGTGCGCGAGGAAGGCCAGCGCCCGGCCGTTCGCGGCGCCGCCGGCCTTGAACTGGTCCTGCGGGATCAGCACGGTGGTCACCACGCTGCTGCTGATCAGGAAGACGCTCATGATCCCGGCCGACGTGGTCAGCAACTGCTTCGCGCCGTGGATGCGGGCCGGCAGGTTGCCCTTGATGTGCGGCATGACGGCGACGCCCGTCTCGAAGCCGGACAGGCCGAGCGCCAGCTTCGGGAAGACCAGCAGCGCGATGCCGACCATCATCACCGGATTGCCGTGCTGGGTGGTGAGCGCATCGGTCCAGTCACCGACGGCGTGCGGGTGGGTGATGACGCGCCACAGACCGTCGCCCACGACGATGACGTTCAGGAACAGGTAGACGCCGACCAGCCCGACCGCGATGCCGATCGCCTCGGTGAAGCCTTTCAGGAAGACCGCGCCGAGCAGGGCGATCAGCAGCAGCGTGATCAGCACCTCGTGCCCGCTCAACGACGACGGCAGGAACGGGTTCTCGTCGATGTGCGCGGTGGCGTCGGCCGCCGACAGGGTGATCGTGATGATGAAGTCGGTGGCGGCGAACCCGAGCAGCACCAGGACGAACAGCTTGCCCTTCCAGAAGGAGAGCAGCCGGACCAGCATGGCGATCGAGCCCTCGCCGTTCGGGCTCTCGGCCGCCACCCGGCGGTAGACCGGCAGCGCGCCCAGGACGGTGACCAGGATGAGGATCAGGGTCGCGATGGGGGAGAGCACCCCGGCGGCGAGGGCGGCGATGCCGGGCTGGTAGCCGAGGGTGGAGAAGTAGTCCACGCCGGTCAGGCACATGACCTTCCACCAGGAGTGCGGCTTCTCCTCCTGCGGCTGGGCGTGCGGGCCCTGATGCTGTTGCGAGCGGTCGGTCAGACCCTTGAGCAGCCAGTCGCGGGCAGCGTGGCTCTCGGTAACGGCCATCGGCCCTCCCACCTCGGTTTCGCACACCCGTCCCGGACCTGGGGCCGTGCGCCGTCGTGGGAAAAGTCTGTCACCGGCGACCGCCGGTCGTCCGCACGCCGGCGTTAATACGGCGTATATAAGCGCCCGGCCGGCGTAGTCATCGCGTCAACGCCGATGACAAGGGGGATCGCGGCGAGCTGTGCTTCTGGACGCAAGCATTGCCACCCCTCGTCAAGGAGTCCTTCCGTGGCTGATCTCGTGTTCGTCCTTCTCACGGTGGTGCTGTTCGCAGCGCTGACCGTGCTGATCCGGGCGGTCGAACGCTGGTGAGCGCCGTCAACGTCATCGGTCTGATCGTCGCCGTCCTGCTGGCCGCCTTCATGGTGGCCGCCCTGCTGTTCCCGGAGAAGTTCTGATGACCGGCTGGCTCTTCGTCATCTCGCTGGTGATCGCCCTGGTGGCGGTCTACCGGCCGTTCGGCGACTACATGTACCGCGTGGTCAGCGGCACCAAGGACGCGCGGGTCGAGCGGGGCATCTACCGCCTCGTCGGGGTGGACGCCAAGGCGCAGCAGACCTGGGGCGTCTACGCCCGGAGCGTCCTCGCCTTCTCCGCCGTCTCGATCCTCTTCCTCTACCTGTTCCTGCGCGTGCAGAACCGGCTCTGGCTCGCGCTGGGCATGCCGCAGATGAACACACACGTCTCGTGGAACACCGCGGTCAGCTTCGTCACCAACACCAACTGGCAGGCGTACGCGGGTGAATCCGCGCTCGGGCACCTGGTGCAGATGGCCGGCCTCGCCGTGCAGAACTTCGTCTCGGCGAGCGTCGGCATCGCGGTCGCGGTCGCGCTGATCCGTGGGTTCGCCGGCCGCCGGACCGAGACGCTCGGCAATTTCTGGGTCGATCTGACCCGGATCACCATGCGCGTACTGCTGCCGATCTGTGTTCTGGCGACTTTGATCTTCATGATCGCCGGGATGGTGCAGAACCTCTCCGGCGGCACCGACGTCACCACCCTCACCGGCGCGACCCAGCACATCACCGGCGGGCCGGTCGCCTCCCAGGAGGCGATCAAGGAGCTCGGCACCAACGGCGGCGGCTTCTACAACGTCAACTCGGCGCACCCGTTCGAGAACCCCACGACCTGGACGAACTGGCTGCAGATCTTCCTGATCTTCCTGATCCCGTTCAGCCTTCCGCGCGTGTTCGGCCGGATGGTCGGCCAGAACCGGCAGGGCTACGCGATCGTCGCGGTGATGGCGGTGCTGGCCATCACGAGCATCGCGCTGACGGTCGGTTTCGAGGTGCACGGCGGCGGCACGGTGCCGCAGTCGGTCGGCTCGGCGATGGAGGGCAAGGAGGTCCGGTTCGGCATCCCCGACTCGGCGACCTTCGCCGCGGCTACGACCCTGACCTCGACCGGCGCGGTGAACTCGTTCCACGACTCGTACACCCCGTTCGGCGGGATGATGCCGATCGTCAACATGATGCTCGGCGAGGTCGCCCCCGGCGGTGTCGGATCGGGCCTCTACGGCCTGCTCATCCTGGCGACGATCACGGTCTTCGTGGCCGGCCTGATGGTCGGGCGCACCCCGGAATACCTGGGCAAGAAGATCGGCGCCCGGGAGATGAAGCTGGCCTCGCTCTACTTCCTGGTCACCCCGGCGGTGGTGCTGATCGGCACGGCGGCGGCCTTCGCCACCGGAAACAACAGCACGGCGCTCAACGTCGGCCCGCACGGCCTTTCCGAGGTCCTGTACGCCTTCACCAGCGCCGGCAACAACAACGGCTCCGCGTTCGGCGGCATCACCGTCAACACTCCCTGGTGGGACACCGCGCTCGGCCTCGCGATGTTCATCGGCCGCTTCCTGCCGATGGTGCTGGTGCTGGCGCTGGCCGGCTCGCTAGCCCGGCAGAAACCGACCCCGGAGTCCGAGGGCACGCTGCCCACCCACCAACCCCTGTTCGTCGGCATGGTCGTCGGCGTCACCATCGTGCTCGTCGCCCTGACCTTCCTCCCCGCCCTCGCGCTCGGCCCCATCGCAGAAGGTTTGTCATGACTCTGTCAGCGGAAAAGCCGGTCGCGCAGGCGGCGGTGAAGCCGGGGCTCATGCAGCCCCAGCAGCTCTGGAAATCCCTGCCGGACGCGTTGCGCAAGCTCGACCCGCGCACCCTCTGGCACAACCCGGTCATGCTCATCGTCGAGGTCGGCGCGGTCTTCACCACCGTCCTGTCGATCACCGACGCCAGCGTGCTGGCCTGGACGATTACGGTCTGGCTGTGGCTCACCGTCGTCTTCGCCAACCTGGCCGAAGCGGTCGCCGAGGGCCGCGGCAAGGCCCAGGCGGCCTCGCTGCGCGCCGCCAAGCAGGACACCATGGCCCAGTTGCTGGACGGCGGCCTGGTCCCGGCGACCGAGCTCAAACAGGGCGACGTCGTGGTGGTCGTGGCCGGCGAGATCATCCCCGGGGACGGCGACGTCATCGAGGGCATCGCCAGCGTCGACGAGTCGGCCATCACCGGCGAGTCGGCCCCGGTCATCCGCGAGTCGGGTGGCGACCGTTCGGCCGTCACCGGCGGCACCAAGGTGCTCTCCGACCGGATCGTCGTCAAGATCACCCAGAAGCCGGGGGAGAGCTTCGTCGACCGGATGATCGCCCTGGTCGAGGGGGCCAACCGGCAGAAGACGCCGAACGAGATCGCGCTGAACATCCTGCTCGCCGCTCTGACGATCATCTTCCTGCTGTCGGTGGTGACGCTCCAGCCGCTCGCCATCTTCTCGAAGGCCTGGCAGGCGGCGGCGCCGGACACCGCGGCGATCGACGCGCACGGCGTCACCGGGATCGTGCTGGTCTCGCTCATCGTCTGCCTGATCCCGACCACCATCGGCGCGCTGCTCTCCGCGATCGGCATCGCCGGCATGGACCGGCTGGTGCAGCGCAACGTGCTCGCCATGTCCGGCCGCGCGGTCGAGGCGGCCGGCGACGTGAACACGCTGCTGCTCGACAAGACCGGCACGATCACGCTCGGCAACCGGCAGGCGGCCGAGTTCGTCCCGGTCGACGGCATCACCGCGGCCACGCTGGCCGACGCGGCGCAACTGTCCAGCTTGGCCGACGAGACACCCGAGGGCCGCTCGGTGGTGATCCTCGCCAAGAACGAGTTCGGGCTGCGGGAACGGGAGCCCGGACTGACGGACGACGCGACGTTCGTGCCGTTCACCGCGCAGACCCGGATGAGCGGCGTCGACCTCGGCGACCGGGAGGTGCGCAAGGGCGCGGCCTCCGCCGTGATGAAGTGGGTCCGCGACAACGGCGGGCACCCGACCGAAGAGGTCGGCGAGATCGTCGACACGATCAGCAGCACCGGCGGCACCCCGCTGGTCGTCGCCGAGCACATCGCCGGCGAACCGGCGCGGGCGCTGGGCGTCATCCACCTCAAGGACGTGGTCAAGGAGGGCATACGGGCGCGGTTCGACGAGATGCGCAAGATGGGCATCCGCACCGTGATGATCACCGGCGACAACCCGCGCACCGCGAAGGCGATCGCCGACGAGGCCGGCGTCGACGACTTCCTCGCCGAGGCGACGCCGGAGGACAAGCTCGCCTACATCCGCAAGGAGCAGGAGGGTGGCCGGCTGGTCGCGATGACCGGCGACGGCACCAACGACGCGCCGGCCCTCGCCCAGGCCGACGTCGGCGTGGCGATGAACACCGGCACGTCGGCCGCGAAAGAGGCGGGCAACATGGTCGACCTCGACTCCGACCCGACCAAGCTGATCGAGATCGTGGAGATCGGCAAGCAGTTGCTGATCACGCGGGGCGCCCTGACCACGTTCTCGATCACCAACGACATCGCCAAGTACTTCGCGATCATCCCGGCCATGTTCGCCGGGGTCTACCCGGGCCTCGACACGCTGAACGTGATGCGGCTGCACTCGCCGGGCTCGGCGATCCTGTCCGCGGTCATCTTCAACGCGCTGGTCATCGTAGCGCTCATTCCACTGGCGCTGCGCGGCGTGCGGTACACCCCGTCGAGCGCGAGCGCGCTGCTGCGCCGCAACCTCTGGATCTACGGCCTCGGCGGCGTGATCGCGCCGTTCCTCGGCATCAAACTCATCGACCTGCTCATCCAGTTCATCCCGGGGATCTGAGTATCATGCGACTCCCTGCCTGGCTTGCCCAGCACCTCGCCGCGCTCCGTGCGCTGCTCGTCTTCACCGTCCTGCTCGGACTCGCCTACCCACTCGCCTTCGTTGCCCTCGGTCGCCTGCCCGGCCTGTCCGGCAAGGCGGACGGGTCGCTCGTGGCCAACGGCAGCACCCTGATCGGGCAGGCGTTCACCGACGCCGACGGCAACCCGATCGCCAAGTACTTCCAGAGCCGGCCCTCCGCAGCCGGCGACGGCTACGACCCCACCGCCACCTCGGCCGGCAACCTCGGCCCGAACAGCATCGTCGACACCCTGTCCGACAACCCGGACGATGCGTCGCCGAGCCTGCTCACCCAAGTCTGCGCTCGCAGCCTCGCCGTCGGCAAGCTCGAAGGCGTCGACGGGCGGCGGCCGTTCTGCACCACCGACGGGGTCGGCGCGGTTCTCGCGGTCTTCCACCGCGACGGTTTCACCGGCCCGGTCACCCGGGTGGTGTCGGTCAACCAGACCGGCGCCCCGTTCCTCGCCACCTACGATGGCGTCACCGTCGAACCGGCCAAGAACGGCGAGGACTACCAGGCGCTCGGCGGCGTGATCACCCCGATCCGGGGCGACGCCCCGGCCGACCCGGTGGTGCCGGCCGACGCGGTCACGGCCGGCGCCAGCGGACTCGACCCGGACATCAGCCCGGCGTACGCCGCCCTGCAGGTGCCCCGGATCGCCCGGGAGCGCGGCCTCTCCGTCGACGCCGTGCGTGCCCTGGTCAAGGAGTACACCGACGACCGGGCCCTCGGCTTCCTCGGCGAGCCCGGCGTCAACGTGCTCCAGCTCAACCTCGCGCTCGACAAGCAGAAATAAGTAAGGAGGGCGGCGCCGAGATGGCACGCGGAGAACTGCGGATCTTCCTGGGCGCCGCCCCGGGGGTCGGAAAGACGTACACCATGCTCGAAGAGGCGCAGCGTCGCGCCGAGCGCGGCACCGACGTGGTGGTCGGCTTCGTCGAGACGCACGGCCGCAAACACACCCAGGCCATGCTCGCCGACCTGGAGATCGTCCCCCGGCGGACGCTGGCCTACCGGGGCGCCGAGTTCACCGAGATGGACCTCGGCGCCCTCCTCGCCCGCCGTCCCGAGCTCGCCGTCGTCGACGAGCTCGCCCACACCAACGTCCCCGGCGCCCGCCACGCCAAGCGCTGGCAGGACGTCCAGGAGCTGCTGGCCGCCGGGATCGACGTGCTGACCACCGTCAACGTGCAGCATCTCGAGTCCCTCAACGACGTGGTCGCCCAGATCACCGGGGTCGAACAGCGCGAGACCGTGCCCGACGCGGTGGTCCGCGCGGCCGAGCAGGTCGAGCTGGTCGACATGACCCCGGAGGCGCTGCGCCGGCGGATGGCGCACGGCAACATCTACCGGCCGGAGAAGATCGACGCCGCGCTCGGCAACTACTTCCGCACCGGGAACCTGACCGCGCTGCGCGAGCTGGCCCTGCTGTGGCTGGCCGACAAGGTCGAGGACCAGCTCGACAAGTACCGGGCCGACCACAAGATCAGCACGACGTGGGAGACGCGGGAACGCGTCGTGGTGGCCCTGACCGGTGGACCGGAGGGTGACACGCTGATCCGCCGGGCGGCGCGGATCGCCGCTCGCACGGCGTCGTCCGGACCGGGGGGCGCCGACCTGATGGCGGTGCACGTCACCCGCAACGACGGCCTGGCCGGCGCGGACCCCGCCGTCCTGGCCCGGCAGCGGGTCCTGGTGGAAAGCCTCGGCGGCACCTACCACCAGGTCGTCGGCGCCGACGTGCCACGCGCGCTGCTCGACTTCGCCGGCGCCGTCAACGCCACCCAGATCGTGCTCGGCGCGTCCAGCCGCGGAAAGTTCGCCCAGCTCTTCTCGGCCGGCGTCGGCGTCACCACCACCGCCCGGTCCGGCACGATCGACGTACACCTGGTCACCCACGAACGTGCCGCCCAGGGCCGCCGGGCCCGCCGCCTGCCGGCCGCTCTGTCGCGCGGCCGCCGGATCGCCGGTTTCGTGGCGACCCTGGCCGGGCTCCCCGCCCTGACCGGCCTGCTGCACGCGGGGCCGTCGCTGTCGCTCACCAACGACATCCTGCTGTTCCTGGCCGCCGTCGTCGCAGTCTCACTGATCGGTGGGCTGTGGCCGGCGCTGCTCGCCGCGGTGGCCGGGTCGCTGCTGCTGAACTATTTCTTCACTCCGCCGCTGGGCCGGTTCACCATCGCCGAGGGCGACAACCTGCTGGCCCTGGCCATCTTCGTGGTCGTCGCGATCGCGGTCAGCTGGGTCGTCGACACCGCGGCCCGCAAGACCCGGCAGGCCGCCCAGGCGGGCGCCGACGCGCAGACCCTGGCCACCGTGGCCGGCAGCGTGCTGCGCGGCGAACGCCCGCTGATGGCCCTGCTGGAACGACTGCACGAAACGTTCACTCTGGACTCGGTGACCCTGCTCGACGCCGGGACGGTCGTCGCGCACGTGGGGGAGGCCTGCACCGTCGCCCGGGACGCCGATGCCGAGGTGAAGATCGACGACACCATGACCATGCTGCTGCGCGGGCGCCCGCTGGAAGCCTCCGACCGGCGCATCGTCGAGGCCTTCGCGGCGCAGGCGACCCTCGCGCTGCGCCAGGAACGGCTCACCGCCGAGGCGGCCGCGGCCAAACCGCTGGCCGAGGCCGACCGGATGCGCACGGCGCTGCTCGCCGCGGTGAGCCACGATCTGCGTACGCCACTGGCGTCGGCGAAGGCCGCGGTGGCCAGCCTGCGCAGCGACGAGGTCGAGTTCGGCGAACAGGATCGGCGCGAGCTGCTGGCCACCGCCGACGAATCCCTCGACCGCCTGACGCGACTGGTGACCAACCTGCTCGACATGAGCCGCCTGCAGGCCGGCGCGCTCGGCGTGCACGCCGTCGACGTGGGCGCCGAGGACATCGTGCCGCGCGCCCTGGACCACCTCGACCCGGCGGGCCGCGCCGTCGCCGTGCACATCCCGGACGAGCTGCCGCCGGTGCACGCCGACCCCGGGCTGCTCGAACAGATCCTGATCAACCTGATCGCCAACGCGCTGCGCTACAGCCCGCCCGGCCGGCCTCCGGTGGTGACCGCCAGCGCCCTGGGCGGCCGCCTCGAGCTGCGCGTCATCGACCACGGGCCGGGCATCCCGGAGAACCGCTGGAACGACGTCTTCCTGCCGTTCCAGCGCCTGGGCGACCGCGACAACCACACCGGCGTCGGCCTCGGCCTGGCCCTCTCCCGCGGTCTCACCGAAGCCATGGGCGGCACCCTGACCCCCGACCACACCCCCGGCGGCGGCCTCACCATGATCCTCACCCTGCCCGCCGGCCCGGTTATCTAGCGAGGACTGCCGTCAGGACGAGGCCGCGGTCCACCAGGAAACGGCCGGCCAGGACGGTGAGCGGTGGGGCGCCGTCGATGCGGGCGCCGTCCACCAGGAGCGTCGCCACGAACGTACCGGCGTCGGGGTCGATGGCCAGGCGGGCCTCCTCGAAGCCCAGCCACCGGCGGGTCACCGGGAACCAGGCCTTGTAGACCGACTCCTTCGCGCTGAACAGCAACCGCCCCCAGTTCGTGCCCGGATGGGTGCCGGCCAGCCGGTCGAGCATCTCCGGCTCGCCGGGAACGGTGATCTGCCCGGCGACGCCCTCGGGCAGCGGGCGGTTGGGCTCGGCGTCGATGCCGAGCAGGGAAATGTCGGTGGTGCGGGCCACGGCCGCGGCCCGGTAGCCGGTGCAGTGGGTGATGCTGCCGGTCATCCCGGCCGGCCAGCGTGGCTCCCGCCGGGGCCCGGGGCGGATCGGCGCACCGGGGTGGCCGAAGGTCTGCAGCGCCTCCCGGGCGCAGCGGCGGGCGGTGATGAACTCGCGGCGGCGGCCCTCGACCGCGGTGGCGATGAGGTCCTCCTCGCCCGGGAACGGGGCCTCGCCCGGCACGTCGTCGAACGCCTCGACGGCCACGACCGCCGGGGGCAGCAGGGTCTCGATCACACGTCACCCTCGAGGATGCGCCGTACCGGCTGAGGGGTGTCACCGCGGCTGCTCCACTCGCGTGGATAGCCGAGCGACACCTCCTCGAAGGGCACCCCGTCGTACGTCGTGGAGCGCGGGATGTGCAGGTGGCCGTAGACCGCCGCGGCGGCGCGGAAGCGCAGGTGCCAGTCGGCGGTGCGGTCGGTGCCGCACCATTGGGCGAACTCGGGGTGCCACATGATGTCGGTGGGCTCGCGCCGCAGCGGCCAATGGCTGACCAGCACGGTCGGCAACGACGCGTCGATCTCGGTGAGCCGCTTCTCGGTCTCGGTCAGCCGGGCCGCGCACCACGAGGCCCGGTCCGGGTACGGGTCGGGGAAGAGCAGCATCTCGTCGGTGCAGACCACGCCGGCGTCGTACGCCAGTTTCAGCGATTCTTCTTTCGTGGTCGCGCCCGGGGCCAGCCACGAGTAGTCGTAGAGCACGAAGAGCGGCGTCACCGCGACCGGCCCGCTGCGGCCGGGCCAGATCGGATAGTCGTCCTCGGGGGTGACCACGCCCAGCTTCCGGCACTGGTCGACCAGCGCCCGGTAACGCTCGTCGCCGCGCAGTTGCACCGGGTCGCGCGGATGCGTCCACAGCTCGTGGTTGCCGGGCGCCCAGATCACCTTGGCGAAGCGGTCGCGCAGCAGGCCGAGCGCCCAGCCGATGCCGTCGAACATCTCGCCGACGTCACCCGCGACGATCAGCCAGTCGTCCGCGGAGCCGGGCCGGATCCGGTCGAGGACGTCGCGATTTTCCTGGTAGGAGATGTGCAGGTCGCTGACCGCCAACAGGGATGCCGTCACGTCGATCAATCCTGCCAGCTCCGGTCGGAGCGCCGCCGCCCCTGGTCCGCAGATCTTCCGAGAACCTGGTCGGCGGGCACCGGGCGGCCGGCCAGGAAACCCTGCACCCGGGTGTAGCCGAGTCCAGAGCAACGTTCACGGCGGTCTCGGCTGTTAGGTTGATCGAAGGTGTGCCGGGAAGTCTGGTCGGCGATCGATGACGGCTGACCGAAATCGGAGGCTCCGTGAGCACACTGGCCTGGATTGCCGTCGTCGTCTTCGTGGCAGCGTACGCGCTGATCGCCTCCGAGAAGATCAACCGGGTGGCGGTGGCGCTCGGCGGGGCGTCGATCATGCTGGCCCTCGGGATCACGAACGCCGAGCACGCGTTCTTCTCCGAGGACTCGGGCATCGACTGGAACGTCATCTTCCTGCTGCTCGGCATGATGCTCATCGTCGGCGTGCTGAAACGCACCGGATTGTTCGAGTACGTAGCGATCTGGGCGGCCAAGAAGGCCCACGGCCGGCCCTTTCCGATCATGGTGATTCTGATCGTCGTCACCGGCGTGGTCTCGGCCGCGCTCGACAACGTGACCACCGTCCTGCTGGTGGCGCCGGTGACACTGCTGGTCTGCGACCGGCTCGGCGTACCCCCGGTGCCGTTTTTGATCGCCGAGGTTCTCGCATCGAACATCGGCGGCACCGCGACGCTGGTCGGCGATCCGCCGAACATCATCATCGCCAGCCGGTCCGGGCTGACCTTCAACGACTTCCTCAGCGTGCTGGCGCCGTTCGTGCTGGTGGT
Organism: Actinoplanes sp. NPDC026619; assembly: GCF_040638295.1. NCBI lineage: Bacteria > Bacillati > Actinomycetota > Actinomycetes > Micromonosporales > Micromonosporaceae > Actinoplanes > Actinoplanes sp. NPDC026619. Next base: position 74,872 of record NZ_JBEZYA010000026.1, read on the forward strand.
GCTGGCCGTGCTCGTGCTGCTCTGCCGGTACATGTTCCGTGCCGCGTTCCGTTACGACCCGGCCCGGGTCGAACGGGTGATGGCACTGAACGAACGCGACGCCATCCGGGATCCACGGCTGGTCGCTCTCAGCCTGGCCGTGCTCGGCGCCGTCCTGGTCGCGTTCGGCCTGCACACCCTGCTCGGTCTGGAGCCGTCGGTGGTGGCGCTGCTCGGCGGGCTGCTGCTGCTCGCGCTGTCCCGGCTGGACGCCACCGAGGTCGCCAAAGATGTGGAATGGCCGACCCTGGTGTTCTTCGCCGGACTGTTCGTCATGGTCGGCGGCCTGGTCGCCACCGGGGTCATCGACAGCCTCGCGCACGCCGCCACCGACGCGGTCGGCGGGAAGCTGTGGCCGGCCACCGTGCTGCTGCTCTGGGCCTCGGCCGGGCTGTCCGCGATCGTCGACAACATCCCATACGTCGCGACGATGAGCCCGATCGTCGCCGAGCTCGTCGACGCGTCCGGCGGCAACGATCATGCGCAGGTGCTGTGGTGGGCGCTCGCCATCGGTGCTGACCTCGGCGGCAACGCCACCGCAGTCGGCGCGTCGGCCAACGTCGTAGTGCTCGGCATCGCCGAACGTGCCGGGCACCGGATCAGCTTCTGGGGCTTCACCAAGTACGGCCTGATCGTCACCGCCATCTCGGTCACACTGGCCGTGCCGTACGTCTGGCTGCGTTTCTTCGCTTTTTCCTGATTCCTAAGTGCCGAGCATCCGGTCGAGCAGGCCGTCGAGCGTGATCGCGCCGGTCATCACCCGGTCGGCGTCGACGACCGCGACCAAGGGCACGTTCGAGCGGGCCATCACCGATGCGACCTCCAGCAGCGTCGCATCGGCGCTGACCGCGGGCAGCTCGGGCCGGTTCCTCGGGAGCAGGTCGGCCACCGTACGGTCGCCGATGCCGTCGAAGATGACGTCGGCGGCTGCCTCGTCGATCACCCGGGCGAGCGCGGGATCGTCCTGGCAGTACGACGGCAACGCCATCCGCAGCACCTGCGTGCCGGCCAGCACCGTCATCGGACGACCTTTCGCATCGACCACCACCAGACCGGGCAGGTCCTGCGCGGCCAGTACACGGGCCGCTTCCCGGGCGGGCAGGCTCTCCACCACGGTGGTCATCGGGATCGCCACGTCACCTGCGCGCATGACCCGACCCTACGCTCAGGCCCGCAGGTCCCGGCGCCGGTAGGCGGCGGCGCCGATCAGCCCCAGGCCGGCCGCCACCGCGCTCATGCCGATCGCCCCGGCCCAGTTCGGCGTGGTGGCCGGAACGGGCGCGAGGTGCGTGAACGGCGACAGCCCGAGCAGCGTGCCGGGCAGGCTGACCCGCTCGGTGACCACGAGCAGCAGGAACCCGCCGACGGTCGGTATCGCGCCGACGGCCGCCACCGCGCGCGGGAACAGGCCCAGGGCCAGGATCGCGGCGCCGAGGCCGAGCGCCACGACCGGCAGCACGTTGACCGCCCCGGCCAGTGCCGCGGTGAGGCCGAGCCCGGCGCCGGTCATCGTGACGCCGCTCCAGGTGGCCAGGCCGGCGACGGCCGCGAGCACGACCGCGCCGCCGGCGGCCGCTGCCGCCTCGCCGGCAAGGAACCGTGAGCGGGTGACCGGACCGCCGTACAGCGACGCCGGCCGGCGTGCCTCCTCATCGGCGGAGGCGGCCGCGATCCGAGCCGCCGCGAATCCACCGATCGGGATCGCCAGCAGCGCGAACAGGGTCGCCACGCAACCCTCGACGGTCTGCACCCCGGCGAAGCCCGCTTGCCCGGCCAGGTCGGCGAACTGCGGGTTGTCGGTCAGAAACCCGGTCAGGGACTTCACCGTGAGTCCGATCAACAGGAAGTACGCGCCGATCCCTGCCGACCAGCCGAGCAGCGGGCGCAGCATCCGCCGGACAGCGAACCCGGTGACCGAGCCGAGCAGCACCGTCCGGGGCGCCCGCCCGGTTCCCGGGGGCAGCCATCCGCCGTGCAGGTCGCGACGCCGCGCCGCGGTCGGTACCGCGACGACGGCCGCGGTCGCCGACACCGCGAGCACCAGAAGAGGCACCAACCGGTCGTCTTCGTACGGGCGGGAGAGCTCGACCAGGCCGAACGGGCTGAACCACCGCAGCCACGACAGCACGGTCATCCCGTCCGCGACCATCCGCAGCAGCAGGCTCGCGCCGAGCACCCCCAGGGCGGCGCCGGTCCCGGCCGCGCGGGTCGGGAAGATCTGCGCGGTGAGCCCGGCGGTCCCGGCGAAGAACACGCCCAGCAGCGCCAGTCCGGCGCCGTGCAGGATCGCGCCCGCGGGATCGGTGCCGGCGGCCAGCAGGGCCGCGGTGATCGCGGCGCCGGCGGCCACCATCGCCGCCGCGACCACGGCGACATGCCGTCCGACTGCTCCGGCCAGCGTGATCCGGCCGGCCAGCAGCAGATCCCAGCGACCGGCCTCCTCCGCTCCCCGGGTCGTCCGGGTGACCGCGAGCAGCCCCCACGCGCCGAGCAGCACCGCGAGGAAGGTCCCGGTCCGCCACACGGCGAACCCGCCCGGGTCGTCGAGCGCGACCGGCGGCCCGAACAGCGTCCGGATCGCCGGGTTCCCGGCCAGCGACGCCAGGGACGCCGCCCCCGACCCGGATCCGACGGTCTCCGCGTAGGTGGCGGCCACCAGCAGCGACATGCCGGCGGCGAGCACGGCGACGATCGCCGCTCCCCACCTGACCTGCCGGACCGCGAGGCCGGTGACAGCCCGGCCGGCGGTCACCGGCCGGTCCCGCCGTAGTAGTCGAGGAAGATCTCCTCGAGCGACGGTTCCCGCACGGACACCGCCGTGACCTCCGCCGCGGCCAGCGCTCGCAGGGCCGCTGCCGGCGGCCCGGACAGCACGAACCGCACCCGGCCGCCACCACCGGCCACCACGTCACCGACACCTGGCACGCCGGCCAGGTCGGGTACCGCGCCCGGGAAGACCGCCTCGACCTCGCTGCGATGCAGCCGGCGTAGCCCCGCCACCGTCGCCACCTCGACCAGCCGCCCCGCCCGCAGAATGCCGACCCGGTCGCAGACCGCCTCCACCTCGTCGAGACGATGCGAGCAGAGCAGGACCGCCTGCCCACGCTCCCGTGCCTCGAGCACCGCCCGGCGGAACTCGCGTTCCATCAGCGGATCCAGTCCACTGGTCGGCTCGTCCAGCACCAGCAGCGGGGCACGGGTGGCGAAGGCCGCGACCAGCGCCACCTTCTGCCGGTTGCCCGACGAGTAGGTGCCGGCCGGCTTGGCCGGGTCCAGATCGAACCGCTCCACCAACTCGGCACGGTAACCGGCATCGGTGCCCGGACCGGTGCGCTCCAGCAACGTCAGGATCTCCGCGCCGGTCAGCCGGGGCCACCACGCGACGTCCGCGGGCACGTACGCCAACCGCCGGTGGGCCACCTCGACGTCGGTGGCGGGGATATCGAAGATCCACGCGTGACCGGTCGTGGGCCGGGCGAGGCCGAGCAGGAGCCGGATCGTGGTCGACTTGCCCGCCCCGTTCGGGCCGAGGAAACCGAACACCTCACCGGGCACGACCCGCAGGTCGAGGTCGTCGAGGGCGAGCAGCCGGCGATAGCGTTTGGAGAGATGCTCGGTGCGGACGGCAGTGGTGCTCACGACAACCTCCGGGGTCGACGACGCGACTGCCGACCAGGCTTCCCGGCGCACCTGCGGTCAACGTACTCCCAGCGCGCAAATGAGGCGGCGCCGGCGCCGCGGAGGTCAGCTCTGGTAGATGTCGGGGATGTCGTCGCGGTCCCGGTCGACCAGCTCGGCCGCCCGGATCCGCCGGTAGACGCGGTTGCGGGCACGCAGCACGACGGTGGCCAGCAGCGCGGCGATCAGCGATCCCAGCAGGACCGCCACCTTCACGTGGTCGTCGCGTTCGCCGCCGGCGCCGAAGGCCAGCTCGCCGATGAGCAGCGAGACGGTGAAGCCGATTCCAGCCAGCACGGCCAGGCCGAACATGTCGATCCAGGACAGACCGGAGTCGATCGTCGCCCGGGTGAAGCGGGCGGTCAGCCACGTCGCGAGCAGGATCCCGATCGGCTTTCCGGCGATCAGCCCGACCATGATGCCCAGGGCGATCGGATCGGACAGGGCCGAGGACAGACCGTGCAGGCCGCCGATGGTGACGCCCGCGGACATCAGCGCGAAGACCGGCACCGCGATCCCGGTCGAGATCGGCCGGAACCGGTGCTCGAAATGTTCGGCCAGGCCCGGGCCGGCGTCGGGGCCGCCGGCCCGCTCCGACCGGATGACCGGCACCGCGAAGCCGAGCAGCACCCCGGCGACGGTGGCGTGCACCCCGGACGCGTGCACCAGCGCCCAGGCGGCGAACGCCAGCGGCAGCAGCAGCCACCAGGAGCGCACCCGCCGCTGCACCAGGACGGTGAACAACGCCAGCGGAACCAGCGCCGCCAGCAACGGCAGCACCGACAGATGGGCGGTGTAGAAGATCGCGATAAGCACGATCGCGAATAGGTCGTCGACGACCGCGAGGGTGAGCAGGAAGGTGCGCAGGGCGGTGGGCAGCGACCGGCCGACGACCGCCAGCACCGCCAGCGCGAACGCGATGTCGGTGGCCGTCGGGATCGCCCAGCCCTTGGTCGCGCCGCCCAGGTTGACCAGCGTGTAGAACAGCGCCGGGACCAGCACGCCGCCGGCCGCGGCGGCCACCGGCACCGCGGCCCGGCGCGGATCGCGCAGGTCACCGGCCACGAACTCGCGTTTGAGCTCCAGCCCGGCGACGAAGAAGAAGATCGCCAGCAGGCCGTCCGCCGCCCACGTCGCCAAGGACAGGTGCAGATGCAGCGCCGACGGGCCGACGGTGACGCCGGTCATCGTGGTGTAACCGCCGGACCAGGGGGAGTTCGCCCAGATCAGCGCGATGAGCGTGCCGGCCAGCAGCAGCGCGCCGCCGATCGTCTCCTTGCGCAGCACGTCGGCGATGCGACGGGCCTCGGCCCAGGAACCGGGGCCGAAGATTTTCAGGTCAGGCACGGGAAGCCAGCTTTCGGGGTCGGTTGAGTCATTGCCGACCAGACTTCCCGGCGCACCGGAACCCAGCTTACCGGCGGGCCGGCGGCTATTCCTGCCGACGGCCCGCCGCGCCGGTGAGCGGCGCGAGTTCGGCGTCCGGCAGCCCGGCCCGCCGGGCGTCGTCGATGGTCGCGGCCAGCTGCCGGTCCAGCTCGGCGACCGCCGCCTCCCGGTCGGCGAGCTCGGCGGTGACGTCGCGCAACATCCGCAGCGTCCGCACCAGCGTGAGCGCCACCTGCGGGTGCGCGCCGGCATAGAGCCGGATCTGGCCGTACGCGTGCCGCACGTACTCGGCATGATCGAGGTCCCACGGCGTCAGCAACGTGCGGCCGTCGTCGTCGCGCTGCGCCTGGGCGGGCAGGTCGGCGTGCAGCAGCGGCCGCATGATCGAGGTGACCCGTAGGATCACCTCGACGGCGGTGGTCGGGTCGTTGACCGCCGGCGAGAGCGCGCGCAGCCCGATGTCATTGAGCTGGCGCAGGGCGAAGTCGATGTCCTGCTGCATCGTGCGGGTGGCGCCGATGATGATCGCCTCGCCGATCTGGCGGGCGGCGCGGCGCCCGGTCGCGGCGTCCGGCGCCGGCCAGATCCGGGCCAGCGGCTCGTCCCGGATGAGATAGGAACCCACCCGAGTCTCCAGCCGGACGGTGCTGCCGGGCGGCACCGAGGCCAGGACGGCGCGGTAGCTGACCTGCTGCACCCAGCCGTCGGCGGGGGACCGGACGATCAGCGGAACGCCGGCGTCGTCGGGCTCCGGGGCGGCGACCGGCTCACCGCACCGGTGGCCCACCTGCGACCCGTACGGCAAATCCTTGATCAGATCGGTGGCCTCGAGCTGGATGCGTTCCATGATCCGGCCGACGTACTGCTGGCGGGTGATCCGGTTGAGGAAGCCGACGATGGCCAGGATCGACGCCAGGGCCAGCCCGATCGCGAACGTCATGGTCAGCGTCGGCGCCTGCTCGGCCGAGGTGTCGATCTGGCTCAGCGCCAGCACGCAGAACGCGAACGCGGCGAGCAGCAGGCCGATCAGGACCTGGCCCATCCGGTCGCGCCAGAAGGTGCGCAGCACCCGCGGCGAGAACTGGCCGCTGGCCAGCTGCAGAGAGACCACCAGCAGGGAGAACACCACCCCGGCAGTAGTGATGGTGGCGCCCGCGATGGTCGACAGCAGCGTCACCGCCGCATCCGGCGCCATCGTGAACAGGCCGAGCCAGCCGATCCGGTGATGCCGGTCGACGACGTGCGCGACCTCCTCGGCGAGCACCCCGCCGGCCAGCAGCAGGAGCGGGAGGAACAGCAGGCTCTCCCGGAGCCGGTCACCCAGGGCCCGCTGCTTCAGACGGCGCACCTGCGGGGCGATGCTGTCCGGGGTGTCGTCATCCATAGCGCGGACCTTAACGACAATCTCCCGATCGGGTGAAACGCCGAACGGCGGCCCGCTGAGTCAGCGGACCGCCGTTCGTTCAAGCGATGGATCAGAGCGGGCGGATGTTCTCCGCCTGCGGGCCCTTCTGGCCCTGGGTGATGTCGAACTCCACCTTCTGGTTCTCGTCGAGGCTACGGAAGCCGCTCGTCGCGATCGCAGAGAAGTGGGCGAAGACGTCGGCGCCGCCGTCGTCCGGGGTGATGAAGCCGAAACCCTTGTCGGCGTTGAACCACTTCACGGTGCCTGTAGTCATGTCTGCTCCTTCGCAGGCTGTTCGAGACCGCACTGTGCGGCCTCGCACGCCGCCGCGTTGATCACCCGCGCCGAAACGACACGATAAACGAAAAGCGCCTGAAACGGGCTTAGATGACCCATCAGGCGCCGAAACCGTCTACGGAAATCAAAACTGCAACGCCGAGAATCTAGCATAGGAGGTACGGGCCGTGGATGTCCGCCCGCCTCACCCCTCAAGTTGCAGATCCGGATTCCGGCTGAGGACCGAACGCATCCGCCACCGGTCCGGGAAGACCGCGAGCAAGGCGTCATCGCGGACCCGGGTCATCACCTCGACGCCGGCCACCGAGCGCAGGATCTCCCGGCCGGCCGGGTCGGTGCGGGCCGCCACCTCGTACGGCAGGCGGTCCAGCTGCGCGTGCACCCCGAACTCGGCCTCGAGGCGGAAGGCGGCCACCTCGAACTGCATCGGCCCGACCGCGGCCAGCACCGGCGTCTGATCGCCGCGCTGCTCGGAGCGCAGCACCTGGACCACGCCCTCGGCGTCGAGCTGCTCGATGCCGCGCCGGAAACGTTTGAAGGCCGAGGTGTCGGAGGTGCGTACGGCCGCAAAATGTTCCGGCGGGAACGACGGCAGCTGCGGATAGTGCACCGGGGTGGTGGTGTACAGCGTGTCGCCGATGCCGAGCGCGGTGGCATTCACCAGGCCGACCACGTCACCCGGGTAGGCCTCGTCGATGGTGTCGCGACCCTGCCCGAAGATCTGCTGGGCGTACTTGGTGGTGAACGGCCGGCCGGTGCCGGCGTGGGTGACGACCATGCCCCGCTCGAAACGGCCGGAGCAGATCCGCATGAACGCGACCTGATCGCGGTGGGCCCGGTTCATGTTCGCCTGGATCTTGAATACGAACCCGGAGAACGGTCCGTCCACCGGCTGATCCGTGCCTTCGGTGGTGGGCCGGGCCGACGGCGGCGGCGCCAGCTCCACCAGAAGATCAAGCAATTGCCGTACGCCGAGGTTGGCGACCGCCGCGCCGAACAGCACCGGAGTGCTGGTCGCGGCCAGGAATGTCGCCTGATCGTGATCAGCGCCGGTCATCGCGAGCAGCTCCAGCTCCTCGGTGGCGGTGTTCCACTCCGCGCCGTACCGCTGCGCCGCCTCGTCCGCCCCCATCTCCTCCTCGATGGCCAGATCGGCGCCACCGGGGGAGCGCTGCATGCGGGTGAAGACGCCGGTGCGGCGGTCGATCACCCCGTGGAAGTTCCCGGCGATGCCGACCGGCCAGGTCAGCGGGGTCGGCTTGAGCCTGATCCGTTGTTCGATCTCGTCCAGGAGCGCCAGGGCGTCGGCGCCGGGCCGGTCCCACTTGTTGATGAAGGTCATCACCGGGATGCTGCGCTGCCGGCACACCTCGAACAGCTTCAGCGTCTGCGGCTCCAGGCCCTTGGCCGCGTCGAGCAGCATGACCGCGCTGTCCACCGCGGTCAGCACCCGGTAGGTATCTTCGGAGAAGTCCGCGTGCCCGGGCGTGTCCAGCAGGTTGATGACCGTGTCACGGTAGGAGAACTGCAGCGCCGCCGAGGTCACCGAGATGCCCCGCTGCTGCTCCATCGCCATCCAGTCGGAGACCACGCCCCGGCGGTCGCCCTTGCCGTGCACCGCGCCGGCCTGGCCGATCACCCGCGCATGCAACGCCAGCGCCTCGGTCATCGTCGACTTGCCCGCGTCCGGGTGTGAGATCACCGCGAACGTACGCCTCCGGCCCGCTTGCACAGCGACTCCCGCCGACGACGCCAGCACGTTCTGACTCACGTTCCGCTCCCCACGATCACTTCCTCGACGTCTCCATCCTGCGCCCGGTGGATGACCTCCAGCACGGTATCCCCTCGTCGGTGACCTGGCGGATCCGGCGTGTCGGGTCTCCGCCGCGGTGTCCGGTGCGGTGGTGCGGCATGCTGTGCCGGTGGCATCGGCAGTCAAGGCACGGCGGGGTGAGGCGCGGCTGCCGTCGGCGACGGTGGTGGTGGTGGCCATCGCGCTCTATGCGCTGCTGCCCGAACAGCTGATCCTCGGGCCGCGCCTGGTCATCCCGGCGCTCGAGGTGGTGCTGCTGGCCGCCCTCATCGCCGTCAATCCGCGGCGGATGACCCGGGACAATCTGTGGGAGCGGCTGGCCGCGCTGACGCTGGTCGGCCTCATCGCCGTGGCCAACGCGGTCGCGCTGATTCTGCTCCTGCGGCAGTTGGTCACCACCGACGACTCGCGCGCGGTCGAGCTGCTCATCGCGGCCGGGCAGGTGTGGCTGACCAACGTGATCGTCTACGGGCTGGCGTTCTGGGAGCTGGACCGGGGCGGGCCGGTCGCCCGCACCCACCTGCCCCGGCACGAGCTGGCCCCGGCGGACTTCCGGTTTCCGCAGGACGAGGACCACGACACCGTCGACGAGGTGCAGGCAGGCTCGAGCAAGGTCAGTGACTGGGTGCCGGCCATCGTCGACTACCTGTACGTGTCGCTGAGCAACTCCTCCGCGTTCAGCCCCACCGACACCATGCCGCTGTCGACGCGCGCGAAGATCCTGATGGGCATCGAGTCCACGTCCGCGCTGGTGATCTCGGTGCTGGTGATCGCGAAGGGCGTCGGCAGCCTGGGCCAGTGACTCGGTTCGCGGTAGGTAGTCTGGTGCGCCAACACTGACTCACGGCTGGCAGGGGTAGAAGCTTTGTCCTTCGACTGCGCTATCGAGCGGGCGGGCGACACGATCATCGTCGCTCCGGAAGGTGACATCGGCGTGGAGACCACCGCGACGATGCGTGAGGTGCTGCGGCAGGTGGTCGAGAGCCACGACGGCGACCGGATCGATGTCGACCTGCGGGCCGTCACGTTCCTCGACTCGACCGGCCTCGGCATGCTCATCGCCGCGCACCGGGCCGCCGCCGCCAAGGGGATCGACCTCAAGCTCACCGACCCGGGACCGGTCGTCCGGATGGTCCTGGAGATCTCGGCCCTGGAGGAAACCCTGGTGCGCAAGCCCGCCGACGATTAGGTCTCCTGGTGATCGCGGGTGAGGGCCGCGCCGAGCTGGGCGCGGGTGGCGATGCCCAGCTTCGGGAAGATCCGGTAGAGGTGCGAGCCGACGGTGCGCGGCGACAGGAACAGGCGCTCGCCGATCTCCCGGTTGCTCAGGCCTTCCGCGGCCAGGAGGGCGATCTGCTGTTCCTGGGCGGTCATCGCGGCCGGGCCGCCGCGGGGCGCCGGGCCCTTGGCGCCGGTTGCCCGCAGCTCGGATCGGGCCTGGTCGAGCCACGCGATGCCGCCGAGTCGTTCGAACAACTCGGCGGCCAGGCGCAGCGGCGCCCGTGACTGGGTGACGCGCAGATGGCGGCGCAGGTAGCGGCCGTACGCCAGGTTGAGCCGGGCCCGCTCCCACGGCCACGGCGCGAGGTCCTCGGCCAGCGCGGCCTCGAACAGCGACTCGGCCTGATCGTCGGTAGCGAGGATCGCGCGGGTGACGACGAGAGAAACACGAATCGATCCGACCGGCTCGGCGACCTGGTCCACGGTGGCAAGGATCTCCCGGGCCCGGTCGAGCCGACCGGCCGCCCGGGCCGCCTCCGCCAGGTCGGACAGGGCCCAATACTCATACATCCAGTGGTGGTGGGCGTCGGCCGGGTCGTAGAGGGACAGCACGCGCTCCATCGCGTCGGCCGGTCGCCCGGCGGCGAGCGCGACCATCACCCGTGTCTTCTGGGTCGCGGCGAGAACCGCCCGGTTGCCGGCCAGATCGGGTTCGGCCAGCGTGGCCGCGACGATGTCCTCGGCCCGGTCGAGCTCGCCGCGCGCGGCCGCGTACATCGCCTGGTACGCCATCGCCACCAGGTAGATCGACGGCTCGCGGAGCTCGCGGCCGAGCCGCTCGGCCTCGGTGGCCTCGGCGATGCCGGCGTCCCACATGCCCATCCAGAAGGACGTGCCCGACTGGACGACGAGCCATCGGGCGGTCAGCAGGACCTGGCCGTTCTCCCGGGCGGTGGCGATCGCCTGCGGCGTGATGGCGGCCGACGCCACGAAGTCACCGGTCAGTGCGTAGACGCCGATCGCGAATCGGCGGCGGGCCGGATCGGGGTCGGCGAGCAGAGCACCGGCCCGCCGGAGCAGCAGCCCGCTCCGTTCCGGCTGCGACGCGTACGCGTGCACGGTCAGGCTGGGGGGATTGTTCACCTCCGGGTCGAACCGGTCGGCCACGTCCCGGACCAGCGCGCGCAACTCCGGCGAGGCGCCGCCCCACCAGCACCGGATCGCGGCCGCCAACAGCAGTGAGTAGGCCAGCGCCCGGTCCTGCTCCCAGATCCCCGCGGCGTGCTCGACCAGCCCGGCGATCGCCTGGGTGTCCGGGATCGGGGCCAGCACCGCCTCGACCTGCATGCGCCGGGCCGCATCGCGCCCGCTCGGCCCGCCGGCGCGGATCTGCTCGAGCAGTGTGGGCAGGCGCTCCCGGGCCTGGCCGGTCTCGCAGGCCAGCTCGGCCGCGCGTAGCAGTAGATCGACGCGGTCGGGGCCGCCGCTGAAGGAGGCGGCCCGTTCCAGCGCGGCGACCGCCACCGACGCGGCGCCGCTGCGGGCCGCCCGGTCGGCGAAGACCTGCAGGTCGGCCGCCACCTCCGGGTCCGGGCCGGTCGCGGCGGCGCTGCGGTGCCAGATCGCCCGGTCGGGCTGATCGGCCAGGGCGGTGGCGAGGGCCGCATGCATGGCGATCCGATCGCTCGGCGAGGCCGCCTGGTAGACGGCGGAGGCGACCAGCGGATGCCGGAACCGCAGTTGCAGCCCGTGCGAGCGGACCAGGCCGGCGCCGGCGGCCGGGTCGAGCACGTCGACTCCGACCGGCTGTCCGCTGACCGCCGCCACCACGGTGAGCAGCTGGGCGAGGGTGCACGACGGCTCGGCCGCGGCCGCCAGCAGCAGGGTGCGGGTCAAGTCGGGCATCTCCGGCAGCCGGGCCGTGAAAGCGCTCTCCAGGCGGGCGTTCATCGGCACGACCGTGGAGAACGACTCCTCCCGCACCGATGCCGGCAGCTCGAGCAGGGCCAGCGGATTGCCGCTCGCGGCGGTCAGGATGCGCTCGCGCAGACCGGCCGGCAGCTGACCGGTGGCCCGGTCGAGCAGGGCCCGGGCGTCCGGTTCGGCCAGCGGGCCGATCGCCAGGTCCGGCAGTCCGGCCTCGCCGAGCGCATCGGCCGGCGTGGTGTCGTCGCCGCCACGGACCGCCACGACCAGGGCCATCGGCGCCGCACCGGCCCGGCGGGCGACGAAGGCGAGCACGTCGGCGCTGGACCGGTCGAACCAGTGGGCGTCCTCGGCGACGACCAGGATCGGGTTCCGCTCGGCCGCCTCGACCAGCAGTTCGAGCGTGGCCAGGGCGATCGCGTAGAGGTCCGGGGCGGCGGCGCCGGCCGCGCCAAGCGCGGAGCGCAGCAGCTGGCGCGGCGTCTCCGGCAGCCGGGGGTCGCGCAGCAGCGGCCACAGCAGCTGGTGCAGCACGCCGAACGGCAGCAGCGTCTCCGAGGCCACGCCGCGCGCCGCCAGCACGGTCATCCCGGTCGTGTGGGCCTGCTGCTGAGCCGTTTCGATCAGCGCCGACTTGCCGATGCCGGCCGGGCCGCGCAGGACCAGGGCGCCGCCGGTGCCGTCGAAGGCCGTGGCCACCAGTTTGTGCAGCAACCCGAGCTCGGCCTCACGACCCACCAGCCAAGCCATCCGTTCACCCTCTCGTGCGTTCGCAACCGACATCGTTGCCGTTGCGCCGGGCGACGTCCATGGATATCGGCAGTCAATCGACTGAAGGCCGGCATCGAAAGCATCCATAGCGTACGACGCGTGACGAACCGCGATGAGCGGCAGTCGTTTCGCCTGATAGGAGTTCGACCGTGATTCATCCTGCCCCGGCCACCGCCGCCGAGCCGTTCTGGTTCCTCGGTGGCAAGGCCCGCATCCTCATCCCGGGCGCCGCCACCGCCGGCGCCATCAGCGTCATGGAGTTCGAGGACACCCAAGGCCACGCGCCGCCGCTGCACGCGCACGACAACGAGGACGAGGTCTGGTTCGTGCTCGACGGCGAGGTCAGCTTCTATCTCGGCGACGATCGGTACGACCTGCAGCCCGGCGCCGTCGCCCTGGGGCCGCGCGGCGTGCCGCACTCCTACCTGGTCCGGTCGCCGTCCGCCCGGATCGCCGTCGCGTTCGCGCCGGCCGGCATCGAGAACTGGTTCAAGGACAACGGTTCCCCGGTCACCTCGGTCGACTCGGGGGCCGCGCCGTTCGACATCGGCGCCATCGTCGCCGCCGCCGACGCGTACCGGCTGCGGGTCGTCGGACCCCCGCCGACCCTGACCTGATGACATCGGGATGAGAGCCGGCTCTCGTCTGGCTGTCAGTGGCGCCGCCCGATAAGTGGCGGCAGGCGCTCACCCGCATCCGGGCCCTGGTGCTCCTCGACAACGCTGCCGACGCCGAGCAGGTCCGGGCGCTGCTCCCGGCGGCGCCGGGCAGTCTCGCCCTGATCACCAGCCGGCGGCACCTGACCGGCCCGGCGCCGGTGACGAACCTCGCGGTGGACGTGTTCAGCCCGGCCGAGGCCGTCCAGTTCCTGACCCGGGCAACGGCTGGGATCCCGGCCGGTGACGATCCGGACGCCGCCGCCCGGATCGCGGATCGCTGCGGCCACCTGCCTCTCGCGCTCGGGCTGGTGGCCGGCCACACGCGGGCCAAGCCCGGCTGGACGATGACCGACCATGCCGACTGGCTCGACGAGCGCTCCCGCAGCGGACGCCTGGACACCGGCGTCGAACTCGCCCTCGGCCTGTCCTATCAGGACCTTCCGGCCGATCGGCGGCGCCTGCTGCGGCTGCTCGCGCTGCATCCGGGACAGGATTTCGAGGTGTACGCCGCGACCGCCCTGGCCGGAACGGATGCTCGCGCCGGCCTGGCCGGCCTCGTACATGATCATCTCTTGCAGCCGGGCGCCCCGGGCCGATACGCGTTCCACGCCCTCACCGACCTCGGCGTGGTCCAGTGGCGACTGGGCCGGCCGGAGCCGGCCGCCGACTACTACCGCGAGGCCCTGGCGCTGTTCCGGCGGCCGTTACCCGGGCGATCGGTGACCGGTTCGTGGAGGTCTGGGCGCTCAACGGTCTCGGCGAGGCCGCCCGTGCCGCCGGCCGTCCTGCCGACGCGCTCGGGCACCACACCGAGGCGCACGCGGCTGCCGTCGTCATCGGGTTCCGCGACCAGCAGGCCCGCGCCCACACCGGGCTCGGCCATGCGCACCGCGCTCTCGGCGACGAAGCGCTCGCGCGTGAGCACTTCCGGGAGGCGCTGTCCCTCTACACCGAGCTGAGCATGCCGGAGGCCGACGAGATCCGCGCCCACCTCACGTAGGGCCTGTCTGCCGATCACGCGGGGCGGCGGCTGGACCTCGCCTCGTACCCACGTGATCGGCAGACAGGCCCTATAGCGCGTTCGGATTCGTTCGGGATGCTCCGGGGTGGCGCGGCGGCCGTGCCACGGTCTTCTCGTCGGCAGCAGCCGGCGGGGGGACACGAAGAGGGGTACGGACGATGATCCGAAGCTTTCGACGCGCGGCGGCGCTGTCCGCGGCGTCTGATGTGCTGACCCGGTGAGCGCGGGGCGTGGTGGGGTTGCCACCACGCCCCGGCCGGTCAGCCCTGCGGGGTTTCCTTGAGCCGCAGGTTGTTGATCTCGTCGGTCGTCAGTGCGTCCTGGTAGGCGGAGATGTCGTCGACGTCACCGGCGAAGTAACCGGTGCCGGCGTCGTTCTGCAGGACTCGGCCGACCGTGAAGAGGCCGGTCGAGTTCCACGTACGGGCGGGGACCGTCACGGGGGCGGTCGCCGTTCCGCCGACGTACAGCGTCGCGGTTGCGGTGGTGGCGTTGTAGACGGCGGCCAGGTGGACCCAGGCGCCGGCGGTCACGGCCGTGGTGGCCTGGACGGTTGTCGTGGTGGGGTTGGTCCCGTCGGTTGCCGGGAGGAGGAAACGCCAGCACTTGCAGGTGGCGCCGTAGTTGAGCTGGAAGCCGCTGGCATGGGCGCCGTACTGGCTGACCACGCCCTGGTCGCGGGTGAGGTCGGTGATGCGGGCCCAGCCGGCGACGGTGAAGCTCTGGTCGGTGCGCAGCCTCGCCCGGGTGGTGACGGCGGCGTTCGTGCCGTTGAGGGTGATCGCTCCGCGGTCCTGGTCGATGCCGTCGCCGGCGCCGTCCGGGATCGGGTGGCCCTCGGTCTTCCAGGTGACGCCGCCGGTGAAGGCGCCGGGGGCGTCCGGGTCACGACCCGAGGAGTCCGGTGCCGTGGTGGCCAGGCTCTGGTCCTCGAACTGCCAGCTCACCGCCGGGATCCGCGGAGCCGCGCTGGTCTGGATCTCGTCGTCGCCGAGCGGTCGCGACCAGACCCGTACGTCGGCGATGTCGCCGGCAAACCAGCTGAAGCCGTCGCGGCCGATCCAACTCGCTCCGTCCGGGTCGTTGAACGAGGTCACCTCGTCCGCGCCGCCCTCGGAGTTGCCGTTGACGTACAGGTTGAGGCTGTTGACCGACGCGTCGTAGACGGCGGCCAGGTGGGTCCAGACGCCGACCTTCGGCGCCTCGTCGGACGGCGCGACGGCCCACTTGATCGAGTCGGCGTCGCCGGCGGTTGCCGACGGCATCTGTGCGATCCACCGGTCGAGGGCCTTGTTGTACTGGAAGTACAGCGAGGCGTTGCCGCTCGCGTTGCGGGCGAGGATCGTCCGGTCGGCGTTCTTGTCGGTCAGCCGCACCCACGCCTCGACGGTGTAGCTCCGCGCCGTGTTGAACGGCAGTTTCGTGTCGGCGTAGCTGCTGGTGCCGTTGAACGTGCCGGCTCGGCTGTCGGGGTCGCGGCCCAGTGCGAACCCGACGTTGAACAGGTCGGCGTCGTGGAACGTGCCGGTGCCGCCGCCGGTGTCCGGGGCGGTCGTCGCCCCGGCCTGCTCGTTGAACTTCCACTCGGCGACCGGGGTCGACTCGTCGCCGCCGGTCACCTCGCCGTCCCCGGCGATGCCGTCGACGCTGTCCGAGTCCAGGACGTACTGCCAGGCCAGGGTCTGGTAGTAGAGGTCGCTCGGGTAGCTGACGCCGTCGGCGGCGGTGTAGAGGTAGTCGGGTTTGACGGTGGCGCCGGCGGCGGTGCCGTCGACCGAGACCGCGGCGGCGAAGTCGATGACCCCGTCGGCGTAGCCCTCCATGTTCGGCGGGCCGCCACTGCCCAGGATGTGGGTGTTGACGAGCTGGCGGGCCGCCTCCTGCGCCGCGGTGTGCGTTCCGCTGAACGCGGGCAGGGTGGCGACGTACACCTTCAGCGTGCGGCTGGAGGTGGGGGAGCTGACGCCGAAGTTGAGGGCGTCGTCGATGCGGTAGTTCTGCAGCTGACCGGCGAGAGTGTTCAGCTTGGTGCTGACCGCGCTCGCGCAGACCGCCGCGGTGCCGGTGCAGGCGAGCAGGTCGCTGCTGCCGGCCGAGACGAGCACGATCCGAGCGCCGGTCTGGTTGAGGATCTCCCGGTCGATCAGGCCGTACGAGTTCTGCGGGTATTGGGTGTTGGCGACGGTGGGCAGTTGGGCGGAGTTGCCCCAGCTGCTGCTGCCCTGGTTGAGCACGCCGGCCCGGATCGGGTAACGGTTGCCGTACTCGTCGCTGGACAGCGCGGTGGCGAGCTGATCGCTGATCTGGCTCAGTCCGTCGTTGTTGGCGGTGTCGGAGTTGACGGTCGCGTCGCCGTAGAGCACGACCGCGCCGGCCGGGTTGTCCGCCGGGGTGCTGACGTCGACCCCGGCCAGGTACGGAACACCGCCCATGGTGGCCAGGGTGAAGCCGGAACCGGCGGTGTCGGTGGTGTGGTTGGCGTTGTCGGCGGCGCTGACGTAGACCGGCGACCGGGCGTCCTTGTGCCCGGCGAGCGCGGTCATCTTGCCCTTGACCTTGAGGCTGACCAGCACGGTGGCCTGGTCGTCGGCGGCCAGTGCCACCGGGTCGCTGAGCACGTCGGTGCCGGCCGGCAGGGTGACGGTGGCGGCGCCGCCGAAGGTCAGCGGCACCGGCGCGTCAGTGGCGGTGGCGCCGCCGGCCGAGGCGTCCTGCAGGGCGATCGAGGCGGCGTCGAACGTGACCGGGGTCTTGCCCTGGGTGTTCGCGATCCGCACCCGCACCCGGCGGTTGTCGGTGCCGGCGCCGATGGTCAGGTGCGCCGGGATGCGCACGGTCTGGGTGTTGAGCGTGCCGTCCGGCACTGTGCCGGTGTCCTGGGCGGTGGCCCAGCTGCCGACCCAGCGGGCGCCGTCGGCGCTGCTCGAGGTCGGCCGGATGCCGAGGCCGAGGATGTGCAGCGCGTTGACGTGGCCCTCGACGGTGTCCGAGACCAGCGGCAGCGAGACGCTGGAGACGGCCGCGCCGGGGCACACCAGCGGCACGCTGGCCGCCATGATGCTCGGGGTCACGCCGATGTAGGCGGTGCCGTCCGCGGTCTTGTTACGCCACGGCAGGTTGACCACGGTGTTGCCGGCCGGGACGTAGGCCCAGTCGACCACCCAGTCGAGGGTGTACGCCTGGGAGGTGACGTTGCAGCCGCTGTCCTTGGCGTACGTGATGCGGCCGCTGGCTCCCTTGACGTCGCCGTTCACGGCGAAGCCGAGGAAGACCACCGCGTTGCCCTTGTTCACCACGCCGCTGCCGGGCAGGGTGATCAGCTGCGAGGCGGACAGCATGTTGTCGTTCTTGCCGTCACCCCAGGTGGCCGGCAGCTTGACCGCGGCGCCGTGCACGTTGAGGGTGGCGCCGGGCGCCCAGCCGACCGCGGCCAGGTTGGCGGCGTTGAGGCTGAAGCCCCAGCCGTCCGCGTCGGCGTCGGTGACGGCCGGCGTGACGCTGGGGTTCCAGGTGCTGATCGCCTTGTTGTTCAGGCAGTTGCGGGTGTCGTTGATCGGGCAGGTCGCGGTCATGTTCAGCCGCAGGGCGTCGATGCCCGCCTGATATCCGGCGGACGCGGCGTTCTTGCCGGTCAGCTTCAGGGTGACGGTGTGCACGCCCTTGTCGAGCGGGATCGGCGAGCCGTTCGCGTCCTTCGGGGTGGCGAAGTTCTTGTAGACCGTGCCGTTGAGCGCCGAGTAGGCGTCGAAGGCGGTGATCAGCGTCGACTGGGTGGATCGGCCCTGGTCGAGGGTCAGGGTGAAGGCGCCGTAGTCGGTGGCGGCCAGCATGTTCGCGCCGAGCTCCCAGAGTCCGAGCTGTGGGACGTTGAAGGAGAACGTGGCGGAGTCGCCGCTCGCGACCTTGGTGCCGGTGGCGCTGTTGTTGGCCAGCATCGCCTGGTAGCCGCTGACGAAGTAGTAGCCGGCGTAGCTGGTCTGCGCCAGCAGGGCGCCGCCGGTGCTGGTGGCGGTGGCCTTCGGCACGGTCGTGGTGGTGCCGTCGGCGTTGGTGCCGGTGTACCCGTTGATCATCTGATCGCCGGTGACGTACAGCGGCTTGGCGGTGCCGGCGTTGAACTCGTACACCGTCGAGCTGGAGGTCGAGCCGGCCGCGTCCACCGCCTTGGCGCTCAGCTTATGCGCGCCCGCGGTGGCCGGGGCGAAGACCGGGGCGGCGCTGCCGTTGGTGACGACGGTGCCGGTGCCCTCCTTGTTGTCGGCCTTGGCGTAATAGATCGTGCCGGGTTTGATCGTGGTGCCGGCCACCCACTGGGTGCCCTTGTTGCTGGCGTAGACCACGTTGGTCAGATCGCCGTCGAGGGTGAACAGGTAGCCGGTGACGTTGTTCTTCTTGTCGTTGCCGAGCGCGAAGACGCCCTTCTCGGTGAAGCCGGCGCCGACCTGGTTCGGCGGGAACTGCGTCGACTTGATCGAGGGCCGGTTCGGTGCGGTCGCGTCGACCGAGAAGTACATGTACGGACCCCAGGTGCCGGTCCACAGGTCGTCCTGGTTCTTGGCCGTGACCCGCCACTGGTAGTCGCCGTCGGGCAGCGACTTGTTGACCGTCCAGCTGGAGCCGTTCGCGTTATAGGTGGTCGCGCCCGGACCGTAGCCGTAGGCGACCAGCTCGCCGGTCCCCTTCTTCTCGACGTGGTAGTCCACCATCAGGTTGCGCTTGACCCCGTTGGGGAAGGTGTTGGTGGCGCCCCAGGACAGCGTCGGCGTCCGGGACGTCGTGATCAGCTTGCCGCCCTCGTTGTTGTTGTTCGGCGTGACGTGCAGCTTGCCGTCGTTCGCCTTCAGCGTGGGCGGGTAGCTGTAGCGGACGGTCAGGCTGGCGCCGCCCTTGTAGCCGAGCTGCTTCCACGAGTACTTGTCGCTCATGTTGGCCGCCTCGACCAGGAAGTACGCGTAGTCCTTCTTGGCCTTGGCGAGGCTCGCGACGTTGCCGGAGACGTTGAACGCGAATGAGGCGGGCGACGCGGCCGGGCTGGAGGTGCCGCAGTTGACCTCCTTGCCCGCCTTGGTGTCCAGCAGCGAGCCGCGGGAGGGCTCCTTGCCCCAGTAGAGGGTCGAGGAGCTGAATCCGGCGGGTGCTCCGGTCGCGTACACCACCGCATTGGTGTTTGAGCAGTTCGCCGACCAGCGGTGCTTGACGTACAGCGTGGCGGTCTTGACGGTGGCGCCCTTGATGCCGGTGAGGTTCATCTTGTAATACGTGCGGGCCTTCTCATCGTCACCGGTGGGCCAGTTGTCGAGGCCGATCCGGGCGCTGTTCGAGCCGGTGGTCGCGGTGGAGTTGTAGACGTTCCAGCCGTTGCTGGAGATCCGCGCCCAGCTGGACTGGCTGCCGTAGTAGCCGACGCCCCAGTCCGGGTCGACGAAGACCGGGTACTTGGTGGTCTTTGCGGTGAGCAGGGTCTTGTCCAGCGTCAGCGATTGCTTGCCGCCGGCGAACCCGACCTTGATCTTCGCCTTGTTCTTGCCGACCAGCGACGCGGCCTCGTGCGCGGCCCGCGGGCTGGTCAGCGACTTCTCCATGATCGCGCGCTCGTCCGGCGCGCCGCTGCTGGGCGTGCTGTCCCACATCAGCGCGGTGTTGGCGCGGAACACCGCGCGTCCGGTGTCGGTGTCCTTCGCCTCGGCGCCGCCGTCGCGGGTCGCGGCGATCTTCACCCGGGTGCCGGCCAGACCGAGGTCGAGCCGCTGCACCTTCGGGTTCGCCGCCGCCTGCGGCGTCTTCACCACGAAGACCGACGAGTAGCCGGTGGCGCTCGCGGTGACCTGCAGGTCGACGTCGGGCAGCACGTTCGGGTACGTCGCGGTGTCCTCGGTGATCACCGGCGCGGGCAGCTTGCCGGTCCACGAGAACTTCAGCGCGTTGGTGCCCTGCTTCAGCGTCACCAGGGTGGCGTCACCGCCACCGCCGAACGACACGTCGGCGACCGCTGCCTTCGGCGCGAAGCTGCCGTCGGCCCGCTTGATCAGCGTGGTGTCGACCGGGGTCCACTTGCCGTCGCGCTGCACGCGCTCCGGGGTGATCGAGTACGTCGTGGCGAACGTGCCGTCCGGACTGGCCGACGTCATCGAGTACGCGTCGGTCAGCGACGGGATCGGCACGGTCGCGCCGGTCTTCTTCGCCTCGTCGATCGCGGCGGTGATCTTCTTGGCCGAGTCGGTGACCGGCCCGGTGTCGGCCGGCTCGGCGGGCTGCGAATCAGGGGTGGTCTGCACCGGCGGAGCGGCCGGCGGTGTGGTGGGGGATGGGGCTGTCGGCACATCCGCCCGTGCCGGGGTGGCGACCCCGAGCGCAGTGGTGGTGAGCAACGCGGCTACCGCCGTGAAGAGCGGAAGACGCCCCCGTGGCGTCGTTCGTGACATTTACTTGTGTGCCTTTCCTCGAAAGATCGCGAGGGCGACATTGTGGCCCGCCGAGCGTCGGCTGTCTGCCCCGTTTCCCCTGCTGAGCAACAGATGTGCGGTGCGACTCAGCGAAGCACTTAAGTTCATCGACTTTCGGTTAGCATGTGGCCGCCGATCCAAGATCAGGTCGGTCGCGCGCTCCTGCCCTGGGGCGCGGTTCACGGGGGAAGGGGCTGCTTGATGCTGTCCGGAAAAGGTCTGAGAGCGCGATGGCGCCGGCTGGCGGTGGCGGCCGTGGTCATAGTCAGCGCGCCGGCGTTGACGAGCATGGCCGCGGGCGAACCGGCCGCGGCCGCGCCGAAGGTGCCCGAGCCGACCAAGATCGAGCGGGTCGAGCTGGGCAAGAGCAAGGTCTCCAGCAAACCGAAGGCCCGTGGGAAGACCGCGCAGTTCGATGTCACGGCGCGGGCGACGCTGCCGGCGGCTCAGATCGCGACGGTGGCGCCGTCGACCGGTGCGGTCCGTGCCGGGTCGACGCCGATCAAGGTGCGGGCGAAGGATCGCGTACAGGTAAAGACCGCGGACCAGAAGGTCACGAAGGCCGCCGGTATTCGCGGGGTGTTGTTCTCGGTGTCCGGCGGCGCCGGCGCGGTGCATGTCGACGTCGATCCGTCGGCGTTCGCGAACGCCTACGGCGGTGGTTACGCCTCCCGGTTGCGGCTGGTCAAGCTGCCCGCGTGCGCGCTGACCACTCCTGAGCTGGCGCAGTGCCGGACGCAGACGCCGGTGGCCGCGGCTTTGTCGGCGGACGTGTCGGTGAACTCGGTGCTGGCCGCGACGTCCGGCACCAGCGGTGGTGGCGGTGACTACGCGGCGACCAGCCTGTCGCCGGGTGGTAGTTGGTCGGCCGGTGGGAACACCGGCGCTTTCACCTACAGCTACCCGATCTCGGTGCCCCCGGGCATCGGCGCGGTCAAGCCCAACATCGACCTGTCCTACAGCTCGGCCACTCAGGACGCGCGGACGGCCGGCACGAACAGCCAGTCGACGTGGGTCGGTGACGGCTGGTCGATGGGGGACAACTTCGTCGAGCGCACCTACCGCTCGTGCGACGACATCGACGCCGAGGGCGCTCCGGATCACTCCGGTGACCTGTGCTGGGCGGGCCAGATCCTGACGCTGTCGCTGAACGGCGAGTCGACCTCGATCGTCTACGACGACAAGACGCACACGTTCCGGTCGGCGAACGACAACGCGACCACCCAGATCGACAACCTGTCCGACGCCACCAACGGCACCAAGAACGGCGAGTACTTCCGGGTCACCCAGAACGGGACGCAGTACTACTTCGGCCTCAGCCGGCTGCCTGGTTGGAGTGCCGGCGCGGAGGAGACCAAGTCGGTGCAGACCGTCCCGGTCTACCAGAGCCATGCCGGGGTGAGCGACTGCCCGAGCGGGTCGTTCAAGGACACCGCCTGCACGCTGGGTTACCGGTTCAACCTCGACTACGCGGTGGATCGCAACGGCAACGCGATGGCGTATTACTACAACGACCCGGAGATGGGTTACTACGGCGCGAACATGAAGGACACCGCGGTGTCCTATGTGCGGGCCAGCACGATCAAGCGGATCGACTACGGCATGACCGCCTCGACGGTCTACTCCGCGACCGCCCCGGAGCAGGTCGTCTTCAATACCGCCGAGCGGTGCGTCGGGGACTGCACGTTCAGCGAGTCGAACCCGGAGCTCTACCCGGACGTGCCGGTCGACCTGAACTGTTCCAGCGGCAAGGACTGCACGAACCACTCGCCGAGTTTCTGGACCCGGCGGATGCTGACGTCGATCACGACGCAGGTGCAGGTTGCTGGCGCGACCAAGCTGGTCGACCGGTTCGACCTGGCGCACTCGTTCCCGGACAACGCCGACCACTCACCGACGCTGTGGTTGGAGTCGATCAAGCGGACCGGCCTGGACAAGCTCGGCGGGGCCGCGACGGAGACCTCCGCCGGCTCGGTGTCGTTCGAGGGCGAGCAGTTGGCGAACCGGGTCGGTGTGCTGCCCGGCCTGCCGAAGATGTACTACAACCGGATCCACACGATCTGGTCGGAGACCGGCGCGGAGACGGTCGTCGAGTACGCCACGCCGACCTGCGCCGGCCTGCCGCCGGCGAACCCGTCCGGCGACGACGACATGGACAAGGCCGCCCAGGCGTTCGCCGCGGCCAACACCACCGGCTGCTTCCCGGTCTACTGGGCGCCGGACTACCAGCCCGAACCGCTGATGGACTGGTTCTACACCCACCCGGTCACCTCGGTCACCACCTACGACAGCGCCGGCAACCACTACCAGGACGGCACCCAGCCGACGCTGCTCTCGCAGTACAGCTACCAGGGCGACCCGGGCTGGC
Source organism: Actinoplanes sp. NPDC026619 (assembly GCF_040638295.1). NCBI lineage: Bacteria > Bacillati > Actinomycetota > Actinomycetes > Micromonosporales > Micromonosporaceae > Actinoplanes > Actinoplanes sp. NPDC026619. The sequence continues at coordinate 97,902 of NZ_JBEZYA010000026.1, forward strand.
ACTACGACGACAACGAGGTGGTCAAGAAGGAGAACCGCACCTGGGGCCAGTTCCGCGGCTACCCCGAGGTGGACATCACCACCGGTAACCCGTCGGTCTTCCACTACACCGACGGCACCCGGGTGTACGACCAGAAGACGCTCACGAAGTCCTACTACTTCCTCGGCATGGACGGCGACACCCTGCCGGACAGCAAGACCCGGTCGGTGCCCGCCCTGAAGAGCAGCGACGGCACGATCAGCGTGGCCGACAAGGCGCAGTACTCCGGCCAGGCCTTCGAGAAGGTCAGCTACAACGGCGGCACCATCATCGGTACGGAGGTGACCGTCCCGAACCTGATCGGGCCGACCGCCTCCCGGGCCCGCGACGGCCTGACCGCCCTGACCGCCTACATGTCCGGCACGGCGAAGACCGTGACCCGGGCGAAGGTCTCGTACGGCTGGCGCAAGGTCGAGAGCGACACGTTCTACAACACCGCCGGCCGCCCGGTGCAGACGGCCGACCGGGGTGAGGTGGGCGCGACCGGCAACAGCGCCAAGTGCACGTTCAACAAGTACCTCGACAGCACCGTGTCGTTGCCGGGCGGCAAGACCGCGCCGGTCGTGCTGCCGTCCGAGGTCATCATCACCGAGCAGGACTGCCCCGCGGCGGGCGCGAGCCCGTCCGGGACGCTGATCTCCGACGTGCGCTCGTCCTTCGACAGCCGGGGCAACCCGACGCTGGTGCAGACGGCGTCGGCCGCGACCGGGTCGGTCGGCAGCACGTTCATCGACACGGCCAAGACGACCTACGACAGCTACGGCCGGGTCACCTCGGCGACGCGCACCCCGAACTCGACGGCGGCTGACGGCACCAGCCTGGCCAAGACCGGCTACACCAAGTTCACGCCGGCGACCGGAGCCCTGCCGACCTCAGTCACCGCGATCACCCAGGTCACGCCGGGGGCGAGCTGTGCGGCGGTGACCAAGTCGAGCAAGGACTGCCAGCTGTCCACCGTCACGATCGACGCGGCGCGTCAATTAACGACCGCGACGACCGGCATCACGGGTGCGGTGAGCTCGGTGACCTACGACGCGCTGGGCCGCACCACCGCGGCGTGGATGGCGAACAAGAGCAAGTCGGCCGGCGCACCGGCCAGCATCCTGTACGGATACCAGCTGTCCAGCACCGGTCCGAGTGTGGTGACCACCAAGAGCCTGCTGGACAACGACACGGCGAGCACGACACCCACCTACGGCGTCAGCAAAACGCTCTACGACGCCCTGCTTCGCCCGCTCGAGACCCAGTCGATGGGCGAGAACGGCAGCACGATCGTTTCCGACACGCAGTACGACACACATGGCTGGACGGTCCTCACCAACAACTCGTACGCCATCGCCGGCGACCCCCGGGACACGCTGGTCTCCGACCACCTGTCGCAGGTCTCGATCCCGTCGACGCTGGTCAACGATCACGACGCGGCGGGCCGGATCACCCAGACCACGGCCGAACACAACGGCTTGGAGATCTGGCACAGCCGTACCGCGTACACCGGTGACAAGGTCATTGCGCTCCCGCAGCCCGGAGGGGTCGCCACCGCCACCGCCACCGACGGGCGTGGCCAGCTCATCGAGCTGCTGCAGTACACCACCCCGCCCACCCTGACCGGCAGTGTTACCGGCGGCTTCACCGCCACCGGCGGCACCGGTAACGCCGTCAAGTACAGCTACACGCCGGCCGGGCAACAGTCCACCGTCACCGGTCCGGACCAGGCGGTCTGGAGTGACACCTACGACCTGCTCGGGCGAGTGACCTCGCACGTCGACCCGGACACCGGCACCAGCTACAGCAGCTTCGACGACGCGGGGAACCTCGTCTCCACGAAGGACGCGCGTGGTGTTCAGCTGACCTTCACGTACGACCTGCTGGGCCGGAAACTTTCCGCGGTCGACAAGACCGCCGGCAACTTCAAGTACGCGTCCTGGGACTACGACACCCTGCAGATCGGCAAGCTGACCTCGTCGACCCGGTACGTCTCCGGCGTGACCGGTGGCTACACCGTCGCCGCCACCGGCTACTCCGTGCTGGGCAATCCGCTCGGCCAGACGATCACGCTGCCTGGTGTCGAACGGCCGCTGCCGACCTCGTACACCACGAAATTCACCTACACGCCGAACACCGAGAAGCTGTCGACCCAGGAGGACCCGGCCGTCGGTACGCTGCCGGGCGAGACGATCAGCTACGGCCACGACCTGCTCGGCGCGCCGACCAGGACCTCCGGCATCGACCTGTACGTCGCCGGCACGATCTACACCGACTTCGGGCAACCCTCGAAGACGACGATGGGCGACTCCACCAACGAGGTGCAGAGCCTCTACACGTACGACGACTACACACTGCGCCTCGCGACCCGCTCGATCTACCGCAGCCACGGCATCGGCCCGCTGATCGACCAGAGCAGCTATGCCTACGACGATTCCGGCAACCCGCTGTCGACGGTGAACAAGCAGTCGGAGAGCGGGAACACGGTCACCGACACCCAGTGCTACCGGTACGACAGCCTGTCCCGTCTGATCAACGCCTGGACCGCGGCCGGGGACTGCCCCGGCAGCGGCACCGCGGCACCCGCGGTCGGCGATGTGTCCAGCAGTTCCAGCTCCTACTGGCAGACCTTCGGGTACAACCTCATCGGCAACCGGACCCAGCTGGTTGACCACGCCACCGGGACGGCCTCGGCCGGAGTCACCACCAATTACGTGAACGGCTGCACCACCGCCTGCAACCCCACCGGTGCTCAGCCGCACTCCCTGACCGAGACGAAGGACGGCAGCGACCCCACCAAGTTCGTCTACGACGTCGCCGGTCATCTCCTCACCCGCACCGCGACCAGCGGCAACAACCAGACGCTGAAGTGGGATGACGAGGGCCGGCTGGCCCAGGTCACGGCGACCGGCACGAACGCCGGGACGACCAAATATCTGTACGACGCCGACGGCAACCAGCTGATCCGCCGCGATCCCGGCCGCACCAGCCTGTTCGCCGGGGACACCGAGATCGTGGCCGACACCGCGGCCGCGCCGGCCGTGCTGGCCGGTGCGGTCCGGACCTACAACCACGGCGGTTCCGGGGCCGTCGCCATTCGTTCGACTCTGCCCAACGGGGGCACCCACTACCTGTTCGGCGATCGGCACGGCACCGCGAGCCTCGCGATCGACACCACCAGCCTGGAGGTCTCCCGCCAGCAGTTCAAGCCGTACGGCGAGGACCGGGCGACCGCGAACACCGCGCTGTGGCCGAACATGACCCGCGGTTACCTGAACGCGCCGAGGGATCTCAAGACCGGCTACACCGACGTCGGCGCCCGTAAGTACGACCCGGCGCTCGGCCGATTCATCAGCGCCGACCCGTTGCTGCAGGCCGCCGACCCGGCACAGCTCGGTGGCTACACCTACTCCGGTGACAATCCGATCACCGGTTCCGACCCGTCCGGGCTCGGCCGGATCGACGGCGACCGCTCCGGCTGTGCTCGCGGCAACGGCGGAACCTGCGGCGGCTACGTCCTGCCCGACGATGACGACGACGGTGGCGGCGACGGCGGCAACTCGGACCCCGCCGAGGTCGAAACCGACGGTTACGGCAACGGCAGTGTCGGCGGCGTGACCGTCACGACTGACCAGGTCGACGACATCTACGCCTACGGCAACCAGGTCAACTACGCGTATTACATGTTCCGCGACAGTTGGGGCAAGAAGTGGGACGCCCTCGACGACAACGTCAAGCTCCTGAAGATGATGGACTGGGCCTGCCAGCAGATGGTCAACCACTGCACGACGGTCTACGCCAACGCCGTGCACGACGCCAATATCGCCCGGGTCGTGGCAGCGAACGGCGGGGATCCCGAGTTCAGCCAGATGTTGCACATGGCGGTCACCGAGGAGGGTGGCGCCAGCGCGTCGACGGTGGGCCGGATGCTCGCCTCCACCCGCACCTCGATGCGCAGCTTCGACATGCTCGACGACATGGCTCGCGGCGCCGGCAAGGCCTGTGTCAACAGTTTCGCCCCCGGCACGCTCGTGAAGATGGCCGACCGGCCGACCAAGCCGATCGAGAGGGTGAAGGTCGGCGACGAGGTGCTCGCCACCGACCCGGAGACCGGCGAGACCAGCGCTCAGAAGGTCACCGAGCTGCACGTCAACATCGACACCGAGCTGGTCGATCTCAAGGTGGACACCGGCCGCGGCTCCGCCACCGTGCACACCACGAAGGAGCACCCGTTCTGGGATCCGGAGAGGTTGAAGTGGACCAGCGCCGGCGACCTCGAGCCCGGTGAAAACCTGGGGGTTGCACATCCGGGCGTGACGGCCACCATCGGGAGCGTGCGGGAGTTCCGCGGCCCGCGAACGATGTACAACCTCACGATCGCGAACTTCCACACGTATTATGTGCTCGCCGGCCGAACTCCGGTGCTCGTGCACAACTGCGACGAGGTTTATACGGATGTGGCCCTTGGCCTGCGGAAGTACGGTCTTGAGCAGTCGGCCACGGAGAATAATCACACCCATTTCCTCAATGAAACGAGGGAAGACGCGCTCGCGAGTGTCCGGGACGTGGCCAACAATCACCCCGAAACCACCATTCACGTTCGGATGGATGGATTCAAGATGACCAATGGCAAGGCGAATGCCTCACCCGCCGAGCTGTTCGATGACGCCTACCGGGAGGGTGGTGGGGACAACTGGTTCACCACCCAGCGGGAGATGAACATTCTCGGCCGTGCGGTGCGACTCCAGAATCGGGATTGGAACACGATCAAGTTTACGATGAATGGCAGGGACGTCAGTTTCCCCAAGCCCGACTATCTTGGAGGCTGACGTGCACGAAATTGCGTCCTGGGAGCGAGAATTCGAAGTGTGGGACTACTCGGTCAGCTATTCGCGGCTGCTTCTGAGGAGCCTGCAGGACGAGAGCCCGTCCCGAGTTGACGTCCTTTTCTCGAACGTCGCTTTCCTGCACCTCCCGACGGAGTTCCCGAGTTTGCGGATCGGCCGCGCTGAGGGCCGTTCCTTCGGCGGTGTCGAGATTCCGGATTCGGTCAAGGGCGACTGGTACACGCTGAACGACGGCCAGGCGTATGTGTTCGCCACGCACTGTCAATGGCACGAGGACGACGGCAATTTCAAGACCCCGTCCAAGTTCGGGCCGTTCGCCCGGACCGACTAGGTAGATTCGCCGATCGACGAGAGCCGGCGCGGGTGAGGTCGTCCTCGATCTCACCCACGCCGGACGGTCGGTAGCGTCCGGGCGAAGTCCACGGCGCCTGCACCGGAATCCCAAATGCGCGCTTTGCTGTGTGATCTTCGTCGGCCCGGCCCGCGCCTGGTGCCACCGAACGCGGAGCGGGCGGCATGGTTGCGGCATGACGACAGCCTTTCGCCTGCGGGTCTTCGGTGGCCTGCGGATGTGGCGCGAAGGCGTCGAGATGGCGATCGGCCAGCCGCGGCAACGGGTCGTGCTGGCCGTTCTGCTGGCTTCCCGGGGAGCCGTGGTGAGCACGGCCGAGCTGGTCGACGTGCTCTGGCCGGAGGATCCGCCGGCCAGCGCGGTCAATCAGGTGCAGCGCCTGATCGGGCACATCCGCCGGTTGTTCGAGCCGGAACTGCTCAACCGCGAGCCCGGGCGGTGGGTCCGGCCGGTCGGCGACGGTTACCGGCTCCGGCTGGACGGGTCCGGCTGCGACCTGGTGTCGTTCTTCGATCTTGTCGCGTCCGCGCGGGCGGCGCTCGCCGGCGAGGACGGCCGGGACGCCGTCCAGAAATACGAGCAGGCTCTGGAGACCGCGCAGGCCCGGCCATTTGCCGGGCTGCCGGCCGGCCTGCTCGAACTGCCCGCCTTCGTGTCCGTCGAGGTGGCCCGCAACGAGGCCGCCGTCGAAGCGGCCGACCTGGCGATCGGTGAGCTCCGGGCGCGCCGGCTCCTGCCGCTGCTCATCCGGTACGCCGCGGGCGCGCCCCTGCACGAGCCGCTGCAGGCACGGCTGATCCGGTTGTTCGCCGTCACCGGCCGGCGGGCCGAGGCGCTGGTGCACTTCGAGCAGGTCCGGCAACGGCTCGCCGACGAGCTGGGCGCCGATCCGGGGGCGGAACTGATGGCGGCGCATCTCGAGGCGCTGTCCGATCCGGGTGCGCCGGCCGGCCATCGCCCGGCCCAGCTGCCGTTGCAGGCCGCCGGCTTCGCCGCCCGTGACGACCTCGCGGGGGCGCTGGAGGCGGGGCGCGGCACCGGGCTGGTGGTGCTCAGCGGCATGGGCGGGGTCGGCAAGACGACCCTCGCGGTGGACTGGGCGCATCGCCTCGCCCCGGACTTCCCGGACGGCCAGCTCTTCCTCGACCTGCGCGGCTTCGACCCGAGCGGGCGTTATCTGCGGCCGGCCGATGCGGTCGACACCCTGCTCGAATCGATCGGGATCGCCCCGGCCCCGGCCGGGGACACCCTCGACGCGCGCACCGCCCGGTTCCGCTCGGCGCTGGCCGGCCGCCGGATGCTTCTGCTGCTCGACAACGCGCGGGACTCGGCCCAGGTCGGTCCGCTGCTGCCGGGCGCCCCCGGCTGTCTGGTCGTCGTCACCAGCCGTAACCGGCTGCCCGGCCTGGTGGCGCACCAGGGCGCCTGGCCGGTGCACATCGGGCGGCTGAATCTGGCCACCGCCCGGGACCTGCTCGTCCGGCGGCTCGGCGCGGAGCGGATGACGGCCGAGCCGGCCGCGACCGACGAGCTGATCCGGCTCTGCGCCGGGCTACCACTGGCCCTGTCGATCGCGGCGGCACGGGTCGCGATCGATCCGGCGGCCAAGCTCTCCGACGTGGTCGGCGACCTGAGGTCGGCGGCGCACCGGCTGGACGTGCTCGAGACCGGTGAGCGCGACGTCGACGTACGCTCGGCGTTCTCCTCGTCCTGTGCTCTTCTCACCGAGCCGGCGGCGCGGCTGTTCCGACTGCTGGCCGTTCATCCCGGCGCCGACGCGTCGGTGGAGTCGATCGCCAGCACCGCCGGCGCCGACGTGCGGGCCGCGCTGGCCGAACTGACCGTGCTCAACATGGCGACCCCGGCCGGCGCGGGCCGCGTCGCCGTCCATGACCTGCTGCGCGAGTACGCCACCGAGCTTCTCGACGCGTCCGGGGGCGAACGGGCGCCGGCCGAGCAGCGGCTGGTCGAGCACTACGTGTTCGGTACGTACCACGCATACTGCATGTTCCGGCTCGCCCCGCCGGTGGATCTGGGACCGGTCCCGCCCGGGGTCTTCCCGCCCCCGTTCGCGGACATGTCCGCCGCGATGGCCTGGTATGCCGCCGAACGGGCCACCCTGGCCGCCGTCGTGGACCTCGCCCTGGACCGCGGCTGGGCACGGAGCGCCGCCCTGATCCTGTTGCACCTGCGGCCGCTCCGCTCCGCCCGGGTCGAGTCACCGGTCGACGCCCTCGAGCAGGCACTGCGGGTGCTGCGGGCGGTCGAGGATCTCGGCGACCCGGGGCTGGAGACCGCGATGCTGCGCGAGGTGGCGGTGAGCGCCCGCTATCCCGAGCCGGATCTGGCCCGAGCCCTGCTGGCCCGGGCGCTGGCCCTGGCCGAACGGGAGAACGACCTGGTCGCCCAGGCGCAGCTGCATCGGAACATGGGCATCAACCCGTACCTCGTGCCGGCGCCGGAGCGGCTGGACCACCTGCGCCGGGCGGTCGGGTTCGCCCGGCGAGCGGGCGAGCCGAGCGTGCTGGCGTACGCGCTGGAGGCCTTGGCGGGGGAGTTGTCCGATCAGGGCGGCCGGACCGCGGCGGCGGCGTACGCGGGCGAGGCTTTCCGTGTCGCCGGCTGCGCCGGTATGGCGGCCTACCAGACGGTCATCGCGGTCAAGCGGGCCGAGGTCGCCTTCGGTGCCGGGGACCTGCGGACGTCGGCCGAGATGGCCGAGTGGGCGCTCGTCCACGCCGCGCCGGGCGCGAACTACACCCTGGTCCTCGCCGGTCTCTCACTGGCCCGGGCCGCGCTGGGCATCGGCGACCGGGAGCGGGCCCGGGCCGGCGCCGACCTGTTCTACGACACGCTCCAGCAGCACGGTGACGAGTTCGTCGCCAGCTGGGGCGCTGCCGAGGTGGCCGAATACCGCACGATCGTCGACCGGGTGGTCGCCGCCCTGGGAAGTGCAGACGGCTTGCAGTGATCGTGCACTGCCCCCTGTTGTGCTCGGACCCTCACCACGTTGAGAGGACCCGAGATGAGCAATCCGAACCCGCCCACCCCGACCGTCGTGCTGGTGCACGGCGCGTTCGCGGACGCCTCGAGCTTCGCCCGGCTGATCCCGGAGCTGCTCGATTCCGGCCTGAAGGTGCTCGCCCCGGCGGTGCCCAACCGGTCGCTGTCCGGTGACGCCGCCTATCTCACGTCGGTGCTGAACTCGATCGACGGGCCGGTGGTCCTGGTCGGCCACTCGTACGGCGGCGCGGTCATCACCGTGGCCGGCATCGCGGACAACGTCCAGGCCCTGGTCTACCTGGCCGGATACGCGCTGGAGGAGGGCGAGAGCCTGGGTGAGCTGCAGGGCCGTTTCCCCGACTCGGACCTGGCGAGCGCGCTGCTCTACACGCCGTACCCGATCGACGGGTCGGCCGAGCCGGGCACCGACGTCAGCGTCGACATCGCGAAGTTCCCGGCGGTCTTCGCGCACGACGTCGACCCCGAGCTGAGCCGGGTGCTGGCCGTCTCACAGCGCCCGCTGGCCGCCGCCGCGTTCGGCGAGAAGGCCGCCGTCGCGGCCTGGCGGTCGAAGCCGGCCTGGGGCGTGGTGTCCAGCTCGGACCACACCATCAACCCGGACGTCGAGCGCTTCGGCTACCAGCGGGCCGGCATGCACACCGTCGAGGTCGACTCCTCGCACCTGGTGATGCTGGCCCACCCCAAGGCGGCGGCCGACGTGATCCGCGAGGCGATCGCCGCCATCGCCTGATCGGCATTGTTTCCGGGTGGCGCCATCGGCGCCACCCGGACCCCGACCGAAGAAGCGAGCATGACCACTGACCCCACCCTTCGCGACGTGCCGATCGGAATCGACGCGACCGGCACCCGGACCGAGTTCGACAGCATGGGTGACGTCGATGTCCCCGCCGGGCACTATTGGGGCGCGCAGACCCAGCGCTCCCTGATCCACTTCTCGATCGGCAACGACCACATGCCGATCGAGGTCTACCACGCGTACGGCTACGTCAAGAAGGCGTGCGCGCTGGTCAACCAGGCCGCCGGCCGGCTGCCGGGATGGACCGCGGAGGCGATCGTCCGGGCCGCGGACGAGACCATCGCCGGTGACCTGGACGCCGAGTTCCCGCTGTACGTGTGGGAGACCGGCTCCGGGACGCAGAGCAACATGAACGTCAACGAGGTGCTCTCCAACCGCGCCATCCAACTGGTCGGCGGCGTCCTCGGCAGCCAGCAGCCGGTCGGCCCGAACGACCACGTCAACATGGGCCAGAGCAGCAACGACACGTTCCCCACCGCGATGCACGTGGCCGCCGTGCGGATGCTCGACGACGTCCTGCTGCCCAAGGCTGCGGGGCGGCCGCCCCGCTGCCCGCCTTCCAGGCGATGGTCTCCGACCTGATCCCGCGGGCCGAGCTGCGCGAGGGCGCGGCGCTCAGCTCGCTCGGCGTCAACCTCGCGCGGGCGGTCGGCCCGGCGATCGCCGGTCTGCTGCTCCCGCAGCTGGGGGTGGCCTGGCTCTTCGGGCTGAACGCGATCTCGTTCGTGGTGTTCGCGGCCGCCCTGCTGACCACCCCGGCGAGCCACCCGTCGGCCGCGCCGTCGGTGCGAGCGATCTCCCGGGCCGGCGTCGAGGCGGGTGGGCGCTACGTCAGCCACTCCCCGGCGGTGCGCCGGATCCTCCTCCGCCTGGTGATGTTCGCCGTTCCGGCCAACGTGCTGTGGGCGCTGCTCGCCCCGCTGGCCGAACGCCGCCTCGGGCTCGGCGCCACCGGTTACGGGGTGCTGCTCGCCGCGGCCGGCGCGGGCGCTGTCGCCGGGGCGGTCCTGCTGCCCGCGCTCCGCGGCCGGCTGTCGCCGTCGCGCCAGCTCACCATCGCCGGCCTGGTGTACGGCGCGGGACTGGCCGGCCTGGCCTTCGCCCGCACCACCGCCGAGGCTGTCGTGCTGCTGATCCCGGTCGGCGTGGCCTGGATCGCCGTGATCGCCGGACTGAACGCCATCACCCAGGCATTTCTGCCGGACTGGGTGCGGGCCCGGGCTCTCGCGGTCTACCAGATGGTTCTGTTCGCCACCTTCGCCGGCAGCGCCGCCGCGTGGGGCGCGGTGGCCGGCGGCATCGGTCTGGCCGCGAGCTTCGCCGTGGCCGGCGCGCTGCTGCTGGCAACCACGGTGGCCGGCCTCTGGCTGCCGCTGCGCGACACCGACGTGGGGGATCGGGCCGCGGTCCCGGCGGCGCTGCTGCCTGAGGCCACCTTCACCGGCGCCGGGACGGCCGAGGACCCGATGGAGGTCGTGGTGCGTTACCGGGTGCCGGCCGACCGCCGGGAGGCCGTCCTCGCGGCGACCGGCGATCTGCGCAACAGCCGGCTGCGGACCGGTGCGACGCAGTGGGCGCTGCTGAGCGACTCGGCCGACGAGGAGCAACTCCTCGAGCAGTACCAGGTCGCATCCTGGGCGGACTACGTCGATCAGTTGCAGCACCGGCAGACCCGATTCGACGAACAGGTGCGCGAGCGCGTCGAAGCCCTGGCCGAATCGGTCGCCCAGCAGCGCCTGCTGCACGTCACTTCGCGACGGTCTCCTTCACCCAGGCGATGAAGTTCGTCGCGGCGTCGCCGGTGCGTTCGGCCATGGTGTGGCCGAGGCCCCAGACGGTGGCGAAGTCGACGTCGGTGCCGCCGAGGTTCTGCAGGGCCAGGGCCAGGTTGACCTCGGTCGTGTTGGCCGTGTCGCCCTGCATGATGCCGGTGCGGATGCGCCAGTGCGGGGCGACGGTTGCCTTCTTGTCGCCCTCGTAGCTGCTGTATGCCGACCCCGGACGCTCCTGTCGTCCTCCGGCAGCAGCCATCGCAACTACCACTGCAGTAGTAGACAGGCGAACGGCCGGGCTGCCCGCGCCGCCCGGCCGTCCGTGGTTTTGGTCAGCGGCCGCCGACCGCCGCGTAGGCGTCGACGATGCCGTAACCGTAGAAACCGTTGAAGTGCTTGTCGCCGACGCAGGTGGCGTCGAACTCGGTGGAGCGGCCCTCCTGCGCGTACGACTGCAGGCGCGGCTCGGGGCACGGGTGCTCGGCCGCGCTGCGGTAGAGCTGGCGCTATCGGCCGGGTGTAGGCCGTGCCACCGTAGTCGGGGCTCGAGGTGTCCGTCCCCGGGGCGCCCAGATCCTCGTGGTTGAGCCGTCCGGAGTTTGGTCAGAAAATGGCTCAGTTCACCGTGAAGCGGTAGCTCCCCGGCGGGACCAGGTAGGAAGCTCCGCCCTGGGGCACCGCCTCGGCCGGCACGCTCGTGGCCGCCGCCGGCAACCGCACCAGCCCGGTCGCGTTCGGCGGCACCACCACGTCGAGGGTCAGCGTCGAGCCGGCCTTCGTCCAGGCCGAGCGGGTCACGCCGTACGCCGTCGAAAGCGTCGCCGTGGCGGCCGTGAGCGTGCCGCCGGGTTTCGGCTCGATGAGCACCTGCCGGTAGCCGGGCTGGGCCGCCCCGACGCCGCCGACCGTGCGGTAGAGCCAGTCGCCGACCGAACCCAGGCCGTAGTGGTTGAACGAGTTCATGCCCGGGTCCTGGAGCGAGCCGTCCGGCCGGATGCCGTCCCAGCGCTCCCAGATCGTCGTGGCCCCGCGGCTGTTCATGTAGCCCCAGCCGGGATAGTCCGGCTGCTGCAGGATCTGGTACGCGGTGTCCACGTGCCCGTGGTCGGCGAGCACCGGGAGCAGGTTCTCCACGCCCATGAACCCGACCGACAGATGCCCGTTGCGCGCGGCCACCTTGGCCGCGAGCTTGTCCGCGACCGCCTGCGCCCGGCCGTCCGGCACCAGCCCGAAGGCGAGCGCGAGCACGTACCCGGTCTGGCTGTTGCTACCCACCGTCCCGTCGGCGGCGACGAACCGCGACGTGAAGGCGGCGCCGATCTGATCGGCGAGCGTGCCGTACTGCTGGGCCTCGGTGGTGCGTCCGGTGGCCGCCGCCATCCGCGACAGCAGCCGTGCCGACCAGCCGAAGAACGCCGTACTGGAAACGTCGTTGGGGGTGTTGTCGTCGACGTTGAGCCAGTCGCCGAACGTCTCGTGGTCGCGGATCAGGTCGGCCCCGGCCGTCGACCGCAGGTAGTCGACGTACTTCGCCATCGCCGCGAAGTTCTTGTCGGCGACCGACAGATCGCCGTAGCGCTGCCAGATGGTGTACGGCACGACCACCCCGGCGTCCGCCCAGCCGGCCTTGCCCGCGCCGTCGATCACGGCCGGCGCAACGTCGGTGAACGCCCCGTCGGCGCGCTGCGCGTCGACCAGGTCGTCGGCGAACTTGGCGAGCAGCCCGTGGGTGTCGAAGTTGAAGGTGGAGGTGGCCGCGAACGCCGCGATGTCGCCGGTCCAGCCGAGCCGCTCGTCGCGCTGCGGGCAGTCGGTCGGGATCGACAGCATGTTCGACCGGGCGCCCCAGACGATGTTGTGCTGGAGCTGGTTGACCAGCGGGTCACTGGTGGTGAGAGTGCCGGTCTCGGCGCCGGTGGTCCAGGCGGCCAGCCCGGTGAGGTTGTCGGCGGTGGGTGTGCCGGGGAAGCCGGTCAGTTCGACGTAGCGGTAGCCGTGCACGGTGAAGTGCGGTTCGAACACCTCCGGCGCGCCCGTGCCGGCCAGCGTGAACGTGTCGGTGGCCTGGGCCGCCCGCAGGTTCGTGGTGTAGAGCGTGCCGTCGGCGTTGAGGATCTCGCCGTGCCGCAGCGTGACCCTGGTGCCGGCCGGTCCGGTCACCCGCAGCCGGTTCCAGCCGGCGAAGTTCTGCCCGAGGTCGGCGATCCACACGCCCGGCTTCGGCTGAGTGATCTTCACCGGCCGGATCTCCTGCTGCACCGTCACGCCCGGGTCGACCTGCGCGACGAGGGTCGGCTGCGTCGCGGTCCGGACCGTGACCGGAACGCCGGCGCCGGTGCGGATGCGAGCATCCTGATCCTCGCCGTGATAGAGGTCGTCGCTGACGATGGTGCTGCTCGCGGCGGTCCAGGAGCCGTCGGTCCGCACGTCGGCGCGGGTGCCGTCGGCGTACTCGATGGCCAGCCGGGCCGAATACCAGGGCGAGGTGCCGTACCGCTGGCTGCCGGCGAAGCCGATGTTCCCGGAATACCAGCCGTTGCCGACCAGCGCGCCGATCGTGTTGCCACCCTGCGCCAGCCGCGCGGTCACGTCGTACACCCGGTATTGCAGTCGCTTGTTGTAGTCGGTCCAGCCGGGCGCGAGCCGTTCGTCGCTGACCCGCGCGCCGTTGAGGTAGGTCTCGTGCAGGCCGAGCGCCGTCGCGAACAGCCGCGCCCGCACCACCGGCTTACCAACATCAAAACCCTTGCCGAGGTACGGCGTGGGATTCGTGACCGAGACCTGACTGCCCCAGTCGCCACCGCCGAGCGCCGCGGTCACCCGGGCGGCCGGCCAGGCGCTGTCGTCGAAGCCCGGCTGCTCCCAGCCCGCCGGCCCGGCCTGCGACGCCTTCCACGATCCGTCGGTGACCACCGTCGCGGCGCCCGCGGTGAGCTTGGCGATGACGCTCGCCGGGCCGGACGAGGTGTTCGTCGCCGCGATCGCGATCGTGTTGGCACCGGCCCGGATCTGCCCGGTCACGTCCACCGTGGTGGCCCGCTTCCACGAGTCGGTGACCCGGCGCGACGAGCTGACCTGGGCGCCGTTGAGCCACACGTCGGCGGTGTCGTCGCCGGTCACCACGAGCGTCGCCGTGGTGGCGGCGGGCAGATCGACGGTGCGCCGCAGATATCGGGTCGCGGCCGGCGCGGGGTCGCCGTCCGGGTACCAGATCCACGAGGCCCCGGTGAGGTTGGCGGTGGCGGGCGCGCCGATGAACGAGGCCCCCCATTCGGACGCCGGGTCGAACAGCCCGGTGTCGAAGCGGGCCGGGGCGCTCCACGGGCTCGGCCGCCCCTGCGCGTCCCAGACCCGGACCCGCCAGAAATAAGTGCGGTTGCTCGCCGGAGCCGGGCCGCCGTAGGGCACGTCGACGCTCTGCCCGGACGCGACCTGGCCGCTGTCCCAGACGTCGGCGGCGTTCGGCGCGGTGCCGACAGTGACCTGGTAGCGGCCCTGGATCTGGCCGCCGGCACTCGAGACGAGCCGCCAGCCGAAGCGGGGCTTGCGGGCGTCGAGGCCGACCGGGTCGGTGCGGCGCTCGGTCGTCAGACCACCCAGGGTCACCGGTGATCCGGCGCCGTCGTCCGGTGCGGCCACGTCGTGGTTCCAGGGGCTTTGGCCGTACGCGCCCAGATCGGTCGCGGCGACCCAGGTCGACGGCGCGCTGTTCGCGGCCTGCCACCCGCCGTCGGTGACCAGGTCGACCGTCCCGGCCGCGGCGGCGATTCGAACCCGCCCGAGCAGGCCGGCCGGGCCGGCGCTGCCGTTGCGCACGGCGATCTGCAGGGTGTTCGCGCCGGCCTTGAGCGCGCCGGCCAGGTCGACGTAGCGGGCCCGTTTCCAGGCGTCGGTGGTGCGGGCGGAACCGGTCAGATAGGTGTCGTTGAGCCAGACGTCGACGGTGTCGTCGCCGGTTACCACCAACTGGGCGTCGGTGTAGGGGCCGGCCGGGGCGGTGAAGGTGCGGCGCAGGTAACGGGTGGCGGCCGGGGCGGGCTGGCCTTCCGGATACCAGATCCAGTGCGCCGCATCGAGGCTCACCGGCGTGGTGACCAGCGCCGGCCGCGGGGGAGCGGCGGCGGTGGCCGGCGGCGCGGCGACCGTGACCGCGGTGAGGGCCGCGGTGACGAGCGCGAGCAGTTTTCGGGCAGGGGGAGGTAGGGAAACGGGCATGCGGATCTCCTCGGTGGAGAAGGGTGACCGACGTCTTAAAACGTTTCAATACGCTTTGTTAAAGACTAGTTACGGCCGAAGATCCACTCAAGAGACATCGACGATCGTGCACGTTTGGGCAGTGGCTCGCTTACCCGTTCGGCACCCACTCAGCGATGGTGTGCACGTCGGCCGCGCGTTGGCCGCGTGCACCAGATCGAACAGGTGCCCCCGCTCGGCCTCGTCGAGCTGCAGCGCGCGGGCCAGCGACGCCAGCACCGCGTCCGAGACACCCCGGGCGCTCCCGCGTTCGTACTCGGTACTGACCCCGGCGAGCTGGGCCACCTCCTCCCGGCGCAGCCCGGCGATCCGCCGCTCGCCGTGCGCCGGAAGGCCGGCCCGCTCGGGCGTCATGCGCGCCCGCCGGGCGAGCAGGAAGTCCCGGATCTCGTCGCCGACGCCCACCCCGTCACGGTATGTCGATCCCGGTCCGCGCTGGGAGGAACTATCAGTTGCCCCCAGTGCCGCGACTTCGGGCCGCGGGTGGCGTAACCATTTTTCAGCGCCGATAAGGAATGTCATTTCGCAGGATGTGCGCGGCGAAAATATCGGTGGCTCGGCGAACATTCCAGGGGGAGGCAACTCTCTTGACCCGTCCGACACGGGGTCGTAACGTGCGATTGCGCGGCGGAAATACGTACGTCAATTCCTGAAAGTTTCGGTGGAATCCATTCCACTCGGCGATGGCGCGTGCCCGGAATCACCCGTGAAGGAGAGCTGACCATGCCCTCGATCCGTTTGAGTCGCCGATCGTTGCTGGCCCTGGCGGGAGCCGGCGCGGCCGGTGCGGTGCTGGGCGGTTGCAGCGACGACGGGGAGTCCGGCTCGAGCCGCAAGATCCGCTGGTGGCACATCGCCAACACCGACCCGATGCTCTCGCAATGGGCGGCGATGGCGCGCCAGTTCGAGGCGGCCCACCCGGGCGTGAAGTTCGAGATCACCCCGCTCGAGAACGAGTCGTTCAAGACCAAGCTGACCACGAACATCCAGGCCGGCGATCCACCGGACATCTTCCACACCTGGGGCGGCGGCGTGCTCTTCCAGCAAGCCGAGGCCGGCCTGGTCAAGGACCTCACGGCCGACGTCGGCGGCTGGCGGGACACGCTCATCCCGACCGCGCTCGACGCGTACACCACCGACGGGAAGATCTACGCGTCCGCGGTGGACACCGGCATGGTGGGCTTCTGGTACAACAAGGAGCTCTTCGACCGGGCCGGGGTCGGCGAGCCGCCGGCGACCTGGGCCGAGTTCCTCGAAGCCGTGCGCAAGCTGAAGGCGGCCAAGGTCACGCCGATCGCGTTGGCCGGCAAGGAGAAGTGGCCTGGCCACTACTACTGGGCCTACCTCGCGATGCGGGCCGGCGGCCTGGACGCACTGCGCCAGGCGGCCACCGACAAGAACTTCGAGCAGCCCGGCTTCGTCGCGGCCAGCGCGCGTCTGGCCGAACTCGTTGCCCTGCAACCGTTCCAGACCGGCTTCCTGGCCGCCGGCTACTCCACGGCGGATGGGCAGGCCGCCACCATGGGCAACGGCAAGGCGGCCATCGAGCTGATGGGCCAGTGGGCGCCGGTGGTTCAGCGGGACAACTCGGCCGGCAAGAAAGGGCTGGGCGACAAGCTCGGCTTCTTCCCGTTCCCGGCGGTCGACGGCGGCAGCGGCAAGATCACCGACGTGTTCGGGGGCGGCGGTGGTTTCGCGGTCGGCAAGGACGCGCCGCCGGAAGCGGTGGAGTTCCTCAAGTTCATCGCCCAGCCGGACAATGCGCGCATCGAGGCGAAGACGGCCGGGGTCCTGCCGGTTGTCGCGGCCGCCCAGGACGCCGTGACCGACCCCGGCCTCAAGCTGGTAGCCGGCGCGTTGTCCCAATCCACCGGATTTCAGCTCTACCTGGACCAGGCGTACGCGCCGGCGGTGGGCCAGCAGGTCAACGACAGCGTGGCCGAGCTGCTGGCCGGCAAGGCGTCCCCGGAACAGGTGGCCAAGGCCATCACCACCGCGGCCAAGCAGGGCTGACCGGCGGTGCTCACCGACGAACGCCGGCCACCGCCGGCCCCGTCCCGGCCACCGGTCGAGGCCGCGCCGCGCCGGCGCCGCCCCTGGCCCACGGTGGTGGCGTTCCTGAGCCCGGCCGTGGTGCTGTTCGCCCTGCTGGTGCTCACCCCGATCGTGGTCGCCGCCTACGGCAGCTTCTTCAACTGGAACGGGTTCGGCGCGCCCACCAACTTCGTCGGGCTGGAGAACTTCCGCCGGCTGCTGGCCGACGACATCTTTGCCGGTGACCTGAGCCGGGCGTTGCTGCTGGTGGTCCTGTCCCTCGGCATCCAGCTGCCGGTGTCGCTCGCCCTGGCGATGCTGCTCAACCAGCCACTGCGCGGGCGCCGGGTCTACCGCATGCTGTTCTTCGCCCCGTACGTGCTGTCCGAGGTCGTCACCGCGGTGCTGTTCACCATGATCTTCTCGCCCAACCAGGGCCTGGCCAACCACCTCACCCGGCTGATCGGGCTGGGGGACCTGGGCGCCACCTGGCTGGCCGACCCGGACACGGTGATGTACTCGCTGTTCCTGGTGATCTCGTGGAAGTACTTCGGCTTCCACACGATCCTCTACCTGGCCGGCCGGCAGAGCATTCCGCCGGAGCTGCACGACGCGGCCGCCATCGACGGCGCCGGGAGCTGGCAGGCGTTCCGGCACATCACCCTGCCGCTGCTCGGGCCGACGATCCGGATCAGCGTCTTTCTCTCCATCCTCGGCACGATCCAACTGTTCGACATGGTCTGGGTGCTCACCGCCGGCGGTCCGATCCGGTCCTCGGAAACCCTCGCCGTGACGATGTTCCAGGAGGGCTTCAAGCGGTTCCACGTCGGCTACGCCAGTGCCATCAGCATGGCGATCTTCCTGATCAGCCTCACCTTCGGGCTGCTCTACCAGCGATTCGTCCTGCGCCGCGACCTCGAGGGCGCGATCACCACGATCGGAGACCGGCGTTGAGTCACGCCACCGGAGCGCGCCGGACACGGCACGGCGTTCTGCATCTGGCCAGCATCGCCATCGCCGCCACCGTCGTGGTGCCGATCGTCTTCGGCGTCCTCGGCGGGTTCAAGGACAACGGCCAGCTGTTCAGCAATCCGTTCGGGCTGCCCGACCCGTGGCTGCCCGGCAACTACCTCGACACGCTGGGGTCGGCGGCGTTCTGGCAGCAGGCGGGCAACAGCCTCACCATCGCGGTGGCGAGCACCGCCCTGATGGTCGTGGTCGGTGCGATGGCCGCGTACATCTTCGCGCGTTTCGCCTTTCCCGGCCGGGAGGCCCTGTTCATGCTCTTCGCGATCGGGCTGATGTTCCCGTTCGCCGTCGCGATCCTGCCGCTGTTCGTCCTGCTGCGGGAGATGAACCTGCTGAACAACCCGCTCGGCGTCGTCCTGCCGCAGGCGGCGTTCGGGCTGCCCATCACGATCGTCATTCTCCGCAGTTTCTTCCGCGGCATCCCGGGCGAGGTCGAGGAGTCCGCCGTGCTCGACGGGTGCGGCCCGTTCCGTTTCTTCTGGCGCATCCTGCTGCCGATGTCCCGGCCCGCGCTCGGCACGGTCTCGGTGCTGGCCGTCGTCGGCAGCTGGAACAACTACCTGCTTCCGCTGATCGTCTTCAACGATTCCCGCTGGTGGACGCTGCCCCTGGGCGTCCAGCAGTTCCAGTCGCAGTACTCGGCGGACACCGCGCGCATCCTCGCCTACGTCACTCTCGCGATGTTGCCGTCGCTGGTGTGTTACGCATTCGCCGAACGGCAGCTGATCGGCGGCCTGACCAGTGGTATCGGAAAGGGTTGACGCTTGAATGTTTCAATGGCCGCTCGTAACATGCCGAACACCTTGAGAACGTTCACCGGGATCCTTGGTTGACGGGCAGACTCGCGGCGGCACCGCGGGCGCGACGGGACCGCGAGTCCGACGACGCGCTCGCCGCCGCCGCGCGCGCCGGCGACCGGGAAGCGCTGGACGTGCTGGTGCGCCGGCACCTGCCGATGGTCTACAACGTGGTCCGGCAGGCGCTCGGCGCCCACCCGGATGTCGACGACGTGGTGCAGGACATCGTGCTGCGCGCCCTGCGCCAACTGCGCCGCCTGCGCCGGCCGGAGAGCTTCCGCCCGTGGCTGGCGGCGATCACCGTGCGCCAGGTCGGCACCTATCTGGCCCGCGCCGGCCAGGCCGACGGCCGCACCGCCGCCCTCGACGAGGCGGCCTGGCGGCCGGATGCCGCCGCCGAGCTGGAAGGCCCGGCGCTGCTGCGGGTCGAGATCGCCGGCCAGCGCCGGCAGGTGCGGCACGCCAGCCGGTGGTTGTCCGCCGACGAGCGGGCGGTGCTGGCGCTGTGGTGGCTGGAAACGGTGGGGGAGGTTTCCCGGCCCGACGTGGCCGGGGCGCTCGGGCTCACCATCGCCCACGTCGGCGTCCGGCTGCAGCGGATGCGGGACCAGCTCGACCTGAGCCGCGCGATCGTGGCCGCCCTCGAGGCGATGCCGGGGTGCCCCGGGTTGGCCGACGTGGTAGCCGACTGGAACGGCGTGCCGAGCCCGTTCTGGCGCAAGCGGATCGCCCGGCACACCCGGTCCTGCCCGGCCTGCACCGCCGCCGCGGACGGCCTGATCCCGGCGGAACGCCTGCTCCTCGGCCTTGCCCTGCTCCCCGTGCCGGCCGCCGTCAGCGCCGCGACCTCCACCACCGTCGCGGCCGGCCGCATCCTGCACGTTCCCGGGCCGCGTGGGTGGGCAGTCACCGCCGCTGCCACCGCGGCCGTGGTCGCCGGCCTGTGGGTGACGACGAGCAGCGGGTCCGCGCCGCCCGCCGCCCCGGCCGTCGCGGCGCCCCCGACCCGGGCCGCGGTCGTGCCGGTCCGGGTGGGCCGGTTGTCGCTGGAGTCGGCCAACGCCCGCGGCCGGTTCGTGGCGGCCGACGGCGAACAGGGGCAGCTCGACGCGGCCGCCGACGGCAAGGCCCGGCGCCGGGCGACGCTCCAGGCGATCCCGGGCCTGACCGGCAGCGGCTGCTTCACGTTCCGCACCGCGGACGGCCGGCATCTGCGCCACCAGGACTGGCGGCTGCGGGCGAGCCTCGACCAGGCGACCTCGCTGGCCCGCGGGGACGCGACGTTCTGCGTGCGGGACGGCGCCGTCGCCGGTTCGGTCTCGCTGGAGTCGGCCAACTACCCCGGCTTCTTCCTGCGGCACGTCGGCAGCGAGTTGTGGGTCGATCAGTACGACGGCACCGCGGCATTCCGCGCGGACAGCTCGTTCCTGGTGCGCTCCCCACTGATCTGAATTCCGCTTTCGGCAACGGACCGCTGAAAAAGCGTTACGAATACCCAGTCAATCCACGGTCTTGAATGTCGAGAAACCTGGTGGCAACTTTGTGGCGCGCATCGAGCGCCGTTCCGAGCCGAGGAGAAATCGATGAAGAGACTCGTCACAGCCCTACTGGCCGCGGTCCTATTTCTCGGCGGCGCGTCCGCCGCGCTGCCGGCGCCCGCGGCCAACGCCCTGGAGAATGGCGTGGCCCGCACGCCGCCGATGGGATGGAACAGCTGGAACACCTTCGGCTGCAACATCAACGAGACGCTGATCCGGCAGATGGCTGACGCCATCGTCAGCTCCGGCCTGCGGGATCTGGGCTACCAGTACGTCGTGGTCGACGACTGCTGGTTCAACCCCAACCGCGATTCGGCCGGCAACCTGCAGGGTGACCCCACCCGCTTCCCCGGCGGGATGAAGGCGCTCGGCGACTACCTGCACGGCAAAGGCCTGAAATTCGGCCTGTACGAGGTGCCGCTGGACAAGACCTGCGCGCAGTACTTCGGCTCCTACCCGGGCGCCACCGGCAGCCAGGGCCACGAGGTCCAGGACGCCCGGCAGTTCGCCGCCTGGGGAGTCGACTACCTCAAGTACGACTGGTGCTCGCCCAGCGGCACCATCGACGACCAGGTCAGCACGTTCGCCAGGATGCGGGACGCGCTGGCCGCGAGCGGGCGTCCGATCCTCTACAGCATCAACTCCAACAGCGTCCACGCGAAGACCGGGCCGCAGCGCAACTGGGGCGACGTGGCGAACATCTGGCGGACCACCGAGGACATCACCAACGCCTGGGACACCGGCCAGACCAACGGTTATCCGATGGGCATCAAGAACATCGTCGACGTGACCGTGCCGCTCGCCGGGTACGCCAGGCCGGGCGCCTTCAACGACCCCGACATGATGGAGGTCGGCCGGGGCGGGATGACCGACACCGAGATGCGGTCGCACTTCGCGCTGTGGGCGATGATGGCCTCGCCGCTGATCGCCGGCAACGACGTGCGCTCGATGGACGCCGCCACCCAGGCAATCCTGAAGAACGCCCGGCTGATCGCGATCAACCAGGACACCCTGGGCCGGCAGGCGACCTCGGTGGTCGCCGACGCCAACCAGCGAGTCCTCGCCAAGCGCCTGGCCGATGACGATGTCGCGGTGGCCCTGTTCAACCAGAGCGGCGCCACTCGGACGATCGCCACCACGACCGCGGCGATCGGCAAGACCGGATCCTCGTTCACCCTCGTCGACGCGTGGACCGGCGCCACGACCACCACCTCCGGCACGATCAGCGCAAGCGTGCCCGCGCACGGAACGGTGGTCTACCGGGTGAGCGGCGGTGTCACCGGCAACCCGCCGGCGCCCACGTCGGCCACTCTGGTCAGCGCGTCGTCCGGGCGCTGCCTGGACGTGCCCAACAGCAGCACCGCGAACGGCACCCAGCCGGTCATCTGGGACTGCGGCGGCGCCGCGAACCAGCAGTGGACCGTCTCCGGCCAGGCCCTGCAGGCCCTGGGCAAGTGCCTGGACGCCCCGATCGGCGCCACCGCCGGAGCGAAGGTGACGGTCTGGGACTGCAACGGCGGCGCCAACCAGCAGTGGACCTTCCAGTCCGACGGCACCCTCCGTGGCAACCGGTCCGGTCTCTGCCTCGACGTCGACCGCAATCTCACCGCCAACGGAACCCTGACGCTGCTGTGGACGTGCACCGGCGCGGCCAATCAGTTGTGGACCCGGCACTGAAAAACTGTTATCTCCACGCCGGTCATAAATGCCACTGAAAAAGTGTTACGAGCCTGGCAGATAGCGTACGAGAAATGGGCCGTCAATCTTTTATTGATGGTTTGGGAGCGCTCCCGTAACATGCCTGTCACAGCCTTTAATGGATGCGGTAATGACGCCCTTGAATGCCCCCCCGGAAGGTCCCCCACATTATGAAACGTAGGTCGATCATCACCGTGCTGGTCGCGGCCGGCGCTGTCCTCGCGGCCGGTGTGCTCTTCTCCGCCACGGCCGACGCGGCCACCACGCTGGGCGCGTCGGCGGCGCAGTCCGGCCGCTACTTCGGCGCCGCCATCGCGGCCGGCAGGCTCAGCGACGGCACCTATACCGGCATCCTGAACCGCGAGTTCAACGCGGTGACGCCGGAGAACGAGATGAAGTGGGACGCCACCGAGCCGTCCCAGGGTTCGTTCAGTTACGGCAACGGTGATCGGATCCTGAATCAGGGGATCTCGATGGGTGCGAAGGTCCGCGGGCACGCGCTGCTCTGGCATGCTCAGCAGCCGGGCTGGGCGCAGTCGCTGGCCGGCAGCGCGTTGCGGAACGCCGCGATCAATCACGTGACCCAGGTCGCCACGCACTACAAGGGCAAGATCTACGCGTGGGATGTGGTCAACGAGGCGTTCGCCGATGGTGGGGGCGGCGGGCGGCGTGACTCGAATCTGCAGCGCACCGGTAACGACTGGATCGAGGCCGCGTTCAAGGCCGCGCGGGCCGCGGATCCGGCCGCGAAGCTCTGTTACAACGACTACAACACCGACGGGGTGAACGCGAAGTCGACCGGTGTGCTGAACATGGTCAAGGACTTCAAGGCCCGCGGTGTGCCGATCGACTGCGTCGGTTTCCAGTCGCACCTGGGCACCACGATTCCCGGCGATTACCAGGCCAACCTGCAGCGTTTCGCCGACGCCGGCGTGGACGTGCAGATCACCGAACTCGACGTGGCCCAGGGCAACAACCAGGCCGGCATCTACGCCACCGTCACCAAGGCCTGCATGGCCGTTTCCCGGTGCACCGGCATCACGGTGTGGGGCATCCGCGACAGCGACTCCTGGCGTACCGGGGAGAACCCGCTGCTGTTCGACAACAGCGGCAACAAGAAAGCCGCCTACACCTCGGTCCTGAACGCCCTCAACGCCGGCGGCTCGACCACGCCGACCACGCCGGCCACGACGCCGACCACGACCCCGACCACGCCGTCGACCGGCGGCGGGTGCAGCGCGAGCACGTCACTGAACTCCTGGAACGGCGGCTACGTCGCGACGGTCCGGGTCGCGGCCGGCTCGGCCGCGGTCAACGGGTGGACGGTGACCATGGCCCTGCCTTCCGGCAGTGCGATCACCGGCGCGTGGAGTGCGACCAACAGCGGCACCAGCGGGACGGTCAGCTTCCGCAACGTCTCGTACAACGGGTCGATCGCCGCCGGCGGCTACACCGAGTTCGGCTTCCAGGGCACCGGCGCCGGGCCGACCGCCACGCCCACCTGCTCAGCCGGCTGACCGGTCCACCAACGCCTTCAACCGATCCGTACCCGGCGCCGGCCATCTGACCGGCGCCGGGGGAGGGAGTCGCGTGATGTCCAGAAACAGACTCGCCACGGTCGCCGCCGCCGTGGTCCTCACGCTCGCCGCGGCGATGCTGACCGGTGCGCTGGGCGGCGCCGGGACGGCCGCGGCGGCGACCGCCGGATGTGGCAAGGCGCCGACGCTGACCAGCGGCACCCGGTCCATCTCGAGCGGCGGCCAGAACCGTACCTACATCCTCCGGGTCCCGGACGGCTACGACCGCAACCGGCAGTACAAGCTGATCTTCGCCTTTCACTGGTTGAACGGGACCGCCAACGACGTGGCGACCGGTGGCTCGGCCGGCGCGGTCTGGGCCTATTACGGGCAGCAGCAACTGTCGGACAACAGCGCGATCCTGGTCGCGCCGCAGGGCATCGACAACGGCTGGGCCAACACCGGTGGCCGGGACCTGACGCTGGTCGACAACCTGACCACGCTGATCGAGGGTGACCTGTGCGTCGACACGTCGCAGCTGTTCGCCCTCGGCTGGAGCTACGGCGGCGCGA
The DNA here is from genome assembly GCF_040638295.1 of Actinoplanes sp. NPDC026619. Lineage (NCBI taxonomy): Bacteria > Bacillati > Actinomycetota > Actinomycetes > Micromonosporales > Micromonosporaceae > Actinoplanes > Actinoplanes sp. NPDC026619. The sequence goes on from NZ_JBEZYA010000026.1 coordinate 122,153, forward strand.
TGAGTTACGCCGTGGCATGCGCCCGCCCCACCGTGTTCCGCGCGGTCGCCGTGCTGTCCGGGGCCAACCTGAGCGGCTGCGACGGCGGCACCCAGCCGGTCGCCTACCTGGGCATCCACGGCACCCACGACAGCGTGCTCAACATCTCGCTCGGCCGGTCACTGCGCGACACGTTCGTGCGCAACAACGGCTGCGCCGCCCAGAGCCCACCCGAGCCGGCACTGAACAGCCTGACCCACATCGTGACCGCGTACGCCGGTTGCCGGGCCGGATACCCGGTGAAGTGGGCCGCCTTCGACGGTGATCACACGCCCGAGCCGGTGGACGGGTCGACCACCACCAGCGGCGCGCGCACCTGGACCGGCGGCGAGATCTGGAAGTTCTTCTCGCAGCTGCCGAGCACCACCCCGACCTCCCTGCCGACCAGCGCCCCGACCTCCCTGCCGACCAGCGCCCCGACCTCCCTGCCGACCACCGCCCTCTTGAGTTGTGGCGCTTCCTGGACGGTCGTCAGCAGCTGGCCCGGCGGCTACCAGGCGGATGTTGCCGTGTCGGCCACCGGTTCGGCGACCACCACCGGCTGGCGGGTGACCTGGACGATGCCGTCCGGTCAGTCGATCAGCCAGGTCTGGAACGGCACGCTCACCACCAGCGGCAGCTCCGCCACCGTGGCCAACGCCGCCTACAACGGAACACTGGCCCCGGGTTCCGGCACCGCTTTCGGCCTGATCGTCTCCGGGAGTGCCGGCTCGGCGCCCACGCTGACCTGCTCCAGAAGCTGACCTTTCCGAACCTGACCGGCGCGGGGGCTCCTCCGGGGGACGGGTCGGGAGCCCCCGCGCAACTCCGTCCGCTGATCGTGCCGACGTCGTCGAGGAGACATCGTGATACCGGCTGTTCCGCTGCGCCACCGGCTCCGGCGCGCCCTGTCCTGGATGATTCCGCTGCTCTGCGTCCTGTCGTCGGGCGTTCTCCTGGCCCCGGCGCCGGCCCGGGCCGACAACCCGATCGTGCAGACGATCTATACGGCCGATCCGGCGCCGTTGGTCTACAACGGCCGGGTCTACCTCTACACCGGGCACGACGAGGACGCTTCGACCTATTTCACGATGAAGGACTGGCGGGTCTGGTCCTCCGCCGACATGGTGAACTGGACCGACCACGGCTCGCCGCTCAGCGTGGCGACCTTCAGCTGGGCCAGCGCCAACGCCTGGGCCGGCCAGACCGTGTACCGCAACGGCAAGTTCTACTGGTACGTGCCGACGACGGTGCGGGCGACCGGCCAGATGGGCATCGGCGTCGCCGTGTCGACCAGCCCGACCGGGCCGTTCACCGACGCGATCGGGCGTCCGCTGGTCAGCAACGGCCAGATCGATCCGACCGTGTTCGTCGACGACGACGGCCAGGCCTACCTCTACTGGGGCAACCCGGATCTGTGGTACGTCAAGCTCAACGCGGACATGACCTCCTACGCGGGCAGTCCCACCAAGATCGCGCTGACCACGGCGGGGTTCGGCACCCGCACCGGCGATGCCAACCGGCCGACCCTGTTCGAAGAGGGGCCGTGGGTCTACAAGCGCAACGGGCTGTATTACCTCGTCTTCGCCGCGAAGTGTTGCTCCGAGTTCATCGGTTACTCCACCGCCCCCGGACCGACCGGGCCGTGGACCTATCGCGGCACCGTCATGCCGACTCAGGGGAGCAGCTTCACCAACCATCCCGGCGTGATCGACTTCGCCGGCGGGTCGTACTTCTTCTACCACAACGGCGCGTTGCCGGGCGGTGGCGGCTACACCCGCTCGGTCGCGGTGGAGAAGTTCAGCTACAACGCGGACGGCACCATCCCGACGATGACCATGACCGCCGCCGGTGCGCCGCAGATCGGCATGCTTGACCCGTACACCCGGCAGGAAGCCGAAACCATCGCCTGGGAGTCGGGGGTGGAGACCGAGCCCGCCACCGAAGGCGGCATGAACGTCGGCTTCATCGAGAACGGCGACTACCTCAAGGTCAAGGGAGTGGGGTTCGGCGCCGGCGCGGCGTCGTTCACCGCCCGGGTGGCGTCCGGCGCCAGTGGGGGCACCATCGAGCTGCGACTCGGCAGCTCGACCGGCACGCTCGTCGGCAGCTGCGCCGTCCCGGGCACCGGCGGCTGGCAGACATGGACCTCGGTCACCTGCCCGGTCAGCGGCGCGACCGGAACACGCGACCTGTACCTGCGGTTCACCGGCGGCAGCGGCTACCTGATGAACATGAACTGGTGGCAGTTCGGCGCGGCGGGCTCGAGCCCGGCCACCACCTCGCCGGCGCCGCCGGCCACCACCTCGCCGGCGCCGCCGTCCGGCGCCGGATGTAGCGCGGTCTATCACACCACCGGCACCTGGTCGGCGTTGACCTGCGCCATCAGCTGAGCAAACCCGCCCATCCCCCCGGAGTGAACGTGAAGAGCACACGTCGATGGATTTCCCTGGCGGCCGCGAGCGCCGCCCTCGTCCTCGCCGGCGCGGTCGCGGCCGCCGGCCCCGCGGTGGCCGAGTCGAACGGAGGGGTCCGCGTCATGCCCCTCGGTGACTCGATCACCGAAGGCACGCAGGTGCCCGGCGGCTACCGCATCGGGCTCTGGCAACGGCTGGCCGCCGCCGGTTACCGCACCGACTTCGTCGGCTCCCAGTTCAACGGGCCGGCCGCTCTCGGCGACCACGACCACGAAGGCCACCCGGGGTGGCGGATCGACCAGATCGACGCCAACATCACCGGTTGGCTGGCCGCGACCACCCCGCGCACGGTTCTGCTGCACATCGGCACGAACGACATCCTGCAGAACTACAACGTGTCGTCCGCGCCGAGCCGGCTGTCCACCCTGATCGACCACATCACCGCCGCGGCGCCGAACGCCGACGTCTTCGTGGCGACCGTCATCCCGCTCTCCTCGGCGAGCCAGGAAGCGGCGGCGCGCGTCTTCAACGCGGCGATCCCCGGCATCGTGCAGAGCAAAGTCTCCGCGGGCAAGCACGTGCACCTGGTCGACATGCACGCGGCGTTGACGACCGCCGACCTGATCGACGGCATTCACCCGACCGCCGCCGGCTACGACAAGATGGCCGCCGTCTGGTACGCCGCCGGCCGGGCCGTCCCCGGCAGCCTCGGCAGCACCGGCTCGACACCGTCGGCGCCGTCGAGTCCGCCGGCCGGCGGAACGGCTTGCACCGCCACCTATGCGCTGGCCGGCCGATGGACGGGCGGATTCCAGGCCACCGTGACCGTCACCGCGGGCGCCGCCCCGATCTCCGGTTGGACCGTCACCTGGCAGTTCGCCAACGGGCAGACGATCAATCAGTCCTGGAACGCCACGGTGACGACCAGCGGCGCGACCGTCACGGCCCGCAACGTCAGTTACAACGGCGCGCTCGCGGCCGGCGCCGGCACCCAGTTCGGCTTCCTGGCCTCGGCGCCCGGTGCGAATGCCGTGCCGGTCCCTGCCTGCACCGCCGGATGACCCCAGCCGTGTTCCCCCACCCACAGGAGGATCCCCGATGAAGAGAAGACCGGGCGCTGCGCTGCTCGCGGCGGGAGTCGCGCTCGCGGCTGCCGCTGTGGCGGTGGCGCTGCCCGCCCAGGCGGCGACCGCCGGATGTTCGGTGAAATATGCCGTGTCATCGCAATGGCAGGGCGGTTTCGGCGCCGACGTGACGGTCACCAACCTCGGTGACCCGCTCAACGGATGGGCACTGACCTGGTCGTTCACCGCCGGCCAGACGGTTACGCAACTGTGGAACGGCTCGGTCAGCCAGGCCGGCGCTCAGGTCTCGGTGACCAACGCGTCCTACAACGGCAGCGTGGCCACCGGCGGCAGCGCGAGCTTCGGCTTCAACGGCACCTTCACCTCGGCCAACCCGGCGCCGGCGAGTTTCGCGCTCAACGGGGTCACCTGCACCGGCGCGCCGGCGCCGACGTCGCCCACCACCGGCCCGACCACCACGACCTCGCCGACCGCGGCGCCGACCACCAGCCCGCCGGCGAGCGGGCCGAGCACCTTCACCAACCCGGTCGTCTGGCAGGACTTCGCGGACGGCGACATCATTCGCGTCGGGGACGCCTATTACTACTCCGCCTCGACCATGCACTACTCGCCCGGCGCGCCGATCCTGCGCTCCTACGACCTGGTCAACTGGGAGTATGCCGGGCACTCGGTGCCCCGGCTGGACTTCGACTCGGCCGCCTATGACCTGAGCGGCTCACGAGCGTATGTCAAAGGAATTTGGGCCTCGGCCTTCAATTACCGGCCCAGCAACAGCACCTATTACTGGCTCGGGTGCACCGAGTTCAACCGCACCTACGTCTACTCGTCCACGTCGATCGGCAGCGGCTGGGCGAAGAAGGCGAAACTCAACACCTGCTATTACGACGCCGGGCTGCTCTTCGACAACGACACCCCCTATGTCGCGTACGGCAACGGCACGATCAGCGTCGCGCAACTGTCGGCCGACCTCACGTCGCAGGTGCGGGCGCAGACGGTCTACACCACGCCGTCGTCGATCGGGACGCTCGAGGGCTCCCGCATGTACAAGCGGGGCAACTACTACTACATCTGGCTGACCAAACCCGCCAACGGCCAGTACGTGCTGCGCTCGACCAGCCCGTGGGGTCCGTACGAACAGCGCCAGGTGTTGCTGAACCTGCCCGGCCCGATCTCCGGTGGCGGCGTGCCGCACCAGGGCGGCCTGGTGCAGACCCAGAACGGCGACTGGTGGTACATGGCGTTCACCGACGCCTACCCGGGCGGCCGGATGCCGACTCTCGCGCCGATCACCTGGAGCAGCGACGGATGGCCCGCGCTGCAGACCGTCAACGGCCGGTGGGGGAGCAGCTATCCCCGGCCGAACCTGCCCTGGCACCCGGTCGCGGCGATGACCGGCACGGACAACTTCACCAGCGGCACTCTCGGCCCGCAGTACGAGTGGAACCACAACCCGGACACCAGCAAGTTCAGCGTCGGCAACGGGTTGCGCCTGTCCACCGCCACGGTGACGAACGACCTGTACAACGCCCGCAACACGCTGACCCGGCGGATCCAGGGGCCGTCATCGACCGCGACGGTCGAACTCGACTACTCGGCCATGGCAAACGGTGACCGGGCGGGCCTGGCCATGCTGCGCGACCAATCGGCCTGGATCGGCATCCGGAAGGACAACGGCGCCACCCGGGTGTCGATGACCAACGGCCTGACCATGTCGACCAGCGGCTGGACCACCACCGGCACCGGCGCCGAGGCCGCCGGGGCGGCGGTCTCCGGCGGGAAGATCTGGCTGCGGGTCAGCGCGAACATCCAGCCCGGATCCGGCCGTACGGCCACCTTCTCCTACAGCACCAACGGCAGCACCTTCACCGCGCTCGGGCCGGCCTTCACGTTGAACAGCGACTGGCAGTTCTTCATGGGCTACCGCTTCGGCGTCTTCAACTACGCCACCACGGCGCTCGGCGGCGCGGTGACCGTCAGCCAATTCGGAGTGACCTAGAAACAGTTACTGAAAATCTGTTATGACGAGCCTGCCCGGCGAAAACTTGCGGATGCGCATTTGATCCGCGAACATTGTTGTTCGCACCGTTCTGAACGACGGGGTGCCCTGGTGCCGCCATCGCCGGGCACCCCGTTGCCGGTGCTCGTCGCGGCTGCCGGCAATTGTTTTGCTGCCCCGGTAACGGGTTGGTCGAAAACTCCCATTGAACTACTGCTTCCCATCGTGGTCCCCTTTGCGCGATGCTTTTGGGAGCGCTCCCACCCACATTTGTCCGTCCCTTCAGGAGATGCTCCATGAGAAAACCCAGAGCGACCATTGCCGCCGTGGCCTCCGGCACCGTGCTGGCCGCGGTCGGTGTCGCCGCGGCGCTGCCGGCCGGCGCCGCGGCCGCAGGCTGTGCGGTGGCCTACACCGTGTCGTCGCAGTGGCAGGGTGGCTTCGGCGCCGACGTCACCGTCACCAATCTCGGTGATCCGCTCACGAGCTGGACGCTGGGCTGGTCCTTCGGGGCGGGCCAGACCGTCACCCAGGCGTGGAACACGACGCTGACCCAGAGCGGCGCCGCGGTGACCGCCAAGAACGTCAGCTACAACGGATCCGTCGCCACCAACGGCAGCGTCTCGTTCGGCTTCAATGCCTCCTGGACCGGCAGCAACCCGGCGCCGACCAGCTTCACGGTGAACGGCGTGTCCTGCACCGGAGGCACGACGCCGACGACCGCGCCGACCACGACCCCCACCACCGCGCCCACCACGACCCCCACCACCGCGCCCACCACGGGGCCGAGCGCCACGCCGGACATCACCGTGAACACCGCGACGAAGTACCAGACGATCGACGGGTTCGGCTCCGCCGTCTCGATCTGGGGCGGCGCCTGGTCGACCGCCGAGACGCAGACCCTGGTCGGGTCCGGCACCAACCAATTGGGGCTGTCGATCGTGCGGACCGGTATCTCCCCGGTCTCCAGCGAGTGGGCGACGCAGGTCAGTGCGTTGAAGACGGCGAAGGCGTCGGGGTCGAACGTGAAGATCCTCGCATCACCGTGGACCGCCCCCGCAGCCTGGAAGACCAACAACAGCCGGATCAACGGCGGGAAACTCAAGACCGACTACTACGACGACTACGCCAACCTGCTCAACGACTACGTCACCTACATGAAGAACCAGGGCGTCACCATCGACGTCGTCTCGATCCAGAACGAACCCGACTGGCACCCCGCCTACGACTCGATGGACTGGAGCGGCGACGAACTCCGCAACTTCGTCCGGGACCAAGGCGCGAAGATCAAGAACACCAAGCTCATGGTCGCCGAAGCGGTCAACCTGAACTACAGCTACACCGACCCCACCCTCAACGACGCCACCGCCCGCACCAACATCGGCTACATCGGCGGGCACCTCTACGGCACCGAGGACTCCGGCCGGCTCAAGCCGTACGCGCTGGCCGATCAGTACAACAAACCGGTGTGGATGACCGAGTGGAACTTCCACGAGGCTGCCAGTGACACCTCCACCGCCTGGGCCGACGGCGGCAACCAGGCTGTCTGGGACGAGACCCTCGACGACGTCATCCGCACCGTCAACAAGTCGATGGAGTCCAACTGGACCGCCTACATCTGGTGGTACGGCAAACGCTTCTACTCGTTCATCGGCGACGGGACCGCCGGCACCACCACCGGCGCGGTCCTCAAGCGTGGGTACGCCTTCGCGCAGTACGCCAAATACGTCCGCCCCGGCGACCAGCGGGTCGCGCTGACCAAGAGCTCCAAGGCGTCGCCGCTGGAAGTCACCGCCTACCAGGGTGGCGGGAAGATCAAACTGGTCATCCTCAACCGGTCCAACAGCGCGGTCACCAACGCCGTGATCCAGGCGCCGCAGACCATCACCAAGGCCGAGGACTACCTCACCTCCCGCACCGCCAACGCGGCCGGTCAGGCCACGAGTGTCAACGGCGGGCAGGTCACCGTCAGCATCCCCGCCCGCAGCATCTCCACCGTCGTCCTCACCCCCTGAAAGCCTAGGAGATCCCCTCATGGCTAGATCCCGATCAACCAATCTCGCCCTGGTGTCGGCCGGTGTCACGGCGCTGGCCTCGGCCGCGGTCGCGGTCGCGCTACCGGCCGACGCGGCGGCCGCGGGCTGCTCGGTGAGCTATGCCGTCTCGTCGCAGTGGCAGGGTGGGTTCGGCGCCAACGTGTCGATCACCAACCTCGGCGATCCCCTGACCAGCTGGACGCTGACGTGGGCGTTCGGCGCCGGGCAGACGGTGACCCAGGCGTGGAACACCACGTTGACCCAGAGCGGTTCGGCGGTGACCGCGAAGAATGTGAGCTACAACGGCTCGGTCGCCACCAACGGTTCGGTGGCGTTCGGCTTCAACGGGTCGTGGACGGGCAGCAACCCGGTCCCGGCGAGCTTCGCGGTGAACGGCGTGACCTGTACGGGTGGCACCGTGCCGACGTCCGCTCCGACGACCACGCCCACGACCGCGCCGACCACTGCTCCGACCACCGCGCCCACCACGTCGCCGCCCAGCACGTGCTCGTTGCCGTCGACCTACCGCTGGACCTCCACCGGGCCGCTGGCCACGCCGAAGTCGGGCTGGGTGTCGCTCAAGGACTTCACCGCTGTGCCGTACAACGGCAAACACCTGGTCTACGCGACCACGCATGACACCGGCTCGACCTACAGCTCGATGAACTTCGGCCTGTTCACCAACTGGTCCGACATGGCCTCCGCCAGCCAGAACGGCATGTCCTCCGGAACGGTCGCGCCGACCCTGTTCTACTTCGCCCCCAAGAGCATCTGGGTGCTCACCTACCAGTGGGGAGCAACCGCCTTCTCCTACCGCACCTCCAGCGACCCCACCAACCCCAACGGCTGGTCCGCCGCCCAACCACTGTTCTCCGGCAGCATCACCGGCTCCGGAACCGGGCCGATCGACCAGACCATCATCGGCGACAGCGCCAACATGTACCTGTTCTTCGCCGGCGACAACGGCAAGATCTACCGCGCCAGCATGCCGATCGGTAACTTCCCCGGCAACTTCGGCACCAGCTACACCACCATTATGAGCGACACCCAGGCCAACCTGTTCGAAGCCGTCCAGGTCTACCAGGTCCAAGGCCAGAACCAGTACCTGATGATCGTCGAAGCCATGGGCGCCAACGGCCGCTACTTCCGGTCCTTCACCGCCACCAGCCTCTCCGGCTCCTGGACACCGCAGGCCGCCACCGAGAGCAACCCCTTCGCCGGCAAAGCCAACAGCGGCGCCACCTGGACCAACGACATCAGCCACGGCGACCTCGTCCGCGCCACCGCCGACCAAACCATGACCATCGACCCCTGCAACCTCCAACTGCTCTACCAGGGGTACGCCCCGGGCACCTACGACGACTACGGCAAACTGCCCTACCGGCCCGGTGTGCTGACGCGGCAGCGCTAGTGGCGTGCGGTGCGCGCTCGGCGGGCGCGCACCGCGGCCATGACCGCCGCCGTCAGGAAGATGATCGCGTACGCCTCGAGCAGTCCGCGGCCGTAGTGCAGCGGCAACGCCGACGGGTTGTCGGCGGCCCGGCCCCGGCCGAGCACCAGCGGGAGCGCCACGATCGTCACGGCCAGGCCGACCAGCAGCGCCGCGCCGGCGAACGCGCGCAGCCGAAGCGGGACGAACCGGCCGATCAGGGCGCCGATGCCGATGGTCAGCGGCAGCAGCAGACCGTCGTGGACGACGAGCACGCCGACCAGGAACACCAGGACTCCGCCCTTGACGTCGGGGTCGGCGAGCGCGCCGATCACCGCGTACGCCATGCCGAGCGCGCCCAGGCCGATCAGCCCGCGCCGGATGGCGGTCATGACGCGTTGCGCGCGGTGATCCGGCCGACCCATTTGGTCTGCAGCACGCCCGGCCGGTTCGGGGCGATCAGCCGGGCGGGATAGCCGTGGTCGGGGTGCAGGGCCTCGCCGCCGAGCCGCAACGCGATCAGGGTGAACGGGTCGCGGACGTGCGGTGGTGGCACGGTCGTGGCGCGGTAGCGGCCGCGGGTCTCGAGCGACTCCACGTACGCCTCGGCGTCGTCCGGGTCGACGCCGACCAGCGCGACCAGGTCGCGCAGCCGCACCCCGGTCCAGGTGCCGGTGGAGCTCCAGCCCTCGACGCAGCTGATCGGCAGCACGACGGTGTGCTGGGTCAGGGCTTCCAGGTCGGCCAGGGCGAGACTGATGGTCCGGGCCGGACCGGCGAGGGTGAGCCGGTACGCCGGATCGAAGACGGCGTCGCGGACCCCGGCGGCGCCGGCGGTCTTGTTGACCGGCACGTGCTGCGGCCCGCTCCGGGGCCGCCGCGGCGCGAGAACCGCGAGTGGCGCCAGCGGCGCGGCGGTCTGGCCGACGGTGCTCAGGGTGATCACCCCGGCGGCGGCGGTGACCGCGCCGAGCAGGCCGCGCCGGCTGAGCGCTCCCGGCGCGGTGCGATCCGGAGTGGGCCGGGTGAGCGCGGTCCGGATGATCGGCAGCTTGACGCCGATGTGGACGAGCAGCGCGCCGATCGCCAGCCACGCCGCCCAGTAGTGCCCGGCGGTGAAGAAGAACGGCATCGGCGCGTACCAGTGGGCGATGTTGAGGATGCCGCTGACCAGTTGGAACAGCGCCGCCGCCACCAGCACGGCGATGCCGGCCCGTTCGATCGCGTGCACGAGGTTGCGCACCGGCGGCCAGCCGAACAGCCGGGGGTAGACCGACCAGAGCTTCGCGCCGAGCAGCGGCACGCCGGCCAGGCCGGTCGCCACGTGCACGCCCTGGGTGACGCGGTAGAGGTTGACCGGCCGCGACGGCCAGCCGAACCAGAACGGCGGGTGCTGGATGAAGTGGCTGATCAGGCCGGTGACGAAGCAGATCGTGAACGCGACGGCGAGCGCCGAGCCGAGCAGGCTGGTGAGCCGGGGCGAGCGCAGTTTCGAGTCGAAGGCGCCCCGGCGCAACGGCCCGCGGCGCAGGGCCGCCGGTGGTGTCGGCAACGGCGCGAAGAGCCAGGCGTAGCCGCGCCGGGCCCGGGTCGCTAGGCCGGCAGCAACGTCGCGAACCATCGGTCCGCCTCCGTCCAGGTGGTCCGGACCCGGAGCCGGGCGGCCGCGGCGAAGACGGCCACGTCGTCGGCGGACAGCACCGCCCAGCGGAACGTCTCGCTCGCCGGGCCGTCCCCGGCGCTGATCCGGGCGTCACCCGACCAGCTGCGGGTGCCGGGCCGGGCCAGTTCGACGTGCAGCCGGCCGTCCGGCGCCAGCAGCTCCCGGCAGCGGCGCAGGAGCCGGGCCGGGTCGCCGCCGATGCCGATGTTGCCGTCGGCGAGCAGCAGGTGCCGCCATCGCCCGTGGCCGGGCAGGGCGGCGAAGACGTCGCGGCGCAGGGCGGTCGCGCCGCGGGCGCGGGCCAGCCGGATCGCCGCGGCGCTGATGTCGATGCCGAGCGCGGGCCGGCCGAGCCGGTTGAGGGCGTAGGTGAGCCGGCCCGGGCCGCAGCCGACGTCGAGCGTCGGTCCGGTGCAGCGGCCGAGCAGGCCGCGGTCGCCGGACAGGTGGGGCCGGCACCAGGCGGCGGCGTCGACCCTCTGCTCGGCCCCGTCGCCGCCCCGGACGGTCAGCACGACGGGTGATCCGGTCGCGGCGCGGGACAGGGCCGTGTCGAAGACGGCGAGCGCGCCGGCGGACGTCGTGGCGGTGACGGTCATCCGGCCAGCTCCGTGCGCACGACGCCGGCGAACCGGCTCTCCGGCCGGCACAGCGCGGCGACCGCGTGCGCATCGGCGGCGGTGTCGACATCGGTCAGAACCGGCAGCGTGACGACCCGCAAGCCAAGACCTTCCAGCGCGGCCGAGGTGAGCGCGCCGGTGTCAGCCCTTGACATGGGTACGTCGTGGAGCACTTCCGCATGGGCCGGATCGCGCAGGCCGAGCGCCCACCAGCCGCCGTCGGAGGCCAGGCCGAGCACCGCGTCGGCGCCGTCCGCGGCCAGGCATTCAACCGCGTCGGCGAGCAGCCGGGCGTCGGCCTGCGGGGTGTCCATCCCGATCAGCAGGCCGGCGGTGCCGGGAACAGCGGCGTCGGCGTACGCGTGGGCAAGGCGCTCGCCGAGCGGGCCGCCCCGTTGCGCCACCCGCCCCCAGCCCGCCGGCGCCGGCAGCTCACCGTCGACCACCAGGACCCGCGCCGCGGCCGGTGTCGCCGTGACGGCGTCCAGGGTGTCCGCCAGGGCCGCGGCGGCGATCCGGGCCGCCTGCGCCGGCGTGCACGGTGGACACAGCCGGGTCTTGACCTTGCCCGGCACCGGCGTCTTCGCCATGACCAGCAGCTGCACCTTCATCGGGCCAGCACCGCGCTCATGTCGCGGATCGCCCGGGCCGTGCCCCGGAACGTGCCGGTCACCTTGGATTTCGTGCCCTCGGCCCGGGGGTGGTAGGCGACGTCGACCTCGGTGACCGTCCAGCCGGCGCGGGCGGCGGCGATGAGCAGTTCGAGCGGGTAGCCGAAGCGGCGGTCGCGCAGGCCGAGCGACAGCAGGTCGTCGCGCCGGGCCGCGCGCATCGGGCCGATGTCGTGCACGGTCAGGCCGGTGGTGCGGCGCAGCCGGTGGGCGAGCACGGCGTTGCCGAGCCGGGCGTGCGGCGGCCACGCGGCGCGGGTGGCGGGCCGACGCCGGCCGACCGCGAGTCGCGCCGCGCCGGCCCGCACCGGGTCGGCGACCAGCGGCAACTGGGCCGGGTCGAAGGAGCCGTCCGCGTCCATCACGCAGACCACGCCGTCGACCGGGTCGGCGGCGACGATCCCGGCGTGCACGGCGGCGCCGTAGCCGGGCTGCGGGACGGACACCACGGACGCGCCGAGGCGCCGGGCCAGTTCGGCCGAGCCGTCGGTGGAGCCGTTGTCGGCCACGACGGCCCGGTATCCATCGGGCAGCCGGCCCAGCAGCCAGGCCAGGGCGGGCGCCTCGTTGAGGCAGGGCAGTACGACGTCGGTCATGGACGCCGAAGTTAGCCCCGCATCAGGGCCCGTGACCGCCGTTCGCCATTACCGCTTCCTTACGTCCCCGGAAGTTCTTACGAACCGCTGACGTGCTGGTCAGCAGCCCTCCGCCGGGGGTCGGCGAGGCCTACGGTCGGTCGCATGACCCATGTCCTCGTGACCGGCGGCGCCGGTTTCATCGGCGCCCACGTGACCGCCGCCCTGCTGTCCGCCGGGCATCAGGTGCGGGTGCTCGACTCGGCTCATCCGGCGGCGCACTCCGGCCCGCCACCCACCGAGGTCCACGGTGTACCGGTGCTGCGCGCCGACGTCCGCGACCGGTCCGCGGTGGCCGATGCGCTGCGTGGCATCGACGCCGTCGTGCACCAGGCCGCGATGGTCGGCATGGGAGTCGATCTGGACGACCTGCCGGAGTACGTCGGCTGCAACGACCTCGGCACCGCGGTGCTGCTCGCCGCGATGGCCCGCGCCGGCATCGGCCGGCTGGTGCTGGCCAGCTCCATGGTCGTGTACGGCGAGGGCGCCTACACCTGCGCCACCGACGGCCCGGTCCGCCCGGCCGCCCGGGAAATCGCCGGACTGGCCGCGGGTCGCTTCGAGCCGGCCTGCCCGGTCTGCGGCCGCGACCTCGCGCCTGCCCTGGTCGACGAGGATGCCGCGCTCGATCCGCGCAGCGTCTACGCCGCCACCAAACTCGCCCAGGAGCATCTCAGCGCGGCCTGGGCGCGGCAGACCGGCGGGTCGGTGACGGCGCTGCGCTACCACAACGTGTACGGGCCGGGCATGCCCCGCGATACCCCGTACAGCGGGGTCGCCGCGATCTTCCGGTCGGCGCTGGAGGCGGGCCGCGCCCCGCGGGTGTTCGAGGACGGCGCCCAGCGGCGCGACTTCGTGCACGTGTCCGACGTGGCCCGGGCGAACGTGGCCGCCCTCGACGCGACCGCCGGCCGGGCGGGCGGCCTGCGCGCTTACAACGTGGCCTCCGGCCGGCCCGCGACCATCGGCGAGATGGCGGCGGCCCTGTCCGACGCGGTCGGCGGCCCTGGGCCGGTGGTGACCGGCGAGTTCCGGCTCGGCGACGTCCGGCACATCGTCGCCTCGCCCGCGCGGGCCACCGCCGAGCTGGGCTTCACCGCCGCGATCGGCCTGCACACCGGGGTGGCCGAGTTTGCGCACGCCGCGCTACGCGGATGACGGTCGGCGATCGCGCCCGCCGCGTTGCGGGGACGACAGTCCGCCTTCACGCGGGCCGCGGTGCGGGGAGGGAGGGCCACCTTCACGCGGGCCGCGGTGCGGGGAGGGAGGGCCGCCGGATTCCGCGGGCGGACCTGGTCGCGGCGGGCGCGGCCCTCGGGCTCGTCGCCCTGGCCTGCCTCGCCGGCGCCGCCCTCTATCTGGCCGGCCATCCGGTGCACGCGACTTCCGCCCCGTTCACCGGGAACTGGCTGCCCCATCTCGGTCCCGGCACACCGCTCGCGCTCGGGGTGGCCGCCGTGGTGGTCTGGCAGGGGTCGCGGCTGGCGGCGGTGTTGCCCTGGCGACGGTTGCTCGCCACCGCGTACGTCTCGGCGGCGGCATGGATCTTCTCCCTTGCGCTGGTGGACGGCTGGCAGCGCGGCCTCGCCGGCCGGCTCACCACCCGCCACGAATACCTCAGCGAGGTCGGCGGGGTCACCGGCGTGCACGCCATGCTGCGCGGCTTCGCCGGGCGGATCCTCGACTTCCAGCTCGACTCGTGGACCACCCACGTCGCCGGGCATCCGCCCGGCGCTTTCCTCGTCTTCATCGCCCTCGACCGGATCGGCCTCGGCGGGGGTGGCTGGGCGGCGGTCGCCTGCGTCGCGATCGGGGCGTTGTGCGCGGTGGCGGTGCCGGTGACGATCCGGGCGCTCGGTGACGAGGCCGCCGCCCGGGCCGCCGTCCCGTTCCTGGTCCTGTTCCCGGGCGCTGTTTGGATCGGGGCGTCCGCCGACGGCCTGTTCGCCGGCGTCACCGCCACCGGTCTGGCGCTGCTCGCCGTCGGTCTCACCGGGCGGAGCGTGGCGCCGGCCTTCGCGGGCGGGTTGCTGCTCGGCGGCGGCCTCTACCTTTCGTACGGCCTCGTTCTGCTCGCCGTGCCGGCGCTGGCCGTGGTGTTCCTCGCCGCTCGGTCCCGGCCCTGGCCCTCCCTCCCCCTGGGCGCGGCGCTCGCCGGCGTCGCCACCGTGGTGGTGGCCTTCACCCTGGCCGGCTTCTGGTGGCTGGACGGATATCACCTGGTCACGGTGCGGTATTACCAGGGCATCGCGAGTGTTCGGCCGTACGCCTATTGGATCTGGGCCGATCTTGCCCTCGTCTTCGTCTGCGCCGGACCGGCCGCCGCCGTGATCCTCCGGCGGTCCGCCCTCCGACAGTCCGCCGCCGGGCCCGGCCGGCTGCGCCCGGCGGTGTTGTTGCCGGCCGCCGCGCTGCTCGCCATCCTGGCCGCCGACCTGTCCGGTTACAGCAAGGCCGAGGTCGAGCGGATCTGGCTGCCGTTCGCGGTCTGGCTGATGGCCGGCGCCGCCCTGATCCCGCTGCCCGGCCGCCGATTCTGGCTGGTCGCGCAGGCCGCGGTCGCCCTGCTGGTGAACCACCTGCTGCTGACCACCTGGTAGATGAACCGCCGGTGACCCGCTGCCGGCCACCTGGCCGGAACCGCTGCGGACCACCTGGCCGGTCATCCGTAAGGACTTCGCAAGGCCGAACGGCGTCCGGCACCGCTAGCGTCAAGAGGTGGCCCATGTTCTCGTCGTCGATGACGACCCGACCGTCAGCGATGTCGTGCGGCGGTACCTCGAGCAGGACGGCTGCCGTGTGCGCCTCGCCGCCGACGGCATCGCCGCTCTCGCCGCCGTCGACGACGAGCGGCCCGACCTGGTCGTCCTCGATCTGATGATGCCCGGCCTGGACGGCCTCGAGGTGTGCCGGCGGTTGCGCCACCGGCTGCCCGACCTGCCGGTGGTGATGCTGACCGCGCTCGGTGAGGAGGCCGACCGGGTGGTCGGGCTCGAACTCGGCGCCGACGACTACGTCACCAAGCCGTTCTCGCCGCGCGAGCTCGTCCTGCGCGTCCGCTCGGTGCTGCGCCGCAGCACGCCGGCGACCGAGGCGGCGCTGCTGAGCGACGGCGAGCTCACCGCCGACACCGGCCGGCGGATCGCCCGTCTCGGCGACCGCCCGCTGTCGCTGACCGTCCGCGAGTTCGACCTGCTCGTCTTCCTGCTGCGCAACCCGGCCCGGGCCTGGTCCCGCGCCCAGTTGCTGGAGCAGGTGTGGGGCTGGCAGTTCGGCGACCAGTCGACGGTCACCGTCCACGTCCGCCGGCTGCGCGAGAAGATCGAGGCCGACCCGGCCGACCCGCAGCGCATCCTCACCGCCTGGGGCGTCGGCTACCGCTACGAGCGCGCGCATGGCTGACCTGCTGCTCATCGCGCTGTACGCGCTGGTCGCCGGCGGCGCCGTGGGCCTGGCCGGGATGCTGGTGCTGCGCCGGCTGGCCGGCCGGTCGATCACCGTGCACATCTGCGTCCTGCTCACGATCACCGTCGCGGCGGTCGTGGCCGGCGTCGTCACGGTCGCCAAGGCGATGTTCCTGTCCCCGCACGACCTCCAGGTCGTGCTGCTGACCGTGACCGCCTCCGCCCTGGTCAGCCTGGGCGTCGGGGTCACCTTCGGCCGGCGTCTCGCCGCCGCCGCGGTGTGGTCGGCGCAGGCCCGGGAACGCGAGCGCCGGCTCGAGGCGGGCCGCCGCGAGCTGGTCGCCTGGGTGTCGCACGACCTGCGGACGCCGCTGGCCGGGCTGCGCGCGATGGCCGAAGCGCTGGAGGACCGGGTGGTGGCCGACCCGTTCGCCGTCGCCGACTACCACCACCGGATCCGGGTCGAGACCGAGCGGATGGCCCGGCTGGTGGACGATCTGTTCGAGCTGTCCCGGATCAACGCGGGCGCGCTGCGGCTCGCCATCGCGCAGGTCCCGCTCGGCGACGTCGTCTCCGAAGCGATCGCCGCCGCCGCGCCGCTGGCCGCGCACCGCCGGATCCGCCTGGTCGCCGCGGAATCCGGCTGGCCGACCGTGCCGGCCAGCGAACCCGAACTCGCCCGCGTGATCACCAACCTGCTGGTCAACTCGGTGCGCTACACCCCGCCCGACGGCACCGTGCACATCGCCGCCGGCCGCGACGGTGAGGACGCCTGGCTGACCGTCACCGACACCTGCGGCGGCATCCCGGAGGCCGACCTGCCGCGGGTGTTCGACGTGGCGTTCCGGGGCGAGCGGGCCCGCACCCCGGCGCCGGCCGGAACCCCCGGCGGCGGGCTCGGCCTCGCCATCGTCCGCGGGCTGGTCGAGGCGCACGGAGGCCAGGTCGGCGTCGGCAACACCGGCAACGGCTGCCGCTTCGTCGTCCGCCTCCCGGCCCGATCCAGCTAGGGCTTAGCCGGCCGACTCGTAGGAGAAGACGATCATGTCGCGCATGACGATGCCGTTCTCGGTCATCGGCGGCTGGATGTAGTCGAAGAAGTCGCGTCTCACGGCGTACATCCGGAAGCCGCATTTTTGATAGAAGGCGATGTTGTCGAGTGCGCAGTTCGCGGTGCCGACCAGGAGGGTGCGGCCGGGAGGCAGCTCGGCCTGCACCGTGGTGACGATCTGTTTGCCGAGGCCCTTGCCGCGTTCCGCGGCGGCGACCGCGAGGTAGAGAAGCTCCGAGGGCTCGGCAACGGCCCAGCGGACCACCGCCGCTGCGACCGGCTCACCGTCGGCGACCGCCGCCCACGCCTGGCAGGCCGGGTCGCGCAAGGCCGCCCGGATGCGGTCGTCGGCCTCCTCGGCGTCGTGCAGGATCGGCACCAGTTTTTCCGCCTCCGGGCCGGACACCGGAATGCATCGCACGGACACCTGCACGCCTCCTCAGTCACAGTGAGCGTCACATCGGGCCGTCGGCCGGTCAACCGAGAAACGCGTACCGGCCGGGCTTCTTGATCATCGTTGGTGCGGAAAGGGGCGTAGGGTCAGCATGCTCCGCTTTTCAATGCCTTTTTCATCGCCTTTTCATCGCTGTAATCGCGAGCAGGCGAGCACGATGCTGCACGTCCACCGACCCGGTTCAGGGGGTTCGATCATGTCCAAGGACTCGACGACCAAGGCGAACGTCAAGAAAAAGGGCAAGACGATCAAGGAAAAGCAGACGGCGAAGCGCCTGAAGCGCGACGAGCAGAACGGCAGCTCCTCGAAGATCCCGCCCACCGGGCACTGATCGACCGTCAAATCCGATCGCGACGCCGGTTGTCCAGGAGTGTGGAAAGCTCCTGGGCAAGCTCCCCGAGGCTCTCCCCGCGGTAGACGCCGGCCAGTTCGTCGAGCAGGCGGGCCGCGACCGCAACCCGGGCCGCCGGGTCATCGCCGGCGAGCTGTTCGCGCAGCACCTTGGCATAATCGTCGCGGTTGAGCGGATTGCCGGAGCGATCCCGGGCGCTTGCCGTCGGCCGGGGCGGCACCAGGCCGGCCGCCGGAGTGGTGCTGAAGCGGGCGTGCTCGGGGCAGTAATCGGTCTGCCGGATCGGATCGGCCGTCCAGCCGGTCGCGTGATCGCGAGCCCACGATCGGGCGTCGGTGTCGTTGCGCCACGCCTCGATGGCCGGCGGCTCCAACTGGACCGGGCAACCGGCCACATCACAACTGAGCACGACCCGCCGCAGCGCGCCTCCTCTGGACAAGTGGATGCTCACTACAGCCCGCTCTCGTGGTCTTCCCACCATGCGACCCGGGCCATCGTCGGCTGACGACCGGTCGTCGCACATGCTCGACCCTACCGCTCACCGAGCCGCAAAACGCACTGTGGAACGTCCGTTCGTGGATGGCTCACGCCCAGATGGTGCGCAGCCGGTCGGCCTCGGCCGCGGCCTGCGCCCGGCCCGCCTCGGCGGCCGGGCGGCGGCGTGCCGGGTCCAGCACGTTCCGGCCGATGGCGGCGCGCGCGGCTGCGTCCGGTGACACCACCGCACCACGCACCTGCGGGCCCAAGGCGGCCACCTGCGCGGCCGGCCGGCCCGACGGCCGGACCGACTGCGGCGTCGGGGCGAGCACGACCACCTGCCGGCTGCCGGCGGCCAGATCGGCGTTGGCGACCGACCGGACCCCGCCGTCAACGTATCGAGTGCTGCCGATCGTGACCGGCGGCCAGGTCAGCGGCACCGCACAACTGGCCGCGACGGCGTCGATCAGCGGGACGCCACTGGACGCGTCGAAAACGCGTACCGCCCCGGTCTCGGCCTCGACCGCCGGGATCAGCAACCGGGTCGCCGGCCAACCCCGGTCCCCGATGCGCCCGGCGATCACCGCACGGCGCTCCGCCTCCGGCACCGTGCGGGCGCGCAGCGCCTGCCGGCCCAGCCACGCGCGACCGCGCGCCGGGTCACCCGGCCACAGCCCGGCGACCACGAACTTCACCAGGCCGCCCACACTCATCCGCGCGGCGAGCTCGCCACTCGCATCGGCGAGCTGCGCCTCGAAAAGATCCGCGAGAGGTACGCCGGAGAGCACCTGGGCGGCCACCGACGACCCCGCCGAGGTCCCGATGAACAGCCCGGCATCGGTCAGATCGACGCCCTGCTCGACCAGGCCGTGCAGCAGCCCGATCTCCCAGGCGATCCCGGTGACTCCGCCCCCGCCGAGCACGAGCGCCTTGCCGTCAACACTCATGCCCCGAATCCAAGCACGCCCGGGCGGTGCGCCCGGCGATTCCGCCGGGCGCGCCCGTCAGGTTTCTAGCGCTGCCGGGTGAGCAGACCCGGCCGGTACGGCAACAGGCCGTAGTCGCCGCCCGAACTCGGGGAACGGCCCTGGTAGAGCAGTTGCAGGTTGCAGGGGTCGATGGTGAAGGTCTGATCGGCGCTGGTGCGGACCAGTTCGCCGTGGCTGATGTCGTTGGTCCAGGTGGCGCCGCTGTTGGCCTTGCCGGCGAACGGGTTGCTCTCGGTCGCGGCCTGCGCCGTCCAGGTGCCGCCGAGGCTGGTGGCGGTGAACGACCGGAAGTAGCGACCGTTGGCGCCGATCGCCTCGACGATCATCAGATATTGGTTCTGGCCCTGGATCTTGTAGACCTGGGGCGCTTCGAACAGGTTGTTCGTGGTGTCGCTCATGATCGTGGTGTAACTGCTGCCGAAGCTGCCCGGGAAGTTTCCGATCGGCATGCTGGCCCGGTAGATCTTGCCGTTGTCGCCGGCGAAGAACAGGTACATGTTGGTGCCGTCCGCGATCAGGGTCTGGTCGATCGGCCCGGTCCCGGAGCCGGTGATGCTGCCGGAGAACAGTGGTTGGGCCGCCGACCAGCCGTTGGCGTTGGTCGGGTCGGTGGAGGTGCGGTAGGAGAAGGCGGTCGCACCCCACTGATAGGTGAGCACCCAGATGCTCTTGGGCGCGAAGTAGAACAGGGTCGGCGCCACGGTGCCCGACGACATGCCGTTCTGGCTGGCCGACGCCATGTCCGACCAGTTGGTGAACAGGCCGAAGTTCATCGACCCCCAGGTAGACCCGGTGTCGTGGGTGGTGGCGTAGACCAGTTGTTTGCCGTTGTACGGGACGGTGGTGAAGTCCTTGAGCGACACCCAGCCCGACTTCGGTGTGGCCAGCGCCCCGGTCGAGGTCCACCGATAGGTCGACGGCAGCGTGCACGTCCCGGTCGGAGAGGTCGTGGGAGTGGCGGCGCCGACCGGGACGAGCTGCCATTGCTGGTTGGCGCCGTTCCAGTCGGCGTACTGGACGACGTTCGCGCCGTCGGTGGTCGCGGCGCCCTGGACCTCGAGAGCCTTGCCGCTGTTGCGGTTGATCAGCTGGATGTAGCCGTCGATGTCCTGGATGCTGAACTGCTGGTTGGCGGCGTTGTTGTCGGTCCACTGCACGACCGATCCGCTATCGGCGGTCGACCAGTTGTAGACGTCGAGCACCTTGCCCGAGAGCTTGGACTTGAGTCGGTAGTAGCCGCCGCCGGAGTCGACGAACTGCCACTGCTGCTGGCTCTGGTCGTTGCGGGTCCACTGGGCGATGCGGGCGCCATCGGTGGTGGCCAGGTCGTAGACGTCGAGGGCCTTGCCGCTGTTGCGGTTGACCAGCACGTACGAGGCGCTGGTGTCGATCGTGGCGGCGGACGCCTGGGAGGCGGTGAGCGCGACGAGGCCGCCCGCCGCCACCAGCGTCACCGCCGCGACGACGGCCCGCCAGCTTTTACCGGTGACTGTCATGATGAGCTCCCTGGGGGACGGGTTCAGCTGCTGGTGCAGGAGCGGATCTGCGGCCGGGTGGTGGTGTTGCCGTTGAACGACGTGGTGAAGCCGAACGTGCTGCCGGACCCGTTGGACTCGTGGTCATACCGTCGTGCCTTTCGGGGGATAGGGTCGATACCGGTTGGCGCTCACCATTAATTGCATGCGTTTACGGGGGAGTATGCGTCATTGGGAGCGCTCCCAATGACGCATCATGGTCTGGGCCGGTAAATATGTCAAATAGCGCCGGCGGCCGTTCTGCTTAACAATTTTTTATTTCTGAATTTGTGTTATGAGACCATTCCGTACGGCTGGCGCCCGGGTATTACCGTGGCGGTCATGGCCACGCCCGCTTGGCAGCCGATGCCTCCGCCACCTCCGCCGCCTCCACCGAAGAGATCCAACACGCTGCGCACGGTGCTGATCGTGGTCGGCGTGGTGCTGGTGCTGTGCTGCGCCGGCGGCGTGATCGGCGGCGTCTTCCTCTACAAGGGCGTCAAGACCGCGGTCGGGCCGGTGCGCGACGTCGCCGACGAGTTCATCACCGACCTCGAGCACGACGACACCACGTCCGCCTACGAGCTGCTCTGCTCGGACACGCAGAACGCCTTCCCGCCGGCCACCTTCGCGCGGGGTGTCAGCTCGCAGGCGAAGATCGACAGCCACAAGATCACCAACACGATGATCCGCAACACGAACGGCAGCACGTCCGCGACGGTCGTCGCCTCGCTGACGATGAGCACCGGCTTCGTCGACCAGCACACCTTCGTCCTGATCAAGGAAAGCGGCACCTGGAAGGTGTGCGGCAACCCCTACTGATCGGCGGGTTGTTCCGGGCCGGTGACCGCGCTCGGTGAGCCGGCCAGAATCGCCGCGGCGCCGACGACGGTGGCAATCGCGAGTGCGGCCGCCGGGCCCCAGCCGTGCCGGATCTCGTCGCCGAGCAGTGGGATCGCCACCACCGCCGGCACGATCACCTCGACGCCCCACAGCAGCGCGGTGACCGCGGCGACCGCCCCGCGCTGCAGCGCCGCCGCGTAGGCCACAGTGCCGGCCACCCCGGCGCAGATCACCACCCACAGCAGCGGCTCGGCCAGCGTGCCGATCAGCGGCGTGCGCGGCTGAACGACCCGCCCGGCCAGCGCGGTGGCCGAGAAGGCGAGCCCGGCCAGCCCGGCGAGCAGCAGGCCCCGCCGGTCGGTCCGCCCCGCCATCAGCACGGCGAGGCCGGTCACCGCGGCGACCGCGAACCCGGCGACGGACAGCACCAGCACCGCGCCGGCGGACGGGGACGACGCGGGCTGCTCCCGGCCGGCCACGCCGACCACACCCAGCGCGCCGACCATCGCCAGGATCGCGAGGTAGTCGCGGGGCCGGATCACCGTGTGCAGGACCACCCGGGCCAGCAGCACCGTCAGCCCCAGCGAGCCGGCCAGCACCGCCTGCACCACGTACACCGGGAGCCCGCGCAGCGCCCACAGCGAGAGCGCCCAGGCGCCGGCGTCGACGACGAGACCGGCCAGATAGAGCGGGGAGACGGCCAGGGCCAGCACCGTGCCCGGCCGGTTCGCGGCCACCGCCTGCAGGATCGAACCACCCGCGTACGCGACGGCGGCCAGCACCGCGATCGCCAGGCTCACCCCGCGTCCGGCGGGGCGGCGCCGGACAACCTCCGGCGCGTGCTGCTCCCGCTTACCCGGCCGACGAGATTGTGTATCACCACCGGCAACCCTATCCGCGGTGACAACCGGTCCGGAAACCGCTCGCACGAATAGCGGATGGAAACGCCGAACGGCGGCCCACCGAGTCGGTGGACCGCCGTTCGCGGAGTCTGGGTCAGACCGGGCGGATGTTCTCCGCCTGCAGGCCCTTCTGGCCCTGGGTGATGTCGAACTCCACCCGCTGGTTCTCCTCGAGGCTGCGGAAACCGCTGGCCGAGATCGCGGAGAAGTGGGCGAAGACGTCGGCGCCGCCGTCGTCCTGGCTGATGAAGCCGAAGCCCTTGTCAGCGTTGAACCACTTCACGGTACCTGTAGCCATGTCTGCTCCTTCAAGCAATTCGAGATCACACCGTGCGATCTCTTGCGCCGCCGCGTTGATGACCCGCGCCGGAACCGACACGACAAACGAAAAAAGCGCCAGACGGGTTTCAGATAACCCCATCAGGCGCCGAAAACGTCTACTGGAAATCAAAACTGCAACGTGGGAACCCTAGCACACGAAATCGATGATCGGTCGGCTTGACGCGGCCAAAGTGTGATCCAAGTCACACGGCGGCTTATCACAGTCTTTGTCCGAAGTGCACGGCTTCGGTCCCAGGTCACCGAACGCTACAGTGATCGCGCTCGACATTGAAGATCATCGTCGGACTACACGGGGGAAAGGGCTCTGGGCACAATGCTGTCTGGAAACGGTTCGTGGCGACCTAAAACTGCCACCTTCTTGCTGCTGGCCATCGTGCCGGCGCTTACTGCCACGATGCTGACCACCTCGGCTTCGGCGGCTTCGCGGGGTGGGGACTTTCCCGATCCCCCGGCCAACAAGCGGGTCGAGCTCACCACGACGAAGACCAAGCGTTCGGTGACGGCGCTCAAGGCGTACACCCGCTTTGATCCGGCGCGGCACGCGGCGCTTCCGAAAGCGCAGACCGCAACCGTCGCGGTGACCAGGAGTGGCACGAAGGCCGGCGAGGCGATCACATTGTCCGGTTCCGAACGGCGAGTAGTGGTGTCCACTTTGGACGCCAAGGCGGCCGAGAAGGCCGGCGTGCGCGGGGTGATGTTCACGCTGCGTGGCGAGACGGCCGGCCAGGTCGGGGTGAAGGTCGATCCGGCGACGTTCCGGAACGCGTACGGCGGCGACTTCGGGTCGCGGTTGCGGCTGGTGCGGTTGCCCGGGTGCGCCCTCACCACCCCGGAGCTGGCCGCATGCCAGACGCAGACGCCGGTGACCGACGCCGCCCGGGTGTCACTCGCCGCGGGCGTGCCCACCGTGCTCGCGGCGGCCGCCACCACCGGTGGGCCGGCCGGTGACTACAAGGCGACCTCGCTGTCGCCCGGCGGCAGCTGGGCGACCAGCGGCAACACCGGCGCGTTCACCTACAGCTACCCGATCGCGGTGCCCGCTCCGATCGCCGGCGGCGCGCCCGGCGTGAGCCTCAACTACAACTCCGCTGGTCAGGACGCCCGCACCCAGGGCACCAACAACCAGTCGTCCTGGGTCGGCGACGGCTGGAGCACGACCGACAACTTCGTCGAGCGCACCTACAAGTCGTGCACCGAGGTGAAGGACTCCGGTGCGGCCGAGGGCTCCGGCGACGTGTGCTGGGCCGGTCAGATCCTGACGATGTCGCTGAACGGCGTGTCCACCGCGATCGTCTACGACGACACGAGCAAGGCGTTCCGGGCGGTGAGCGACGATGCCGCCATCAAGATCGAGAACCTGACCGGCGCCACCAACGGCACCAAGAACGGCGAATACTTCCGGGTCACCCAGAGCGGGACCCAGTACTACTTCGGGCTCAACCACCTGCCCGGCTGGACCGCCGACGCGGAGGAGACCAAATCGGCCTGGGCCGAGCCGGTCTACAAGGCGAACGCCGGCGTCTCCGCGTGCCCGACGTCGACGACGTTCGGTGACACCGCCTGCAACCTGGGCTACCGGTTCAACCTGGACTACGCGGTGGACCTGCGGGGCAACGCGACCGCCTACTACTACACGCCGGAGACCGGTTACTACGGCGCGAACAAGAAGAACACCGCGGTCGCCTACACCCGGGGCGGCACGCTCAAGCGGATCGACTACGGCATGACGGCGTCGACGGTCTACTCGGCGCCCGCGCCCGAGCAGGTCGTCTTCGGCACGGCCGAGCGCTGCACCGGGGACTGCACGCTCAGCGAGGCGCATCCCGAGTTCTACCCGGACGTGCCGGCCGACCTGAACTGCGACGCCACCGGCGACTGCACCAGCCACTCGCCGAGCTTCTGGTCACGCAAGAAGCTCACCTCGATCACGACGCAGGTCCGAGTAAGCGGCGCGGTGAAGCAGCTCGACCGTTACGACCTGGTGCAGACGTTCCCGGACGGAGGCGACCACGCGCCGACACTCTGGCTCGAGTCGATCAAGCGCACCGGCCTGGACCGGCTCGGCGGCGCGAGCACCGACGCGAGCACCCCGGCGGTGACCTTCAACCCGATCCAGCTCGCCAACCGGGTCGGCACCCTGCCCGGCCTGCCGCTGATGTACCACAACCGGATCAAGAACGTCGTCTCCGAGACCGGTGCCGAGACCACCGTCGACTACGCCACCCCGAACTGCGACGGCGTCCCGGCCAGCGATCCCAACGACAGCAAGGACACCAAGGCGCAGGCGTACGCGTCGACGAACACGACCGGCTGCTTCCCGGTCTACTGGGCGCCCGAGGGCCAGCCGAACCCGCTGATCGACTGGTTCTACACGCACCCGGTCAGCCGGGTGACCACGATCGACAAGTACAACAACTTCCAGGACGGCTCGCAGCCCAAGCTGGTCACGGAGTACGCGTACCAGGGCAAGCCGGGCTGGCACTACGACGACAACGAGGTCGTCAAGGAGAAGAACCGCACCTGGGGCCAGTTCCGTGGTTACCCGGAGGTCGACGTCACCACCGGTGACACCGGCATGTTCCATTACACCGACGGCACCGAGGTCCACGACCGGAAGACGCTGACCAAGACCTACTACTTCCTGGGCATGGACGGCGACACCCTGCCGGACTCCAAGAAGCGCGACGTGCCCGCCCTGAGCAGCTCCGACGGCGGCGTCTCGGTCGGCGACAACAACGCGTACGCCGGGCAGGTCTTCGAGACCGTGACCTACACCGGGAACGGCGGCTCGATCAACAAGGCCGTCGTCACGGTGCCGGCGCTGATCGGCCCGACCGCGTCCCGGGCCCGCACCGGCCTGTCGCCGCTCACCGCGCAGATGGTCCGCACGGCCAGGACGCTGACCCGCGAGGCGGTCTCCTACGGCTGGCGCAAGACCGAGACCAGCACCTTCTACAACACCACGCTCGGCCAGACCACCACCGGCATGGCGGTGCAGGTCGCCGACCGCGGTGAGGTCGCCGCGGCCGGCAACGTCGCCAAGTGCACGTTCAACCGCTACCTGAACGGCAAGGCGGCCACCCTGGTCGTGCTGGCCGAGGTCGTGGTGACGCAGCAGGACTGCACCGCCGCCGGGGCGACGGCCACCGGCACGGTGCTCACCGACACGCGTACCTCGTACGACAGCAACGCGTTCGCCTACAACGGTGACGGATGCTCCTATGGATGTCAAGCGGCGGGTTCAAGATTGTTTGAGGTGATGAGCTGGTAGAGCTCGCGGGCGACGTAACGCTTGAGGCACCGGAT
>NZ_JBEZYA010000027.1:0-132836 GCF_040638295.1 Actinoplanes sp. NPDC026619
ACCGGACCAACACCCAGAACCTGGCCACCGCAGCGCCGTGGACCACACCCTGGCTACCCGAGGGTTACGGGAAAGAACACTGGCCAGGGGCTTAGAATCCGGGGGTGCACCCGTACCTGGACGCACCGACCCCGATCGCGTTCGCCCATCGGGGCGGCGCCGCGGCCGGCGACGAGAACACCGCCGAGGCGTTCGAGCGGGCGGTCAAGCTCGGCTATCGGTACGTCGAAACCGATGTCCACGCCACCGCCGACGGCGTGGCGGTCGTCTTCCACGACCGCACCCTGAGACGGCTCACCGGCCACCCGGGCCGGGTGGAGGAGTTGCGCTGGGCCGACCTGGCCGGCATCCGGGTGGCCGGCGCGGCCGCGATCCCCCGCCTCGACGACGTGCTGGCGTCGTGGCCGGAGATCCGGTTCAACATCGACGTCAAGGCCGACTCCGGCGCCGCGCCCGCGGTGGACAGCATCCGCCGCGCCGGCGCCATGTCCCGGGTCCTGCTGGCGTCCTTCAACGACACCCGGCTGGCCACGCTGCGCCGCCTGGCCGGCCCGTCGGTGGCCACGTCTCTCGGCATGCGCGGGGTGGCCCGCGTGCGCCTGGCGTCGCTGGCCGGCCTCCGGGTCCGCCTGCCGGAGTCGGTGGTCGCCGCCCAGGTCCCGGTGCGGCACGGCGCCCTGCGGGTGGTGGACCGCGCGTTCCTGCGCTGCTGCCACCGCTCGGGCCTGCAGGTGCACGTCTGGACGATCGACTCGCCGGCCGAGATCGATCGCCTGCTCGACCTGGGCGTGGACGGCATCATGACCGACGACCTGACCGCGCTGCGCGACACCTATGCCGCCCGCAATCAATGGCCGAATTCCTGACGTAATAGCCACCGAAATGGTGCCGCGTTAACACTCATAGCTACTTCTCAGGTTCACCCGGTCGCGAATGGTTTACATTTCTGGGGCGAGCCGGGGCCTGCGGCGGCACTTCAGAGATCATCTTCTAAGTGCCCAGGTCAGCGGAATTTATCGTGATCTTGTTGAACTCCGAGCATCGTCCGTTCGGAGGATGCTCGGGGTTCGAGGGCCGACCCATATCTTTTCTTTAAGACTCGGCCAAGAATTCATCAAATTCGCTTGTTTAATTGCTATTACGCGCGCTTCCTTTTACCGTCTGGGAGCCGGTCGTCAGGGGACCGGGCAGATTCGTCGAAGAAGAGGTATCGCGCATGCGTAGGTCGGCTTACCGCCGTGCTGCCGCGCCATCCGGCAGCAACCGGCGACTCATCGCGGTCGGCGCGGTGATCGCCGCGCTCGGCTTGGTCGTCGGTGTCACCACGATCTCCAGCGCCGCCACCAACGACAAGCCCGCGGGCAGTGGCGCCGGCAAGGTCGTCAACGGACAGGTGATCCTCACCGACACCTGCGTCGACTCCAACTTGACGCCGCACGACGGCTTCCAGAAGGGCGACCGCTGTGTCTCCACCGAGTTCGGTGAGGTCTCCAGCGCCGCCAACAACTCGTCGCTGCTGATCACGCAGTCGCCGCAGACGGTCAACGTCAACACGCCCTTCACGCTCAAGGTCAGCACCCGCAACCTGATCCGCGACCGCTTCCTCGCGGCCGGTGCCGGTGGCTACTACGTGGAGAGCTCCGTGCTGGCCGGCGGCATCGAGCGCGGCCACTTCCACACCGCGTGCCGGATGCTCACCTCCACCAAGGAGGCGCCCGACCCGTCGCCGGTGCCCGCGTTCTTCGTGGCCACCGAGGACAAGAAGGGCGGCAAGGCCCCGGACACCGTGACCATCCAGGTCGCGGGCCTGCCGCAGGAGGGCACCGCTCAGTGCGCCTCGTGGGCCGGTGACGGTTCGCACCGCGTGCCGATGATGGAGCGGGCCAACGAGACCCCGGCCATCGACGCCGTCCGCATCCGGGTCACCGCGAACGGCGGCGGCCAGCAGGGCGGCAACAACGGCGGCCAGCAAGGCGGCGGCAACAACGGCGGCCAGCAAGGCGGCAACAACGGCGGCGGCCAGAACAACGGCGGCCAGCAGGGCGGGAACAACAACGGCGGCGGCAACAACGGCGGCAACGCCACGACCGCACCGACTACCGCACCGACCACGGCGCCGACCACCGCGCCCGCCCCGACCGCCACCGGCACCGCCGCTCAGCCCGACACCAAGAGCGACTTCACGCCGAAGGCGACCATCACCACGACGAAGCCGGCGACCACGACGACGACCAAGCCGGCGACGTCGACGAAGACCACCAAGCCTTCCTCCACCCGTACCACCGAAAGCACCGAGGAAAGCAGCAGCGAAAGCAACACCACCGAGAGTGAGCCGGAGGAGACCGCGAAGCCGAAGGCGAGCAAGAGCACCGAAGCGGCCGCCGCCGGCGACTACACCTACTCGCAGGACGACGGCGTGCTGAACTCGGGCGAGAAGGCGCCGATCATCGACCAGGTCGCAGCGGCGCAGACCACCACCGAGAAGAAGGGCGGCGTGCTCGCCCTGACCGGCACCAACACGGTCGCCTTCCTCGGCGGCGCGGTCGTGATGATGCTGGCGGGCCTCTCGCTGATGGCGCTCACCCGGCGCCGCCGGCCCGGAACGCCCTGGCAGTAACCCGCTCCTTTGCACGGCGGCCCGCTTCGGTTTCGAAGCGGGCCGCTTGCTGTGTGCGGGTTACGTGACGAGTGAGGGTAGCCTTACCAAGGATTACGAGCGGAAGAGGAACAGCATGCCGAACAGGCCGGCGCGACCTGCCCACCAAGCGGTCGTCACCCGCGTGGAGCAGCTCACCCCGCACATGGTTCGCGTGGTCGTCGGCGGCGAGGGGCTGCGAGCGATCGACGCGGGCACGTACACCGACCATTACGTGAAAGTGATCTTCCAGCAGCCCGGCTTCGCCTACCCGGAGCCGTTCGACATGGGTGCGGTCCGCGAGACGATGCCGCGCGAGGCGTGGCCGGTCGTCCGGACGTACACGATCCGCCGCTGGCTTCCCGAGATCCCGGAGATGTGGATCGACTTCGTGGTGCACGGCGACGAGGGCATCGCGGGCCCGTGGGCAGCCGGCGCGAAGCCGGGCGACCGGGTCCTGTTCATGGGCCCGGGCGGCGCCTACGCGCCGAGCCCGGAGGCCGACTGGCACCTGCTGGCCGGTGACGAGGCCGCGCTGCCGGCCATCGCCACCACCCTGGAGCAGATGCCGCCGGGCGCCACCGTGCGGGCGTTCGTCGAGGTCGCCGGCCCCGACGAGGAGCAAAAAGTGGAGACCGAGGCGGAGATCGTCTGGCTGCACCGCGGTGCCCGGCCGGTCGGCGAGCTGCTGGCCGAGACCGTCCGCGCCACCGAGTTCCCGCCCGGCAAGGTGCACGCGTTCGTGCACGGCGAGGCCAACTTCGTGAAGGACGTGCGCGCGTTCCTGCGCAAGGAGTGCGCGATCCCGCTCGACCAGCTGTCGATCTCCGGTTACTGGCGGCGCGGCCTCAACGAGGACGGTTGGCAGACCTCCAAGCGCGAGTGGAACCAGCAGGTGGAGCACGAGCAGGAGACGTGATCGCAGGCACTCGGCCGCGCGTTTCCACCTGGTAACACCGATGATGTGTAAGTGGTGACCGCCGAACAGCAGCTGACCGAATCCGCGCTCGCGCGCCGCCGCAAGACCGTCGCGGTGGTCGCGCTCCTGCTGGCGGCGCTCAACCTGCGGCTCGCGGTGACCAGCATCGGCCCGGTGCTGCACGAGATCCGCGAGGGTCTCGGCATGAGCTCGACGGTCGCCGGGCTGCTCACCTCGGTGCCGGTCTTCTGTTTCGCCACCGTCGGCCTGGCCGCGCCCCGCCTGGCCCGGCGGTTCGGCGCCACCCGGGTGATCATCGTCGGCCTGGCCGTGCTCGCGGTCGGCCTGGCGCTGCGCCCGTACGTCCCCGGCGTCCCGTTTTTCCTGCTGTTCAGCCTGATCTCGCTGGCCGGCATCGCGGTGGTCAACGTGCTCCTGCCGGTGATCGTCAAGGAGTACTTCCCGACCCAGGTCGGCACGATGACCGGCCTCTACTCGGTCGCCCTCAACCTCGGCGCCACCGTTGCGGCGGCCGCGACCGTGCCGCTCACGAACGCGTTCGGTGGCGACTGGCAACTGGGTCTGGCCTGCTGGGCGGTGCTGGCGGTGGTCGCGCTGCCGTCCTGGATCCCGCTGACCCGGTCGGCCCCTCAGGCAAGGCCACAGACCCAGACCGATGATGTGGTACGGGTGAGCCGGCACCCGGTCGCGTGGGCGCTGGCCGTGTACTTCGGCATGCAGTCCACCTCGGCGTACGTGATCATCGGCTGGCTCCCGCAGATCTACCGCGACGCCGGTCTGTCCGCCGACGAGGCCGGGCTGCTGTTCGCCACCACGTCACTGCTCGGCGTACCCCTCGGTCTTTTTCTTTCCTCGCTGGCCGGCCGGATCCGCAGCCAGAGCGGCATCGCCGCGGCCCTCGCCGTTTTCGGCATCGCCGGTTACACCGGCCTGTGGTGGGACCCGGCCGCCGCGCCGTGGCTGTGGGTGGTGCTGCTGGGCATCGTGAACACGGCATTCCCACTGGTCCTGACGATGATCGGCCTGCGGGGCAGCTCACCGGCGACGGTGGTGCGGCTCTCCGCGTTCGCCCAGAGCGTGGGGTACCTGCTGGCCATTCCCGGACCGATCCTGGTGGGTCTGCTGCACGACCACACCGACGGCTGGCGGGTACCCCTGGCCCTGATGATCTTCCTGATGATCCCGCAGATGATCGCCGGCATCTACGCCGGCCGGGACCGCCAGATCTAGGGTTCCGGGCCTGGCGGCCCGGATCCGCCCAGTGGTTGCGCTCGCGGCTAGGGCAGGAGCTTGAGCAGCTCCGCGGCCACCTCGGCCGGGCGCTCCACGTGCGGCGAGTGGCCGCAGTTCTCGTAGACGACCTCGGTGTACGGGCCGTAGCGCTCGAACACCGCGCGGGTCTGGCCGACCATCGGCTGCGGCGGGCACGCTTCCTCGCCCGGCCAGCCCGGCACCACCCCGAGCTGTCCGAGGTAGGCGAGGTCGAAGAACGAGGTGTCCGAGACGATCGCGTCGCGGTCACCGCGTACCCAGATGATCGGTGGTTTCTCTTTGACGGCGACCAGGGCTTCGGCCACGTTGAAGTGGTTCGGCGCCATGGTGTTCAGCACGCCCCGGTCGCCCGGCGAGACGCCCGGCCAGTTGTCGCTGGGCTTGCTGTCGCCCGGGTAGTTGTCGTCGCCGATCGCGGTGCTCAGCACGGTGTCGAGCAGCAACTGCTCGTCGTCGCCGAGGCTCGACGGGTCGGCCACGTAGGCGGTCCGGAGCACGGCGAGCGGGCTGGTCGGCCCGTCGTCGGCCCGGTCGCCCTCGACGATGCGGCGGACGAAGTCCGGGTTGGCGCCACCACCGCCGGCGCCGGCGAAATCCGGGGTGGTCGGGGTGCCGTCGAGGTCCCGGGTGGCGCCGAAGCCG
Organism: Actinoplanes sp. NPDC026619; assembly: GCF_040638295.1. Classification (NCBI taxonomy): domain Bacteria; kingdom Bacillati; phylum Actinomycetota; class Actinomycetes; order Micromonosporales; family Micromonosporaceae; genus Actinoplanes; species Actinoplanes sp. NPDC026619. Next base: position 5,490 of record NZ_JBEZYA010000027.1, read on the forward strand.
TACGGGCTGACCGGGGCCTCGAGAAGGACGGCCCGGAACCGGCCCGGATTGTCGATCAGCAGCTGCATGGCGACGCCGCAGCCCATCGAGTGGGCGGCGAGCGTGATCTTCCTGCCGCTCTGTCCGAATATTTCTGGATTGTCGATAATTGCCGAGATGTCGTCGGCGAAGTCGCTCAGACCGCGAGTCGCGTCGACCGGCGCCGCCTCCGAGCGGCCGTAACCGCGCAGATCCGGGGCGACGATCCGGAGGTTGGCCGGCAGTTGCCGGAGCAGTGGCTGCCAGAAGGCGGCGGACGAACAGTTGCCGTGCACGAGCAGCACCGGAGTGCCGTCGACCGGACCGTCGACCAGAACGTTGAGGGAGATGCCGCGAACGGCGACGGTGACCTCTTCCATCGCCGAAGCCTCCCACCGCCGGCAGGAGAGGCGCAGTGTGGGCGACACACATATCCTGCCGGGTATGGGCGGTGACGTGTGGGGCGTCGGCAGCGCTTACGAGGCGTACGTGGGCCGGTGGAGCCGGCCGGTGGCCGCTTCGTTCGTGGCTTGGCTCGCCGTCGCGCCCGGCCGGCGCTGGCTCGACGCCGGCTGCGGCACCGGCGCCCTGACCGGCGCGATCCGCACGGCCGCCGCACCCGCACAGCTGGTGGGCGCCGACATGTCACTGAGCTTCCTCGGTTCGCTGCACGGCGCGGCCTGGGTCAACGCCGACGCGGCCGCCCTGCCGCTGGCGCCCGCCTCGTTCGGCGCGGTGGTGAGCGGCCTGGCCCTGAACTTCGTGCCCGAACCGGCCCGCGCCGTCGCCGAGTTCACCCGGGTGGCCACCCCCGGCGCAACGGTGGCCTCGTACGTCTGGGACTACGCCGACGGCATGCAACTGATGCGCTGGTTCTGGGACGCGGCCCGCGCCGTCGACCCGGCCGCGGCGGAGGTGGACGAGGCCGTGCGCTTCCCGATCTGCAGCCCCACCGGCCTGGCCGCCGCCTGGACCGACGCCGGCCTGCACGAGGTGGAGACCCGAGCGATCACCGTCCCGACGCTCTTCACCGACTTCGACGACTACTGGCAACCCTTCCTCGGCGGCCAGGGCGCGGCCCCGGCCTACCTCGCCCGCCTGGCCCCACACCGCCGCTGGGAAATCCGCGACCTGCTCGACGCCCGCCTCCCCCGCCGCCCCGACGGCTCGATAGCCCTGACCGCAACCGCCTGGGCCGTCCGCGGCCACGCCGCGTAGTCGTCGGCTCAGATGTCGGCGACGGCCATGCCGATCGTGCCCGGCGGGACCCGGGCGACCACCTGGCCGGCCGGGTTGATGGCGCAGGTCGGGCCGAGGGCCAGGCGGTCGTCGCGGTTGCCGGTCACGTCGGCGGAGATCAGCCACATGCCGGTTTCCTGGACTCGGCGGCGGCGGATCTCGTTGTGCCGGTCCTGCCACCACAAGGCTTTGTCGCGGGGCATCATGTTCTGCGCCGGCAACAGCAGCACCTGGGCGCCGCCCGCCGCGACCGCGGCCGCCGCCTCGGGGAACTGGGCGTCGTAGCAGATGTTGATGCCGAATCGGACGCCCGCGCAGTCGAAGACGGGCGCGCTGTCGCCCGCGGTGAACACCGATTCGCCGGCGGTCAGGAACCGTTTGCGGTAGGCGCCCAGGAGCCGGCCGCCCGCGATGACCAGCGCCGTGTTGTGGAAGCGGTCGCCGGACCGCTCGATGATGCCGAGCACCAGCATCGGCCGGACCGCGCCGAGCCGGTCCAGGACTTCGGCCGGTTCGAGCGCGTGCTCCCGGACGTGCTGGTCGGTGACCAGGTATCCCTGCAGGAAGCACTCCGGGAACAGCAGGAGATCGGCGTCGGGGGCCTGCGAAGCGAAGTCGAGGACGACCCCCACCGCCGCGTCCACGTCGCCGAGGATCTCCGGGGTCTGGCAGGCGGCCACCCTCATGCCGGGACGTTGAAGCTGACCAGGGTCGGGGGCCGGCCGGTCTCCCACTGCACGATGGTGGTCGCGCAGTTGTCCTGGTCGAGGCCCATCCACCGCCATTCCGGCGCATCGAGCACGTGCCGGACGAACCAGCCGATCACGAAGTTGTGGGTGATCAGCAGTTCCTGCCGATCGTGGTCGCCGACGACGCCGAAGTGGTCGACCGCCGCGCGCAGGCATGCCTCGGCACCTGCGGCAGGTGGCCGCCGACGAGGTCGGCGGTCTGCGCGGCCCGGGGCAGCGGGCTGTGGTGGATCGCCGCGAACGGCACCGGGCGTAATCGCCGGCCGAGCCGTTCCGCCTGCTCGCGGCCATGCGCGGAGAGGTCTCCGTCGTGCGGTTCGGCTTCGGCGTGGCGGACCAGGTAGAGCTGTGTGCGGGCCATCGGCATCAGTTTACGGATTTAAGGTTGTTTAAGGACGGGCGTCGATGCATCGTCTTACTGTTAGCCGCCTTGCCAATTACCCCCGAGACGGCTAAGAGGTATCCCCCATGCACAAGCGGAAGCTGCTCGCGGTCGCACTGTCCACCGTGGTGGTCGGCGCGCTCGGCGTCCTCGGCATCACCAACGCATCGGCCGCCGCGCTCGACCCGGCGTTGCCGCCCGGCGGCAACTTCGACCTGGCCATCTGGCAGCTCCAGCTGCCCACCGGCTCGGCGGGCAGCCCGGACACGATCTCCCCGGCCAAGCTCAAGGGCGCCAGTGGTTACAGCAACCCGGCCTACTTCTGGACCGACAAGACCGACGGCTCGATGACGTTCTGGGCGCCGGAGAAGGGCGTGACCACGCCGAACTCCAACTATGCCCGCTCCGAGCTGCGCGAGATGAACCGTGACGGCAGCGCCGCCAACTGGACGCTGGCCGGCAACCACACGCTCAGCGCCCAGCTGCGCATCCCGTCGGTCACCAAGAACGTCTGCGTCGGCCAGGTGCACCTCGGCACCGGCGGCTCGTCGACCAAGCCGCTGCTGGAGCTCTACTACCGGCCGAACGGCGACATCTACCTCGGCACCGAGAACTCGCCGGACGGTGGGCAGACGCTGCACAAGGTCGGCAACGTCGCGCTCGGCGTGAAGTGGACCTACGTCATCAACGTGACCGGCAACAAGATCAACCTGACCGTCAACGGGACGAAGACCAGCTACTCGATCCCGAGCTCGTTCAACCCGTACAAGCAGTATTTCAAGGCCGGGTCGTACAACCAGTCCTCGTCGGACAGCACCAGCAACGGCGCGAAGGTGAAGTTCTACAGCCTCACTGTCAGCCACAGCTGACCGAACTCTTACGCGGCCCGAACGCTGGGGCGCCGCCAAGCGCCCTAGCGTCCGCCGCATGATTCGTCGCTCGCTTGCCGCTCTCCTGGCGCTGTTGACCGCCGGGGGTTGTGCGGCCCCGGTAAAAGCGGAGAAGTCCGAAGACAAGTACAACTTCGTCTTCGTCCTCACCGACGACCTGTCCACCAATCTCCTGCCGTACCTTCCGCAGGTCCAGCAGTTGGCGAAGGAGGGCACGTCCTTCGCCAACTACACCGTGACCGACTCGCTGTGCTGCCCGTCCCGCTCATCGCTGTTCACCGGCGAGTTCCCCCACGACACCGGCATCTTCACCAACGGCGGCGCCGACGGCGGCTTCGACACCTTCAAGAAGAAGGGCGAGGAGGCGTCGACGTTCGCCACTGACCTGCACGACGCCGGCTACCGCACCGCGATGATGGGCAAGTACCTCAACGGCTATCTGCCGAAGGACACGTACGTGCCGCCGGGCTGGGACGAGTGGGACGTGGCCGGCAACGGCTACGGCGAGTACAACTACAACCTGCTGGAGAACGGCAAGGTCGTGCACTACGGCCACGACTACCTCACCGACGTGATCAGCGCCAAGGCGCAAGGCTTCATCACCGCGTCAGCCAAGGCGGACAAGCCGTTCCTGGTGGAGCTGGCCACGTTCGCGCCGCACGCGCCGTACACCCCGGCCGATGAGGACAAAGACAAGTTCCCCGGCCTGACCGCGCCGCGCACCCCGGCCTTCGACACGTTGCCGATCGAACCGCCGACGTGGCTGGCCGGCAAGCCGCCGCTCACCGCCGCCGAGAAGAGGGACATCGACACCGCGTTCCGGAAGCGGGCGCAGTCGGTGCAGGCCGTCGACCGCATGATCGGCGACCTGCGGCAGACGCTGGAGAAGGCCGGCGTCGCCGATCACACGGTGGTCGTGTTCAGCTCGGACAACGGCTACCACATGGGCGAGCACCGGCTCACGCCCGGCAAGCAGACCGCCTTCGACACCGACGTGCGGGTGCCGCTGGTGATGGCCGGTCCGGGCATCCGACCCGGCGCCACGGTGACCGGCCCGGCCGAGAACATCGACCTGCGCCCCACCTTCGCCGACCTGGCCGGCACGACGGCGCCCGCCTCGGTGGACGGCCGCAGCCTGCGGCCGCTGCTCGAGGGCACGGGCGACTGGCGTACCACCGCGCTGATCGAGCACCACGGCCCCGACGTCGACCCCACCGATCCGGACTTTCCGGCGAAGGGCAGCGGCAACCCGCCGACGTACGAGGCGATCCGCACGACTGCCTACACGTACGTCGAATATGCCGACGGGTCACGCGAGTACTACGACCACGCCAAGGATCCCGAACAGCTGCACAACACGGCCGGTTCGCTGCCGGCGGCTCAGCTCGCCGCTCTCCACCAGTCGCTGCGCACCCTGGTCAACTGCCACGCGAACTGCTGAGTGTGACCGAATCGGGTGCTGCGGCATGCCGAGGACCACAGCGTCGACACGGTGGCCACGATCCTCGGCATCTCGGTGTCGGCGGTCAAGATGCGCGATGCCCGGGCGCTGGCCCGCCTGCGCACCCTGCTCGGCGACGACTTCCGGCTCGGTTAGCGGAGCAGCTTGATGACCGGGGCGAACTGTTCCATGAACAGGCTGCTCACCCCGATGTAGGAGACGTCGAACTCCTCGCGGCGCCGGCAGAGCAGGTCAGCGATCCGCTCTGCCGAGCCGACGAGGAAGGCGATCCCCCCGTTCCAGGCCATGTCCCGCGGATCCCCGCCGACCATCCGCGACAGCCAGGACGGGATGGCGTCGACGGTCGCGGCCACGGCCGCGACGTTCAGGTGCAACTCGAGCTGGTCGAATCGCTCGCCCGCGGCGTCGCGCAATTGCGAGACGGTACGCGCGAGCACCGGCTCCGTGGTCTGCGGCGGAAGCCCGAGCGCCACGATGTCGGCGTGCTCCGCCGCCAGTCGCAGCATCCGCGGCCGGCTGGCGGCGACCAGCACCGGCGGTGCGTTCTCGATCTTGCGGACCGCCTCGATCGTCGCGGTCACCTGGTCGAGCCGTTGCCCGGGCGTGCCGAACTCGGCTCCCAGCGCCTCCGCATCGGACGACGCGTCCGGTCGCCCGCCTCCGATGCCCAGTTCGAACCGGCCGCCGCTGAGCTCCTGCAGCGAGGAGGCTTCCCAGGCGACCAGTCCGGCGGATCGGTTGGGCGCGCTCAGCACGTAGGTGCCGAGCCGCAACGTGGTGGTCACGGCGGCCGCCGCGGCCAGTGCCGGGAACGGCGCATAGGTGTGCCGGGTGTCGGGTACGAGCAGGGTCTCGTACCCCAGCTCCTCGGCTCTTCGTGCGGTGGTAATCCACTCCGCGCCGGACGATGCGCGCCCCGCGACGACCCCGAATCGGAACTCACGCTCAGTCATGACGGCATCGTCCCGCCCACGCTTCGCAGTGTCGTCCGACCTGGGGCTACATCGGCAGTACGACCTAGGGAGTATGCCCAGGAAAGCGCTCCCACGCCGGGCGCAAGGGTTTTCCCTGTTTCGGAGATACCCATCGATGCCTAGCGTCTCACCTCAAGTCGTCCTGGTGTGACTTATCGTCCACCGGACCTTGAGCCTGCCCAAACCCCCGGGCAGAAAAAGGAGTACCCGCGTGAACCGTCGAACCCCCCTGATCATCGCGCTGGCCGCAGGCACTGCGGTCGCCGGCGCGCTGGTCGCGGTGGCCGGGCCGGCCACCGCAGAGCCGATCGATCCAGCGGCCTCTGTCAAACTCGCCGCCGAGAAGGCCGACGCACTCGTCGCCAGCAAGCCTGCTTTCCTCCAGGCCAGCGCGAGCGACACGTTCCAGCGTCACACCGTGCAGTCCTCGCACGGCCTCAACTACACCCCCTTCACCCGTACCTACAAGGGCCTGCCCGTCAAGGGTGGCGACTTCGTCGTCATGTCCGACGCGAGCGGCGCGACCAAGTACACCTCGGTCGCGCAGAGCAGCCCGATCGGCGAGCTGTCCACCACCCCGAAGATCTCCGACACGGCGGCCCTGGCCACGGCCAAGACTCAGCTCAAGTCGGTGTCCAAGGTGGAGGGCACCAACCTCACCGTCGTCGCCGATGAGGGCAAGGCCGCGCGCCTGGCCTGGGCGACCACGGTCAACGGCATCGGCGCCGACGGCGTCAGCCGTCTGACGGTCTACGTGGACGCGATCACCGGCAAGGTGGTCAGCACCCAGGAGCACGTCGCCGACGTGACCGGTACGGGCACGGGATGGATCAACGGCTCGGTGTCGATCGACACCACGCTGTCCGGCTCGACGTACTCGATGAAGTCCTCCACCCAGGCCACGATGCAGTGCCAGGACGCGTCGACCAACACGACGTTCAGCGGCACCGACAACGTCTGGGGCACCGGGGTCGGCACGAGCAAGGAGACCGGTTGCGTCGACGGCCTCTACGTGGGTGAAGGCCAGACCAAGATGCTCTCGGCGTGGCTGGGCCGCAACGGCCAGAACGGCTCGGGCGGCGCGTGGCCGATCCGGGTCGGCCTGAACGACCAGAACGCGTACTACGACGGCACCCAGGTCCAGATCGGCAAGAACACCGCCGGTCAGTGGATCTCGTCGGCGGACGTGCTGGGCCACGAGCTCGGCCACGGCATCGACGACACCACCCCCGGTGGCATTTCGGGCAGCGGTACGCAGGAGTTCGTCGCCGACACCTTCGGCGCGGCCACCGAGGCGTACATCAACAACCCGAACGACGCCCCCGACTACCTCGTGGGTGAAGAGGTCAACCTGGTCGGCTCCGGCCCGATCCGCAACATGTACAACCCGTCGGCGCTCGGCGACGACAACTGCTACTCCAGCAGCACGCCGAACGACGAGGTGCACGCCGCGGCCGGTCCCGGTAACCACTGGTTCTACCTGCTCGCGCAGGGCACCAGCGGCAACGGCCAGCCCGCGTCGACGACCTGTAACAGCACCACGATCACCGGTCTGGGCATCCAGAAGGCGATCACCATCATGTACAACGCGATGCTGCTGAAGACCTCGTCGTCTTCGTACCTGAAGTACCGGACCTGGACGCTCACCGCGGCCAAGAGCCTGTACCCGGGCGACTGCACCGCGTTCAACACGGTCAAGGCGGCCTGGACCGCGGTCAGCGTGCCGGCTCAGACGGCCGACCCGACCTGCTCCGGCACCACCACCGCGCCGACCACGACCCCGGCGACGACCGGCCCGACCACCACTCCGCCGACGACCGGCCCGACCAGCGGCACCTGCACCTCGGCGCAGCTGCTCGGCAACAACGGCTTCGAGAGCGGCGCGACCACCTGGACCCAGACGTCCGGCGTGATCTCCACCGCTTCCGGCACCAACACCCCGTACGCCGGCACCTACTTCGCCTGGCTTGACGGGTACGGCTCCGCCCACACCGACACGCTGTCCCAGTCGGTGACCATCCCGTCGACGTGCACCACCGCGACGCTGAGCTTCTACCTGAAGATCACGTCGTCGGAAACCACGACGACCAGCGCGTACGACAAGCTGACGGTCAAGGTGGGTTCGACCACCCTGGCGACCTACTCCAACCTGAACAAGGCCACCTGGGCCCAGAAGTCCTTCAACCTGGCCGCCTACAAGGGCCAGACCCTGACGCTGGCCTTCAGCGGCGTCGAGGACTCTTCCCTCGCGACCTCGTTCCAGCTCGACAACACCGCCCTCAACGTGAGCTGAGGCTGACACACGGAGGGCCGGCGCTGGTGGTCAGCGTCGGCCCTCCGCTTTCTTTTCCTCCTCGGCCCTCAGGTCGGCGCCGGCCACGACCGGGCTCGCGCCCGCGCTGGTCAGGAACTTGCGGCCCTCGGCCAGCTCGAAGTGCATCGGGTCGGACCCGCCGCGCCAGGCCATGCCGGCCTCGAAGCCGTGCGCGACCATCGTGGAGATGAAGGTCAGCCCGTAACCGTGCGAGCCGCTGAACGTGCCGGCCTTGGCCTCCTTCTCACCGCCCTCCTCATCGGGGGTGAAGAAGCCGCCCTTGTTCTCCGGCATCAGGCCCATCAGCTGGTCGAGCGCCGGGTCGTTGACGTCGATGCCGTCCCGGAAGACGAAGCCACCCGCGTTGGTGAGCAGCCCGTCCTTGAGCGCCTTGAGGTTGAGCAGGTCGAACTTCTCGTCGATCAGCGCGTCGACCTTCTTCTTGCCCAGGGCCGCGGTCTTCTCGTCGCGATATTTCCGCCGGTTCGCGATGTCCTCCTGGGTGGCCGGGATGTCGGCCGCGTTCTGGTCATAGGTCGCGGCCGCCGGCACGATGCGTTTCGCCAGGTCGAGGAAGCGCGGCCCGAGCTTGTCGGCGGCCACCTTGAGCGCCGCCGCGGTGTCCTTGCCACTTCCCGCTTTGGCCGGCTTCATCTCGAACTTCGCCTTCGGCAGCAGCTCGCCGATCGCGTCCTCGAGCGGTTCCATGCCGTGCAGCACCGCCTCGGTGGCCTCCGCCGCCCGGTCCAGGTCGGGATCGGACAGTCCGCCCGCCTTGACCGCCTCGATCCGGGCCTGCAGCGCGAGCGCGTCCTGGTGCAGTTGCCGCAGCCGGCCCTCGTCCGGGCCGGCCTTCCCGGCCGCGACCACGTTCGCCCGCTTCAGCCGGGCGACCGTCTCGCCCCGTTCCTTGAAGCCGTAGTCGCTGGTCAGCAGGCCGACGTCGACGTTTGCATCGGCGAAGTGCTGGTCGATCACGGCGATCTTGTCGTCGATCTTCTTGACCCACGGCTCGAAGATCTTGGGCAGGTCGGCCGTGATCGCGGCCTTCAGCTTCTCGTACGGCTCCCTGGCCGCGGCCAGCGCCGTCTCGGCCGCCGCGATCTGCGCCTGGGGCGCCCGCCGCTTCTTCAGGGTGGTCAGCTTGCGCTGGGCCGACTGCACCGCGACGCGGGCCTTCTCGAGCGCACGCAGCCGGTCCATCGCCTCCGCCGGCAGCAGGTCGGTCTTGAACTTCGCGGACGCCTCGGTGAGCCGCTTGTACTCCGACTCCACCGAGTCGAGCAGCTTCTTCGACTCGGCCGCGTCGGCCGTGCCCTGCCCCATCTTGATCTCGAGGTCGATCCGCTTGTCGCTCTCCACGCTCGTCTTCATGTCCGGCCGGCCGCCGGTCACCATCTCGAACAGGGTGATCAGCTTCTGGTCGGCGATCTTCGGCGTCTGATAGGCCCGCCAGTCCACCGCGAACCCGACCGCATGCGTGAACCAGCCGCGCCCCTTGTCCGCCCGGGCCAGGTGATCGCCGCGCATGCCGAGACCGACCGTGGTCTGCGGCATCGGCACCCCCTGCGTCTCCAGCTCGGCCTTCACCTCGAGCAGCCGCTCCCGGGTCGAGATGTGCGCCCACAACTCCCCGCCGCTGCCGACGTCGATCGGCGCGATCTCCTGAAAGTGCTTCTGGATCACGGCGTCGTCGTTGCCCATCGCCCAGCGCATGGTCTCCATGAACGTGACCCGGTTCCGCGCCCGCACGTCGAGCCACTTCTTGTCACCGGCGTCGGCGGCCTTGGTCTGCTCCGGCTGGAAGTTGTCGATCTGTTGCTTGATGTGCCCGGGCAGCGCCTCGATCCAGTCGGTCGGCGGCGGCGCAACCACCGCCTTCGGCGGAGACGTCGTTGCTTGCGCTTGCGGTCCCGCCGCCGGCACTTTTTCCGGTACGGCGGGAACAGGCCCCGGGTGTACGGGTCCAGCCGGGCCGGCCTGGGTAACGCCGGAGGTCCCGGCCCCGAGCATCTGCGGAGTCGCCGGGGCGGCCGACGGCGTACTCCCGGAGGAGCCCAGCCAATTCGCCACCGCGCGGTTGCCCGCCGAGCCGGACAGACCCGCGACATCATCCTTGCCCACCGGGCCGGCGCCCAATTTGTCAGCCATCTCCCGATTGCCCGGCGCAGCCGGCCGGATGATCGGCGCAGCCGGCGCCGGATCCGCCGCCGCTTCCTCCGCCGCCGCGCGAAGCCGATCTCCCATGGCAGCGACGGTAGGCCCCGGCGGCCGCCGATGGTGTCGGCTAACTGTCGTTTGATCTCCAGCACGCCGGGCAGCCGATCTAGCGCAACGAGCGCACAATGCAGTCGTGGCGAGTCAGGCGCTTGTCGGCAAAGTGGGCACGGTGATCACCGCGATCCGCGGCGGCGAGCGCGCGGGGGAGGTGCGCGTGCTGGTCGACGGCTTGGCGCACTACTACCTGGCATACGCCGCGACGGCTATCGCCGCGGGCGCCGAGGTCCTCGTCATTCACAACCGTGGCGCGCGCCAGGTCGACGTGGAGCCATGGCCCGTCGTAGGAGGGTCGTAAGAATGTTCGGTTATCGGGTGCCCGCCCCCAACGAGGCGTTGCTGATCAGCGGTCGCAAGCAGCGGGGTGCGGACGCGTTGCCGTTCAAGATCGTCACAGGGCACGGCGTGTTCGTCGCGCCCATCTTCTCCAAGGCCACCCGGCTGACCCTGGCCATGCAGGAGGCCGAGGTCATCGAGGACTGTTACACCAAGCAGGGCATCATCCTGGCGGTGCAGTCGGTCATCGCGTTCAAGGTCGGCGACGACCACGAGTCGATCGCCGCCGCGGCCCGCCGCTTCCAGGGCGACCAGTCGCAGATGCCGACCCTGGTCGGCCGCATCTTCTCCGGCCATCTGCGCAGCATCATCGGCAGCATGACGGTCGAGTCGATCATCCGGGAGCAGCAGACCCTGGCCGACGCGATCGTCGACGCCAGCAAGACCGAGATGGCCCGGATCGGCCTCGCCGTCGACTCGCTGCAGATCAGCAGCATCGACGACAAGGGCGCCGGCTACATCAAGGCGCTGGCCGCCGTGCACGAGGCCCGGGTCAACCAGGAAGCGAAGATCGCCTACGCCGAGGCCGACCGGGCCAGCGCGATGGCCGTTCAGGAGAGCGCCCGCCACCAGGCCGAGTACGCCCGGCAGACGGCGATCGCCAAGGCTCAATATCAGGCCGAGATCGACCAGGCCCAGCAGACGTCCGCCCAGGCCGGCCCGCTCGCCTCGGCCCGCGCCGCGCAGGACGTGCTCGCCGAGCAGGCGGTCGTCGCCCAGCGCAACGCCGAGCTGCGCCAGGCCCAGCTGATCGCCGAGGTGGTCCGCCCGGCCGAGGCCGAGGCCGAGCGCATCCGCGCCCTGGCCCGCGCCGAGGCCGACGCGACCAAGCTGTCCGCCGAGGCGGCCGCCGCGCAGGGCCGCATCGCTCTCGACCAGGCCCTCATCGAAAAGCTGCCGGAGATGCTGCGGGCCGCCGCCGAGGGCCTGCAGGGCGCCAACGTCACGGTGCTCGACGGCGCCGAGGGCCTGAACAGTGTGGTCGCGTCGCTGGCCGCGCAGGGCATGACGATGCTGGACACGATCCGCGCCGGCCTGCACCCGGCGCCCCCGTCGACCGCGATCGCACCCCTGTCCCCGAAGTCAGTGGCCTGAGTCGCCCCCGGCCGGGCGGTGACGTCCGGCCGGGTTGCGCCGTGCGGTGGCCTGGTTATATTTGGCCGTCGGTTCCCGAGCAGGAAGATGTGGTTTTGCTTCCCTTTATCCGGAAAATCGTCCTGGGCGGCGTCATCGTCGGCCTGACCCTCACCGCGGCAGCCGGTTGTTCCGGCAAACCGGAGGGCCAGCCGATCTGGGCCGGCTCGACGCAGGGCCTGCAGACCTCGGCCGCGGCGCCGCCGCCGATCGCGTCCGCCACCCCCAAGGCCACGCCCTCGGCCTCCGCGTCACCGTCGGCGTCCGCCACGAAGATCACCTACACGTTCCCGGTGATCGGCAAGAACAGCTACGCCCACACCCACCACGACTACCCGGCGTCCGACGTGATCACCGCGTGCGGCCACCGGTTCGTCGCCGTCACCGGCGGCGTCGTCCTGGCCGTGACCCGCAAGGACACGTGGACGGCCAAGAAGAACGACGGCGCCACCCGAGGCGGCCTGTCAGTGTCCATCATGGGCGACGACGGCGTGCGCTACTACGGCTCGCACCTGTCCGTGGTCACCGCCGGCATCAACCCCGGCGTGCGCGTGAAAACCGGCCAGGACCTCGGCAAGACCGGCGACTCCGGCGACGCGAGCGCCTGCCACCTGCACTTCGGCATCTCCCCGCCGTGCGCGAAGCAGGGCGACTGGTGGAACCAGCGAGGCACCCTCTACCCCTGGCCATACCTGGACTCGTGGGCGAAGGACGGCCAGAAGTCCCCGGTCGCCGCGGTGAAGGCCTGGCAGAAGAAGAACGGCTGCCCCACCAAGCCCACCGCCGACGCTTAGCCCTAGACCGGCGGCCTCAGCGCAGCACGAGCAGGTCGAGGGCGTCGATGACCGGGCCGACATCGGTTCGAGCGGCCTCGTGGAGGCGGGCGACGCCCGTCGCGTACGCGTCGTCGCTGATCAGCTGCAGTGGCGTGTGCGCCGCGCGGCGCAGGCGGGTGGCGAAGTCGGCCAGCGACGGCGCGCTGGTCTGGGGCACCGGCTCGAGACCCGCCGTGGTGAAGCCGGCGGCGGCGAACGCCGCTTCGACGCCGGCGACGCTCGGGTAGCGGTCGAGCACCGCGACCGCCTCCGGGAAGAAGCGGAACAGAGTGATCCCCCCGTGCCGACCGGCGAAGGCGGAGCGGATCAGCACCGGCGCGCCCGGCTTCAGGACCCGGCGCAGCTCGCGGGCGGCGGCCTCCAGGTCGGGAACGTGATGGATGACGGTGGAGAGCCACACCGCGTCGAGGCTCGCGTCGCCCAGCGGGATGTGCCCGGCGTCGCCGGCGAGCACCGGCCGGAACACCGCCCGCTCCCGCATCGCCGCCGACGGCTCCACCGCGAGGATCTCCGCGTCGGGCCACCAGCCCTGGAACGCCGTTGCCCAGCTGCCGGTGCCGCACCCGAGGTCGAGCAGCCGTGCGCCCGGACCCGGGTCGAGGTGCCGGGTGATCGCCGCGCGCCAGCCGGCAAGCCCGTCGTCCGACAGGTGCCGGGTCGCCTCGAACGCCGCGGCGTCCCCCTGGTCGTACGCGATGAGAGCCATATGGTGGACCCAACCCGGAACAGCACAGCGATGGCAAGGGATGACGTCACATGTGGGCCGATGGTCAGTTCGAGCGGTGGCAGCAGCGGATGTCCGCGCCGGAGAACGAGTTCCCCGGCAGCGCCGGGATCTCGGCGCTGCTCGGGCGCACCGCCGACGCGGCCGTCGGGATCGGCGAGTTCGCCGGGTTCTCCACCGGGTTCCGGTTCACGCTGGCGGTCCGGCTGCGGCGGCCGCGGCCCGAGTTCGCCCGGGGCGGGCTGTTCGGGCTGCTCAGCGCGCACGTTCACCCGGGCGTGGCGATTCCGCCGGCGAGCCGGCTGCTGCTCGGTCTCGAATACGCCGACGGGCGCCGGGCCGACACGCTACGCGACCGGCGAGCGGAAGGCCCGGGCTCGGCGCCGGACGACGAGCAGCTGCTGTTCACCCAGCAGAGCGGTGGCGGCGGCGACACCAGCGTGGATCAGACCTACTGGGTGTCCCCGCTGCCGCCCGCGGGGCCGGTGACGTTCGTGCTGTCCTGGCCGTCCTTCGGCATGGCGGAGATCCGCACCGAGGTCGACGGCACGGCCATCCGCGCCGCCGCCGGCCGCAGCGAGCAACTCTGGCCCCCGCAACCGCCTGATGAGCCCACGCCCCCACCACCCGCGCCCCGCCCGACCACCGGCTGGTTCTCCTACCCGGAAGAGCCTCCGAAGGAGGGCCCGGCGGAAGGCTGAAACGGCGGCGGGTTGCGGCTTGGTGAGCCGCGGGTGCGGGTCGGTTTACCGGCTCATCGCGGCGTGCTTCGCCCCGATCGGAATGGCGGCAGTCACCGATCGCAGAAGGAGTCACCACTTGAAGCGCTTCGCCGTCATCGCCGCTCTTGTCGCCCTTCCCCTGTTCGCGAGTGCGCCGGCCTTCGCCGCCGAGACCAAGCACGCTCCGGCCAAGAAGGTGTCGGCCATGACGATGGCGCAGTACGAGGCGGAGGTCGTGCAGCTGACCAACGCGCAGCGCACCGCCCGGGGCTGCAAGGCCCTGCGCACCGACGACCGGCTGACCAAGGCGGCCCGGGCGCACAGCGCCGACATGGTCGCCGAGCACTTCTTCGACCACGTCGGCTCGAACGGCAGCACGTTCGTGGCCCGCGAGGTGGCCGCCGGTTACCCGAAGCGGGGCGCCTCGGCCGAGAACATCGCCTGGGGCTACCGCACGCCGCAGCAGGTCGTGACCGGCTGGATGAACAGCTCCGGCCACCGCGCCAACATCCTCAACTGCGGCAGCATCGCGGTGGGTGTCGGCGTCGCCTACACCGCCGGCGGCGCCCCGTACTGGACCCAGGACTTCGGTCGCATCTGACAAAACGAACAGGAAAACGGCCGGTGCTGGCGGGCACCGGCCGTTCCCGTTTCAGAGGGAAAAGTCGTCAGGTTCCCGAGGGAAGGTCAGGCCGGGCGGAACGAGTCCCGGGCCGCCGGCGCCGCGTGCTTGATCATCAGGTGCCGGGTCACGGAGTACTCCCCGAGCGACTCCTGGCTCATGTCCTTGCCGAAGCCGGACCCCTTCACCCCGCCGTGCGGCGCTTCCGACGCGATCGGCAGATGATCGTTGATCCAGGTCACGCCCACATCGAGCCGATGCGCCACACGCAGTGCCCGGCCCACGTCCCGGGTCCAGATCGACGAGGCCAGCCCGTACCGCGTGTCGTTGGCCAGCCGCACCGCCTCGTCCTCGGATGAGAACGGCACCACCACGATCACCGGCCCGAAGATCTCGTCCTGCACGATCTCGCTGCGCTGGTCGGCGTCGAGCACCAGCGTAGGCGGGTAGAAAAATCCCGGTCCGTCGGAAATGCGCCCGCCGACCGCCACCCGAGCCCCAGCAGCCACGGCCCGAGAGACGAAACCGGCAACCCGATCACGGTGTACGGCGGAGACAAGCGGCCCGATGTCGGTGTCGGCAGCCCACGGATCGCCCGGCCGAATCCGCCGCAGCGCATTTTCCAACGCCGCCACCGCATCCTTATAGACCGATTTTTCAACATAAACGCGGGTCGCGGCCGTGCAGTCCTGTCCCGTGTTGTAGGTAGCCCCCATCGCCACCCCGCCCGCCATCTCCGACAGGTCGGCGTCGCCGAACACGATCGCGGGGGCCTTGCCGCCGAGTTCCAGGTGCACCCGCTTCAGGCCGTCGACCGCGCCCCGCATCACTTCCCGCCCGGTCGAGGTCGACCCGGTCACGCTGACCATGTCGACGCCCTCGTCCCGGACCAGCGCCGACCCGACCGCAGCACCACCGGTGACCGCCCCGACCAGCCCGGCCGGCGCCCCGGCCTCCTCGAAGAGACGCGCCAGCGCCAGCGTCGACCGCGGCGTCTGCGGCGCCGGCTTGATCACCACAGCGTTGCCGGCCGCGACCGCGGGACCGATCTTCCAGACCGCCATGACCAGCGGAAAGTTCCAGGGCGCAATCGACCCGACGACGCCGATCGGCCGCCGGATCAGCATCGAGGTGTACCCCGACGAGAGCACCCCGGCCCCGGTCCCGTCGAGCGACCGGGCCGCCCCCGCGAAGAACCGCAGGTTGTCGACGCTGAAGGTCAACTCGCCGTCGCGCATGACCGGAAGCGGCTTCCCGGTCTCCTCGATCTCCATCCGGGTCAGGTCGGCAGCGTCCCGTTCCACCAGGTCGGCGACGCGCAACAGCACCCGCGCCCGCTCCCCCGGGGTGGCCTCCCGCCACTGCTCAAAGGCAACGCGAGCCCGGCCGACCGCTTTCGCCACATCGGCGACATCACTGTCCGGGATTTCTTCCAGGTGTACGCCGGAAGCCGGGTTGACCAGCGCCGTCACTTGCTCTCCAGTCCGAGCTTCTCGATCGCGTCGGCTGCCACGCGTACTCCGTCAGCAGCCCGGATGGCCTCGCCGTCCGCCGAGATCCGGACCCGCAGAGCGTCGTCGCCGACCAGGCGGTCGATCGCCGAGTGCAGCTCGGCGTCGCTGAAGCCGTAGGTGTCGAGCCGGATGCCGTAGCCGGTCTCGTGCACGCGCTGGGCGTTGTCGTACTGGTCCCAGAACAGCGGCAGCACGATCATCGGCTTGCCGAAGTGCATCGCCTCGGTGGTGGTGTTGTTGCCGCCGTGCGTGATCACCAGGTCGACCAGCGGGATGATCGACGTCTGCGGCAGGAACTCGGCCCCGATCATGTTGTCGGCGAGCTCGATCTCCGCGTGCAGCGGCCCCTTGGAGACGATGTACCGGTGGTCGGTGGCAGCGAGCGCCGCGATCACCCGCCGCATCAGCTCGACGTCGGCCGAGCCCAGCGACCCGAGCGAGAAATAGATCAGCTTGTGGCCGTCGGCAAAACCGGCCGGCAACTGATAGGAATCGTCGGTCTCCCGCACCGACGACTCCAGGCGCAGCCAGTTGGTCCCGAGCCGCCGCGACTTCCGGTAATCGAGAACCTCCGGGTAGACGTACAGGTTGAGGTCGCCCTCCCCGATGAACTCCAGGTCCGGCAGCTCCGGCGCCCTCTGCTCGACCACCCAGTCGTTGAACTGCTCCCACATCGGCCGGTGCGTCCGGTCGTACTCGGCGAGGAAGTCGGCCCACTCGCTCCGGTCGTCGGCCGGGTAGCCGGAGAACACCGGCGCGATGTTCGGCCCCTTCACCTCGAGCGGGTTGCACGACACGATCCGCACGAACGGCACGCCCGCCGTGTTCAGCGCCGGGAACGCGACCACGTTGTCCTCGACGATCACGTCCGGTTTGACCCGCGCGATGATGTCGAGCAACTGCGGCTGGCAGTAGCGGGCGCCGTCGATCAGCTCCTGCCAGACCGGCTTCACCCAGGTCTCGAGCTGGTCGATGGTCGGCTTGCGGAACTCCGGCGCGGTGTCCCGGATGAAGTCTTTCCAGAACTGACCGGCGTCCTGCGGCTCGTCCGGCGCCGGAGCCAGGTTGACCAGATCTTCCTCGAAGCCGAGCGCGGTGAGCTTGCCCGCCCAGGACGCCTCGGCGGCGAACACGACCCGGTGCCCGCGCCGGCGCAGCACGTCGCCGATGCCGATGCAGTTGTTGGTCGGCCCGTAGGCGCTCTCGGGCATGAACAGGACCGTCAGCGACATCGACTCTCCCCGGGCTCCGCTTGTTGAAGGTGAATTCAACAAGCGCCCTTGCGCAGAGTCAATATGCAGAGCCTATGGTGATGCACCCTTGTTGACGAGGAGGTGAGAGATGGCCACCCGCAAGACCCGCACCGAACGGCGGGCCGACCTGATCCAGGCGGCCCAGCGCGCGATGCTCCGGCACGGGCCCGACGGGGTGTTGCTCAACCAGGTCGCCGAGCAGGCCGGCCTCACCTCGGGCGCGGTCCTCTACCACTACCCCGACCTCAGCGACCTGCTGCTGGAGGCGAACCAGGCCGGGATGGAGCGCTTCTACGAGGCGCGGATGCGGCGCATCGCCGGCCTGACCGATCCGGCCGAGAAGCTCGTCGTGACGATCCGCTCGGGCCTGCCGGTCGACTCGGACGACGCCGATGTGCGCCTGCTGTGCGAGCTCGGCGGCCTGGCCGGCCGCAGCCGGGTCTACGCCGCGCTGCTCACGTCGCTCTTCGACCGCCAGGTGTCGATGTACCAGACGATCCTCGAGACCGGCTCGGCGCACGGCGCCTTCGCCCTCACCGCCGATTCGCTCACGCTGGCGCGCAACCTGGTCGCCTTGGAGGACGCGTACGGCTATCGCATCGTCGCCCGCCATCCCACCCTGCGCACCGGCGAGGCGGAAGAGCTGATCCTGTCGTACGCCCGTCAGGTCACCGGCAACCCACTGCGAGCCGCCGCGTGAAGGTCGCTCCGGGCGCGTCGGCCGGCCTGGTCGACGCGATCGTGGCCGGCGTCGCGCCACCCGGCCATGACCTGCGCATCTATCTGCCGCTCGACCCGGTCCCCGGCGACGAGCGGCCGATCACCGTCGACCAGACCAACGTCTCGGTGGTGGTCGGCGAGCGCGTGGTGGTCAAGTGGATGCGCACGCCGCAGCCCGCCGCCCGGGCCCCGCGCCTGCTGGCCCACCTGGCCGCGGCCGGCTTCACCCGGATGCCCCCGCCGCACGCCGCCCTGTTCGCCGACGGCGCGCTGGTCGCCCTGGTCACCGGCTTCCTGCCGCAGGCCGAGGACGGCTGGGACTGGTGCACGAACGCCCTGCTCTCCTGGCTGGACGGCGGCCCACCAGCCGACTTCGCCCCCGACCTGGGCGCCCTCACCGCCGACCTGCACGCCGCCCTGGCCACCCCGGCGATCCCGTCTGTCCTTACCGGTGCACCGCCCGCTGCTGCGCCCTCCTCTCTTGCTGAGGCCCTGGCCTGCGTGGGTGATGACGCCGAAGGCGGCTGGCTCCGCTCGGTCGCGCCGCGCATCCGAACCGACATTTCCGCTTTATCGGGCTACGTCAGCCCGGCGCCCTCGATCGAGCTGCACGGCGATCTCCATGTCGGGCAGGTGCTGCGCTGGCGGGGCGGCTACGCGGTGACCGACTTCGACGGAAATCCGACAGTCGAACCGCGTCCCGAGCCGGTCGTCCGCGACCTCGCCCAGTTGCGCACGAGCGTCCTGCACGTCGCCGAGATCGCGAACCGCCGCACCGAGGGCCGCCACCGCGCGGCTCTCCTCGACTGGGGTCGCGAAGCCGCGGACTCCCTGCTCATCGCGTACCGAGCCGGTCTCGCCGGGCACGGTTTCGCGCACCTGCTCGACGAGACTCTGCTGCGCCCGTTCGAGATCGAGCAGGAGTGCCGCGAGCTGATCTACGCGGCCCGCTTCCTGCCCCGCTGGCGATACGCGCCCATGGGCGTCCTCCGATCCTGGTACGGGTGATCACGTTGGATCCGGCACTGTTCAAAGCCGACCTCGAGGCCAAGCCGGCATCGCTGCGCGCGCTCGCCGACCGGCTGGCGACCGACGATCCATGGTCCTTCCTCGGCCCGGCCCGGCGCGTGGTCTTCCTAGGTATGGGCAGCTCACGCTATGCGGCCCAGGTGACGGCCCGCCGGTTGCGCGCGGCTGGCATCGACGCCGCCGCGGAGTATGCGTCGGCAGCGGGCGGCTTCCACTATCCGGATGACGACACGCTGATCGTGGCGATCTCCGCGTCCGGGACCAGCCGCGAGACGCTCGACGCCGTGGCCGGCCTGCCGCGATTCGTCGCGATGACGAACGATCCGTCATCGCCGCTCGCCGAACAGGCGACCCACCTCGTGGACATGGTCGCCGGGGTCGAGGCGGGCGGCGTGGCCTGCCGGTCCTTCCAGCACACCCAGGCGCTGCTCGACGCCCTGGCCGGCCGGCTCACCGGCGGCCGGTCGGCGGACACCGCGGCCCTGGTCGTCCGGGCCGCCGAGGCTACCGAAGATCTGCTGGATCGCCGCGACACCTGGCTCCCCCGCTGCCACGAGCTCCTCGGCGGCGGCGACGGCATCTACCCGATGGCCCCGGTCGAGCGGATCTCCTCGGCCCTGCAGTCGGCGCTGATGTTCCGCGAGGGCCCGCGGGTCGCGGCCGACGGTTGCGAGACCGGCGACTGGGCACACGTAGACGTATATCTGACAAAGACTCTGCGTTACCGGGCGCTGTTGTTCCCCGGTTCACGTTATGACGATCAGGCTCTGGAATGGCTGCACAGTCGCGGTTCCACGATCGTGGCGGTAGGTGGCGAGGCACCCGGTGCGGCCACCGCGGTCCGCTTCCGGCACGACGACGATTCCCGGGTACGCCTGTTGACCGAGACCCTGGTTGCCGAATTGGTGTCAGCCGATTGGTGGTTACACCCCAACGGGTGAATGCGGCCTGCATTCGAGCGTCGTCGTCCCGTCCCATAGTTGTTCTTGAATATATGATTTGGTATTAGACGGTGGTCGATCTCTGGGCCGAGACTCCTGGTCAACAGCGACCAACCCGGAGGATCCCCCGTTGAAGACCTTCCTTCGTTCGGCTCTCGCCACCGCGCTGCTGGCCACCCTGCTCCAGTTCGGGTTCGGCAGCAGCCCGGCGTTCGCCACCCCGCCCGGTATCCCGACCGCCTCGGCGGCCAAGACTCAGCTCGCCGGCCTGACCGTGGCCGCCTGGACGCACACCACCACGTACGACCGTGACCTGTTCCCGACCTGGGACACGATCTCCGGCACCTGCAACACCCGGGAGACCGTGCTCAAGCGGGACGGAACCAGTGTCGTGGTCAGCTCGGCCTGCGCCGCCACCTCGGGCAAGTGGTACAGCCCGTACGACGGCGCGACCTGGACGGCCGCGTCGGACGTCGACATCGACCACATGGTCCCACTGAAGAACGCCTGGATCTCCGGCGCCTGGGGCTGGACCACCGCGAAGCGCGAGTCGTTCGCGAACGACCTCACCGACCCGCAGCTGTGGGCGGTCACCGACAACGTGAACCAGTCCAAGAGCGACCAGTCGCCGGACTCCTGGAAGCCGCCACTGAGCAGCTACTACTGCACCTACGCGCGGGCCTGGGTCCGGGTGAAGTACGTCTGGGCGCTGACCGTCACGAGCGCCGAGAAGACGGCGCTGACCAGCATGCTCGGCACCTGCTGAGCAACTGCTAGGCGATCTTCGGGTCGCTCCGGCCGCTGAGGCCGGGGCGACCCGGCCGCGTTCCGGGGAAGAGCGAAACCGACTTCTGCACGCCGAGTTCCGGGTGCATGGCCAGCCAGCGCGCGTAGCGGGGCCGTTTGCGGAGCACCTCGAGGTAGGTCTCCACGGCGTACCCATAGAGCTCGGCCGCCTGCCCGGCCGCCTGGGCCTCCGGGTCCCAGCCGAGCAGATGCCGCCAGCGCAGCGGCACCCCGGCGAGCGGAACCGCGACGGCGCCCTCGAGCGAACGCACCGTGCCCTGGCTGAGAGCGACCGCGTCCCCCGATGCGACCAGGTCGAACGCGCTGCTGACGGCGATCTCGGTCGGCGCCTTGGGGGCAAAGCCCTCGCGGGCGCAGGCGGCCGCGAAACACTCGTAGAAGCATCCGTCGCCGGGCGCGCCGACCCACTGCTCATCGGCCAGCTCGCTGAGCGCGATCTCGTCCCGGCCGGCCAGCGGGTGCCGGTCGTTGATCAGCACCCAGACCGCGTCGACGGAGACGACCTGCCAGTTGAGGCCGGGCGGTAGGAGCGCGGGCGGGTTGGCACACGCACCGACCACGACGTAGTCGAGTCGCCCCTCGACCACCGACTGGGCGATCTCGTTGCCCGACGACGTCGAGCGAATCGAGACCGGGCCGCCGGGATGGGCGTCGTTGAGCCGCCGGACCAGGCCGGCCACGATCGGCCCATTGGTGGCTCCGACCCGGTATCGGGCCGTGCCGCCGGACGTGATGAGCTCGCTGGCCTCGTCGTGAAGGCCGGTCACGGCCGGGATGAGCACCCGCGCGCGAGCCAGCACGAGATCGCCGAGCGGCGTCGGCAGGACGCCACGGCGGTCGCGGGTGAACAGAGCTCCGCCAAGGATCCGCTCAATGCGCTGAAGCTGGGTGGTCAGGGCCGGTTGGGCGAGACCGAGCGCCGCAGCGGCCTTGGTCACACTGCCCGCTTCGGCGATGGCAAGCACCATTCGAAGATGGCGCAGCTCCAGCTCCACATGGAGAAACCTAGTTTCGCGAGAGCGTCTCCGAAAGCTCTCTCGCGTTAATTTCGGCCATCTGAGTCTGTCAATTTGAACACAGTGAACCTGCCAAGTCGCCGTGACCTCGGCAAATGGGCTCCACAAATACGTCAAGTATCGGCGCTGCAACGCCCCGTGAGGGGCGCTGCAGCATCCCCGCTAGGTCCGCCCCGAAGAGAAGTTGACTTTGCGTAAGCACTTCCCATCGGTGCGTGCCTATCGGTAGGCTCTCGGGTCAGGAAACGATGTCGAACTCGCCATCCTTGGCCGAGCCCACGAAGGCGATCCACTCGTCCTGCGTGAACATGAGAGCCGGGCCGGACCGGTCCTTGCTGTCTCGGACGGCAACGCCTGTGTCGAGGAAGGCAACCTCGACACAGTTGTTACCGCCATTGCCGTTGCTGCGACTGCCCTTTTTCCAGACAGCAGCGTTGAGATGGTGCGCGAGCAACCTCAAGCACCCCCTTAGGATATGTGGTTGTCTCGGAGCCCTAAGCGACCAGCAGGCTCTCGATCATCTTGATTGTCTGGCGATGGTCGAGCGCCTTCGCGCTCAATCGCTCGAACTCTTTTCGGTAACGGGCAACCTCGGCCGGTTGCTCTTCGTAAGAGTCTCCCGCAAGACCTTCAAGATAGACAACATCCAGATGGGTGGTTTCCGCTCTGGATATCCCATGGTTCATCTGCGCGTCTACGCCGTGGAACTCCAATAGCGCCACCGGTCCACCGAGGAACGCGTGTTCTCCAGAACCGAACGGCAGGATCTGCAAGATTACATTCGGTAATTGAGCCATTTCGATTAGATGACGTAGCTGTTCCGCCATCACTTCGGAACCGCCGATCACGCGGCGCACGACCGATTCGTCGACCAGCGCGGTGAGTTCCAGCGGGCGGCGCTCGGTCAGCCGGCCCTGCCGGGTCATCCGCAACGCCACCCGGCGGTCGATCTCGTGCGGCGGGTCGAACGAGCGCCCGGTGCGCATCAGCGCCCGGATGTAGGCCTCGGTCTGCAGCAGGCCGGGCACGATGCTCGGCTCCCAGGTCAGCATCGAGGAGGCGCCCGCCTCCAAGCCGACGAAGTTGCCCGGCCGGATGACATCGCGGTAGTCGCTCCACCAGGTGCGCTCGCGGGACATGCGGGCAAGCTCGATCAGCGCCTCGCGGTAGGCCTCGTCCCGGACGTGATAGAGATCGAGCAGATCGCGCACGTCGCGTGCGGTCACCGCGACGCGCGCGGTCTCGATCCGCGTGACCTTGGCAGCATGCCACTCGAAATGACGCGAGACATTCTCCTGCGTCAATCCGGCCGCTTCGCGACACCGTTTCAACTCTGCGCCCAGTCGCCGCCGTCGCAGCGTGGGACCTTCGTCAACGGACACCTGGACTCCCCTTGGCCTTCAGGTTTCCTCAGGTAACCGATCCTATGACCGGCCGACCCATGATCCAACGTGGACTCGAGCCCTGAACAAGAAGTCTAGTACTTCTTGTATTGACCTTGATGTTGGGTACATGATGCGGCAGACATCGAGTATTGACTTCCTGTACTCACAGTGATCCCTCAAAGCTTGGGTCTACACGGGTCTAAGGGGCGTGGCAGCGTGTTGGCTGACCAGTACTTCTTGATCGCACATCAAGACCGGACAGGCCGGTCCCGACTCCACCCGCGCGCGACGGGCCTGGGGCTCGCCGCAGCGCTGCTGGGCGAGCTGATCCTCGAAGGACGGATAGGGATCGCCGAAGGCGACCTCATCATCCTCGATCGACACCCCCCGGCCGACGCGTTGGCGCACGACATTCTCGACCTGCTCATCGCCCAGCCGCAACACCGTGATGTCCGCACCTGGCTCGCGTTCCTCTCGCAGGACGCCGAAGTCCGGGTCGGCGAGCGGCTCGTTCGCCTGGGAGCGGTCGATCTGATCACCCGCCGGCGCATGCTCTCCACCGAAACCGTCTATCTACCGAACAGCGCCGAACAGCGCAACGCGGCCGCCTGGGCACCCGCCCGTCTGGCCAACCTGCTGGTCCGGGGCATCGAACTGAGCCTGACCGACCGGGTGCTCGTCGGACTCGTGGCCGCGACCGGGCTGACCCGGCACGTGCTCTACGACTTCGAGATGCACCGGCAGGCCTTCCACTCGCTGCCGAACGCGGTCAACGCGCTCTCCGGCGACCTACGCGACCTTATCGAATTCACCGAGGCCTCCGTCGGCTCGGTCCTGACCGTCGGTCGGCGGTGAGCGCCATCGGGCGGCACCACCTCCGGCGCAACAACTCAGATCAATGGGCCGGGAGGATGTTAATGCTGCAGAAGGAACCCGCCGAGCCGGACATCGTGGCGCGGGCGCTGGCCAAGAACCGGCTCGGCGTCCCGTCCGTGGTGTTCTTCGGAGTGGCGGGAGCTGCGCCGCTGACTGTGATCATCGGAGCGATCTCGGCCATCTACGCGATCATCGGTAGCACCGCGGTGCCGATCGCGTACGTGGCGGTAGCCGGGATTCTCTCCCTGTTCACGGTCGGATTCGTCGCGATGAGCCGGCACATCGTCAACTCCGGCGCCTTCTACTCCTACATCAGCCACGGGCTCGGCCGGGTGATCGGTGTCGGCGCCGCGTTCGTGGCCCTCCCGGCGTACTCGTTGATGCAGATCGGCCTGTTCGGTCTCTTCGGCTCGGCCGCCTCCGGCATCCTCGCCGAGTTCGGCCTGGTCACCCCGTGGTACGTGTGCGCGATCGCCGCCTGGCTTGTGGTCGCGGTGCTCGGCCTGCTGTGGGTCGACCTGAGCGGCAAGGTGCTGGCCGTCCTGCTGGTCGCCGAGATCACGATCGTCGTGCTCTACGACGTCGTGATGGTGGCGCACCCGGCCGGCGGGCACGTCGACTTCTCCCCCTTCAATCCGGAGCCACTGTTCACTCCGGTCGTCGGCACCCTGCTGGTGCTGGCCGTCGCCGGCTTCGTCGGCTTCGAGGCCACGGTCGTCCTCTCCGAGGAGACCAAGGACCCGAAGAAGACGATCGGCCGGGCCACCCACTGGGCGGTGCTGCTGGCCGGCGCGCTGTGTGCGGTCTCGGCCTGGGCGATGTCCGTCACCACGGGCCCGGCCAACATCGCCGCCACCGCCTCCCAGCATCAGACCGACCTGGTCTTCTTCCTGGTCAGCAAGCATCTGCCGGTGGCGCTGGTCGACATGGGCTACCTGCTGTTCCTGACCAGCGTGCTGGCCGCGCTGCTCGCGTTCCACGCGGCGGTGTCCCGTTATCAGTTCGCGCTCGGCCGTGAGGGCGTGCTGCCGGCCGTGTGGGGTCGCACCCACCCGCGCACCGGCGCGCCGCTGGCCGGCTCGATCACCCAGAGCGTGCTGGCCATCGTGGTGCTGAGCGCCTATGCGATAGCCGGCGCCGAGCCCCTCGTCTACGTGTTCGCGTGGCTCACCACGATCGGCGGCCTCGGCGTGCTGATCCTGATGTGGGCGACGTCGGCCGCGGTGATCGGCTTCTTCGCTCGCGGGCGGAGGTCGGAGAACGTGTGGCGCGCCTACCTCGCGCCGTTCATGTCCTTCCTGCTCCTGTCCGTCGTGCTGACCGCCACGGTGATCGGCTTCGGCGAACTGCTTCAGGTCGACGGCGATTCACCGTTCCAGTGGCTGATCCCGGTGCTCTATCTAGGTGTGGCCGCACTCGGCTTCATCTGGGCCGCGATCATGCGGGCCGCCCGTCCAGAGGTCTATGCCCAGATCGGCCGCGGTGCCGACGGCCGGACGAGCATCCTCTCCGACATCCAGTGGCCCACCAAGCAGCTGCACGGCGACCCGGTCGGCGCTCGTGGTTACCCCTATTAGTAAGGAGAAGCGCGCAATGACACACGCCGTCCATGATCTGGTGATCCGCAGTGTCGCACTCGTCGACGCCGGCGAGCTCACCGATCTTGTCGCCGCCGCCATGCACGACGGGCCGGTCGCCCGATGGCTGCAACCCGACGACGGCGTGCGCCACGCGGCCAGCCCCGAGTACTTCACGATCTTCGTGGAGCACACCCTGCGGTGGGGCGAGGTCTACGCGACCAAGGACGGCACCGGCCGGTTGACCGGTGCCGCCCTGTGGTTCCCGCTCACGGCCGCGCTGCCGTCGCCGATCGACTACGAGCGCCGGCTCAAGGAGATCGCCGGCGAGGCGCACGATCGAATGTGTCTGCTGGACGCGACGCTGGAGGCGGAACACCCCACCACGCCGCACCACTATCTTGCTTTCCTCGCCGTCCGCCCCGATCAGCAGAATCAGGGGCTGGGCAGCACGCTTCTCCGCCGGCATCACCGCCGGCTCGACGCGGCCGGGCTGCCCGCCTATCTCGAGGCGAACGACCCACGCAACCGCGAGCTGTACCTGCGACACGGATACCAGGTCCGGTCCGTGATCGACCTACCCGACGGGCCGCCGCTCTGGACGATGTGGAGGCCGCCGATGGACTGAGGCCGACAGACGCTTATGCGGCGGTCGGGAATTCGTAGAGCCAGAAGGACTGCTGGTCGATCCGGCTGAACCGCATGTTGTCCGTGACCCGGCTGATCATGAGCCGGAAGATACGGGACATGTGGCGGACATCGTCGTTGTAGCTGCAGATGTCCAGGCCGACCAGACCGTTCTGGGTGGCTGCCACGAGGTACATCTGCTCCACCAGCTGCGCGAACGCCTCGCGCCCCTGGTGCTCCGGACCAACGGCGACGAAGCCGATGTACCAGATCTTCCGCGACGCGTAGTGTTCGGGCCAGTGCCGTTCGAAGTACTGAGGTGCGATCAGTGGGACCGCATCGAGATCGTTGGTGTACGTGGCGACACCGCACAGTTGGCCCTCGTCGGTGAGAGCCAGATACTTGCTGACGCGACTGTCGAGCATGACCTCGTCGAACTCCGACGGGAACATCATGTGCCGCTGTACCGCGAGCGTGTTCAGCTCGTCGAACGCGTCTTGGTACAGGCGCCACGCAGCGCTGTGCAGATCTTCATCCACGATCTGGTCGACGACTTTGATAAGCATGTTCTGCTCCCCCGCGGGACACGGCCCGCTTGCTCGCACTCATACCGATCAATGATCTAGTGCCCAACAGAGTACGAACAGTGACGCCGCAAACACAATCCGTGTTCGACGATTTTGGTGTGCCAATCGTCGGAAGCAGGCTCCACTGTGCTCTGAACCGTGCAAGTTGCGGGGCGGCGACCAATTGTTGCCACGCCCTCCATTGCCTCCCGACGACGATTTCGGGCCACCTCACAGAGATCAATCAGTGGTGATCAATTGACCCAGGGATCTTCCGGCAAAGATCTTGAAAGCAACCGTCGCCGGCCGCCTCGATAGCGGCCGGCGATGCTATTTACCTGGGACTTTCTCTTGCCCGGCTCAGCGCCGGAGGCACCGTCGACGGGCGCCCATCGGCCCGTACGGTAGCTGCGCGGCCGGCGCGACGAGGCCCCGCCGTCCTAACCCGACGATCATCCGGATCCGCACCCCCACCACCTGCACAAAGGTGCGTTCGTCGGCGGCCACGCAGCTTTTCGCGGAGCGCGAAAGCACGCCAATCACCCCGTTTCGGCACCGAAGATGCGTGCGTGCACTCAACGTCACTTCGAGCGCGGTCACCGGCGGTCGATCAAAATGCATCCTTGGCGACGCTCCGGCCGCTACGCACCGTGCGGAGGGAAGGTCCGGGCAGCTAGCGGGGGATGTGCGGGTCCTCGGCCGGCCCACCGGGCCACTTATCCGAATCGGTCGTACTCGGCAGTCACGAGACGACAGAATGAGGACACTGGGTGGCCGTTCGCGACGGCCGTTCAACGATCTTCGCGGGGATGCCGAGCAGCGGCCCGGCCTGCGAAAGTGCGGGCTCACGACGTACCCCTCAAGTGTTTTGATCTTGAATTTGAGGTGGCCCGAATAACTCGGAATGGTTTGGGTGATCCGGGGGCAATCGTTTCGGTTTTCGGTCGGCTTCCCGATCAGTACTCGGAGACCAGTACCAGAAGGACTACGCATCTGCGTACTTCAACCGGCGTCGGTAATCCCCATACGCTTTGGCCCGGCTCTGATCATCAGCCCTACTCACGGGAATGGAAGACGCGTGAAAACAAGTCCGCGCTTACTACTGGTCGCATTGTTGGCCGTTTGTGGCAGCGTCGCCGCACCGGCCGGAGCGGCCTCCGCCGCCTCCCTGCCCGGGATGGTGCTCACCTCGGCGACGGCCACCCTGCCGCCCGAGCTGACGCCACTGGCGACCGGCAAGCGCATCCAGTACCTCACCACCGACGCCAACGGCACGCTCATCCCCGCCACCGGCCTGATCCTCACCCCCAAAACCGGCAAGAAGAACAAAACGGTCGCCTGGGCGCACGGCACTACCGGCCTGGCCGACCAGTGCGCCCCGTCGACCAACCAGAACGTGTTCTGGCCGGAGGCCCGCACCGCGGTCGCCGCGCTGCTCAGCCGCGGCTGGACGGTGGCCGCACCGGACTACCCCGGCCTCGGCACCCCCCAGTCCCACCCCTACCTGGTCGGTGCGGGCGTGGCCCGCTCGATCATCGACAGCGTCAAGGCCGCCCGCAACCAGGACTCGGCCCTCTCCACCCAGTACGCGATCGACGGCCACTCGCAGGGCGGCCAGGGCGCGCTGTTCGCCAGCCAGCTGGCCCCGTCTTACGACGGCAACCTGGTGCTGAAGGGCACCGCCACGATCGCCCCGGTGTCCAACGTCGACGCACTGGCGCCCCTGATCCCCGGCACCCCCGGCCAGGGCTACCTGGTGATGGGCCTCTACGGCCTGTCCGCGGTCGACCCCACCTTCAACCCGAACACGGTGCTGGCCACCCAGGCAAAGACGAAGACTTCGGTCCTCACCACGGGTTGCCTGATGGAGATCCTCGCCTCCTACCAGAACCTGACCGCCACCCAACTCCTGACCGGCGGCGCCCTGCCGGCCGCGGTGGTGGCCAAACTCGCCCACTACGACAACCCCGCCCAGACCGCGCCGAGCGCCCCCATCCTGGTGGTCCAGGGCAGCGACGACGAGGCAGTGCCACAGTTCATCACCCACGACCTGCTGCTGCCAGAACTGCAGGCCTACACCCAGCCAGTGACCTACACCGAACTGGCCGGCGCCACCCACGACTCAGCGGTAATCCTCTCCGCCGACGCGGTAGCCACCTGGATCGCCGCCCGCTTCACCTGACCCACCAAGGACCGCACTCAAGGAGGGGGAGGACGGCACCCAACCGCCATCGGGTGCCGTCCCCACCGCTTGTCCTACCCGATTCTGATCATGCGGAATCCCAGCTCATCCCCAGACGCACGCCAGCCAGAGATTGATCTCCGCAGCGCGTGGCCGGGGTCTGGGGCAGCGCCCCAGGGTCCTAAGCGGCCGGGATCTGGGCCTGCTTGGTGATCCGCCGGGCCGGCGCGGCGGCGGTGGAGCCGCGAACCACCAACTCAGCCGGAAAGACGTATTCGGAGCGCGGAGCCGCATGACCATGAATCTCATCCACCAGGGCCCGGACCGCGGCGTTGCCCATCGCGGCAACCGGCTGGCGAAGCGTGGTAAGCGGCGGATCGGTGAACGCGATCAACGGCGAATCATCAAAGCCCACCACCGAGATGTCCCGAGGAACCTGCAAGCCACGCCGATGCGCGGCCCGGATCGCACCCAGAGCCATCAGATCGGAACCACAGACCACAGCGGTCACGTCGCGGTCGAGCAACTGGCCGGCGGCCACCTCGCCCCCCTCGACGCCGAAGAGCGTCAACGCCACCAACTCGTCAGGGGCGCGATGGTTATAGGAAGGAACGTGCCGACGCATAGCGCTGTGGTACCCGTCGAGCTTCCGCTGGACGGCACGGAAGCGTTCCGGCCCGGAGACGAAACCGATGCGCTCGTGTCCGAGGGCCGCAAGGTGCGACACCGCCGACTCGGCCGCCTGCTTGTCGTCGCAGGAGATGAACGGGGCGGAGATCCCGTCGGCGTAACCGTTGACGAACACGATCGGCAGCGGGCGGTCGATCAGGCGCTGGTAGCGGTCGTGGTCGGCGGTCGTGTCGGCGTGCAGGCCGGCCACGAAGACGATGCCGCTCACCTGCCGGTCCAGGAGCATCTCGAGGTATTCGTCCTCGGTGACGCCGCCCGGGGTCTGGGTGCAGAGCACGGGGGTGAAGCCGGTCTGGGCCAGGGCCGACTCGACGATCTGGGCGAACGCCGGGAAGATCGGGTTTTCCAGCTCGGGGACGATCAGGCCGACCAGGCCGGCGCTGCGCTTGTGGAGGCGTTCGGGGCGTTCGTAGCCTAGGACGTCGAGGGCGGTAAGGACGGCCTGGCGGGTGTCGGCCGAGACGCCGGGACGGTCGTTGAGGACGCGCGAAACCGTCGCCTCGCTGACGCCCGCCTGTCGGGCGATATCCGAGAGACGTGCACGCATGCGGTCACAATAACCCTTCATTAATTTTGATGCGCTCGCCGCACTGCAGGCCACGCCGGTCGTGGGCGACTGCGCCACGACCGGCGGGCAGATCCGGCTACTTCCAGGTGTCGTTGGCGATGTACGTCGCCGCCGCACCGGTGTTCAATGTCCGGTTGCTCCCGGACTCCCAGGTGACGTTGCCGGAGGCGTCCTTCTTGATGTACTTGTACTCGATCGCGGTGCCCGAGGGCAGGTTCAGCGTGACCGACCAGGTCGGGTAACCGGCCGAGGAGAGCGCGACCGCGCTGCCGGTGTTCCAGTTGCCTAGGGCCGCGGCGTTGCCGACCACGAAGACGTTCGTGCCCCAGGTGGTGGTGGCGTACTCGTTGAAGGTCGTCGCGACCGAGGCGGGGCTGGTCGTCGGGGCGGTGGTCGGCGACGTGGTGGGCGTGGAGGTCGTCGGCGCGGTGGTGGGTGAGGTGGTGGAGCCGCCGCCGGACTTGGCGTTGACGTGGATGGCGACCGAGCTGCCGGCCGGGATCGTCACCGACGCCGTACCCCCGGAAACCGTGACCGAGGTGCCGGCGCAGCCGGTGCTCGTGGCGCCACCGGTGATCACGTCGCAGTAGGTGCCGTTGGCGAGGCCGGTGGTGTAGGTGGCGGTGGAGGCGCTGCTGGAGTTGTTCAGGCCGATCCAGCCGAGCGAGCCGCGGTGGAAGCCGATCACGTTGCTGTTGGTGCTGGTGAAGTCGGAGGCGGTGGTGACCGAGGCGGTGGCGTTGTGCCAGCCGACCATGCCCTTGACGCCGGTCGACTGGGTGATGCACTGCCAGGCGCCGTTGGTGCAGTTGGTGTCGGTGACGAAACCGCTCGAGTCGGCCGGCGGGGACTGACCGGTGTTCGAGGTCGGGAACGTGAAGCCGTCGTAGACGAACGGCTGACCGTACGGGTAGGCCAGCAGGAAGTAGTTGGCGAGCGTGTACTTGGTGCCGTCCATGTACCGCAGCGTGGTGGCGTCCCGCTCGAGGTCATGGTTGGTGACCATCGCGGCGGTCTGGTCGCTGGTCGCGTCGAGGCTCCACGACGGGAGGGTCGACAGGTTGCTCAGCGTGCCGTTGTTGAACTGGGTCTTGAGGCCCATCGCGTAGGAGAAGCCGAGCACGTCACCGTTGGAGGTGAAGGCGGACGGCAGGAGCTCGCTGTTGGTCGCGCCGGTGAAGATCTCCTGAGCGACGTACGGCGCCTTGTTCTCCGCGGTGGTCTTGTTGAGCAGCGCGAGGATGGCCGCGAAGTCCGCCTTGGCGACGTGCTTGGCCGCGTCCACCCGGAAGCCGTCGACGCCGAGCCCGATCAGGTCGTTCAGGTAGGCGGCGATCTTCGTGCGGACCGTGCTGCTCTGCGTCTTGAGGTCGGACAGCGAGAGCAGCATGCAGTTCTGGACCTCGGACGTGTTGTTCCAGTCGTCGATCACGGCGTCGTCATCGCTGCAGTAGCCGTCGTTCGCGTGGTGGAAGTCGTCGTACGAATACGGCACCGCCGGGTAGGTGTAGCCGGTGGGGCTGAAGGTGCTGCCGCCGTACGTCGTGGTCAGTGTGTTGTTCGAGCCGGCGGTGTGGTTGATGACCGCGTCGGCGTAGACCCGGACGCCGGCCGCGTGGCACGTGCTGACCATGGTCGAGAACTGTGCGCGGGTGCCGAACCGGCTGGTCAGGTTGTACGACACCGGCTGGTAGATCTCCCACCACGGGTGGGCGCCGTTGTCGCTGGTGGCGAGGCTGATCGATTCGGCCGGCGGGGCGACCTGGACGGCGCCGTAACCGGCCGGGCCGAGCTGGTCGGTGCACGCCTTGGCGATGGAGTTCCAGTTCCAACTCCACAGGTTGGCGGTCACATCGCTGTTGTTGAGGGAGACGGCCGCGCTGGCAGTGACGGTCTGGACGGTGAATGCGACCAGTCCGCTCGCCGCGAGAACGGCGCCGGCGGCAATCACGCGCAGGCTTCGTTTCATGGGGGATTCCTCAGGGGTGCCGGGGGACGAAGGAAGTTACGACGAGAATGCTCGAAGGTTTCAAATACGTCAATGAGTTTCTGAAAGATCTTGCAGAACCTGTGTGGCGGCTGTGACTAATGCCAGTTCAGAGCTTTGGATGGCCTTGCAAAGATCCGAATTAACAACTCCTCCTCAAGCCGAGCGCTCAACGGTCGATCAGGACGGCTGTGAAGGGTGCGGAGCGGTTGCGGAGCTGGATTCGCGATCCGTTGCTCAGCGGCGCCATCCTGTGGACCGGGCTGGCGGCGGTGCTCTTCTATTTCTTCGCCTCGAACACCGACCAGCAGGTGCGCGTCTTCTGGACGTTCCAGCTCCCGCTGGACTCGCTGCTGGTCATCTCGTCCTGGCAGGTCTCGCGCATCGCGACCGGGGCGGTCCGGCGGTTCTGGCGGATCCTGGCCGGGGTCGGGTCGATGTTCCTGTTCGGCGACACCTTCCAGACGGTCCTGACCTTCGTCGACCCGCCGGGCACCTGGTCGACCACCGGCGGCCTGGTGCAGTCCACCTGCTTCGCGCTCGGGCTCGTGGTGATCGTGTCCGCGATGCTGGCGCACCCACATCCGGGACGAACCGGGCGGACCCGGCTGGCGTACTGGCTCGACTCGGCCTCGGTGCTGGTCGCCGGCGCGGTGGTGGCCTGGTGTTTCGCCGCCCAGCCGGGGCAGGGCGACTTCTCCGGCCTGGCCGCGACCCTGGCGGCGGCGGGCGCCGCCATCACCGGCTGCTTCGCCGCGGTCAAGATGATCCTCAGCGGGAACGCGCCGATGCGGAAGGCCTCGGCGATCACCATGATGTGCGCGGCCGTGTTCACCGCGCTCGGCTTCTTCGTCGCCCCCGACTCGGGCGGCGCGCTGGCCGCCTCCATCTACCTGATCCGCCTGATGCCGTCGCTGCTGATCGCGCTCGGCCCGCGCATCCAACTGGTGATCGCCAAGGTCGACCCGGCGCCGTTCACCGAGCGGCGCCGCAAGCCCTACAGCCTGCTGCCGTACGGCGCGATCGCGATCGCGTTCAGCGCCCTCATCGTGGTGCTGCCGCAGGGCGTCGACTTCCGGCTGTGGGGCGTGGTCGTCGGGCTCGGGGTGATCTGCACGCTGGTCGCCGCGCGCCAGCTGGTCGCCTTCCACGACAACACCGACCTGATCAAGAAGCTCCGCGAGCACGAGACCCGGCTGCGCCACCAGGCGCTGACCGACGGGCTGACCGGGCTGGCCAACCGCACGCACTTCCACGAGCAGGTCGAGGCGGCGCTGGACACCGACATCGCGCGAACCTCGGTGCTGCTCATCGACCTGGACGGGTTCAAGCAGGTGAACGACACGTTCGGACACGCGGCCGGCGACCAGTTGCTGATCTCGGTGGCGGACAAGATGCGGGCCGCGGTGCGCGACGGCGATCTGCCGGCGCGGTTCGGCGGCGACGAGTTCGGCATCCTGCTGCACGACTGCCAGGGGCCGGAGGCGGAGCAGACCGCCCAGCGGCTGCTCGCCGCGCTGGCCGAGCCGGTCGCCGTCGACGGGGCGATGATCGTCGCCAACGCCAGCATCGGGGCGGCCGGCGCGGAGCCGGGCGACGGGGTCTCGGCAGTGATCCGGCGGGCGGACGTGGCGATGTATGCGGCCAAGTCGGCGGGTAAGGGAACCTGGAAGCGGTACGACACGGGGATGGAGAGCATCGGCTCTTTCCATTGAAAGTGGTGATTGTTAACGTTCACCATGTCCTCTACACGGAAACTCGCCGGCGCGGTCCTCGCCGTCGTTCTCGCCGTGGTCTTCGGCTCGGCCTCCCCCGCCGCCGCAGCCACCTACGCCGGTTACGCCATGGCGTACTTCACCGAATCCCCCAACATGTCCGCCGCCAACTACGGCCTGCATATCGCGGTCAGCAGTGACGGCCTCAACTGGACCCCGATCAACCAGAACAACCCGGTCGCCACCCCCACGGCCGGGGCGCTCGGTCTGCGTGATCCCTTCATCCTGCGCAAACAGGACGGCACGTTCGAGGTGATCGCCACCGACCTCAAGGGCACCGACTGGACCTACAACAGCCAGTACATCCACGTCTGGGACTCGACCGACCTGCGCACCTTCACCAACTACCGCCGGCTGAAGGTCAACTCGCTGGCCACCCACTCGTGGGCGCCCGAGGCGTTCTGGGACGCTTCGCGCAGCCAGTACGGCGTGATCTACTCATCGGTCGTCGGCGGCCACAACGTGATCATGGTGAGCTACACGTCCGACTTCAAGACGGCCACCGAGGGCCAGGTGTTCTTCGACAACGGCACCGACGTCATCGACGGCAACCTGGTCAGCCAGGGCGGCGTGAACTACTTCTACTATCGCGGCACCGGCGGCCTGTTCGGCGCCAAGTCGTCGACGCTCAACCCGGGCAGCTTCACCACCTACACCAGCGTGATCAACCCGGGCCGCGGCGTCGAGGCGCCGCAGCTGGTGCCGGCGCTGTCCGGCAACGGGTACACGCTGTGGGGTGACACCTACAGCCCGAACGGGCGGTTCTTCGCCTGGTCGACCAGCGCGCTGTCCACCGGCAGCTGGACCCTGCTCAACGACCGCAGCTACACCCAGCCGCTGAACTCCAAGCACCTGGGCGTCACGCCGCTTACCGCGACCGAGCTCAGCAATCTGCTCGCCACCGGCACGCCGAGCTGGAACCGGATCAAGTCGTACAACTACCCCGGCCGCTACATCCGGCACTACAGCAACGTCGGGCGGATCGACGAGTATCCGTTCGACCAGTGGCAGGACCAGCAGTGGAAGATCGTGCCCGGCCTGGCCGACAGCACCGGGGTGTCGTTCCAGTCGGTGAACTATCCGACCATGTACTTGCGGCACTACAGCTACGCGATCCAGCTCGCGGCCAGCGACGGGACCGCCGCCTTCAAGGCCGACGCGACGTTCACCAAGGTGGCCGGCCTGGCCGACAGCTCCTGGACGTCGTTCCGCTCGTACAACTACCCGGATCGATACCTGCGGCACTCCAACTACGTGCTGCGGATCGACCCGATCAGCACCGCCAGCGAGAAGCAGGACGCAACCTTCAAAGTGGGTTACTGAGTATCCTTCGCGGATGCCCGCCGCAGCGCACCAACGAATGGCCTGGCTGGATGCGCTGCGCGCGGTCGCGGCTCTGCTCGTTGTCTACGCGCACTTCACGCACTACCAGCTGACCGAGGTGCGGGCGGCGACCTCCAACTGGATCAACTCCGGGGTCGCCGGGGTGATGCTCTTCTTCCTGGTGAGCGGCTACATCATCCCGGCGTCCCTGGAGCGGCACGGCGATCTGCGCCGGTTCTGGGTGTCGCGCCTCGCCCGGCTCTATCCGCTCTATCTGGCGGTCGGCGTCGCCGTGGTGATCGTGCTGCCGGTCGCGCCCTACCTGGTGAAGCACCCGGTCGCCGGCACCGTCGCGCACCTCACCATGCTCCCCCAGTTCACCGGCTACGACCTGGTGACGCCGGTGATGTGGACGCTGACCTTCGAGATGGCGTTCTACCTGCTCGTGGCGTCGCTGTTCGTGCTGCGGCTGCACCGGGCCAGCGCGCCGATCGCGGCCGCCTTCGGAGTGGCCGCGGTGCTCACGGTGCCGCTGACCCCGCGCCAACTGGTCACCCCGCTGCTGCCGGTGGCGATCGCCGTCGTGCTGATCGCCGGGCTGGCCGGGCTGCTGAGCCGCCGGCGGGCCGTGGCCGTGGCCGGCGCGGTCACCCTGATCGCCCTGGTCCTGACGTTGATGATCACCAACCAGCACCCGTCACACGCTTTCGACGGGCTGCTGATCCCGGCCGTCATGTTCACCGGCACGGCCATCTACCGCGCCGAGAAGGGCCAGATCCCGAAGCGCCACGCGGCCGCGGCGGCTACCGTCGTCGGGGCCGCGTGCCTGGTCAACTGGTTCGCCGAGCTGAGGTCGCTGAACGCGCTGACCCCGCAGTACATGACCCGCTCGGTGATCACCCTGCTGATCATCGGCGGCTCGTTCGCGATCGGTTTCGCCTGCCGGCACCGCCGCGTCCCGCGGTCCCTGGCCTGGATCGGCCTGGTCAGTTACTCGCTCTACCTGATCCACGTCCCGGTGATCGACCTGACCGGCCAGTGGTTCCAGGACCACATCCACGGCCCGGCGGAGATCCTCGCGACGGCCGGCTTCCTGGCCGGCCTGCTCGGCCTCTCCTGGCTGACCCACCGCTACATCGAGCTGCCGGGGCAGCGGCTGGCCAAGAGGTACCACCCGGCCCCGCCGGGCGGCGCGGTCCCGGCCCAGCGCCGGCCCGAGGTGCTAGCCGAGCGTGACGACGGTGCCGGTGCGCCGGGCGGGCTCCGCCGCCCAGACCACGTGATGACCGGCCAGGCTGGTGGCGGCGTCCGAACGGATCAGCGACGCGTCTCCGGCGGCGACGGCGGCTAGGAACGCGTCGACCAAGGCGTCGTCGCCGTCGCTGTGATCGGCCGACGAATCGCTGGACACCGTGAAGATCGACTCGGCGCCGGTCCGGAAATCGACGTACCGGATCGAGGCGCCGTCGACGATCTGCCCGATTTTTTCGATCAAGAGCTTCAACCGATTTGTGTACGCCGTACAGCGCAGCACGTGGCAAACCGCGAGCATGACCCTCGTTACGAGGTGCCGGCGACGACCACCTCGGTGCCGACTCGGCGGATCGCCTCCACCCCGGCCGGGTCGGCGCTCGCGTCGGTGACCAGCATGGCCACGTCGGTTACCGGGCAGATGCCGGCCAGGCAGATCTTGCCCACTTTGGAGCCGTCGGCAACCACGATCACCCGGTCGGCGCGGCGGATCATCGTGGCGTTCGTGTTCGCCTCGATCTCGTCGTGGGTGGTCAGGCCGCCACGGGCGCTGATGCCGTCGACCCCGACCACCGCCACCGCCATGTTCAGCCCCTTGAGCGCCTGATCGGCGATCGGCCCGACCAACTCGTAGGACTGGGTGCGGGACACCCCGCCCGTCATGATCAGTTTCAGTCTCGGGCGCAGGGCGAGCTCGGCCGCGATGTTCAGCGCGTTGGTCACCACGGTGAGGTCGACCCGCTCGGCGAGCAGACGAGCCAGCAGATGCGTGGTCGTGCCGCCGGTCATGCCGAGCGTGAGCGGGCCCTTCGGCAGCAGCGCGGCGACGGTCTTGGCGACCAGCGCCTTCTCCTCGCGGTGCTGGCCGGTGCGGTAGCGGACCGGCAACTCGTACGCGACGTCGACCGCGACGGCGCCGCCGTGGGTGCGTGACAGCAGCCGTTGGTCCTCGAGGACCTGCAGGTCGCGGCGGATGGTGGCGGGCGAGACCGCAAACTCGTCGGCGAGGTGGCCGGCGTCGACCGAGCCGCTGCTGGCGACCCGCTCGAGGATGGCCGACACCCGGTCGGCCCGGCGGAGCGAACTCATGGATCCCTCAAAGTCATCAATGATCAAACGAGCAGTCAACATAGTCCGTTTCCAAGCGATACATCAACTGCTATTGCGCGTTCTTGGCGCGTACGCCAAGAATCCGCCCATGACTGTGATCGCCTTCCTGGGCGCCGGCAGCGTGGTCTTCACCCGCGAGCTGCTGGCCGACATCCTGTCCTTCGCCGAGCTGCGGGACGTGACCCTGGCCCTGCACGACATCGACGCCGAGCGGCTGGCGACGGCCGAGGCAATCGCCCGGCAGACCGCTGACCAGCTCGGTTGCCACCCGATGATCAAGGCGACGCTGGATCGGCGGCGAGCCCTGGAGGATGCCGACTTCGTGATCAACTCGATCCAGGTCGGCATGCACGCGGCGACCGTGCGCGACTTCGAGATCCCGGCGAAGTACGGCCTGCGGCAGACGATCGCCGACACACTCGGGGTCGGCGGCATCTTCCGAGCACTCCGGACATTTCCGGTCTTGGAAGGGATAGCAAAAGACATCGCGGAGATCTGCCCGGATGCCTGGCTGCTCAATTACACGAACCCGATGGCGATGAACATCGCCTACCTCGCCGCGAAAGCCCCGGAGGTCAAGGCGGTCGGCCTCTGCCACTCGGTGTTCTGGACGGTGCACGACCTGGCGGAACTGCTGCACGTGCCGCTCGACGAGATCGACTACACCGGCGCCGGCGTCAACCATCAGGCCTGGCTGCTGCGCTTCGAGCACCGCGGCGAGTCGCTCTACCCGAAGCTCGACGAGCTCCTCCAGCGAAGCCCGGACCTCCAAAGACGAGTGCGGATGGACATGTACAAGCGGCTCGGCTACTTCCCCACCGAGACCAGCGAGCACTCGTCGGAATACGTGCCGTGGTACCTGCACCACGACCAGGAGATCGAGCGGCTGCGCATCCCGGTCGGCGACTACCTGCAGATCAGCGCGGACAACGTGGCCGAGTACCACGCGACGCGCGAAGCGCTGCAGAAAGGCGAGAAGCTCGACCTGACCAGGGACGCCACCGAGTACGCCCCGCAGGTCATCCACAGCATGGTCACCGGGACGATGCGCCGGATCCACGGCAACGTCGCCAACCGCGGCCTGATCAGCAACCTGCCGGAGGGCTACGCGGTCGAGGTGCCGTGCGTGGTCGACCGCCTCGGCGTACGGCCGGAGCGGGTGGGTGATCTTCCGGCCCAGTGCGCCGCCGTGAACCGGAGCTTCGTCAACGTCGGCCAGCTGACCGTGCAGGCCGCGCTCACCGGCGACAAGCGGATGGTCCGGCAGGCCGCGATGGTCGACCCGAACACCGCGGCGACGCTCACTGTGGACCAGATCTGGGAGCTGTGCGATGAGCTGACCGCGGCCCACCGCGAATTCCTGCCCGAAGCGCTCATCTGAGAATGTTCGTTTGATGCGCAGATCTTGTGAAGCGAAAGCAAACGAGCATAATCCTCGGACATGAATGACACCGCGGCCGAGATCGCCAGCCAGCCCGACGTCTGGCAGCAAAGCCTGGCCCTGACCGACCAGGCCCGCGACGAGCTGATCGCCCCCGGCGAGCGCATGCTCCTGCTCGGCTGCGGCACGTCCTGGTTCGTCGCGCAGGCCATCGCCGAGCTGCGCGAGCGAGCGGGCTTCGGGGAGACCGACGCGGTCTGCGCGTCGGAATTCCTCCCTCGCCGGCACTACGACCGGATCGTGGCGGTGTGCCGCTCCGGCACCTCGACCGAGGTGCTCGAGGCGATGCGGATGATCCCGGCGTCGACCCGCACGGTCGCGATCACCGCGGTCCGCGGCGAGCCGATCGACGACCTCACCGACAGCCGGCTGGTGCTCGACTTCGCCGACGAGCGCAGCGTGGTGCAGACCCGGTTCCCGACCACCACGCTGGCGCTGGCCCGGCACGCGTTCGGCGAGGACATCGAGCCGATCATCGCGGACGGGAGAAAGGCGCTCGAGGCAGCACTGCCGGCCGACCCGGCGCACATCGAGCACCTGGTGTTCCTCGGCACCGGCTGGACCGTCGGGCTGGCTCACGAGGCCGCGCTCAAGGTCCGCGAGTCGGCTCAGGCCTACTCGGAGTCCTACCCCGCCAAGGATTTCCGGCACGGCCCGGTCGCGGTGGCCGGCCGCAACTCGCTGGTCTGGTCGTTCGGCGAGACGGACCGGGAGCTGGACGACGTGGCCCAGGCGGCGGGCGCCACGACGTACCGAAGCAAGCAAGATCCTCTCGCTCAGCTGATTCTCGCCCAGCGTTTCGCGCTGGCGATGGCCGCGCACCGCGGTCTTGACCCTGACCGCCCCCGACTGCTCACCCGATCCGTCGTCCTCACCCCCTGATGCCCTAGACGAACATCGAGGTGCTCGAAAATGACCAACCTTCGGCGCGGCCGGTCGTTCCGGCTGCTGGCAGGCGGCCTCGGCGCCGCGATGACCCTCTCCGCCTGCATGGGCGGAACGACCGACTCCGGCAAGGACGCCGCCGCCGGCTACGACCCGAAGGCCGCGGTCACGATCACCTGGTGGACGGGGCAACCCGAGGAGCAGGAGAAGGTCGCCGAACAGCTCGCGGCGGACTATCACACCGCGCACCCGAACGTCACGATCAAGGTGTCGCCGGGGGCGCCGACCACCGACGACCTGCTCACCAAGCTGTCCGCCGGGTTCACCAGCAACAGCTACCCGGACATGTCCTACGCGTACGGGAACTGGGCCGGTGACCTGGGCGCGAGTGGCAAGGCGCAGGACCTCACCTCGTACGTCAATGATCCGGCCTTTGAATGGAATGACTTTCCGGCCGCCGCCCGTGAGGTGGCCACGTCGGGTGGCAAGGTGATCGGGATCCCGGCGCTGGTCGACAACCTGGCGCTGATCTACAACAAGAAGCTGTTCGACGCGGCCGGGGTGGCCTATCCGACCGATCAGTGGTCCTGGGACGACTTCCGGGCCGCGGCCAAGAAGCTGACCGACAAATCGACGAATACGTACGGTACGGCGTACTCGGTCTCCGGCAGCGAGGACACCACCTGGCACCTGTGGCCGATGCTGTGGCAGCACGGCGGCAAGATCCTCGACGGCGACAAGCCGGCCTTCAACTCCGACGCCGGGGTGGCCGCGCTCGAGACGCTGCGGCAGATGGCGGTCGACGACAAGTCGATGTACCTGGACCAGACCGACGAGAAGTACGCGCCGCTGTTCAACAGCGGACACGTCGGCATGATGCTCTCCGGCCCCTGGTCGCTGCTCGAGATCAAAGAGGCCAAGCTGTCGTACGGCGTGACCGACCTGCCCGGCTACAACGGCGATCACCAGACCGTCTCCGGTCCCGACCTGTGGGTGCTGTTCGATCACGGCGACGTGAACCGGGCCGGCGCGACCCGCGACTTCGCCAAGTGGCTGACCAGCGCCGCCGTCGATCCGAAGTGGAACCTCGCGGTCGGCAACCTGCCGTTGCGCACGTCGGAGAAGGACTCGCCGGAGTACGCCGCCTACGTCAAGGACTACCCGGGCGGCGACAAGTTCTTCGCCAACCTGGCCAACGCCAAGCAGGCCCGGCCGACCGCGCCCGGCTACGAGGTGCTGTCCCGCAACGTCGGCGACGCGATCGCCAAGGTGCTGCAGGGCCAGTCCCAGCCGAAGGCGGCCCTGGACGAGGCGGCCAAGAAGTCCGTCGACGCGATCACGAACTGATGGCCCTCACGTTCGCGGCCACGCCGCGCACCCATGTTCCGACGCCTGCGGCGCGCGGCCCTCGCGGCCGCGCTCTGCGGCGGAACCTCACCGGCTGGGCCTTCGCCGGGCCGGCCACCCTGATCGTCATCGGCCTGTCGATCTTCCCGGCGGTCTGGGCGTTCTTCATCTCCCGGGCCAAGTGGAACGGCATCGCCCCGGCCACCCAGGTCGGCTGGCGCAACTACCGGCTGCTGGTGCAGGACCCGGACATGATCGCGGCGACCAAGCACACGCTGCTGCTGACCGCGCTGTTCGTGCCGGGTTCGATCGTGCTCGGCATCCTCATCGCGATCGCGCTGAACCAGAAGATCCGGCTGATCGGTTTCTACCGCACCTGCATCTTCGTGCCCTACGTGGCGTCGGCGGCGGCCACCGGCATCCTGGCCGGCTTCGTCTTCAACCCGCAGTTCGGCGTGGCCAACGACGTGCTGCGCCACCTCGGGATCCCGCAGCAGCAGTTCCTGGAGAACCCGCACCAGGCGATCTACATCATCTGCCTGATCGCGCTCTGGGGTGAGGTCGGCTTCACCACCGTCATCTACCTGGCCGCGCTCCAGGACATCCCACGGGACCTGGTCGAGGCGGCCACGATGGACGGCGCCGGGAAGTGGCGGGTGTTCCGGCACGTGACGCTGCCGGAGTTGCGGCCGGTCACGGTGTTCGCGGCGATCTGGCAGACGATCACCGCGATGCAGCTCTTCGACCTGATCTACACGACCACCCGCGGCGGGCCGCTGAACAGCACCCAGACGATCGTCTATTACATCTACGAGCTGGCCTTTCAAACCCAGCGGCTGGGGTACGGCGCGGCCGCCGCGTACCTCCTGTTCCTCACGACCTTGCTGCTCAGCCTGGTGGTCATCTGGTATTCACGGCGCCGCGGGTCGGAGGTTTTCTGATGCGCTGGAAGCTTCCCTTCTCGCCGTGGCACCTCCTGCTGATGCCGCTTGCGCTGATCTTCGTGCTGCCGCTCGTGCAGATGCTGCTCACCTCGTTCATGACCAGCGCCGAGATCAACCAGTTCCCGCCCAAGCTGATCCCGACCAGCCTGCACCTCGAGGGCTACCGCCATCTGTTCAGCGAGACGCCGGCGCTGCGCTGGTTCGCCAACACGGTGATCGTCTCCGGCATCGCGGTCGTCTCCCACCTGGCGCTGTGCTCGATGGCCGGCTACGGCTTCGCCCGGCTCAAGTTCGCCGGCCGCGGTCTCGCGTTCGTGCTGATCCTGGCGACCGTGATGATCCCGATCCAGCTCCTGATGATCCCGACCTACCTGATGTTCGCCCGGCTCGGCATCGTCGACACCCTGGCCGCCGCGTACGTGCCGTGGCTCGCCTCGGCCTTCGGCATCTTCCTGATGCGGCAGTTCTTCCTCGGGCTGCCGGCCGAGCTCGAGGAGGCGGCGCTGATCGACGGCTGCGGGCGGTGGCGCACGTTCCGCAGCATCGTGCTGCCGCTGGCCAAGCCGGCACTCACCACGCTGGCCATCATCACCCT
Organism: Actinoplanes sp. NPDC026619; assembly: GCF_040638295.1. Taxonomy (NCBI): domain Bacteria; kingdom Bacillati; phylum Actinomycetota; class Actinomycetes; order Micromonosporales; family Micromonosporaceae; genus Actinoplanes; species Actinoplanes sp. NPDC026619. The sequence goes on from NZ_JBEZYA010000027.1 coordinate 48,578, forward strand.
GCTGTGGAGCTGGAACGACCTGCTGTGGCCGCTGGTCGCGATCTCCGACGACCACACGTTCACGCTTCAGGTCGGGCTGGCGAACTTCCAGGGCATGCGGCGCACCGAATGGTCGCAGCTGATGGCCGGCAACGTGCTGGCCACCATGCCGCTGATCCTGGCGTTCCTGTTCGCGCAGCGGAAGTTCATCGCGACGATGACCTTCACCGGCATCAAGGGTTGAGGATGTCCGCCCGGGTCGCCTGGGCGGCCGTTCCACCGGCTGCCCGGGTGCTCAGCGAACCGGCGACGGCGGCCCAGCCGATCGCGGTTTCCATGTTCTCGCCGGCCAGCCTCGCGGTGAGGAACCCGGCGTTGAAGCTGTCGCCGGCCCCGGTCGTGTCGACCACGTCGACGCTGCGGCCGGGGGCGTCGCAGCTGCCGCCCGGCCACCAGGCCCTGGCCCCGGCGGCGCCGTTCTTCATGACCACCGTCGTGCCGCTGGCGACCAGCTTCGACGCCGCCTCGTCGGTGTCGTCGAGGCCGGCGATCGCGCGCAGCTCGTTGGCGTTCGGCAGGAACACGTCGGTGTGCTCGAGGATCGCCGCGATCGACTCCCACCGCTCGGCCGGGTCCCAGTTGGTGTCGAGCGAGGTGGTCGTGTTCTTCCGGTGGGCGCGCTCGAACACCCCGGCGAGGCCGGCGGCCAGGCCCGGCTGCAGGTACAACGAGGCCACGTGCACGTGCCGGGCCAGCGTGAGCAGGTCGTCGGTCACATCGGCCGGCCGCAGCGCGGCGATCGTGCCGGGCAGGGTCAGCATCCCGCGATCGTCCGGTTCGGACAGCACCACGGTCAGGCCGGTCGGCGCGCCCCGGCCGTCGGCGGCCAGCAGCGTCACACCGAGCGCCGACAGCTGTGCCCGGACCAGCCCGCCGAACACGTCGTCGCCGACCGCGGCCAGCAGCGCGGTGCGCAGCCCGAGCCGGGCACAGCCGGCCGCGGTGATCGCCGCCGAACCGCCGAGCACCAGGTCAGCGGCCGTGAGCAACTGCTCGGCCTGGCCGAATCGGGGCCGCACGTCGCCGCGCAGCAACAGATCGGGGTTGGCGTCGCCCACTACCAGAACGTCGAACTCGACCATGCCGGCCTCCACTGCCCGTCCACCTGAACCCGCAGCACGCTACCCAGCCGATCGCTGGTTACTACAGGCACGTTCGGTCAATATTTCGCCCGAGACGGGGCAATTATCATGATCGTCACTGTCACGCTCAACCCCGCCCTCGATCTCACCTACACCGTCGACGCGCTCGTGCCGCACGGCACCCACCGGGTCGCCACCGTGGCCGAGCGGCCCGGCGGCAAGGGCCTGAACGTGGCCCGCGTCCTGCACACGCTCGGCGAGCCGGTTCTCGCCACCGGGCTGCTCGGCGGCGCGACCGGCGCGCGGGTCGCCGAACTGCTGCGCGCCGAGGGCGTGCCGGCCGGCTTCGTGCGGATCGGCGGCGAGACCCGCCGCACGGTCGCGGTCGTCGACGGCAGCGACGCCACCGGCTTCTGGGAACCCGGCCCCACGGTCACGGCGGCCGAGTGGGCGCTGTTCGTCGACGAGTTCCGCGAACTGCTCGGGCCGGCCACGGTGGTCGCGCTCAGCGGTTCGCTTCCGCCGGGCGTGCCGCTTGATGCGTACGCGTCGCTGATCGCCCTCGCCGAACAGGCCGGCGTCCCCACCCTGCTCGACACGAGCGGCCCGGCCCTGCGGCACGGCCTGCTCGCCGGCCCGACCCTGGCCAAGCCCAACGCCGACGAACTCGCCGCCATCGCACCCAGCCGGCCCTCCACCGCGCCCGGCGGGGCCGCCACCGCGCCCGGCGGGGCCTCCACCGCGCCCGGCGGGGCCTCCACCGCGCCCGGCGGGGCCTCCACCGCGCCCGGCGGGGCCTCCACCGCGCCCGGCGGGGCCGCCATCGCGCCCGGCGGGGCGGCGGCAAGTGCCGCCCAGGCCGGGCCGGGCGGTGCCGGAATCGTTGCCTCGAGCGCTGGGGCGATCCTCGAGGCCGTCCGTGCACTCGCGGCCGGCCCGGTCGTCGTGTCGCGAGGCGCGGCCGGACTCATCGCCGTCGCGAACGACGAGGTCTGGGAGTGCGCTCCGCCCGTGCCGCTCGACGGAAACCCGACGGGGGCCGGCGATGCGTGCGTCGCCGCGCTCAGCCGGGGTTTGCGTGACCACACGCCCTGGCCGGCGCTTCTCGCCGACGCCGTCGCGCTCAGCGCGGCGGCCGTCGCGGCGCCGGTCGCCGGCGCCTTCGACCCCGAGGTCTACCGGCAGACCCTGGCCACCATGTCCGCCGCGCCGGCATCAGCCGGCCGGGTCACGCCGCCTTCGGACGGCCGGGTCACGCCGCCTTCGGACGGCCGGGGCACGCCGCCACCAAGCGGACAAACCACACCGTCGCACGGCGAACAGGCCGCCGTATCGGCATCTGCATCAGGAGGTTTCCGTGCTGGCACCCACCGGTGATCTGGTCGCGGCCGCTCGGGCGGCAGGCGGCGCGGTCGGCGCTTTCAACGTCATCACCATTGAGCATGCCGAGGCGATCGTGGCCGGGGCCGAGGCTGCCGGGCTGGCGGTGATTCTGCAGATCAGTGAGAACGCCGTGCGGTTTCATCACGATCGGCTCGCGCCGATCGCGGCCGCCGCCTGGGCGATCGCGTCCTCGGCCGGCGTGCCGGTGGCGCTGCATCTCGATCATGTGGAATCCGACGAGTTGCTCGCGCAGGCGGCGGCCAACGGGTTCGGGTCGGTCATGTATGACGCCTCCCGCCGGCCCTATGCCGAGAACGTGGCCGCGACCGCGGCGGCCGTGCTCCGCTGCCATGCGGTGGGGCTGTGGGTGGAGAGCGAGCTCGGCGAGATCGGCGGCAAGGGTGGGGCGCACGCATTCGGCGCACGCACCGACCCGGGTGAGGCGGCCGCCTACGTCGAGGCGACCGGGGTGGACGCTCTCGCCGTGGCGGTCGGCTCGTCGCACGCGATGACCACCCGCAGCGCCCGCCTCGACCACGAGTTGATCGGGCGGCTCGCCGCGGCGGTGCCGGTTCCACTGGTGTTGCACGGGTCGTCGGGGGTGCCGGACGACGAGCTGTCCCGGGCGGTGCGTGGCGGCATGTCGAAGATCAACATCGGGACGGCGCTGAACACCGCGTTCACCGGGACGGTCCGGGCGACCCTCGGCGACCAGCCCGATCTGGTCGATCCGCGTCGATATCTGGCCTCGGCGCGCTCGGCGATGGCCGAGACCGTTTCGACGGCGTTACGGGTCCTCAAATCGGGCGTAATCCCCGCGTAACCTCAGCAGAGATCTACAGCGTGCTCACAGCCTGCTCCTAGAGAGCGCGTAGCACTCAGGGCAAAAGTGGCAACCATGACGTTGACCCTCGACCCTGCCCAGGCCGTCGGGAACCAGGAGCAGCCGCCGTCGCCCCGGCGCCGCTCCTGGCTCGGCGATCCCGTTTGGGCCCGGCCCGCACTCTGGGTGCTGCTCGCCGGCACCGCGGTGCTCTACCTGTGGAATCTCTCCGCCTCCGGCTGGGCGAACGAGTTCTATGCGGCCTCCGCACAAGCCGGCTCCCAGTCCTGGAAGGCGTGGCTGTTCGCCTCCCTCGACGCGGGCAACGCCATCACCGTCGACAAGCCACCCGCCGCGATGTGGGTGATGGGCCTGTCCATGCGGATCTTCGGGGTGAACAGCTGGGCGATGCTGGTGCCGCAGGCCCTGATGGGCGTGGCCAGTGTGGCCCTGCTCTACGCCGCGGTGCGCCGCTGGTTCGGCCCGGCGGCCGGCCTGCTCGCCGGCCTGACGCTCGCGCTCACCCCGGTCGCGGTGCTGATGTTCCGCTTCAACAACCCCGACGCGCTGCTCGTGCTGCTGATGGTCGGGGCGGCCTACGCCACCGTCCGCGCCGTCGAGACCGCGTCGTGGAAGTGGCTCGCGCTCGTCGGGGTGCTGCTCGGCTTCGGCTTCCTGACCAAGATGCTGCAGGCCTTCCTGGTCCTGCCCGGGTTCGCGCTGGTCTACCTGATCGCCGCGCCCACCTCGTTCTGGAAGAGGTTGCGTGACCTGCTCATCGGCGGTCTCGCGCTGATCGTCTCCGGTGGCTGGCTGGTGCTGCTGGTCTCGCTGTGGCCGGCCGACTCGCGGCCCTACATCGCCGGCTCCACCAACAACTCGCTCTGGCAGCTCGCGATCGGCTACAACGGACTCGGCCGGATCTTCGGCGGCGAGGGCAACGGTGGCGGTGGCGGCGGCCGGGGCGGTGGTGGCGGCGGTGGCGGCTTCGGGGGCTCGACCGGCATCACCCGGATGTTCGGCGACAGCTTCGGGCTGGAGATCTCCTGGCTGCTGCCGGCCGCGCTGATCGCGCTGGTCGCACTCCTGATCGGTACGGCACGGGCCCCGCGCACCGACCGCACCCGCGCCGCGGCCGTCATCTGGGGCGGCTGGACGGTCGTCACCGGCCTGGTCTTCAGCTTCATGAGCGGCACCGTGCACCCGTACTACACGGTCGCCCTCGCACCGGGCATCGCGGCGCTGGTCGCGATCGGCGCCCGGGTGCTGTGGGGCTGGAAGGACAACATCCTCGCCCGCGTCGGACTCGCCGCGATGGTCGTGGTGACCGGCGTCTGGGACTACGTGCTGCTCGGCCGGGTCTCATGGGCGCCGGGGCTGCGCTGGTTCGTGCTGATCGCCGGGATCGTGGCCGGCGCGGCGCTGCTCATCCCAGCGAAACTGCTCCGCCGGGCCGGCTTGGTGGCGGTTGCCGCCGTGGCCGTCGCGGCTACCGGAGCGGCCACGGCCGCCTGGGGTGTCAGCACGGCCGGGGTCGCACACAGCGGGTCGATTCCGACCTCGGGGCCCTCGGGAGTATCGACCGGTGGCGGCTTCGGCGGCGGACCGGGAGGCGGTCGCAACGGCGGCGGTTTCCCGGGCGGCGACCGCAACGGTCAGGGCGGCTTCCCCGGCGGCGGCAACGCACCCGGCGGCCAGAACGGCAGTGGCCAGACCGGTAGCGGTCAGAATGGCACTGGCACGAACGATAGTGGCACTAACGTTAGTCCGCCTAACGTTAGTGGCACTAACGATAGTGGCACTAACGATAGTGGCACTAACGGTGGTGGGCAGGCCAACGGTGGGCCGGGCAACGGTTCGGGCTTCCCGGGTGGCAACGGTGCTGGTGGCGGCCGCACCGGTGGTGGCTTCGGTGGTGGGCAGAGTGCCAGCGCCGAGGTGGTGGCGCTGCTCAAGGCCACGAACACCCGGTGGGCCGCGGCCACGAACGGCTCGATGCAGGCGGCGCCGCTGCAGCTCGGCAGCGGCCGGCCGGTCATGGCGATCGGCGGCTTCACCGGCAGCGACCCGTCCCCGACCCTCGCCGAGTTCCAGGCCTACGTGAAGGCCGGCGCGGTCCGCTACTACATCGGCGGCGGCCAGGGCGGTGGCGGTGGCTTCGGTGGCCGCGGCGGCGACAGCGGCGGCCAGTCGATCAGCCAGTGGGTCGCGGACAACTACACGGCAACGACCGTGGGCGGCAGCACCGTCTACGACCTGACCCAGCCGAAGGCCGCTTCCTAGGGCCGTACCGCAAGCCAGAAAGCCCGCCCGGAACCCCAGCGCCGCGGCGGGCTTTCTCTTGCCCGGAAAGTCAGCCGGCCAGGCGCTGGACCTGGCCCAGCTTGCAGGTCATCTTCTCGCCGAGGACCGCCTGCGAGGAGGCCGAGGTCTCACCGCTGTCGAGGTGGTAGACGCCGGAGTGGGTCGTCACGGATCGCGCCTGGACGCCCGCGACCGTGGCGACGCCGGTCGCGATGCCGGCGCCGTGCGAGTCGAGCAGCGACCAGTGGACGTCGTAGGTGGCCTTCTCGGCGTCCGGGTTGCTGATCATGAAAGTCAGCTTCCAGGCGGTGCCCGCGGGGTGGCCGAAGGAGGTGGCTTTCGCGCAGGTCAGGCCGCTGACCTGGCCGGTCACCGGCACCGCGGTGCGGGTCTGCGCGGCGGCCGCCGTGCCGGTTCCCGAGCGGTAGACGCCGACGGCCAGCACCACCCCGACGGCGGCCACGCCTGCGGTGGCGTACGTCCGGATGGGGTTGCTCTTCCGGGCATGCCGGGGTTTGAAGCCGGGCGGGCGCGGCAGGGCGAGGTACGTCACGCCCGTCCATCGGCAGCTCCCGGCCCGACTTCAGGATTCAGGCGACGACGGCCAGGTCACGGCTGGTGTTGTTGAGCCGGCGGCCGCCGTCCGCGGTGACCGTGACGATGTCCTCGATCCGCACCCCGAACCGGCCGGGCAGGTAGATGCCGGGCTCGATCGAGAAGCACATGCCCGGGACCAGCGGCTGCTTCTCCCCCGCCACCATGTACGGCGGCTCGTGGGTGGTGACGCCGATGCCGTGGCCGGTGCGATGGATGAAGAACTCGCCGTAGCCGGCGTCGCGGATCACCTGCCGGGCCACCCAGTCGATCTCCTCGCACGGGACGCCCGGGCGGACCGCCTCGAACGCGGCCTGCTGCGCGCGGCGAACGATCGCGTGCACCTCGCGGACCTCGTCGCCCGGCTCACCGACGGTGACGGTGCGGGTGGTGTCGGAGCCGTAGCCGTCGAGCAGGCCACCGAAGTCGAGCACCACGGCGTCGCCGTTCTCGATGACCCGGTCGCCCGCCTCGTGGTGCGGGTTCGCGCCGTTCGGGCCGGAGCCGACCACGGTGAAATCGACCTGTTCGTGGCCGAATTTCCGGAGCAGCGCGGCCAGGTCGGCGGCGACCTCGGTCTCCCGGCGGCCGGCGAAACGCGCGCCGAGGATCTCGCCGTAGGCGGCGTCGGCGGACGCGCCCGCCGCGGCCATCCGGGTCAGCTCGTGCTCGTCCTTGACCGCACGCAGCATCGGCAGGCACACCGACAACGCGTGGTAGGTCGTGCCGGGCAGCGCCTCCTGCAGGCCGATCAGGTGCATCGCCCAGGTGGAGTCGGAGATGCCGTAGCGGCCGGCCGGGCGCAGCAGCGGCGCGACCACCCGGTAGGGGTCGCTCGCGTCGTACCAGTCCAGCAGGGTCAGCGCGGGCGCGCCGGGGGCGGCCGCCGCGTCCGGCCGTTCGAGGGCCGGGACGATCAGCGTCGGCGGCTGGTCGGGGGTGAGCACGAGCAGAGTCAGGCGCTCGGTCACCGCGGTCGGCCGGTAACCGGTCAGCCAGGCCAGGTCGGGGCCGATGCCGACCAGCACCCCGGCCAAACCGGCGGATGCGGCGGACTCGAGAGTCCGCCGCATCCGGTGGGCGTAGTCGTCAGCGGTGAAGGTGACAGTCATGGATCCAGAATGGGCTTTTTCAGGCGATCAGGGAACGGATCAGCACCACCGCGAAGAAGACGATGATGAAGGCCAGGTCGATTGCCATGCCGCCGAGACGCAGCGGCGGGATCACCCGGCGCACCGGAGCGAGGACCGGCTCGGTGATCACCGTTACCCCGCGGGTCAATTTGTACCGGAAAGATCCGGACGAAGTCGGGCCGGCCAGCGCGACGGACCAGTCCATGATCGCGCGCACCACGAGAGCCAGTTGGAACAGCAGCAACAGCAGGCTGAGCAGGGCGAGCATCGTTCCTCCAGTTACCGAGCGGGGTAGCTCCTCTACTGTGCGTCGACTTCCTGTGAGGCCCCTGAGCAGCTGCTGTGCCCTACAACTACTTGCAGTGCCAGACCACCGCCTGGATGACATCCTTCGCGTCGTCCGACTGACCCCCGATGGTCCGGCCGTCGTCGCTGATCGAGTTGGCGATGTTGGTCAGGTTGCCCGGCTTGTGGTCAGCCAGCATGGGCAGCGGCACGGCTCGGCCGTCGGCGTACAGGATCGCGTAGCCCTTCTTGTCGATGCCGACCTCCCAGCCCTGGGCGTTGATCGCGTCCGAGCTCATGTCGAACCGGTCGGAGACGGTGGCCTCGCCGGTGCGCACGTTCCACTTGACCGCCCACAACTTGCCGTCGCGGCCGTCCTTGCTCTCGGACTCGTCGGCCACGCCGGTCGCCACCCCGTTGCGGATCGAGAAGACCCGGGCGCTCGGCGCCTTCTTGCCCTGATACGTCGGCAGGGTCAGCGCGTGGTGGGTGCCGTCGGCGAACCACACGTACGGCGTCTTCAGGTCGAGGTTGCCGACCGTGGTGCCGTCCTCGTCGATGTCGTCGGCCGTCGACGCCTTCACTCCGGCCGGCACCGGCAACCTGATCGGCTGCCCCGTCGCCGAGGGCCAGACCACCGCGTGCGAGCCGGGGTCGCCCGCGGTCAGGTCCGAGCCGGCGATCGCCCCGGCGTCGTTGATCGCCTCGGCGCTGCCGGCCTTGACCCCGGGAAGCTTCAGAACCTTGCCATTGACGTACGCAAATGGCAGTTGCTGTCCGTCGTCGGTGTAGCTCCAGCCGACCGCGGCGCCGGACGAGTTGACCCCGCGCAGCGACTCCTCCGAATCGCCGGGGAGCATCACCTTCCGCACCGTGCCGGCGTGCCAGATCACCGCCTGGTAGCCGCCGCCCTTCGGATAGGTGCGCCCGACCAGGTACTGCCCGGTCGGGTCGCCCGCCGAGACCAGCGCCATCGGTTCCTTCGCGGGCACCGGCAGATGCTCGAGCGTGCAACTGGTCGGCGCGATCGCGGCGGTCACCGACCAGCCGGGGGTGCCCGGGATCGTGTACGCGGGTTTCGGCTTGACCGACGGCTTCGCGGTCGCCACCGGGCGCGCCGGCGTCTTGGTCGTTCTCGCGTTCGCCACTGCCACCCCGGTGACGGCCAGCGCGGTCAGGGCCGCGACACCGGCGTACCCCAGGCCCCGGCGCCGGTTGCGGCGGCGCCCGGACCTGATCGCACGGTCGATGTCCACGGTCGAGGGAGCGGGCGGTTCGTCGTCGAGGGACCGCAGCAGTTCGATCTCGGTAGGCATGTGTCAGCTCCTCTCAGTTCTTCGAGGCGAATCAGTTCTTCAGGGCGGGTTCGCGCTCGCCGAGCAGGCGGCGCAGCGTGGCGAGCCCTCGTGCGGTTTGGCTCTTCACCGTGCCGGCCGAGCAGCCGAGCGCGGCGGCCACCTCCTCGACCGGCAGGTCGTAGAAGAACCGCAGCACCAGCACGGCTCGCTGCCGCGGGGGCACCTCGGCCAGCGCGGCCCGGACAACCTGACGGTCCTCGGCGCCGCCGTCGACGAACGGCGGCGGCTCGGGCAGCTCGCGGAACAGCCGGACCCGCGCCCACGCCAGCCGTTTCTCGTCCAGGAACGTGCGCACCAGCATGGTTCGCACGTACGCGTCGAGGTTGTCGGCGGTCCGCGCCCGCCGCCATTTCACGTACAGCGTGGTGATGGTCTGCTGAACCACGTCGTCGGCGCGATGTGGGTCGCCGGCCAGGACGTACGCGAGTCGCCGCAGCGCGGGAATCTTCGCCGCGACGTATTCCACGTAGTCCTCATGCGCACCATCCCGCATCGCCCAGCCCTCCGTAGGTTCCGTCACTCCTTGGACGGGGGCGGCGGACCGGGCGGTTGTCAGCCGTCCCGAACTAATTCAGCGCGTCGATGATCGCGGCCACCGGGCCGGGCCGGGCCGCCGCGAAACCGGTGCCGGCCCACAGGTTGAGGGCCTCCGCGTCGCCACGGGCGGCGGCCGCGGCGCGGATCGGCGCGGTCAGATGGTGGATCGCCGGATAGCCGATCGGGGCCCGGTCGGAGTAGGTGTCGGTGAAGCGGTTGCGCAGGCCGCGGGCCGGCTGGCCGGTGAACGCCCGGGTCACCACGGTCTCCCGGTGGCCGCCTGCGAGCAGGGCGGCGCGGTGGGCCGCCCGGGTGCCGGCCTCGTCGGCGAGCAGGAACGCGGTGCCGCACTGCACGGCCGTGGCGCCGGCGTCGCGCAGGGCCCGCACCTCGGCGGCGGCGCCGACGCCGCCGGCCGCGACGACCGGCACCCCGGCCACCGCCCGGACGGCGGCGAGGACCTCGGGCGCGGTGGTGGCGCCGCGATAACCCGCCGGGTGGAAGGTGGACGAGTGCGCGCCGGCCGAGCCGGCCTGCGCGATCAGGGCGTCGGGTTGCGCGACGAGCGCGGCGCGGGCCTCATCGGCCGAGGTCACCGTGATGAGCACGCCGCTGCCGGCCGCGCGCAGAGCCTTGACCAGAGCCGGATCCGGTACGCCGAAGGTGAAGCTCACCAGCGGCGCCCGGTACGCGATCGCGAGCTCGACCTTGGCCGCGTAGTGGTCGTCGTCGGTCAGGCGCAACGGGGGCAGGTCCACCGCGTACCGGTCGGCCTCGGTCTGCAGCAGTTGCCGGTAACGCTCGATCGGCGCGGGATCGGCCGGCGGCGGCATCGGGACGAAGATGTTCAGCCCGTACGGCTGCCCGGCGACCGCCCGCAATTCCGCCTCGACGGCCTCCGGCGTCTTGTAGCCGGCCGCGAGGAACCCGGTCGCCCCCGCCTGGGCGGCCGCGAGGACCAGCTCGGGGGTGGTCGGACCACCGGCCATCGGCGCGACGATCAGCGGCGTCAGCATGCGGCCGACATTAGAGCCTGTCGAAGGCGGTTGTCGCTTCCTGGTCGAGCTCGATCCGGGCGACCGCGACGTTGTCGGCCAGGTGGGCGAGGTCGCGGGTGCCGGGGATCAGCAGGGTGACCGGGCTGTGCCCGAGCAGCCAGGCCAGGCCGGCCTGGGCCGGGGTGATGCCGAGGCGCTCGGCGTGCGCGATGACCACCGGGTTGCCGGACACGCTGGGAAACCCGTCGAAGGCCGAGCCGAGCGGGAAGAACGGCACCCAGGCGATGCCGTGCTGGGCGCACTCGACCAGCAGGTCCTCGTGGCCGCGGTCGAGGACGTTGTAGAGGTTCTGCACGCAGACGATGCCGACCGGGAGCGCCTGGCGCAGCTGGGCCAGGCTGACGTGGCTCAGGCCGATGCCGCCGATCTTGCCCGCGTCGCGCAGCGCGATCAGCTCGGCGAGCTGGCTGTCCAGGTCGACGGCCTGGTCGCCGGTCGCGACGATGCCGGGCGCCATGTCCGCCCGGCGGAGGTTGACCACCGCGAGGTGGTCGGTGTCGAGGGCGCGCAGGTTCTGCTCGACCTGTGCCCGCAACTCCGCCGGTTTCTGGGCGGCGGCCAGGCGCTCGGTGGGATGGGTGACCGCGCCGACCTTGGTGACGATTTGCAGATCCGCGGCGTACGGATGCAAGGCGGTTTTGATCAGGCTGTTGACCGTGCCCGGGCCGTAGAACTGGGCGGTGTCGAGGTGGTTGACGCCGAGCTCGATCGCCCGGTGCAGGACCTTGACGGCATCGGCGGGATCGCCGTGTTCCAGCTGCATGGCGCCGAAGCCGACTCGCAGGACCTCGTGGTCGCCAAGTTTCCCGTACATCTGACCTCCCGATACGATGGGTTAAGCGGAACCGATTCCGCTTAGCTTCATTCGACCGTAGCAGAAGCGGAATCGATTCCGCTTTTCGGAGGTGGGGAAAGTTTCCGAGCCACGCCCCAGCGCGCGCCGGGACGCGCAGCGCAACCGGCAGCGCATCATCGACGCCGCCACCCGCGCTCTCACTGCCGGCGGCCCCGAGCCGGTCAAGATCGAGACCATCGCCCAGGAGGCGGGGGTCGGCGTCGGCACGCTCTACCGCAACTTCCCGTCCCGCGAAGCGCTGGTCGAAGAGGTCTACCGCAGCGAGCTCACCCGGCTCTGCGCCGTCGCCGAGCAATTGGTGGCCGAGCATCCGCCGGCCGCCGCCATGCGCGAGTGGATGCGTCGCTACCAGGACTTCGTCGCCACCAAGCACGGGATGGCCGAGGCGCTGCGGGCGGTGATCGCGAGCGGCGCGATCACCTCCGGCCAGACCCGCGAGCGGCTCAACGGCGCGATCGCCACCATCCTCGAAGCCGGGCGGGCCGACGGCAGCCTGCGCACCGACGTCGAGCCGGCCGACGTCTCGGCCAGCATGGCCGGCATCATGCTGACCGCGGCCGACGTCGCCCAGGCCGGCCGGATGCTGCAGCTGCTGGTCGACGGCCTGCTGGCGAGGCTCTAGCTCTCGGCCACTACCTTCTCCGCCTCCGGCTGCGTCTCCTCCGCGTTCCGGCGGTAGAGCACGTGCCACCCCGCGACCGCGAACAGGATCGCGGCCAGCGCCCAGCCGTGGAGCGAGCCGCCGAACAGGCCCAGCAGCACCGACGCCAGGACCGCGGGCAGGCCCCAGCCGGCGATCCAGGCGATCGGCGCGCCGCCGCGGGCGCCGAGCAGGCTGACGGTCAGGAAGTAGAGCGCCGCGCCGCTGCAGAGCACCCAGCGGTTGGCCTCCGGCATCGGCTCGTCGGCATGCCCGGCCAGGACGCCGAGCCCGGCCGCGATCAGGACGATCGAGCCGGTCATCAGGTAATGCGCCGGCATGGTGAGACGCAGGGCAAAGACCCGGGTGCCGTACGTCGGGGCGCCGCCCGCGCCGTACCGGAGAGTCAGCCACCACAGCGCGACCAGCAGGCCGAAGCCCGCGACCAGCGCCGCCATCAGGCCGCGCTCCCAGTGCTCCACCTCGGACGCGGCGTCGATCAGCTGCGCCACCGCCTCGCCGAGCACGATGATCACGAAGAGGCCGAGGCGCTCGCCCAGGTGCGGCCGGTCGGGCCGGGCCGCCTGCAACGGGGGCGGCGCCGGTTCGGTCGACGGCCGGCGCAGCCACCGCATCCGCCGCATGTGGTTGCGCTGCGCCTCCTCGCGCTCCCGCTGCTCCTCGGCCAGCAACTGCTCCGGGTGCCGGGACTTGACCACCGACACCACGACGTCGAGCACGATGCCGGCCGCCCACAGGTAGTAACGCACCGGCGGCTGGAAGCCCATCGACGCGATCCACGGGATCACGCCGGCCGCCTGCTGCACGCCCGGCCACTCGGTCATGATGCGGCTGGTGCGCTTCCAGGAGCCGGCGCCCATCAGGCGGCAATAGACGTACGCCGCGATGAACCACCTCGGTTCGCCGTGCAGCACCTGCGGCACGGCCGCGGCCATGATGGCGATGCCGAACATGGCCAGCAGCATCGACCGGACCCGGGTCAGGTCACCGGAGACGTTGGCGTAGAGGGTGAACGACGTCCACACGCTCCACATCGCGTAGTAGCAGACGACGAAGAGGAACACCTCGCGCAGCCCGGGGCCGTCGTGCAGAAGATGGGCCAGCTGCGCGACGGCCACGACGATGACCAGGTCGAAGAAGAGCTCCAACCAGGTAGCGTGACGTTCCTCGACGGCGGGTGACGGCATGCGCAGGAACATAGCGCAACATCGTGCCGCTCTCGCTGCACTCCTGCTCGCGGTCAGGCCGGGGCGAACCAGGTCATCGCCTGGCCGTGGGGGCGGGTCCAGGCCAGGGGGCGGCCGTCCAGGGCCATGATGTTGTAGAGGGTTTCGGCTGGCGGGGGCGGGATTTCGGCGTACTGGAAAGTCGCCGGGTTTTCCACGGAGAGCCAGTGGCCGGGCAGGGTGCGTACGAGATCGGTGAATGCCTGCCGCCGGGCCGGCGGCACCTGGTAGAGCACCGACGTGTTGAAGATGACCAGCGTGGCGTCCGTCGGCGCCTGGGCGGCCAGGGCGGGGAGGTCGTCGACCAGGTCGCCTCGTTGCAGCCGGGGCGGGTCGGCCGCCGCGATCTGGGCGGCGGCGCGCAGGCGGGCCCGGCGGTGGTGGTGTTCGGGCCAGATCAGGGACTCCAGCCAGCGGGCGTCGGCCGGGTCGGTGATGTCCAGCGGGTTCAGGTCCAGGCCCGCCCGCCACACCACCTCGGGCAACGCTGCCGGCGGTTGGTGGCCGGTCAGGTCGCAGTCGAGGTCCACCGGACTGTCGCCCAGGGTGGCCCCGCCATAGCGGTAGGCGTATCGGTCGGGGTAGAGGTTCAGGCCGGCCGAGGCGCCGATCTCCAGGAGCGCCAGCGGCTGGGGCAACGCCGCCAGCACCGGCAGCAGCAGCGCGCAGCGGCCTGCCTCGTTGGTCTGGGTCGCTCGGGTGCGCATCTCCGGTTCTATCCGCGGCCAGTTCGCGCGCACGAAGTCGAGGAACGCGGGCGGGTCGGTGACCGGGCCGCCCAGGTAGGTGACCACCGCGTACAGCAGATTGGGTTGCCTCTTGGCCGGCGGCAGCGTGTCCAGCCGGGCCAGCACCTCCGGGTCGTGCGAGACGGCGATGGAGAGGTTCTCGTAGGCCGGGGAGACGTCGTGGGCCTCCCGGGCCGCGAACTCTGCGTAGATCATCGCGGTTGACATGTGGGGCTCCCCCGTTGGGAACGGACATCGGCCATCGGAAGCCTACGAAACCGTACAGTTCAGAGTGTTAACTATTCAGCGAGGCGTTAAATGTCTTGTTGCCGCCGCCCTGATCCGGGGATGGTCGTCTCGTCGAGCCGGCCACCGGGCGAGCTCGCGGCGGTGGCGGTTGGGTAATACGGGGGACCGTCATGGCCGGGGCACGTGCGGCGGCGGCTCGGCATTTTTGCTGCTCGCTACCCCCGAGTAATGTTGCCGGGTGTTGCGCATCATCTTCACGCCGCAGGACGTCGGCCGCGTCCGGATCGCCGGTGAGCCGGATCCGATGTGGGAGACGGTGTTCAGCGTGTTCCGGCTCCAGCGACCCGGTCCGGCCCCGATCTACGGGCCGTGGCGCGAACGAGCCGTGCGGGCCGTGCGCCGGGCCGACCTCGACATTCTGCTTCCGCTGATCCGCGGTCGTTACTATCCCGACTTCCTCACCCCGGCCGAGGGCCGGCAGGGCATGGCCGACGGCATCGAGGCGCTGCTGTCCACCCCGAAGACCCGGCTCAAGCACGACATGGTCGAGCTGGCCCGGCTCGGTGAGCCCACCCCGTCGTGGATGCGCCAGCTCGCCGAGGGCGACCGGCCCGCGCTGCAGCGCCTCGCCGGCGCCATGCACTCGCATTACCAGGCGGTGGTCGAGCCCTATTGGGCCGTGGCGCAGGCGCACGTCGAGGCCGACCGCTCCCGCCGGGCGCGGGCGCTGCTCGACCACGGCTACGAGGGGCTGCTCGGCAGCTTCCGGCCGATGATGCAGTGGAACTCGCCGGTCCTCGAGGTGGCCACCCCGTTCGACCAGACCATCTCGCTCGACGGGCGCGGTCTGTGGCTGGTCCCGTCGTACTTCTCCTGGGGTCAGCCCGACGTTCTCCGCGACCCGTCGCTGCCGCCCGTGCTGGTCTACCCGGTGCCGCGCGACCCGGGGGTGGTCGCCGACCGGAAGATGCCGGCGAACGCCGTGGCCGCACTCATCGGGCAGACCCGCACGTCGGTGCTCGAATCCATCGGCGACGGCAGCACCACCTCCGAGCTGGCCCGCCGGGTCGGGGTGAGCGCGGCCTCGGTCAGTCAGCACACGGCGGTGCTGCGCGAGGCCCGGCTGATCCACACCAGCCGGGTCGGCAAGGCGGTGCTGCACACGATCACCCCGCTGGGCGCCGCGCTGCTGGGCGATCACCCCGGCCGGCCCAACGAGTAGCCGGCTCAGCGACTAGCCGGGTCCGCTACCGCTCCGGCGGTCTGTGCCTTCACCAGCAACGGGCGGCTGGTGTCGACGCGCGCGGCCACCTCTTGGAGAACCTCGCTGTCCGGGGCGACCGCGATGTGGAAGTGGCCGACCTTCGCGGGCGTCAGATCGCCGCCCCAGGCCACGGTTCCGGACAGGTCGGCCAGGATGTCGCGGACGATCGCCTCCTGGTGCGGCCACAGTCGCTCGCTGCCGCCGAGCGGATAGGCGTGCGGGTGGAGGGCGATCGCCGTACCGGAAAGGTAGGCCGACTCGAATGCCGGGCCGAGCGTGCGGTCGGTCGTGAAGGCGGCGATGCCGCCGCCTTCGCCGGTGTCCAGCGGGGCGATTTCATAGTGCCAACGGCGAGCCACATGCAGGAGTACGGCGGCGGCCGCGCCGGTGCGCAGCGTCGCCGATGCCCGGGAGCCTTCGATCCGGTGCTCGGCCACCTCGGTGGGGTCGATCCGCCAGCCGTTCATCGAAGTCCGGGCGGCGGCAGACGTGCCGGGCACCGCGACAAGAGCGGCGCCGAACAGGGTGCGTCGGGTAACCACGATCAGGCCTCCGGAATCGTCTGGTCGAGGGTGGAAACGCCGGGATCGCCGCCGTCGCGCCACACGTCGTGGTCGATGCCCCAGCCGGGCTGGAAGTCAAACTCCCGGATCTGGTTGAACGACCAGTTCTCCGGCATGCGCACGCCCAGGTTGCCGGAGTATTGCCAGGACATCGCGGCGACCAGCGACCAGGTCGCGCCGATCTCGCGGGAGACCCGGGTGCAGACGTTGCGGGAGCCGTAGACGCCGAACGTGTAGCGGTTGCCGGCCGCGGCCAGTGCCGCCTTCACGCCCTCGAAGTACGGCTTGATGCTGGTGTCCACATCGGCGTCGAGAGCGTCGTAGTCGACCGCGAAGTAGATGCACGTCCCGGCGGGCAGCCCGTGCTCGACCGACTTGTTGTGGGCGACGGCGCCCTGGTCGTATCCCTTCTCGTAGGTGAAGTTGGCGAGAACGGTGCCGTTGTACTGGAAGATCGGGAACAGCCGGAGCCCGGCGTCCAGGATCGTGCGCGGCTCGCCCGGCTTGAGCGCCTTGCCCAGGTAATAGGGGTCGGTGGGCGGCAGGTGCTCGTCGAGGTAGCGGCCGACGATGCGGTAACCGGCGGCGTAGAGCGCCTGGGCCCGCTCGGCGGTGATCTCGGCGATGCCGTCGGTGGCGGTGCCCGGCCGGCTGGTGTCGCCACTGGCGACGAGCAGCTCGGCCCAGGTGATGAAGTCGTTGGTGGCGGTCTGCGGGATCTGGGTGAACTGCTGGAAGGCGCGCAGCCAGGCCAGATGGGTGAGCGTCTCGTCGCCGGTGTCGATGTCGCCGGCGGCGTATTCCACGCCGGGCGGCACCGGGGAGCTGAGGTAACAGGCCGAGCGGAACAGGTAACGCAGGTCGGCCGGGAGCGGCACGACTGTGCCCTTGCTGCGCAGGCCGGCCTGGGTGCCCGGCCCGAAATAGCCGTTGATCGCGGTGAGGTCCACGCCCACTTCGAACTGGACCGCCATCAGCAGGCCGTTCTGCAGGTCGCGGGAGGGCACGCCGTCGCACGGGACCAGGCTCATCGCGGGAATGCCGAGGCCGACCGTGTATCGCGAGTTGAGCCGCTGCTGCAGCCGCTGCACGGCGAGGTCACCGGTGCCGACGAGACGGAACTGGTCCATCCGCATCAGGGCCTTGCAGATGTGCGGCCACGCCTGGCTGCCGTAGACGAGACCGGCATCCTCGAACAGCTGCGCCAGCGAGGACTGCGACTGGTCGCTCCACACACCGAGGTCGCTCGACGCCCAGTAACCTTTGCACCAGAGCGCCGCGTTGTAGATGCGGATCAGGTTGGCGTTGGTCTCGGCGATCGGCAGCAGGTTGCGCTTCTTGACCGCCGCGAACGTGCCCGGCCCGAAGTTCTGCACCGTCGGCGTGATGCCCAGCTCGAACTGCAGGCCCTGGGTCAGCGAGAGCACGGTCGCCCAGCCGGTGGAGCCGTCCTCCGGGCAGCGGAGGTAACCGGGCGCGGACTGGTAGGCAGCGTTCACCCATTGCTGAACGGCGAGCACATTGGTGTCAGTCATCGTTCCCCATGCATCGATGTATACCAGTTTGGCCGGTCGCGCGCGGCGGCTACGCTCGGCTCCGTCATGAAGATCAAACGCCTGACCTGCGTCGCAGCTATCGCCACGGCGATCTTTGTCAGCTCACCCTGGGCGTGGACCTCGCTTTCCGCCCGAGGCCATGTGTACGCGGTGAGTGACGCACCCGTCGCCGACGTCGCGATCGTGCTCGGCACCGAGGTGGTGGACGGCAAACCGTCGCCGCGCCTGGCCGGCCGGCTCGAAGCCGCCGCGCAACTGGTGGCCGGCGGCCAGGCCCGGACGCTACTGGTCTCCGGCGACGGCCACGGCGATTCCGGCGACGAACCGGCGACCATGGCCGGCTACCTGGTCGGGCTGGGCGTGCCCGCCGACCGCATCGTGCAGGACCCCTACGGCCTGGACACCTACGACTCGTGCATCCGCGCCCGCGACGTCTTCGGAGTGCGGCGCGCCCTGGTGGTCACGCAGTCCTACCACGTCGACCGCGCCGTGACGCTCTGCCGCCACCTGGACATCGACGCCGACGGCGTGGTGGCGCCGTGCCACTGCTCGTGGACGCTGCACACGTCGAAGTGGATCCGCGATTACCTGGCCAGCGGCAAGGCGGTGTGGGACGTGGTGCGGGACCGGCCACCGGCGGTCACGGCGAGAGACGCCTAGGTCGGCGGCGGTTCGATGTCGCATTCCAGCCGCTTCCCGGCGACAGCGGCCCGGACGTCGGGATGATCGGCCCCCAGCAGCGCGGCAAGCCGGTCGGCGACCTCCCGCCGGGACGCCTCCCGATCGAGCGCGAGGTTCGCGGCGCACATCCAGGTCTCCGGATGCTCGTCGCCCCGAATCTGCCGTAAGCGATCCAGGGTCTCGGCACCCAGGGCGATGGCTTCCTTATCGAGGTGGTGGTGCGCCATATCGCTGGCGAGCCCGATCGCGGTGACCAGCGTATGCGGATGATCAGGCCCGAGCTTCCGTGCCGTCTGCTCGTGCGTCAGCTCGTCGATGTTGTGCGCCTCCCGCCATTGGCCCAGCGTTCGTAACACGACGGCCAGATTCGTCGAGGCGGCGAGGGTGAGCGGATTCTGCGGCCCGAACAGCCGTCGGTACCGGTCGAGCGCCTCGGTCGCCAGCCGTCGGGCACCCATTCCGTCCCCGACGGAACGCAACGTATTTGCATAGGTCATGATCGATGCCAGGGTCAGGTGGTTGTCGGGCCCGTATCGGTTTTGGCAGGTGCGATAAACGTCGGCAGCGGTCTGCAGCGCTTCGTCAAACCGCCCGAGTTTCCTCAACCCAACGGCGACCGCCCGCTCAGCCAGCACGATGTCACTGGCGTTATGGCGGGGAATGTTCCGGCGCTGAAAGCCGACCGCTTCGCCGAACCGCGCCAGACCGAGCAGGTCCCACACCTGGTTTCGGGCGGCGACACGCGTGCGCTCGTTCCCCGGACCGACAATCTTGCTGAGCGTCCTCACCAGCGCCGCGTCTTGTTCAAGAGCAGCCGCTGGGTCGCCGAGCCATCTGAGATTGATCGCGAGGTTGCCGATGGCATCGGTCGTGCGTGTGTCCTCAGAACCATGTAACCGTCGCAGGACCTCGACTCGACGACTGTCCTCTGCCAAGGCCTCCTGAAACTCCCCCGCGAATCTCAAGTAGAACGCCAGGACGGCAGCCGTCGCGAGAGTCTCGGGATGATCCGGGCCGTAGTTGTCACTACCCCGGAGCAGGTCCATCAGGTCCACAATCATATTGCGTGACTCATCGTACGAGCCGAGCGATCGCAGCGCGTTCGCGAGATTGCGGGTGGCACGAATCGTGAACATGTGCTCCGGCCCAAGCCCGCCATCTGCCCGCCAGGAGTCAACGGCGGTCCGCCCCAACCGTGCGGATGCCTCGAAATCACCGATCCGCTCCAGATACCGGATCTGATCGACAACGCCCTCCCGCGCCGCCATCTCGGTGGAAGACATCGCGCCGGAAGCGACCAGGTGCGGACCGATCTCACCGTGCTGCGGCCAGGTGCTCGAGTCGCTGGGCTTCCCGGGGCCGGCCGCAGCGAGCAGTCGATGAACGTCGAGGCGACGGACGTCGGCGTACTGTTCGCTCAAGCCCTCCCGAACCATGAGCTGCACCAGTCGATGCATCTGGATCTGCTGCGCATCGTCACTCACCTGGGCGAGGCCGTACCGGCTCAGTTGCAGCGCCAGTTTGCTCAGCTCACCGGTGTTGTAGAGCAGGCGGCCGAGCGGCGCGGTGACCTCGGCGCCACGCCCTCGATGCAGCAGATAGATCGACACCGGCGAGGGCGCCATGAAGGCCAGGAGTTCCAGCAGTTGCGACGCCGCAACGGACTCCGACCGGAGCCGCCCGGCGGCGACGTTGACAAACGTGGCCACGGTTGTGGTCCGCGAGCCCGGCCGGAGCCCGGCCGCCAGCAGCTCGTCGAGATGCTCGGCGAACAATCGCAGGTACTCTCCCAGCGGCATGCCCGTCGCGGTCTGCATCGCGCAAACCTGATCAACGGCTAGCGGGAGGTCACCCAACTGGTCGGCAAGGGTGTCGCAGTCGTCGGCGGGTGCGGTAACGCCCCACTCGCGCATGAAGGCGATGCTCTCGTCGCGGGAGAAGACACCAACACTGAACGGAGTCCCTGCCGCCGACGCCCAGGCGTAGTTGCGCGACGTGACGAGTACCTGACCGCCCGCTGCTGGGAGGAGCGCAGTCAGATCCTGCGGCTGATCGGCATTGTCGTAGATCATCAGCCAGCGCAGGGCACTCGCTTCGAGCGCGGTGAGCACGTCGCGCACGGTCTGCCGCATGTCGTTGGAGGGATTGATGCCCAATTGCTCGCCGAGGGCGGCAATGGCGGCTATCGCTTGTGAGGGATCTTCGGCTGGCACCCACCACAGCACGTCGTACTCGGTTGCCCACTGGTTGACGTACTGCAATGCGAGCTGGGTCTTTCCGACACCGCCGAGGCCAACCAGCGACAGCGGCATCCGGCTGGGGCCGGTCAGCACGGCTCTGATCTCGGCGAGCAGCTCCTGGCGGCCGGTGAAATGACCGGCCGGTGCGGGCACATTCGTCAGCATCGCGCCGGTGGACACGGACGGAACCGGCGGTGCCGGAACCGGGCGGGGCTGGACGACGAAGTCGTTGCGCACGCGGTCCGGAACGGCGGTGCCGGGATCGTCGTCCGCCGTCAGCCAGAGCTGGTGGAAACGACGGACCTCCTGATCGGGATCATGTCCGGTCACCGACCACTCGGCGAGTTGCCGGACCACGCATTCGACCTTCACCCACTTCGGCAGGCCACTGCCGCGTAGCATGGCGCCGATCGTCTCGTGGCTGACGGTGTCGCGCATGTCCTCGCGGGCCCGGATGGCCGCGCTGATCCGCCGCGCGCCTGGCTTTCCGGCCGCACGGTACAACTCGTGCAGGGCGCCTAGAAGATCGCCCATAGGACCGTCGGCGACGGCGCCCGGCTTAGGTGCCGTCGCCACAATCAGCCCCCGTTCGTCAGCGTGGTGCGCCAACAGACGTCAAGTTTTGCCAGATGTTGGAAGTCCATTGGAAGGCCCGATGCCAATAGTCGTCAACTTGTGTGTGGAGATGGCAGAACCGGGCTCGGCACCCGTCGGGTAAACGACGATAAAGGCATCGCCGTGAAGTGCGAGAACGGGCTTGGCAAGAACAAGTAAGGAGTCGGTGATGATGTCATCCGACAGACCACCGAGGACACGTGAATCACTCACGCGAGAATTCACGTGCCTCGGCGTCCGGTCCGGTGACGTGCTGCTCGTGCACAGCTCGCTGCGGTCGATCGGTTGGATATGTGGCGGTGCCACGGTGCTGGTCCAGGCACTGATCGATGCGGTCGGGCCGGCCGGGACGATCGTCGTGCCGGCTCAGACGCCGGATAACCGCGATCCCAGCCGATGGTCACACTGCGTAGTCCCGCAAGAGTGGTGGGACACGGTTCGTGCGCACCTTCCCGCCTTCGAACCGGACCTGACGCCCAGCGCCGGCATGGGCGTGCTCGCGGAGCGAATCCGGACCTGGCCGGGCTCCGTCCGGAGCGGACACCCGCTGACCTCGTTCGCCGCGGTCGGTCCGGCGGCCGAGGCGCTGATGGCCCGGCACGACCTCGAATCCCTGCTCGGCGACGGCTCGCCGTTGGTCGCTCTGGAGCGCGCTGACGCAAGAGTGCTGCTCCTCGGCGTCGGTTTCGAGAAATGCACCGCATTCCACCTCGCGGAGTCACGCCTGCCGAACCCATCCGTCGTACAGCTGACCGCCGTCGTCCGAACCGAAAACGGACGCGAGTGGGTAGGATACGAAACGACCGCACTCAATGATCACGATTTCGGTGACCTGGGAGCCGCGTACGAGGCTGCGTACGATAAGGACGGCTCTGTACGTCGAGGGGTGGTCGGCGCAGCGACGAGTCACCTTTTCTCAATTCGCGAAGCGGTACGTTTCGCGAAAAGCTGGTTGACCCACCGGCGACCCGTGTGCCCAAATCCCCGTCCCGGCACAGGCGACGAAAGCGAGAAGCGATGACGCCACCCAACGCCACGCCCATCGAGACCGGACTCGTGCGCGTGGCCGACGTGCCGCTCGACCAACTCCTGGCCCTGCGGGAAGCTGGCGACACGGCGCTCGGTCACTGCCTGCGCCGGGTGATCGAGCGCGCCGCCTCCGGAAAGCAGGAGAGCGTCGCCGCCTTCAACGCCGCGCCATTGCGCCGCTCCTGACCTCCCATGGTTGCCACCGACCTGGGCATGCCTGGCAGGAGGCCGAACCTGGCGGCACCCGTCGAGCCGTTTCGGCAGTTCGTCGTCAAGATACACAGCCGGTGCAATCTGTCGTGCGACTACTGCTACGTCTATCACCACGTCGACCAGAGCTGGCGCGACCGGCCCATGGTCATGAGCGCGCGCACGATCGCGGCCCTTGCGGCGCGCATCGGGGACCACGCCCGCGACCACCAAATCGAAAAGATCTTCCTGGTCCTTCACGGCGGCGAGCCGTTGCTGGCCGGGCCGTCAGTGATCACCGACGTCATCGAGGCGGTGCGGTGCGGCATCCCGGCGGATACCACGGTCGACGTCACGCTACAGACCAACGGCACCCTGGTCGACGATCACCTCCTCGATGTCCTCAGCCGACATCAGGTTGGCGTCGGGGTGAGCCTCGACGGTGGACGTGCCGCGACCGACCAACACCGCCGCTTCGCCGATGGACGGCCCAGCTTCGCTCTTGTCGAAGCCGGCATCGCGCGGTTGCGCGCGGCCGACGGCGTCTGGACCGGCTTGCTCTGCGCGGTCGACCTCGCCAACGACCCGATTCAGGTGTACGAGGACCTACTGACCCTCGAACCGCCGAGTCTCGACCTCCTGCTCCCACTGGCCAACTGGGTCCACCGGCCGCCCGGCCATGATCCGGCGGCAACGCCGTACGCCGAGTGGCTCATCAAGGTTTTCGATCGATGGTTCGACTCGCCGGTCCGGGAGACCGGAATCCGGCTGTTCGAGTCGATCGTCATGCTTGCTCTCGGCGGCGCCAGTGACACCGAGGCCGTCGGTCTTGACTCGCCGGCGGCGATCACGGTGGAGACCGACGGGAGCCTCGAGGTCACCGATGCGCTGAAGACCACTGCTCCCGGCCTTGGCGCGCTGGGGATGTCGGTGCACCTCCATTCCCTTGATGAAGCCGCACGTCACCCCGCGGTGCGAGCCACCCGGCGGGTGGTCGAGAACCTGGGATCCGGATGCCAGATATGCCCAATATCCTCTGTCTGCGGAGGTGGTCAATATTCGCACCGTTTCGGCCCCGACTTCGGCTTCGCCCACCCGTCGGTCTACTGCCGCGACCTTTACCACCTGATCACCCACATTCGAGGCCGGGTCGGCGACGCTGTCCAGGCTCTCGGAAGGTAGCGCTGAGTGCGGGAGTACGCGCTGACCGACGAACAGTTCCGCAGCCTGGCCGGGGGCGGCGGCTCACCGGACGCCATCGGTTTGCTGACCGAAGCACAACTCTCCGGCCGCCGCCTCTGCCTTCTCGCCGCCGCCGAACGACGGGACTATCTGCCTGCCGCGCTCCAGGATGCTCTCTCGCTCGTGATCGAGATAGATCGCGCGTCTCCCCACGCCGGAGTCGACCTGCTGCGCTATCCGTTCCTTAGTGCCTGGTTCACGACCTTGGTACCCGCATTGACCGGTGGCCGCCTCGAGGAGCCGGTCGCCGCCCGGGCTGCGGAAGGTCTGGGGTCGCTAGCCGCTGCCATCGCGATCTCGGCGGGCCTCCCCTTCGAGATAGTCGTCCCCTGTGCCGGGCCAGATCTTGTGCTTCCGCGGATCGGCACGGCGATCGGCGTCGGCCCAGCTCAGGTGCCGGTGCAGAGCGACGGCACCACCGTGACGATCGGGGAAGCACTCGAACTGCCGGTACCCGGCGACGAGAACCGCGCCGGCTGGCGTCCCGCCCACCTCGTCCAACTGCCCGGCCACACGCTGGAAATCGTCGATGCGGACCCGCTCCGGGACCGCTTTTCGGCGGCGCCGCTGAATTCGCTACCCCCGTCCGGCACGGCCCGGTTCGACCGGCTGGTACGCGAAGCCTGGCAGATTCTGGACGACGAACAGCCCATACACGCGGCGGGCATGCGGATTGCTCTCCGTGCGCTGGTGCCGCTGCGAGCCCCGGCCGGCGCGTCTCAGGTGAGCGCCTCCGCCCGCGGATGCTTCGGCGCTCTGGGCTTCTCGATACCCGACGATCCACAGACCCTCGCCGAACTCATGGTGCACGAGTTTCAGCACGAGAAGTTGGGCGCTCTGCTAGACCTCGTCGACCTCTGCACCGCTGGCGGCCGGGCACGCTACCACGCCCCGTGGCGGCCGGATCCACGCCCGGCAGAGGCCCTGATGCAGGGCGTCTATGCCTTTACCGCAGTGGCCGGCTTCTGGCGCGCCCGCCGGTCACGCCGGGACGGCGCCGACTTCCGCTACTACTCCTGGCGTGACCAGGTGAACTACGCCCTCGACCAACTGTTGAGCTCGGGCGAGTTGACCCCGGTGGGCGAAGTCTTCTTCGACGCCCTGGACGCCACGCTCGCGACGTGGCGCGACGAGACGCCGACGCCGACGGCCGTTCGGCTCTACACCGCCGCCGCACAGGTGTCCTGGCGTCTCGCCCACCACCGTCCCGAGCCGGCCGACGTCGCCACGCTCGCGGCTGCCTGGGCCGCGGGGGCCGCCGTCCCTGCCTTCGAACCACCCACCGTCGTGGCCGGATCCGCGTCGAGTGAATTGACCGAGCTTCTCAAGGAGCAAGCCGCCTGGGGTGAAGCGGGACGCGCGCGTGCGACCGAGGCCGAGTGCGCACTTCTCGACGGCGATCATGAGACCGCCCTTCGCCTTGTGCCCTTCCCCGACGACGATCGCGAGTGGACCGCGGCCGCCGTCGCCTTGCACGCGCACATGGGTGCGGCGGCGTTCTCCTACCGGCGACCGGAACTGCTGAGAGCTGTCTTCGACCGGCTCGGCGACAAGGGCCGAAGACCCGGCCTGACCGCCCTGCACACGTGGCTGAGCGGCCAGCCGGCCTGACGACGCGCTAGACCTGGAACGGCGCGATGTCCTGGTCGATGCGCTGCCAATCGCGGGCGGCAGCGGTGCAATGGTGGTGCTGCCCCAGGGTCTCCTCGAGCATTCGCAGCGCCTCGTCCCGTCTACGGGTGGCTGTGTCGGGGTCAATTCCACGGTGGCTGACGGCCCAGTTGACCATCGTGACGAGAACGGTCGGATGTGAATCCTTGAAGGTCCGGCGCGCCCGCTGTAGCACGCCGGTGTCGGTTTCCTGAGTCAGATGATGCGACCCATCCGCGAACTGGGCGTTGGCCAGCGTGATCATGGCTGCGAGGGTGTAGGGGTGGCCCGGACGGAACAAGTTGTCGAGAAGCTCGAACGTCTGCTCAGCAAGCGTCAGGGCACTAGGCACGTCACCGGACAACCGCCGGAAGATGGCGAGGTCGTTCCCGGCGGTGATGGTGTCAGGGTGGTGCTCCCCCCGGAACTTCCGGAAGTCGGCATAGACGTCTTCCCCGACCTCGCGTGCCTCGTTGATCCGTTTCTCCGCCCAGCGCACATCCGCCTGTTCCAGCCGGTTGGTGAGGGTGGAGCGGTGCTGACGCCCCAGGACGGCTACGGCCCGCAGGACCGCGTCGTCGATGACCTGTGCGGCCTTCATCACCTCATCGAGGCGACGAAGAGCGACCGAGTAGGTGTTGGCGATCCGCAGTGTTCGCGGGTGGTCCTCTCCGTAGTCCGTCCGCGTCGCCTCGTAGGCCTCCTCGAGGAGGTTGCGTGCCGGCACGAGCTCACCCAATTCGATCAGGTCGGTGCCGAGGTTCTCCTGCGAACTTAGTGTGAAGAAGTGCCGTGAGCCAAGCACTTCGCGACGGCGTTGGAGCGTGTCACGGTCCCGCTCGGCTGCCTGCTCGAAGTCACCGACGAAGCGCAGGGAGACAGCGAGGTTGCTGGCCGCGTTGAGAGTCTCGGGGTGATCATCGCCATAGACCTGGCGGTAGCCCTTGAGGGTTTGCTCGTCGAGGCTGACCGCCTTCTCGTACTCGCCACGGGCGCGGAGATCTGCGCCGAAGATCGTGGCGGTCGAGAGGGTGTACGGGTCTTCGTCGCCCTGTGTACGACGAAGACGTTCGAGGCTGTCGGCGTTCATGTCGTACGCCTCGGCCTCATGGCCCTGCTCGCGGAGGACAAGGGCGAGGGTCCGCTTCAGCCGCAGCACCCACACGTCGTCGGGGCCGAAGCGGGGCAGCCATTCGTCGAGGGTGGCCTCGACAAGATCCCGGCAGCCCTTGAAGTCACCGCGCATGAAGAGGTAACGAGTCATGTCGATGACCAGCTGCCTGGTCTCCGGGCGGTCGGAGGTGAGCGCGCCGCTGGGCTCGAGGTGCGGGCGGATAGCCTCGTAGGCCGCCCGGTTCTCGAGGTTGTCCGGGTTTCCCCGGTCCGCTTCTGCCAGCACGCTCTGGATTTCCCTCCTGCGCTCGTCCTGGTCTGCCGGGGACAAGCGCGACCGGACGATATCCTGCGTCAGCCGATGGACCACGACGCCACGCCTCCCGGGGGCGGGTTTCCCTTCGTTCGTGCCCGCGTCGACCCGGGCGAGCCCGAGACGCCCGATGTCCTGAATCAACGATCCGTGTCGCGCTGGGTCGTACATCCGCTGGTCGATCGGAGCGAGCAAAACGGTCAGTTGTTTATTACTAATCATGCGATATGGGATGACTTCGGGCGCCATAAATGCAAGAAGCTCGATCAGGCGTGTCGCGGCCGGGCTGGTCTGGGCCAGCCGGTCGTAGGCGACCCCGACGGTGGAGGCGACGGTCTGGTTGTAGGCGGCCGGAGCGCTCTCGCCCATCGCCTCGGCGGTGCTGCGGTTGAGCAGCTCGAGGTAGTCCGGGACGGCCATGGCCGTGCTGCTCAGCCAGCCGCCGGCCTGTTCGAGCGCCAGCGGGAGGTCGCCCAGGCGGCCGGCCAACTGGTCCGCGTCGGCCGGGCCGAGGTTCTCGACGCGGCGGCCGAGCAGTTCGACGCTCTCGGCCCGCTTGAAGACCCCCACGTCGACAGCGTCGAGCTCGTTGGCCCATTGGGGGTTACGGGAGGTCACCAGTACGTGGCCGGGGCCGGACGGCAGCAAGCCTTCAAGATCGGCCGGGGCATCGACGTTGTCGAAGACCACGAGCCAGCGGCGTACCGGGACGGCACGGCGGAACGCCTCCAGGGCCGCGGCGATCTGCTCCTCGACGGTGCCGCCCGGCAGGGACAGCTTCGTCGCGATCTCGGCGAGGGCGATCCGCACCCGGCCGGGCTGGCCGGCCGAGATCCACCAGATGCCGTCGTAGCTGGCGGCGAAGCGGTAGACGTACTCCAGGGCGGTCTGGGTCTTGCCGACGCCGGGCAGGCCGATCAGGGCCAGCCGGGCGCCGCTCGCCTCGCTGCCGAGCAGACGCTCCCGGATGTTCTCGATGACGCCGCCCCGGCCGGAGAACCGCGGGTTGCGGGTGAGGCTCACCTGGAAATGGGGCGGAAGGTCGGCTGGGTAGCGCACCTCGCCCGGTTCCTGCCGGGCGCTCGGCAGGCCTGCCGCGTCGAGCGCCAGGGCTGCCGACACCGACTCGAGGACACGATCCTCGCTCGCGCCCATCACGTCGACGAGCACCCGCGCCGGAACCCGGCTCTCCAACGCCGTCGCGTCCACGCGAAGCACCGCTACCAGGTTTTCCTCACCCTGGACGATGCGGTCGCGGGCGGTCCGGAGCAGTCGCAGGCCACCCTCGCGGGCGACCAGATCTCGGGAGTAGATCACCAGGAGGTGGTCGAGGGCGTCGACGTCTGGCACGGACTCGCGAACGCTCTGCAGGATTACCCGGTGCGCGGTGCCGCGAAGACGATCACGCAACCATTCCGCCCAGATGCGGTCGAGCGGGGCGTACGCCACCACGATCGTCCGCTTCTGCTGGGGAGCGGACTGCTCGAAAGCGCGTAACACCCGGCTGCGATCCACTTCCGGGATCACCACCGCCGGACAGCTGGCGCCGGCGATCCGGGACGCCAGATTCATGTACGGAGCTAGCAGCGGACCGTTCTGACGGGGTATATCGCCGAAGACCGCCAAGATCTCCTCGTACGCGTAATACGGGATATAAGGGACTTCCAGGCTGTTCCAGTACTCGTCGGCGGGGCGGCCACCCAGGAAGCCGAGGTAAGGCTCGAAGCTGCTGCGCGAAAACACCCGACCGCGCTCGAGCTTCGCCTTCTCACCGTCCTCAATGCGGGTCGGCAGAGGCAGCACCGTTATCTCCGGCGCCTGCTTGCGGATCGACGCGGTGATCGCCACCGCCCCGTTGACGCTCTGCGTATTCAGCGTGAAGCAGTTGACCACCGTGTCCGGCAGGTGCACCGTGCAGATGCCGCCAGTGTCACTGGTGCCGGTTCGGCTGTCGATGAGCACGAAGTCGTAGTGACGAGCCATGTCCACACGCAGGGCGTCCAGGAGCTGACGCCCCTGACGCTTACGCCAGAACGTGTCCCAGTCGAAGGTGCTCGCCGCCTCCGTGTACCCCAGATCCTGCCGCCCGGCGGGCACGAAGTCGAGCAGGCCACCGCGCGGGAAATCCCACTCCAGGGAGGCGGCGTACTCGTGGATCTGCACCGAGGTCGGGCCCGGATCCGCGGCTCGCAGGGTGGACTCGGAATGCTTGCGGACGAGGTCGAGGATGCCCTCGGAATTGCGCAGGTTCTTGTCCCGGAGGAAGGGGTGAAAATAGCGGTGCAGGCCCGGCGACTCGAGGTCCCAGTCGATGGTCAGCACCTTGTAGCCATTCGTCGCGAGCAACCATGCGACATTGGCGAGCGCCATCGTGCGGCCGGTTCCGCCCTTGTAACTGTAGAAGGTGATGATCCGGCCGGCGGGGCCGCTGTCGGCGCTGACGCTCATCGGGGGTCCTCGGGGAGATTGGTATTGAGGATAGGTCGGTCGATTCGAGTGGACATCGGGGGCCGGTTTCGGGCCGGCGCGTCGCCCGGACCGGTGCTTCCGTTCAGGCGCGGCCCGGGCAGCGCGGTGAAGGCGGAGATGACGTCGTCGAAGCCCGGGCGATCCGGAGCCTCGACGACCGGCGCGGTTCTACTGAGAGTGACCACCCGCTGGGCGAGCCGCTCGACAAAGGCGTGATAGTCGTCGCGGCGCCGCTCCTCGCGGATCAGCGCCCGCAGTCCGACCCGCTCGTACGCGACGCCGAAGGCGGCTTCCTTGAACTGGTACGGCAAGGCGATCGTGGGCAGCTCCATCGGCACCCAGAGGAGCGGAATGATCGACGAGTCCGGCGAGTCGAGTCGGCCGCTGCGGGCGAGGCGCGAGACGAAGATCGCCCACTCCTTGCCGCATGCCGCACTCGTGAAGTAAGCCGGATTCATCAGCGGAATCAAGACCTGCGCCGTGCTGAGGCTCT
Organism: Actinoplanes sp. NPDC026619; assembly: GCF_040638295.1. Taxonomy (NCBI): domain Bacteria; kingdom Bacillati; phylum Actinomycetota; class Actinomycetes; order Micromonosporales; family Micromonosporaceae; genus Actinoplanes; species Actinoplanes sp. NPDC026619. The sequence continues at coordinate 78,311 of NZ_JBEZYA010000027.1, forward strand.
CGATGAGCGTCGGGGACCACAATTGGCCGAGCTTGATCGAGGAGTCGCAGAAGCCGGCCGACTCGCCTTGCCTGCGGCCCGCGAACATCAGCACATCATGGTTCAGATCCGCGTAGAACCGATGGACATGCCGGTCGTCCTCACCAGAGTCGTGCACGTAACTGATGAAGAAGTGGGGCTGGGTGACTGACGATCCCACGTGCCTTCTCCCGAGGACGATTGATCGTGAGGAGTCGATCACTCAGTGTACTTTCCCCGCGCCATCACGGGCCATGGAGGATCGGCCGCTCGATCATCGTTTCATCGCCGCCGGGCCGGGGTCCGCTGGTGCGGAACAGCCGGTTGCGGGCTTCCTCGAGAACGCCGGCAAGGTCGGCGTCGAAGGCCTCCCCGGTTCCGATGTCCCGGTGCAGGAGCGCCTGCGACTGCCGCCAACTCTGCTTGAAGGTGGTCCGCAGTCCGAAGCGGAGTTCCGCAAGGTTTTCCATGGACTCACGGTCAGTGCGGTTCGCCGGTATCAGCACGACGGCTTCGCCCAGCCCACGGCGATCGATCTCGGCCAGGATGTTCCGGTACGCATCAAGCTGCGTTAACCACCAGTCACAGAGGATGACCACGATCTCGTGGGAGACCCGTGCCCTCTCGATGCGATCGAGAACGTCGTCAAGGGCCGCCACTTCGCCTTGCAGCGCCTGGTCCGCGGCGAGCAGCCGGGCTCGGCTCGCCAACGACCCGGGAACCTCCGGCAGGTACGGCGCCCAGTCCCGGGCCTCGGCGCCGTAATAGGCCAGATCCTTGCGGACCCGATCCATCTCCTCGCGAGACGCGGCAGCGACGATCAAGTGCACTCGCAGATCCACTGTGGACGACAAGAAAGCGTCGGGCACGGCATAGAAGTCGGCAACCGGATCAGCGGCCGGCGCCGGAGCAGCCTCGCCGACGGCGACGATCCGTTGCGTCAGGTCGTCGAGGAAGGACTCGTATTCGGATCGATGGCCGCGCAGACGGATCAGCCGTCGCAGCCCGCGCGGCGCATCCCGCGGCGGCGCGGCCAACGGGACACCGACGAAGTCCGGCACCACAGCGTCCATGGACCAGGCGACCGGAATCATCGCCGACCGGTCGTCACCGGGCCCGAACCGCCGCGCGAAGACCTCCCACTGCCGGCCGCAGGTCGCGTTGCGGAAATAACGTGGCGAGGTCAGCGCCACGAAGACGTCGCACGAAGCGAGCCGTAACAGCATGTCGGGCGGGAAGCTGGTGTCCCGATTTCCGGCCGTGCCGAGAAAGGACAGATCGGCACCGTGATCGGAACTGGCGGCCGACACCCGGTCTCGGAGATCATCGAAGAACTGCCGAACGTACGGATCGTCGTCGCCGGCCGCCGAACTCAGAAAGAAATTCGGCACTATAAACCCCCGGCTCCTTGACGACGCCTGGACCGCCCTAGCCTAGCGACAACATCGGGCCGTTCGAAAGACGAGCTGATGGTCATGAGTGCCTCCCACGCCGCTCACCCGGTCGACAAGCGCGGCATGCAGGGAAGAGCCGGCGCGGTTGCCGGGCACGAGGATCCCGGCTGCCCGCCGAGGGCGGGCAGCGGCCGACGGACCGGCCAAGGTTAGAGCCAGCGCCGCATCGGGACAATCGCGAGAAGGACACACTTCGAAGTTTTCCTTAGCGCCGCAAGCGCACGCCGGCCTATAAATCCTGCTCGCCATGGCGCGGCGGCCGACATCCGCCCGGCTACCTGGCAATACGCGCTATTTGGCAATCCCTCTAACGGCGTACGGGCCGAGAACAGGCCGCCGCCGGCGTCGATGACCTGACCGGTGACCCAGCGGCCGGCGTCCGAGGCGAGGAACGCCACCACGTCGGCGACGTCGCCGGGAGTGCCGAGCCGGTCGAGCGCCGTCATGCCGGTGGTCAGGTGGGCCAAGCCCGGCGTGTCGAAGACCGCTCCGTTGGTGGCGGTGCGGGTGGCGCCGGGCGTGACCGCGTTGACCGTGATGCCCCTGGCGCCCAGTTGATTGGCGAGGATTCGACTCACGGTCTCGACCGCGCCCTTGCTCACCGCGAACGACGTCTGGGTGGCGTTGGGCATCCGGGCCGCCGCCGACGAGATCGTGATGATCCGGCCGCCGTCGCAGAGCAGGGGCGGGCCCGTTCGATGATGAAGTACGGCGCTATGAAGTACGGCGCTCGCACGTTCACCGCGAACAGGTGGTCGAATTGCGCCCGGGTCGTCGCGCCCCGCGGGCCCGCGGGCGGCGCCGCCGCCTTGTTGACGAGGATGTCCAGCGGCCGCCCGGCCAGGGCCGCTTCGACCCCGGCGAACAACGTGTCGCCGTCGCCGTCGCCACCCAGCTCCGCCCGGCCAGCATGGTCCGCGCCACCGGCCCGCTCGATCTCGCCGAGCGTCGCCGCCGCGCCGGCGGGAGCAACGACGGCTCGAGACGCAGCGCCTGATCCAGGCCCTTGCGGTGCGGCTGCTCACCGACCGCGGGTACGACAGCACGACCGTGAACGATGTCGCCGACGCCGCGGGCGTCCCCCGATGACCGTCTACCGGCACTTCCCGACCAAGGAAGACTTGATGCTGGCCGACCAGAACGGCCCGCTGGTGGCCGAACGGATCGCCGCGACGCCGGCCGGCCGGACACTGGCGCAGCGGATCGGCACGGCGCTCGTGGACTCGGCCCGGATGACGACCGACCGGTTCCTGCTGGCCCGCCTGCGGCTGAAGATCTCGACGCCCGCGTTACGCGCCCGGCACCTGGACAATCAATACGTCCTTCAACAGGCCATCGCGGACGGTCTGGACATCGACGCCGCCGACCCGGAAGCCCAGTTCCGCGCCGAGGCGGCGGCGAGCGTCTGCCTGGCCGCCATGCACATCGCGCTGGCGCGGTGGGCCAGGGACGACGGACGCACCGACCTGGCCGGCCTGATCGCGGAGGCTCTCGCGGCCGCCTTCGGCGAATCCGGCCGGTAGCGGCGGTCAGGCGGTGGCGACGGCCGCGCGGCGGCGCAGGCGCACCCGCCAGAGCCGGCCGAAACCGACCGTGACGAGGATCCACAGGGCGTACGTGAGCGGGGTCCATGCTCCGCCGTGCGAATCCGCCGCCCCGTTGCTGAAGGTGAACGTGGTGGCGGACTGCAGCCAGCTCACTCCGGACCAGGTGAAGGCGCCGGTGGCGTGCGGGTCGGCGGCGGTCACCCCGTCCCGGAAGGAGCCGGCGGCCTCGCCGAGGAAGAAGTTGAGCAGCAGCGGCATCGTCGCCGCCGCGTAGGCGGCGCCGATCCACGAGTGCCGCGGCCCGTCGCCGAACTCGGCCACCAGGTATTGCTCGGCAAGCCGGCGACTGCCGCCGACCCGGCGCAGAGCCTCGGTGGCGCCGACGTCACCGGCCGCCTCCAGCAGATTGGCCCGCACCTCACGGCGGGTGGCGATGCGCTGGGCGCGCGGCAGGTCGTAGAGCTGCTGGTCGAGACTCCAGACCAGACGTTCGATGCGCAGTCGGTCGAGCATGTCAGTTTCCTTCCGCTGGTGTGGGCAGGGGGCGGGACAGCACGGCGTCGACCGCGGTGATGTGCCGCGCCCAGGAGTCGGACCCGCTCGCAAGGGCGGCATGCCCGGCCGGGGTCAGGCGGTAGTACTTCCGGGCCGGGCCGCTGGGTGACGGCACGAGGCGGGTGGCCAGCCGGCCCTCGCGCTGCAGGCGGGTCAGGGCCGGGTAGACGCTGCCTTCGAGCACGTCGGCGAAGCCGGCCGCTTGCAACCGCTGCACCACCTCATAGCCATACGACTCGCGCTCGGCCAGCAGGTGCAGCAGCAGCAGGGACAGCACCCCCTTCAGCAGCTGTGGGTCGTGGGTCTCGGTCACACTCCTATACAAAGGCAGGTACTGGAGAATGTCAAGTAGTGGTGTGCAGCAGCACCAGCTGCTGGGTTGCCCGGGTCATCGCCACGTAACGGTCGACGGCGCCCTCGATGCCGGCGCCGAAGTTCTCCGGGTCGACCAGGATCACCAGGTCGAACTCAAGGCCCTTGGTCAGTTCCGGGGTGAGCGACCGGACCCGGCCGGTCGCCCGGCAGGTCGGATCGCCGATCACGCAGGCGATCCCCTCGGCGTTCGCGGCGAGCCAGGCGTCCAGAATGTCGTCGCGCTCGGACACCGCGCCGTGCACCACCGGGAGGCCACTGCTGCGGATCGACGCCGGCACGTTGGCGTCCGGGAGCACCGCCCGGATGACCGGCTCGGCCTCGGCCATGACCTCGGCCGGGGTGCGGTAGTTGATGGTCAGCGACGCCACCTTGGCGCGCTCCAGACCGATCCGGGCCAGGCGCTCCGGCCAGGACTCGGTGAAGCCGTGCCGGGCCTGGGCCCGGTCGCCGACGATCGTGAAGCTGCGGGACGGACACCGCAGAAGGAGCATCTGCCACTCGGCGTCGGTCAGCTCCTGGGCCTCGTCGACCACGATGTGCGCGAACGGGCCGGCCAGCCGGTCGGGGTCGGTGGCCGTCAGCACCGACTCGTCGACCAGGGACGTGCGCATGTCCTCGCCGCGCAGCATCGACCACAGGCCCTCGCCGTCGTCGTGGACGTTCGCCGCGAGCAGGTCGTCGACCACCTGGTCCATCCGCTTGCGCTCGGCGGTGAGGGTGGCGTCGTCGCGGCGCTTCTTCCGGGACACCTCGGGATCGCCGAGACGCTGCCGGGCCGCGTCGAGCAGCGGCAGGTCCTCCACGGTCCAGTTTCGGGGGTCGGCGCGCTGGAGTTTCCGGATTTCGGCCGGGGCCAGCCAGGGAGCACATTTGCGCAGGTAGGCCGGGACCGTGAACAGGTCGGCGACCAGGTCGTCGGGTTTCAGGATCGGCCAGGCACGGTTGAACGCCGTACGCAGATCGCGGTTTTGTCCGGCCGTGGGGCCGAGGCCTGCGACCAGCTCGTCCCAAACCTGCTCGCGGGCCTCGTTGTGCGGGGTGCCCTCGCCCGCTTCGAACGCGTCGCGCCAGTCGCCGGCGGTCACCCGGAGGTCGGCCTCGTCGGTGCTGACCGTCGTCGCCGCCGGCGGCTCCTCGTAGAACCGGACCGCCGCGTCGATCGCCCGCACCAGGGCGGCGGAGGACTTCAGGCGGGCCACCTCGGAGTCGGGCTCGGGGCCGGCCGTCGCGCCCTCGGCGACCAGGTCACGCAGCGTGCAGGTCTGCACGTCCTCCTCGCCGAGGCTGGGCAGCACGTCGGCGATGTAGTTCAGGTACGGCTGGTGCGGGCCGACGACCAGCACCCCGCCCCGGCGCTGGCTGAGCCGCGGGTCGGCATAGAGCAGGTAGGCGGTGCGGTGCAGGGCCACCACGGTCTTGCCGGTGCCGGGACCGCCGTCGACGACCAGGGCGCCGCCGGAACCCGCACGGATGATCGCGTCCTGGTCGGCCTGGATGGTGCCGAGCACGTCCCGCATCCGGGCGTCGCGGCTGTTGCCCAGGCTCGCGATGAACGCGGACTCGTAGTCGAGGGCCTTGTCGGCGCCGTCGACCGGGCCGAACGCTTCGTCCCAGTAGTCGGTGACGTGGCCGCGGGTCCAGCGGTATCGCCGCCGGCTGCTCAGACCCATCGGGTGGGCGTGGGTGGCCGCGAAGAACGGCTCGGCCGCCGGTGAGCGCCAGTCGACCAGCAGCCGGCGACCGGCGCCGTCGGTGAGGCCGAGCCGCCCGAGGTAGATGGGCCCGTCCGGGCCGGCCATGCGACCGAGGCACAGGTCGAGGCTGAACCGGCGCAGGGTGCGCAGGCGGGCGCTCAGCCGCCGCACCTCCTGGTCGCGGTCCACCGCCTGCCGCCCCTTGCCGGCGGCATCCTTGCGGACGGCGTCGAGGCGGCCGCCCAGCTCGGCCAGCAGCCGCTCGACGCTGCCGGCGATCTCCGCGAAGTGCCGCTCGTCCGCAGCGATCAGCGCCGGGGTGGCCTTGGCCGGGTGCTGTTCAAGATCAAAAGCACTGGCAGTAACTGGACTCACGTCGTCAGCTCCCGTTTTAGGCAGGTTTCAGGCCGAGGCCGACGATTCTCCGTCACCACCGGGGTCTTGCCGCAAGCCCCCCAGTGCGATATACGTTAGAAGTGGCCGGGAGTGTCTTCTCCTCCCCTCGCCAACTCATCGATCACCCGTTTCCGCAGCTCCGCGCTCAGGCCGCGGTCACGCATCGCCCGGGCCGCGAGGTCGAGGTCGGCGCCGTGTGAGCGCAGGTGCCCGATCAGGGCGGAGTAACGGTCGGGACGATCGCGGACCAGCTCGGAAGCCAGCCTCAGCTCGAGGGCGACCGCCGGGACGACGTGCTCCCCCACCTGGACGTTGACGTAATGCTCCCAGGGGCCGCGCCCGATGCACTCGAAGCCGTCGGACTCGGTCGGCACCTCGACGGTGCTCATGCCCGCCTCGATCTCGCCGACGTAGGTGTGCGTGAAGTATTGCCGGGGCTCGGACATCCACACCGGATCGGTGCCGCCGAGAACGGCGGCGAACCGGTCGACGTCGCTGCGCCGCTCGACCAGGATGTCGATGTCTCCGGTCGGAAGCCGGACACCCTGCGCCAGCGCCGCACCGGTGCCGACCAGCCGATATCGCTCCGGTTTGACCTGGTCGAGCACGTGGGCGAGGGCCGTGCACAGCTCGTCTCGATCCATGGTGGAAGTCTGCCCGCGGGGTACGACAGAATTCCAGGCCGTGGATACGTTCGAGCGGATGCTGACCCGATTGCGCGGCGGCCGGCGGGTCGAGGAGCCCGGGCCGGGCCGGCCGCGGTGGACGGCCGGTGAGTCGCTGAGCCCGGCGCTGCGGCAGACGCACCTGCTCCACTGCTTGATCAGCGCGGTATCGCTGGACGACACCTACGCGTGGGCGCTGGCCGGCGACAGTGTCCACCGCATCCCCCGGGACGGCGGCGAGCCGCAGCGGCTGCAGTTGGAGGGCAAGCCCGGCGCCTTCTACTGGAAGGCCGTGTTCGGCGGCGGCACCCTCACCGCCATCGACGGCGAACGGGTGCTCGTCTGGGATCTCGCCACCGGGGCGCTGCGGCTGGCCACCGACCCCGACGACATCCCCCGGCGGGCGGGCGACCTCTGCAGCCTCGCCATCGGCAACGGGACCGCGGTCACCGGCACCGATGAGGGCTATCTGCTGCAGTGGCGGCTGGCCGACGGCCGGTTGCTGGCCCGGCGCGCGGTGCACGGCGGTTACGTCTCCGCCACCGCGATCAGCACCGACGGCACCATCCTGAGCGCCGGCGCGGGGAAGCTGTGCTTCTCCGATCTGGACGGGTTGCGGCTGATCAGCGAGGTGGCCGGGACCGCGGACATCGCCACCGCCGGCTGGACGGCGCTGGGCGGCGAGCGACGCGCGATGACCGTCGACGACGGCGGCGTGGTGAACGTCTGGGATCCGGCCACGGCCGGGCTGGTCGGCCACTTCCACACCACGACGCGGCCGCGGTCGGCGCCCGCTTTCCTCGCCGACGGCCGGGCGGTGCTCGCCGAACGGTCCGCCCTGCGGATCGTGGACCTGCGGGACGGGACCGTGCCGGGCACGGTCCGCGCCGACTTCGGTGGCCACGCCGACGAGATCGCGGTGCACGGGTCGTTTGTCCTCGCGGCGGAGGGCAGCAGCAGCGAAGGACGGATCAACCTGCTGGAGCTCACCGATCCGCTGCCGCGGGACGCGCCGGACCGGTCGCACTTCCTGGACGCGATCGCCACCACGATCGGCGGGCGGGCGGTGATCGTCGCGCAGGAGCAGCTCGGGTCGCTGGAGGTGTTCGACGCGGCGGACGGGCAGCGGCTCGAGGACCTCGGCGGCGGGGTGGACCTTGGCGGCGGCTATCCCCGGCTGCAGCACCTCCCGGGTTCGCTGGCGGTGCTGATCCGGCTCGCACCCACCACCGTGGACCTGGCCACCGGCGCGACCCGCACCGCCGGCGAGCCGCTCACTCCGACCTTCCTCTCGGCGGCGGCCACGGGTGGTGGGCTCATCGCAGCGGTCGACCTCGGCGGCGCCATCGGCGTCTGGGAGGCGGCCACGCTGACGCTTCGGGCCCGGACGACAGCGAACCTCGATCCGACCTCGATGGCGATCGCCGGCCTCGACGGTCGCCCGGTCGTGCTGGTCGGCACCGACGGCGGGGGCATCCGCTGGTTCGACGGCAGCGACCTGGCCGAGATCAGCCCGCCCGGCCTCTTCGCCGGGCGCACCGGGCCGGCCGACCACGAGAGCGACGGCATGGACCGGCCCGGTCCCCGAGCGGTCCGGAGGCTCGATCTGTTCGGGGCTACGCTGCTCAGCGCCGAGGGCAGCAACGTCGTCTGCTCCGACATCGCCTCGGGCGAGCCGGCCGGCCCGGTCCTGGCTCATCCGGACCGGGTCTGGGAGATCCGGCCGGCCACCGTTGGCGGGGTTCCGCTGGTGGCCACCGGCTGCGCCGACAACCACCTGCGGATCTGGGAGATCGAGACCGGCCGCCTGATCTGGTCCGCCGAGGTCCCGCAACGGATCTTCCGCATCCTGTCGGTGACCGCGGACCAGGTCGTCGTGCTGGTCCGCGGTTACCTCATCGCCATCGAGCGCTGAGGTCGCTCAACCGGGGAATGCGGCCGCCGCCCAGCCGGCCAGTTCGGTCTTCGCCGCCGCCAGCACGGTCGATGACGGGACCGCGGAGTCGGCGATCAGGGCGTAGTGCACGACGCCGGCCGGGCCGGCGCCGGAGAGCGACAGCGTGCGGCCGTCCGCCGCGATCGTGTAGGCGACGTCGGCTACGACCGTGTTGCGGTAGCCGGCCGGCAGCTTCACCTCGGTCGCGGCCCCGTCCCCGCCGGAGCGCCACACCAGGACGGCGTACCGGCTGCTGTTGATGGTCGTTTTGACGTTCGGCAGGCTCGGCGGGGGCGGGCTCCAGGCCAGCACGGTGCTGCCGTCGCGGGAGCGGTCCTCGTAAACGAAGGCGAGGGTCCGGCCGGCTACCGCGGACGGGTAGATCCGGTCGAGCAGGCGGGCGTCCTGGCGCAGGTATGCCGCGCCGGCGCCGTCCAGGGCCACCGCGGAGAAGTCCTCGCCGTTCCAGGCGTCGCCGGCGGTTTGGATCTTGGACGGGTTGTCGTTCATCAGCTCCTGGTGGCGGCCGCTGTAGATGTCCCAGTGCCACTGCGTGCCGGACAGGACCGGCCCCGACGCGGCCACGCCGCCCCACCACTGGGCGCCCGGCAGCCGCGAGTCGATGCCCTGGTACATCGCCTTGTCCACGCTCGGCGCCTGGTCCGAGGTGTAGCCGCCGAGCGGATGGCCGAACTCGGTCACGATGGCCGGCGCCGACAGCGCCGCCGACCGGTCCCGGATCTTGGCGAAGTCGTCGCTCTCCTGCCCATCGGTGGCCTTGCCCCACATCAGCACGCCGGAGATCGCGGCCTGGTCGTAGAAGTGGGTGTTGAAGACGTAGCGCGGCCCGATCGCCCCGGCGTCGAGGAAGCCGCCGGGCTGGTTGGAGACGTTGCCGTTCCAGAACAGGTTCGGCTCGACGAACGCCGGCCGGTCGACCCAGCCCGCACCGTCCATCATGGCCCGGAACGACTGGTAGAACGGCCACAGCACGTCCCGTTCCCAGGTGCGGCTGTTCTGCCCGCTGTCGTAGGTGCCGGCGTACGGCTCGTTCCAGGGGTCGACACCGAGCACGTGCGCGAACTGGCTGCTGGACAGACCCGACCGCAGGGAGCGGAGAACCTGCTCGGCCTGCCACTTGAACTCGGTAGGAGAGTGCCAGAAGTCGTACGTGGCCTGCTGGACCGCCGCGTTCTGGGTGATGTTCTGCCCCCAGTTGACGCAGATGCCGCAGCTCTCCGCCGGATAGCCGCCCGCCGCCACCAGCCATTTCGGCGCGCCGTCGCCGGTGTACCAACTGCCGGCGTTGAACAGGTAGCGGGAGAAGAGGTCCTGGTGGAATTCGAAGAGCACCTCGAACCCGAGATCGGCGAAGACGCCGGCCTGCTCGGCCACCTGGCCGAGGTACGCGGTGTCGAGGACGCCCCGGGCCGGTTCGGCGGCCGCCCAGGAGAGCAGGAAGCGCACCGTGTTGGCGTTGGTGAGGTTGCGCATCGCGAGCGCCGACGTGCGGGCGTCGGCGGGGCCGGCGAACGGGAGGCCGCCCTTCTCGGCCAGCTTGACCTCGCCGGAGACATTGAAGCCGCGCAGCACGACCTCCCGGCCGTGGCTGTCGACGAAGCGGGTGCCGTCGACGGTGATCAGGGCGGCCGAGGGGTCCGCCGCGATCGCGGGACGGCCGGCCAGGAGCGTGCCCAGAAGGGCGGGAATCAGGACGAGAAGTCGCAGGCGCATGGCGTCTCCCGTGAGCGAGCGGGAAAGCGGAGGCGGACTTAAGTGAGAATTAATCATGTTCATCGCTGCGACACAATGACTCTTGTCTATTTTCCGAGCTGGCGACGGAGGTTGGCACGACCGGCAGTAAAGATCGATCCGCGGCGGCCCGGCGTCCGTACCCATAGGTGGACCTCTGAGAAGGGACGCATCGTGGATCGTCGTCGCCGGATCCGGCTGGCGCGCGGCGGCGGCGCCGCCTTGGCACTTCTGCTCGCGGCGACCGTCGGAGTTCTGGCTGCGTCCATGAAGAAGGGCGACGCCAAGGAGTACAACTACGCCGTCGCGCCGGCCTGGAGCCCGCCGGTTGCCGGCCCGTCGCCGACCACGCCCGCGCCCACCAGCCCGTCAGCCGTGCCGACGACTCCGATCCGGTCCTCCGCCGCCGCCGTGCAGCTCCCGGCCACCGCGAACTTCGAGGTGGCGGCCACCGCCGGCTCGGTCACCGTGCGCAGTCAGGACCTCGGCGCCAACCTCTACCGCGTGACGCTGGCCAAGGCCCCCGCCCCGGTCACCGCGAAGATCACCGACAGCGGCTCGAACCACCGCCTGACCCTGGTCAAGGACGTCAAGACCACCGCACCGCCGGTCACCATCCTGCTGAACGCCCGCATCCGCTGGAGCCTTCGGATGACCGCCGGCAACACCGACACCACCGTGAACCTCACCGGCGCCCGGCTCACCTCGCTCGAACTGGCCGGCGGGGCCCACGTCTTCGACCTGTCGCTGCCCCCGATAACCGGAACCCTGCCACTGCGGTTGACCCACGGCATGAACCAACTGAAGATCAAGAGCAACGACTCGCCGGTACGGATGACCCTGCGCATCGGCGCCGGAAAAGTGATCATGGACGGCGTGATCTTCACCGACACCACGCCGGGCAAGGTCATCACCTCGGCCGGCTGGGAGGACTCGTCCCACCGGGTCGACCTGGACGCGGCCGGGGGCGTCGGCACCCTGGTCGTCAACACCGACTGAGCCGGGGTCAGAGCAGGTCGCAGAGCTCGTCGCGCCGGTCGATCCCCAGCTTGCGGTAGACCCGGGTCAGGTGCTGCTCGACCGTGCTCCGGGTGATGTAGAGCATTCCGCTGATCTCGCGGTTGGTGTAGCCCTGCGAGGCGAGCCGGGCGACCTTGCCCTCGGCCCGGGACAGCCGCGGCGCGGGCGGCCGGTCGTCGAGCCGCAGGACGGCCTCGGCCAGGTCGGTGCGCCAGGGCAGCAGGCCGGGTGATTCGATCCCCCACGACGTCAGGGCGTCGCCGATGGCCCGGAAGTCGTCGGCGGCCGACTGCGGTGCGCCGGTGGCCAGGTGGTGCCGGCCCCGGGCGCGCAGATGCAGCAGTCCGTACGGGCTTCGGGTCAGGTCGGCGGGCGGCGGGACGGCGAGCGCGGCAGCGACCTCGGTGTGTCGGCCGAGCTCGGTCAGCGCCATCAGTAACACCGCCCGGGGCAGCGCGAGCAGCACACTCCACCGGCCGTCGCCGACCGGCCGCCCGGCCAGCGCCTGCCGGGCCAGCGCGGCGGCCCGGGCCGGCTCGCCGCCGTTCAGGGCGACCGTCGCGCGGGCGCCGGCCAGCAGCGACTGCCACGGGGGCAACCCGCCGGCGGCGACCGCGCGGGCGAACGGCGGGTACCAGATCTCGTCCGGGTCGAAGCGGTCCAGCGTCAGCAGGGTGCAGACGGCGATCTGGGCGGCCTCCAGATCCGGCTCGTGCGGCATCACCCGGCGCAGCATCTCGACCGCTTCGGCCGCCGCGGCATCGGGTTCGACCGCGGCGCCCAACGATCCAGGGAAGACATGCCGGATCCACCGCCCGCCGATCGTCTGCTGGTCGCCGGTCATGGCGAGCAGGTCGCGGGCGTCCTGGGCGCGGCCCTGCCAGGCCATCAGCCGGGACAGCCGGGCGATCCGGTCCGGCGCGAGGTGACCGACGCGAGCGGCCGCGGCCAGCGCGGTGAGCAGGTCGGCGGCCTGGTCCGGATCCGACCACCACCGCACGTCGAGCAGGCGGAACCGGATCTCGGCCCGGCCGGCGGGCCCGGCCGACCAGTTCAGGGCCAGGCCGAGCAGGGCCGCGGCGTCGTCGAAACGCCGCTCCCGGACCGCCTGCGTGGCCGCCTCGCTCAGCACGCCGGTCGCCCAGGACTCGGGGGCGACGCCGGCGGCGAGCAGGTGCCGGGCGACCACCGGGGCCGGGGCGGCGTCCTCGTAGAGCACTTCGGCGGCGCGCATGTTCAGCCGGCGGCTCACGTCCGGTGCGGTGCCGGCCAGCACGGCTGCCCGCACCCGGGATCGCAGACAATGGTCGGGCGCGAGCACACCGGCCGCGATGAGCTCGTCGAACAGCGCACCGATCCGATACAGCGGAAGGCCGAGGACCCGGCTCAGCACGAATGGATCGCCGTACTCGCCGAGAATCGCGATCGCCCGGGTGACGGAAATGAGCTCGGCGCCGAGCAGCTGATGGACGGCTGCGGTCAGATCCGCCGGGGAGACATCCTCGATCAAAGCCGGAAGATCGGCCGGGGCGGGCTCGGGCATGGCCGGCAGACAGGCGCCGAGCAGCGCCAGCGGGCTCTCGAGGTCGCCGAAAGATCTCTGATCCGGGCCCATGCAGTGCACAATCATTGCCGTCCCCCACCTCGACCGAAACACCATATTGGGCGGACCGGTTTCGCCGTATGACCTATCGCACAACGGCAATGTCAGACCGTTTGCCGGCGAACCGCGACATGACCGGACGCGCCATTTTGTAATCCGTTGTTAACGGATCACGCTCCCAGCCACCCCTAATTCCGGAATCGGGGAATTGAGGGGTGGTGAACGCCACGTCGACTGTGGATGGATGAGCGGTGGCATATCCGGCGTCGAGAGGACTCGATAGTGGCCGACAGCTATCTCGTCACCGTGGACAGTGCCGCCGAGGCCCGGCGGCCGGCCGGGGCCAAGGCGGCGAACCTGGCCGCCCTGAGCGCCTCGGGCGTGCGCATCCCGGCGTGGAGCGCGATTCGCAGCGAGGCGTTCGAGCGGTTCCTGGCGGTGGCCGGGCTGAACGGCGTGGTGGCCGAGGCCGGCACGGCCGGTCCGGAGCAGGCCGCCGCCCTGATCACCGAGCGGATCATGGCCGCCGAGTTTCCCCCGGAGCTGGTCGAGACGGTTCGCGCGGCCTACGAGACGGCCGGGCGGGGCCGGGTCGCCGTACGCTCATCAGGCCTGGAAGAGGACGGCGCCAAGCACTCGTTCGCCGGGCAGTTCGACACCTACCTCAACGTCTCCGGCCTCGACCAGGTCATCGACCGGGTCAAGGCCTGCTGGGCGTCGGCCTTCTCGGCGCGCTCGCTGCATTACCGGGCGACCAACGGGCTGCCGGCCACCGCCGCGGGCATGGGCGTGCTGATCCAGCAGATGGTCCGGTCGGACGTCAGTGGCGTGCTGTTCACCGCCGATCCGGTCGGTGGCGGGCGCGACCGGTTCGTGGTCAGCGCGGTCTACGGCCTGGGCGAGGGCATCGTCTCCGGCGCCGTCGACGCCGACACCGCGATCCTGGACGCCGGCAGCGGAGCGGTTCTGGAGACCGATCTCGGCGACAAGGCCGAGCGTTACGACTACGCGGCCGACGGCGACGGCTGCACGATCACCGCAGTGCCCGAGGCCGAGCGCGCGGCGCTGTCGCTGGCCAAGGTGGACCTGGCCGAGCTGCACGCGGCCGGCCGGGCGATCAGCACGGCCTTCGGCGGCCCGCAGGACATCGAGTGGGCGGTCGCCGACGGGCAACTGTGGATCCTGCAGGCCCGGCCGATCACCACCGCACTGACGGCCGAGGGCGAGCTGCGCATCTGGGACAACTCCAACATCGTGGAGAGCTTCCGGGGCGTCACGTCGCCGCTGACCTTCACGTTCGCCGCGATGGTCTACGGCGCCGTCTACGACAGCTTCGCCCGGTCGCTGCGGGTCCCCGACCAGCAACTGCGGCAGATGCAGGAGTGGCTGCCGTCCCTGCTCGGCAGCTTCCACGGGCGGGTCTACTACAACCTGCTGAACTGGTACCGGTTGCAGCGGATCCCCCCGTTCTACGACATCAACCGGCGGCTGCTCGAGGTCGCGATGGGTGTCGACGAGTCGCTGCCGGACGAGATCGCCGAGACGCTCTACCCGTACGAGTTCGACTCGGCAATCAAGAAGGACTGGGCCAAAGCGGTCACCACGACGACGTTCTTCTGGAAGTTCTTCCGGATGAGTCACGACGTCAAGCGATTCACCGCCTACTTCTACGAGCAGTACGCGGTGTTCGACAAGCGGGACTACGCCTCGATGCCGGCCGACGAGGTCTACCGGGCGTTCCAGAAGCTGCATCGCGACCTGCTGCTGCGCTGGGGTCCGATGCAGATGCTCGACTCGACGATCCTGCTGTCGATGGGCGTGCTCACCGTGCTCGGCCAGAAGTGGCTGCCGGCCGATGCTCCGCAGTGGCTCACCTGGGCGGCGGCCCGGCCGGGCGCCGAGGTCGAGTCGGCCGAGCCGGCCCGCGCGATGGCCGCCCTGGCCGAGATGGTGAAGGCCGACGACGAGCTCCGCCGCCTGATCGAGGAGACGTCGCCGGCCGAGATCCCCGCCGCCGTGAACAGCCCGGAATTCGAGGCGGCGGTCGCCGAATACGTGGCCGAGCACGGCTACCGCAGCCCCGACGAGCTCAAACTCGAGGTGCCGGACCTGCGCGAGGACCCGGCCAGCCTCTACCTGATGCTGCGCGACGCCCTGCAGGCCCCGCCGGAGACGGCCGGCAACGACACCGCCCAGGAGTACCTGGACCAGCATCTGCGCGGGCCGAGGCGATGGATCTACGAACTGGTGCGCCGCAAGGCCGCCACCTCGCTGGCCCATCGGGAGCGGCTGCGGTTCTGCCGGACCCGCGCGTTCGGGTCGGCCAAGCAGATCCTGCGGGCGCTCGGCCGGCACCTGCACCGGGTCGGCGCGATCGACCGCTTCGAGGACGTCTTCCTGCTGCGTCTGGACGAGTTGAGCGGCGCGTACGAGGGCCGGATCGCCCACGACGAGCTGCGCGACATCGTGCAGGTGCGCCGCCGCTCGCAGGAGAGGCAACTGGCGATGGTGGCGCCGCCACGGTTCGAGACGCGCGGCGCGCCCTACTGGGAGGGCAACCTGGCCGGCTGGGCTTCCCCGGAAAAAAGGGAGGGCGTGACCGAGTTGCGCGGCACCCCGTCGGCGCCGGGCGTCGCCACCGGCCGGGTGGTGGTGGCCGACCGGCCGCAGGACGTCAACGGCGGCATCCTCGTGGCGTACAGCACCGATCCGGGCTGGGTGGCGGCGCTGCCGTCGGCGGCCGGCCTGATCATCGAGCGCGGCAGCCCGCTGACCCACGTCGCGATCGTCGCCCGGGAGCTGGGCGTGCCGACGATCGTGAAGGTCAAGGGCGCCACCCGCGAACTGCAGACCGGGATGCTCGTACGGATGGACGGCGGCACCGCCACGATCACGGTGCTCGAGCAGGCATGAACATTCGCGACTGGCTGACCGAGCCACGTGCGGGCCGGGGTGTGCGGTTCGCCGCCGACGACGGCGGGTGGGAGTCACACTCGTACGCCGAACTGGCTCTTGCCGCCCGGCGCAGCGGCGCCGCGATGGTCGAGGCCGGCGCCCGGCGCGGCGATGTGGTCTGCCTGCTCATGCCGACCAGCTATCCGACGCTGTGCGCCTTCTTCGGGGCGTGGGCGGCCGGGCTGACGCCGTGCATGATCACGCCGCCCAGCTTCACCAGCACCGCCGAGTACGTGGAGCTGGTCGCCGGGATCGTCCGGCAGGCCCGGCCCGCGCTGCTGGTCACCGACGAGAAGTACGCCGAGGTGGCGGCCCAGGTCGGTGTTCCCTATCTGCACCGCGAGGCGGACGAGCCGATCGACGTGCCGCCGGTCGCCGACGACGACCTGGCGATTCTGCAATTCACCTCGGGCTCGACCGGCACCCCACGCGGCATCCCGGTGAGCTGGCGCAACCTGGCGGTCAACATCGCCTCCTCGCGAGCCTGGTGCGGCTGGACGGACGGCGACTCGTGCGCCTCCTGGCTGCCGCTCTACCACGACATGGGATTGATCGGCACGCTGCTGGTGACGATCTGCAGCCAGGGCGACATGTCGCTGATGCGGCCCGCCCAGTTCCTCCGCGACCCGGCCCGCTGGCTGGAATGCATGACGACCGCCGCAGTGACCGCCGCGCCGCCGTTCGCCCTGGAGTACGCGGCCGCCCGGATCCCGGCCGAGCGCATCGCGACCTGGAACTTCGAGGGCTGGCGGACGCTGTTCGTCGGCGCCCAGATCGTCGACCCGGCGGTGCTCGACCGGTTCGCCACCACCTTCGCCCCGGCCGGGTTCGATCCGGCCGCGCTGCGCCCGGCCTACGGCATGGCCGAGACCACGCTCGGCGTGACCGGCACCGTGCCCGGCACCCGGCCGCTCGTGGTGCAGCCCGAGCCGGACACGCTGCGGTTCGGCCGGCCGGTCAAGCTGGAGAGCCAGTTCCGGCTGGGTGAGCGGCCGGTTCCGGCGCGCAGCGGCTGGCTCACCGGCTGCGGCACCCCCCGATTCGACACCGCGGTCGGGATCGTCGACGAGGACGGTTCGGCCCTGCCGGACGACTACCTCGGCGAGATCGTGGTCAGCGGCGCCACCCTGACCGGCGGATATCTCGGCGACGCGGGCGCGAGCGGCACCCGCTTCGCCCCCGGGCGCCTGCACACCGGCGATGCCGGCTTCCGGCACGACGGCGAGCTGTTCGTGCTCGGCCGGATGGGCGACAGCCTCAAGGTCAACGGCCGCGCCGTCTACGTCGAGGATCTCGAGGCCGCGGTGATCGAGGCGACCGGCCTGCCCGCGTCGCGCTGCGTGGTGGTCAGCGCGCCGGAGACCGACCGGGCCGGCGTGGCGCTGTTCGTCGAGGGCCGCGGCGGCGAGTGGGAGACCGCCGCCCGCGACGTGCTCCGGGCCCGGCTCGGCCCCGGCGCCCGGCTCCGGTTCGTGCTCGGCCGGCCCGGTCTGATCAAGCGCACCACCAGCGGAAAGCCGCGCCGCCGAGCGCTCTGGCAGCAGCTTCAGGACGGCGCCGCCGAAACCATCGAGGTCTCCTGATGATCCTTTCCGAGGCGCAGATCGAGTCGCTGGCCGAGCAGACCCTCGCGCGCATCGACGCCCCGGCCGACGCGGCCCTGCTGCTCGAAGGCTCGATCGCGGAGGGCTTCGGCAACTCCCGGTCCGACATCGACTTCCTGCTGATCGCCGATCAGGAAGCCGACATGCCGACCATGCCGACGATCTTCTTCATCGACGGCCGCCGGGTGGAGATCCGCACCCGGTCGGTCGGCCAGATCACCCGCCATCTCCTCGAGGTCGGCGGACATAAAGGACGCGTCACCAAGCTCGACGAACACCTGCTCAACCGGTGCCAGCGCGTCCTGCGCGGCTATCCGGTGCGGCGCCCCGACCTGATCACCAAGGTCCGGGAGAATTTGGCTTACGACGCCTTCGCCACCGTGATGACGAAGTGGTGGGCCGAGTACGCCCGCCAGTCCGTCCGGCACGCCGTCGTGCTCAACTCCCTGGGGCAGGACGAGCAGGCCGCGGTGTGGGCGAAGGCCGGGCTCCAGCAGGCCGCGAAGAGCTGGGCGGCCCGCAACGGCGAGACCTACCTCGAACCGAAGTGGCTGTCCCTGCAGCTCGACCGGCTCGCCGCCGACCCGCTGGTGGCGCGCTACTGGCAGGCCGAGACCACCGCCGACCGCATCCGCCTCGCCGCGGCTCTCGGGGTGACCGGCTGTGCCGACACCCCCGACCGGCTCCTCGTGGAACGCCCCCGCGAGGTGACCACGTGGCAGATCGGTGACCGGGTGCACCTGGTCCGCGACCGGCAGGACGTATTCGTGCTGGGCGCCGCGGCCGCCCGGGTGTGGCGCCGGATCGTCTGGGGCCGTCCGCTGAGCACGCTGGGCGAGGAGGGCGATCTGATCGCCACGTTCGTCCGCTACGGACTCATCCGGGTGTCCTGGAAGGGCGCCACCATCACGCCGCGACTGCCGATGGCCGCGCCGCTCGGCAGCGTCACTCCCCCGCCGGCGATGACGATGCCGATCCTGAGCATCGCCGGCGCCACACCCGCGCACCCGCGCTCGATCGACCTGGTGCCGCTCCCGGCGCCCCGGTTCGCCGCCGCGGCGATGGCCCTGATCTGGGGCAACGTCATGGTCGAGAACGCCGTCGAGGACCTGCGCGGCGCCCTGGACCGCGAGCAATGGCGGGTCGCCGCGCTCGCTACCGCGCGGGCGGTCAACGGCGGTCTGCGGGCCCTGCTCTGCGCCCACGGCGTGAGCCCGCTGCCCAGCGACCCGGAGCTGATCGGCTGCCTCGACCTGCTGCCGGCACCGCAGCCGCGCATCGCCGAACTGGCCCGGCGTCTCTCGAACGCCGACCCCCGCGGACACGACCTGCCGAACGCCGACCACCGCGGAGACGAGCCGGCTCGGCGCCTGCCGGACGCCGGCAACCGGGGAGACGAGCTGGCCGAATTCATCGCCGCGGTCCGGGCGGCGGCCGGCGGCGAGGCGTTCCCCTCCTCGTTCGACTCGGCCGACGGCTGGCAGCGCACTTTGGACATCGGTTACGACTGGCTGCGCCTCGGCGCCTACCTCGACCAGCAGCTCCCCCTCGACGAGGCACAGGACCTGCTGTCCAGCGGAGGCGCGCAGCCGCACCCCACCAGCGCGAAGGAGGCCGGATGACGACCGAGGTGTATGCCGTGATCGGGGCGATGGCGCCGAACCGGCTCGACGAGATCGGCGCGAGCACCCGGCTGCGCGACGAGCTGATGTTCGACTCGCTGCGGCTGATCGAGCTGGCGATGGCCCTGGAACAGCACTTCGGGCTCCCCCCGCTCGACATGGGCGAGAGCGTCGACGTGGTCACCGCCGGCGACGTCGCCGACCTGGTCCGCCGGGTGAAGGCATGAAAATCCTGGTCACCGGCGCCGCCGGACTGGTCGGCGCCGAGGTCTGCGCGCGCTTGATCAAGAACAACCATCAGGTGTACGGGCTGGTCCACCACGTCCGCGAACTCGTCGCCAACAACGGCCGCCCGGTCAAGGGTCAGGTCGACCTGATTCCCGGCGACGTCACCCAGACCCGGCTCGGTCTCGACGAGCCGACCTGGCGGATGCTCACCGAGCAGGTCGACCTGATCGTGCACTCGGCCGCGATCACCGACTTCGGCCGGCCGCGCGAGGTCTATCAGGCGGTCAACACCACCGGCACGGCGCACGTGCTGGAACTGGCCGCGGCGAGCGACGCCCGGCTCGTGCACGTCAGCACCGCCTACGTGTGCGGCGAGCAGGACGGCCGGATCCTGGAGTCCTCGCTGGACGCCGGGCAGCGCTTCGGCAACCACTACGAGCAGAGCAAGTTCGACGCCGAGCTGCTGGTCCGCAAGGCCGCCGCGGACGGGCTCGCGGTCACCGTGGTCCGCCCCAGCGTCGTCGTCGGCGCCGCCCGCACCGGCGTGGTCCGCGAGTTCAAGAACATCTACGTGGTCCTGAAGCTGCTCTCCGAGGGCCGGGTCACCTCCATCCCGGGCCACTTCGACGCGTGCGTCGACCTGGTCGGAGTCGACCACGTCGCGGCGCTGATCGCCGACGTGACCGAGAACCTCGAGCGGGCGGACGGGCTGACCCTGCACGCGGTCGGCTCGTCGGTGTCGATGCGGAACATGTCGGACGTGCTCGCCGAATATCCGTCGTTCCGGGTCCCGCGCTACGTGGCCCCGGCGACCTTCTCGGCCGCCTCGCTGACCGCCACCGAACGTGCCTACTGGGAGCGGATGCTGTCGCTCTACGAGAGCTACTTCCGCCGCCGGCAGCACTTCGACGACTCGGTCGCGGCCGGTTTCCGCCGCCACAAACGCGCCGCCGCCGGACCGGATCAACTGCGGAAGATCATCGATTACGCGGTACGGGCGGGATATCTCGGCACGCCGCTGCCCGGGATCGCCGAAGCGCTGGCCGGGATCGGGGCGCGATGAGCTACGGACCGCCGTTCCCGGACGGGCTGACCCACGACGCCGACAAGCAGCGCTACTTCGGCACCGACAGCTACTTCCTGGAGTCGTACGAGCAGCTGGGTGAGCTCACCGGCGACGCGGTCGAGTTCGCCGCCGGCCACGCGTTGCTGCTGCTGAAGCCGGACGCCATCGCCTCGCGCTCGGTCGGCCCGGTGCTCGACTGGGTGCGGGCGTCCGGCTTCCGGATCGTCGCCGCCCGCCGGTTCCGGATGACCCGCGGCGCGGTCCGCGCGATGTGGCACTACCAGCTGAACCGGGCGACCCCGGCGCGCTGCCGGTTGGCCGACGCCCTGTGCCAGGCCTCCGACTCGCTGGTGCTGCTGCTCGACGCGCCGGCGGGTGGCAGCGTGCCGCCGTCGGTGGCGCTCAGCCATCGCAAGGGCCCGGCCGACCCGGCCCGGCGCCACCCCGACCAGCTGCGCTCCCGGCTGGGCAACTTCGGCTTCCTGCTCAACCTGGTGCACGCCTCGGACGAGCCGGCCGACGTGCTGCGCGAGCTCGGCATCCTGCTCGACGCCGACGAACGCCGTCAGCTGGTCCAGCAGGCACTCGCCGGCACTGCCGAACGCCGTGCGCTCGCCGGGGTGACGCTGCCCGGCGCCGACCGGCATCATGCCGCTGCCGCCCTCGCCGATCAGCTCTACGCCGAGATCCCGGCTCAGGACCTCCGTTTCGCGCCGGCCGCGGCCAGGCTCGCCGCAGCCGCCGAGGCGCTGGATCTCCCGCCGGGTCCGCGGGCCGAGCTGCGCGCCTGCCTGGACGCGGCCGACTGGGGTGGCCTGGTCGAACTGATCTGGCGGTCCGGCCTGCCGCTGACCGGCTGGGATCTCACCATCGTCGGCTGCGGCTCCCTGCCGTTGTCCCGGCCGGAATACGCCCAGCTGCTGCGCGGCACCGACATCAGCCGCTGGCGCGAGCCGGCCGACGCCGCCCTCTCGTGACCGCGCTCGAAGGCGACCGAAACGCCGCGGCCGCGCCGGTTCCAGCCTTCCGGTCCGCCGCGCTCGAAGACGATCGAAACGCCGCGGCCGTGCCGGTTCCGGCGCCCCGGTTCGGCGGGCTCGGGCGGGCTGCGGCCTTCGTCGGCGCCGTCTTCGCTCCTCACGTGCATGTCACCTATGCGGTTCTGTGGGCCGCGGCCTACGAGGCGCTCGTCCACGGCGGCGGCTGGCGGCCCACCGGCGGCACCGCGCTGCGCGCCGCGACCGTGCTGGCGATGTTGCTGTATCTGCGGCTGATCGACGAGCACAAGGACGAGGCCTACGACCGGGTGCACAACCCGGACCGGCCACTGGTGATCGGGCTGGTCACCGCGGCCGAGCTCAGGCGGGCCGGCCGGATCGTCATCGTCATCGTGCTGGCCGCCAACGTGTTCTACGCACCGTCGTCGGCGGTCGTGGCGGCGGCGTTCTTCGGTTACGCGGCGGTAGTGACCCCGTTGGAACGCCGGTTCTCGCTGCTGCGCGACCGGCCCCTGGTCAACATCGCCTTCGTCTACCCGGTCCAGCTGCTGATCGGGGCTTTCCTCGCCGTCTCGGCCGGCTCTTACGGCGTACGTCAGCTGCTGGTCTTTGCGTTTGCTTTTCTGCATTTCGAGTTCGCGCGCAAAACGGCCCGGGATGCGGCGCCAGGGTCGCGGATGTACTCGTCCACCGGGCTCGGGGCCACCGGGTGCGCGCTGCTCACCCTCGGTTTCGCGGTCGCGGCGTGTGCCCTCACCGGCCTGCTGTGGGCGTACACCGTGCTGGTTTTTCCGCTCTGGGGAGCCGGTGTGTTCC
This sequence comes from Actinoplanes sp. NPDC026619, assembly GCF_040638295.1. NCBI lineage: Bacteria > Bacillati > Actinomycetota > Actinomycetes > Micromonosporales > Micromonosporaceae > Actinoplanes > Actinoplanes sp. NPDC026619. Next base: position 100,615 of record NZ_JBEZYA010000027.1, read on the forward strand.
TCAGCCGCCGGGTGGCCGCCTGGCCGAAGCCCGCCGCGATGCTGTTCCTGATCGTGCTCTATGCCGGGCTGATCGTCGACGGGGCGGTCGGCTGATGGAGGTCGGCGTCGTGCTTCCGCAGGGGGAGCTGCACGGTGGCCCTCGCGAGTTGCGGGACTTCGCGATGGCGGCGCGGGAGCTGGGGTTCCGGCATCTGCTGGCCTACGACCATCTGCTCGGCGCCGATCCGGAGGGGCATCCGGGCTGGTCCGGGGCCTATGACGTGGATGATCCGTTCCACGAGCCGCTGACGCTGTTCGCCTACCTGGCCGGGGTCTGCGAGCTGGAATTCGTCACCGGTGTGCTGGTGCTGCCGCCGCGGCAGACCGCGCTGGTCGCCAAGCAGGCGGCCGAGGTCGACCTGCTCTCCGGCGGACGGCTGCGGCTCGGCGTCGGACTCGGCTGGAACGCCGTCGAATACGCGGCCCTGGAGTGCCCGATGCGCGGCCGCGGCGCCCGGCTCGAGGAGCAGATCGCGCTGCTCCGGGCACTGTGGACACAGCGGTCGGTCGCCTTCGCGGGCGTCACCGCCGGGATCAACCCGCTGCCCGGCCGGTCGATCCCGATCTGGATCGGCGGCACGTCGGACGCGGCCTACCGGCGGGCCGGCCGGATCGGCGACGGCTGGCTGCCCCGGGTCCCGCCGGGCCGTGGGCTCGAGGCGGCCAAGGACGTCGTTCGGGAAGCGGCCGTGGCGGCGGGCCGGTCGCCCGGCGCAATCGGCATGCACGGCCGGGTCCGGATCACCGACGGCGACGTGCCGGCGGCCGCCGAGCGCTGGCGGGTTTCCGGCGCCACCCACCTGGCGGTCAGCACGCTCGGCGCCGGCTTCACCTCGTGGAAAGAGCACCTGCGGGCGTTGTCACTTCTGGGAGGAATTGCCGATGAGGACTGACACCACTGTCGAGCCGTCGTCCATCCATCGCCGGCACGCCGAAACCGTGTTCCTGACCGACGTCCAGCCCGACGGCGCGGACGGCTTCGTGGCGGGCGCGGTCCTGCCGGACGAGCACTTCTACTACTCCGCGCACACGGCGGCGGCCAACCGGCGGCTCGACCCGATGCTGGTTCTCGAAGCCTGCCGGCAGGCCCACAACTACCTGGCCCACACCTACTTCGGGGTCGAGGCGGACGCGGCCTTCATCCTCAACTCCTTCTCGCTGCGGGTCGCTCCGGACGCGTACACCCGGTTGCCGCCGACCGGGCCCGGCCTGCTGACCATGACGCTGCCGAAGCCGGCGCCGCAGCTGCTCGGCCGGCGCACCCGCGGCCTCGGCTTGTCCTTCGACCTGGCCATATCCGGCACGCCGATCGGCTCGTCCCGGATGACGGTGGGTTACCTGTCCGCGGCCGCCTACCGTGCGCTGCGCACGCGCCATCGCGCCGGCCCGCTGATCAGCTCGGACGATCTGCCACCGCTGGACCGCACCGGCGGTGTCGACCCGTTGCTGGTCGGCCGCACCCATCCGGCCGACGTCGTGCTGGCCGACCTGACCGGCAACCGCGCCCGGCTGCTGGTGCCGGTCGAGCACACCGGGCTGTTCGATCACCCGCTCGATCACATCCCGGGCACGCTGCTCATCGAGGCGGCCCGCCAGCTCGCGACCGCGCTTCACCGCTCTCCGTGCGCCACGATCATGACCGGCATGAACGCGACCTTCCACGCCTTCGCCGAACTGGACGAACCGGTGGAGCTCACGTTCGATTCGCCGGCCGTCAATGCCTGCCAGGCCGGCACCCCGGTGGCGACGGTCGAGATCTCGTTGTTACCGGTCCGATAGCAGGGCTTCCGGCGCCCTTAAGGAACACCCGGTGAGACTCCACGGCACACACCAGCCTTGGGGAGGAACCGTTGAGGCGTTCCAGGAGAAAGGCACTGCGGGTAATCACGCTCAGCAGTGTCACGCTCGTCTCGCTGCTCGCGGGGGCGGCCATCACCGCCGGCTACACCGCGGCCGGGCCGGTGCCGCAGTCGGACGCCGCGACCACCGCCGTAGCCTCCGCCGACCAGTACGTGACCGGCACATCCACCGGATTCACGAAGTCACCGGACGAGACCCTCACCCGGCAGGACGTCGTTACAACCGACCAGGGCCTCAACTACATCAGTTACGCCCGGGTCTACAAGAACCTGCCGGTGTTCGTCGGCGGTGACGTCGTGGTGGTGACCGACAAAGACGGCAAGGTGCGCAGCAGCAACGCGGCCGGGCTGGTGCCGATCAGCGTGCCGGTCGACCCGAAGATCACCTCGGACAAGGCCAAGACCCTCGCGCTGAGCGGGCGGCCGGGCGCGGTCGCGGGCAAGGCGACGCTGGGCGTGGTCGCCGGGGCGGGTGGCTCGCTCGTCTGGGACGTCCTCGCCGAGACGCGCGATGCTGCCCGCCCGAGCCGGGCACACGTCTACGTGAACGCGATCACCGGCGCCGGCGCCGGCTCGTGGGACGAGATCTCGGCCGACTGCGCCGGCACCACCGACGCGAGCAAGGACCAGGCCGAGTACGGCAAGACCAGCGACGGCGCCCGCCAGGTCAACGCGATCGACGTGGTGGCGCACGAGCTGGGCCACGGCGTCTTCTGCCACACCCCCGGCGGCAGCCGTGGCACCTCGAACGAGACCGGCGGCCTCAACGAGGCGACCGGCGACATCTTCGACACTCTCGCCGAGGCCTTCGCGGCCAACCCGAACGACCGGGTCGACCTGGCCGGCAACCGACCGATCCGCAACATGTTCGACCCGTCCCGGGCCGGCGAACCGAACTGCTTCTCCACCGCCATCCCGGGCACCGAGGTGCACTCCGCCGCCGGACCGCTGAACCACTGGTTCTACCTGGCCGCCCAGGGTTCCGCACCGGCCACCGGACCGGCCAGCCCGACCTGCGACAACAGCAAGGTCACCGGCATCGGCCTGTGGAAAGCCGGCGAGGTCTTCTATCACGCGCTGCTGCGCAAGACCTCCGGCTGGACCTACCCCAAGGCCCGCAAGGCCACCCTGGAAGCGACCCTCGAGCTGCACCCGTCCGGATGCGCCGAGTTCGACGCGATCAAGGCGGCCTGGGACGCGGTGACCGTGCCCGCCCAGGGCGACCCGACGTGCACTGCCGCTCCCTCTTCCCCCGTTCCCACCACGGCCGCTCCGTCCCCTTCCTCTTCTCCTGCGGCGGCCGCTGTTCCCGACATCGATCGCGCCAAGGTGGAGGCCGATCTGGACGAGTTCGCCCGGATCGCGACGGCCAACGGCGGCAACCGGGCGCACGGCCAGCCCGGGTACCAAGCGTCGGTCGACTTCGTCAAGGGCAAGCTCGACGCGGCCGGCTTCACCACCCGGATCCAGCAGTTCACCGCCAACGGGGCCACCGGCTACAACCTGATCGCGGATCTGCCCGGGCGGGGCGACCCGAACCAGGTCGTCATGCTCGGCGCGCACCTCGACAGCGTCGCCGCCGGTCCCGGCATCGACGACAACGCCACCGGCTCGGCCGGCATCCTCGAGGTCGCTCTCGCCTACGCCAGCAGTGGCGCCCAGGGCGACAAGGCCATCCGCTTCGGCTGGTGGGGCGCGGAGGAGCTGGGCCTGGTCGGGTCGAAGGCGTACGTCGCGTCGCTGTCCACCGCGGAACGGGCGAAGATCACCGGCTACGTCAACTTCGACATGATCGGGTCGCCGAACGCCGGCTACTTCGTCTACAACGACGACTCCCGGGGCACCGCGATCGCCTCGGCTCTCAAGGCCGGTTTCACCGCCGAGAACATCGTCACCGCGGACGTCGACGTGCAGGGCCGATCGGACCACGCCTCGTTCAAGGCGGCCGGCATCCCGACCGGTGGCACCGCGACGCTCAGCCTCGCCTCGGCGATGAGCGCGGCCGAGGCCGCCCGCTGGGGCGGGACCGCCGGGAAGCCGTACGACTCGTGCTACCACCAGAGCTGCGACGTGCGGACCAACGTCAACGCGACCGCGCTCGACCGGCACACCGATGTCGCGGCGTACGCAGCCTGGACCTTGACCGGATCTTCTTTGAATAGCCGGCTGGATAACGGCGCCGACTTCCTCATCCGCGACAAGTCGGCCATCGAGTCGCCGATCACCGTGCAGCGCCCGGGCGCCGCGCCCGCCGCGTTGAAGGTGGACGTGGACATCCAGCACGGCTACCGCGGCGACCTGCAGATCCAGCTGGTGGCGCCGGACGGCGCCGAATTCTCGATCAAGAAGGCGAGCCGACTTGATCGGGGCGACGACGTCAAGCTGACCGCGACCGTCGACGCCTCCGCCGTGCAAGCCTCCGGAACCTGGCGGCTGCGCGTCCGTGACCTCTACTCCGGCGACACCGGAACGCTCAACGCGTGGGGTCTGACGTTCTGAGACGGCGCCGCGGTGTGCAGGCGCTGACCATGGCGCCGGCACACCGCGGACGGCTATGGTCCGTCGGAATGAGACGCAGCTACGTCCTTGTCGCCCTCGCCGTCACCACCCTGGTGGCCCTGGCGTTCTGCATCCCGCTGGGCATGCTCGTCATCACCGCCGCGCAGGACCGCGCCCTCCGCGAGGCCGAACGGCAGGCGCTCGGCCTCTCCCCGGTCGTGGTGGTGGCCACCACCCGGGACCTGGTCCTCAGCTCGATCCTGAGCACCGACGCCGGCCGCGAGGGCCGGGTCGCCGCGCATCTGCCCGGCCTGGGCACGATCGGCACCTCCCGGGCCGGCGAGGCAGAGATCGCCGTGGTCCGGCAACGCCAAGTGGCCGGCACCGCCGACGTTCCCGGCGGCCGGGTCTACCTGCGGCCGGTGGCGCTGCCCCGCGGGCTGATCGCGGTGATCGAGGTGTACGTCCCGGCCACCCAGCTGCGAGCCGGCGTCGACACCGCGCTCGCCGTCCTTGTCCTGGTGGCCGTCGTTCTCATCGCCCTCTGCGCCTTCCTCGCCGACCGGCTGGCCGCCCAGGTCGTGCGGGCCACCCGCGACCTCGCCCGCACCGCCACCAACCTCGGCGCCGGCCGCCTGCACGCCCGCACCCGGCCCAGCGGCCCGAGTGAGATCGAGGAGGTCGGCACCGCTCTCAACGTGCTCGCCGACCGCTTCGGCGAACTGCTCGCGGCCGAACGCGCGCTGGCCGGAAACCTCTCGCACCGGCTGCGGGTGCCGCTCACCGCGCTGCGGCTCAACGCCGAGGCGATGCCCACCGGCGACGACCGGGAGCGTCAACTGCGCGTCGTCGACCGGCTGGAGCAGGAGATCAACGCGGTGATCACCGAGGCCGGGCGGCCGCTGGTGGCCCGGCCCCGGCTCGAGTGCGACCTCGGCGCGGTGGTGGCCGACCGCACCGCGTTCTGGGGCGCCCTCGCCGAGGACCAGGGCCGGCCGTGGCAGGCCGCGCCGCCGCCGGCCGGGATCACCGTGCCGGCCGCCTTCTCGGTGGTCGCCGAGGCGCTGGACGTGCTGCTCGGCAACGTCTTCCATCACAGCCCCGACGACGCCGCGTGCCACGTGGCGGTCCGGTCTTCGGAAGGATCGACCGAGGTCGTGGTGGAGGACGCCGGGCCGGGTTTTGCCGACCCAGCCGCCGCGCTCGCCCGGGGTGTCAGTGGCGCCGACTCCACCGGGATCGGCCTGAACATCGCCCAGCGGCTGGCCGTGGACACCGGCGGGGAGCTGCGGATCGAGCGCAGCGACCTGGGCGGGGCCCGGGTCGTACTGGCACTCGGGGTCGTTTCTCCGGTTTCTCCTGGATCTGAACCGCCACGCCGCCGATGGTGGCGGCTCGGCGGCGGCGCACACGCCCGGATCTAGCCCTCCTTAGGCGCGGACAACTGGATGCCCACTCCGCGGACGGTGTGCAAGTAGCGGGGATTCGCTGCCCGCTCGCCCAGCTTGCGGCGCAGCCACGTGACGTGCACGTCGACCGTCTCCACCGAGCGGCTCTCCAACGGCCAGACGTCGGCGAGCAACTGCCGGCGGTTGACCACCTTGCCCGGCCGCTGCATGAGGTAAGCCAGCAGGTCGAACTCCAGCCGGGACAGTTGCAGTGGCGCGCCGTCGAGCGAGGCCGCCCGCGCGTCGGGATCGAGCGTCAGCCCGCCCACGGTCAGGACCCGGGACTCGGCGACATGGTTGCGGCGCAGCACCGCCGCGATCCGCGCCTCGATCTGTTCTGCCGAGTACGGCTTGACCACGTAGTCGTCCGCGCCGGCCCGCAGCAGGCGGATCATCTCGGACTCGCCCTCCCGCGCGGTCGCGACCACGATCGGCACCTGCGAGACCAGCCGGATGTTGCGCAGCACGGTGGCGCCGTCCAGATCCGGCAGACCGAGATCGAGAACCACCACGTCGGGATTCCACTGAGCGGCGTCACGCAGCCCGTCGAGAGCCCGCTCGCACAGCCGGACCAGGTGGCCGGTTGCGTTCAGTAGTCGGCCCAGTGCTTCGCGTACATCCGCGTCATCTTCGATCACCAGCACTCGCGACATCTATCCACGGTATCGCTGAGGCAGAATGTAATCATGGGCCGGAGCTGGAAATATATCGCCGCATGGCTCAGCGTGACAGTCACTGCCGTCACTGTGACCTGGTTCGGTGTCCGCCTCGGCGTCGCCCCCACGCTGACCGCCGACCCCCCGGTGGCGATCGACGCCAACCGCCGTTACACCGAGCTCCGCTTCGGCGACCCCGAGCCGGCCGCGACCACCACATTGCCCACCCCGGCCACCACCACCTCGAAGGCCCGCCCCACCCCGTCCCACACCAAGGCGCCGACCACCCACCCGACCGTTTCCCGCACCCCGTCCGCGTCCCCGTCCCCCACCCCGACGGTGGACCGCCGCCCCCGCTACCGGGTGCCGGCCGACGGGGGCAGCATCCTGGTCGCCTACTCGTCGACCCGCGTCGACGTGGTGGACGCCGACCCGGAGCCGGGCTACGCGGTCAGCGCCGCCCGCCGCAGCGACACGATCGTCGTGGTCCGCCTGGCCACCTTCGGCCACGCCTCCACCATCACCGCGTACTGGAACGGCGGCCCGGCCGCCCAGGTGATGGAGGACTACGGCTCCTGACGGCGCCGTTCTGCCCACAGAGAACACGACACGTTGGGTAGTCAGTCGATCTCTCTCAGTAGTTACGCTGTCAACGCCAGACCGGGTCACCTCCACGGTGACGGTCCGGCCCACCGCCTGCTGCCCACGACGACGTGGCGCCGGCACGGTCATTCTCAAGCTTGAGAGGAGCCGACATGGCCAACGAGGACGACATCCCGTTCGAGGTCGGCAAGGAAATGTTCAAAGGGCTGGTCAACGACCGGGTGGCCAAAGCCGGGGCGGCATATGTCGCCGCCGAGACGGCCCGGGCTCTGGCCGCCGCCCCGGTGCAGGCGGTGGCCAGGAGGGCCGCCGGTGAGGCCGCGAGCGTCGCGCTGATGCAGGCATCGAAGACCGCCGCGGTCAACGTCGCCGCAGCGAAGGCCGCCTCGGCCTGCATCGGGCAGGTGGGCAGCCTGCTGATCGATCCGGTGGCCGCCATGGTGAAGGCCAAGCGCGACAATCCGGACGCCACGGGCAGCGATGTCGCTTGGGCGGGAGGCAAAGGCTTGGTGACCGGGGGCGCCCAGGCGGTAGTGACCATCGGATTTCTGTTGCTGATCCCTGGCCCGGGCTGGGTCGCCGCGGCCGCCGGCATCGGCGCGAACCTGGCGGCGAAAAAGCTGGTGAAGTAGCCGGTCCCGGGTATGTCGCGGTCGGCTCGAGCCCGCCCCGGATCTGAGCCTCTCAGGGCACCAGGAGGACGCGGCCGATGGTGGAGCGATCCTCCAGCAGGTGGTGGGCTTTCGCGGCCTCGGTCAGCGGCAGGGTCGCCGCGACCTCCGTGCGCAGCCGGCCGTCCTCGAGGTAGCCGGCCACCTCGGTCATCTCGGCCCGGGCCTGCTCCGGGCGCGCCGCCCGCCAGGCGAGCAGGGAGAAGCCGGTTACCGTCTTGAGCCCGAAGAGGGACTGGACCGGGATGCTGATCAGGTCGCCGCCGGCCGCGCCGTAGGTCACCGCGCGGCCCAGCGGAGCCAGCAGGCCGATGCTCGCGAACAGGGTCTCGCCGCCGACCGCGTCCAGGGCCAGGTCGACGCCGCCGGGCGCCGCCGCGCGGACCTGCTCCGGCCAGTCGCTCGCGGTGTAGTCGACGCCGACGTCGGCGCCGAGGTCGCGGGCGTGCCGCAACTTGTCCGCGGTGCTGGCCGTGGCGATCACCGTCCCCGCGCCGAGAAGCTTGGCCAGCTGGATGGCCAGGCCACCGATGGCGCCGGCTCCGGAGTGGACCAGCACGGTCTCGCCCGCGGCGAGCCGCCCGGCGCGCAGCACCCGCAGGGCGACCGGCCCGGCGACCGTCAGCAGGCTGGCGGGGCCGGCATCCAGGCCGGCCGGCGCCGGCGCCAGCCACGCGGCGTCGGCCAGCGCGAAGTCGGCGAACGCGTCCGGGTCGACCAGCGCCGTGACCCGCTCGCCCAGCCGTGCGGCGTCGACCCCGGGGCCGACCGCATCGATCGTGCCGACGACGTCGCCGGTGGGCGAGCCGGGCAGCGGCCGGACGAAGATCGAGCCGGCGTTCGCCCGGATCTTCGTGTCGACATAGTTCGCCCCGATCGCCTCGGCGCGCAGCCGGACCTGGCCCGGGCCGGGCACCGGCAGCTCGGCCTCCTCGACCGTGAGCACCTCGGGGCCACCGTATCGGTAATAGCGGACGCGTCGCACAGCTACCTCCCTGCTAAATTGGACCAGCGGTCAACTTCCGTCGACCGTATAGCAGAACTTGACCGCCGGTCCAGTTACTTGAGGGACTTTCCATGACCGAAGTGCGCCGGGAACGCGCCGACGCGGCCCGCAACCGGCAGGCCATCCTGCTGGCGACCGAGGAACTGCTGACCCGGCTGCCCCCGGAGCAGATCTCGATGGAGCAGGTGGCCACGACGGCCGGGGTCGGCAAGGGCACGGTCTTCCACCGGTTCGGCAGCCGCGCCGGCCTGATGCGAGCCCTGATGCAGGAGCGCGCGATGACCCTGCAACAGGCCGTGGTCGACGGGCCGCCGCCGCTCGGCCCCGGCGCGCCCGCCCGGGAGCGGCTGCTCGCGTTCATCGACGGCGTCATCGCGGTCGTCGCCCGCAACAAAGGGCTCCTGGCCGCGCTGGATCACGCCGAGGCCGTGGTGCAGGCCCGGCTTCCCGGCGACGAACCGCCCCCGCTGCACGCCATCTGGCACCGGCACATCGCCGACCTGATCCACGAGGCCCGCCCCGGCCTGGACGCCGACCTGACCGCGCACCTGATCCTGGCCTCGCTGCACAGCGACCCGATCCAGCGGATGCTGGCGGCCGACGGCGGCGGCGAGCGTCTCTCCGCCGGCCTGAAAACGGTCATCACGGCCGTGCTCAGCTGAGGCCGTCGGTCACCTCTCGGGCGGTGATCTCTCGGGCGAGCGTCTCGGGCCGGCCCTCGGCGAGCGGCCGATCCGCGATGTCGGCCCAGACCTCGGCGAACGCCTCGAAGAGCGCCGGGGTGAGGCCCGCCGCCGCCTGGGAGGCGGCGATCTCCCGCATCTCGGCGACGTAGCGGTGGGCCTTGGTCGAGGCGAGAGCTATCTCGTACGGCGTTCCGAAGCCCTCGCCGAGGTCGGCCATCACCGGCGCCAGCACGTCGTGCGCCGCCGCCGACCGGAGCGCCTGCGCCATCAGGCCCATCAATCCCTTGTAGACCGACGCGGTCGACATCTTCACCGCACTCGCGGCGCCGATCCGGTCGCCGACCACCACCGGCCGGGCGTGCGTCCAGCGCAGCTGCGCGATCTCGGCGGCCCGGGGCCCGGACAGATAGAGCGTCGCTCCCGGCCGCACCGTCGGCGGCGGCCCCGAGATCGAGCCGTCCACGAAGTCGAAGCCGGCAGCCGTGATCACCTCGGCCGCCGCCCCGGCCGTCATCGGCGAGATGGCGTTCAGGTCGACCACGGGCTTCCGGGTGGCGCCCGCCCCCGTCGCGGCGATCTCGGTGGCCGCGTCGATCGCCGCGCCGGGCGGCGTGACCACGAGGATCACGTCCGCCTCGGCCACCACGTCGGCCAGCCCGGGAAGGGTGCGCAGCCCGGCCTCCCGCGCCAGGCCCGCCGTCCGGGCCGACCGGCCCGCCAGCGAGGTCACGACGTCGTGCCCGCCCGCGCGCAGCGCCCAGCCGAGCCCGGAACCCATGTGCCCGGCACCCACCAGGCCGATTACCTTCATCTACGGATTTATCCCCTCGATGGCGAGCGTGACCAGGCGCGCGGCGGTGGCGCCGTCCTCGGTGGCCAGCGAGATCGCGTTGACCACGGTGAGCAGGTCGTCGATGGCGACCTGGGGCCGGACGGCGCCGGCGTCCTGCGCCGAACGCAGCAGCCGGCCGCCGGCCTCGTGCAATTGGACCTCGCAGCTGTTCATCGCCGGTGGCGCCGGCTCCCGGGCCAGCGCGAGCAGCGATGCGGCGAGGCCGCGGTTGGTGGCGGAATAGACCGCGAGGGCGCGGAGCCAGTCGGCGAGCGCCTCCCCCGGTTTCGCAGCCGCGGCGAGCTCGCGCGCCTGTGCGCACAGGTTGTCGACGCGGTCGTGGAAGATCGCCTCGAGCAGGTCACGGCGGCTCGGGAAATGCCGGTGCAGGGTGGCCGAGCCCACGCCGGCATCGCGGGCGATCTTCTCCAGGGACGCGTCCGCCCCGGTCCGGGCCACCTCGGCGACGGCGGCGGCCAGAATCCGCTCGTAGTTGCGCTGCGCGTCCGCCCGCATGCCGATGATCGTAGTGGGTTGACAAACGGGGGGCCACCCCGGATAGCGTCTTAGGCGAAAGCGGGGTGCCACCCCATTTCATTCAGGAGGCCATGATGACTCCCCAGACAGTGCTGGTCACCGGCGCCAGCACCGGCTTCGGCCGGCTGACCGCGGAAGCCCTGGCGCGCCGCGGCCACCGGGTCTTCGCCGGCCTGCGCGGCGGCAACGAGAAAGCCACCGCCGAACTCACCGCGTTCGCCTCGGCCGAGGGCGTCGACCTGCGCGTCGTCGAGCTCGACGTGACCGGCCAGGCCTCCGCGGACCGGGCGGTGGGTGCGGTGATCGAGGCGGCCGGCCGCCTCGACGTCGTCGTCAACAACGCCGGCGGCATCTTCGTCGGCTGGCGCCGTACGGTGCGGCGTTCGGCGATTACGTGGCCGCCGTGGTCGCCCACGGAAACGGCGTCGCCGGCGACCCGAGCGAGGTCTCCGACGCGGTCGTGGCCCTGGTCGAAACACCGAACGGCAAGCGGCCGCGCCGGACCGTGGTCGCGCCGGCCGCCCAGCGCATGGTGCTGGAGGCGTTCAACCACACCGCGGACACGACCGCCACCGCGGTGCTCGGCGAGATGGGCGTGTCCGCTTTCGCCGCGCCCCGCTAGTTGACCACCTCGCAACCGACGGTGGTGTCGCTGCGGGTGGTCGCGCAGCTGTCGCCGCCCTCGGTGTTGGCGCCGCCGTCGAGCAGGTCCTTGTCGTTGCTCGTGCCGGCGTCGCGGCCGTCGAGCCAGTCGTTAGATCCGCTCCTGGTACGGCTCGAACGGCTGGAAGAGGTCGTCGCCGTAGTACTTGTCGTTGCCGGCTCCTTGCCACGGTCGCCGCGCGGCCCGCCGGCGATCCGGTCGTTGCCGGTGCCACCGTCCGCGGTCATCGCCAGGTCGGTCCGGTCGACGATGGAGTCGTTGCGGTCGTAGGTGTAGACCCGGACCCGGATGGGCGTCTTCTTCGGCGTACACCTGACCCTGGTCTTGTCGCCTTTGACCTTCTTGCAGCCCTTGCCGGGACCCTCCCCAGGATCCGGCAACCTCGTGGTCGCGCGGCGCCAAGATCATAAAGCAGGAGAGGCAGGCAGGCGGATCGTGACGGTGGTGCCGGTTGGGGAGTTGCCGGTCAGCCAGATGTGGCCGTGGTGCAGGGTGATGATCGCGCGGGCCCGGCTCAGGCCGAGGCCGCTGCCGGCGGTGCCGTGGTGGCGCACGTTGCTGCCGCGGTAGAAGCGGTCGAAGACGCGGGCGCGTTCGTCGGTCGGCGTGCCGATGCCGGTGTCGGTGAACTGGACCTGGGCCGACGTGTCGTCCACGGTGGCGCTGATCTGGATCTCGCCGCCGATCGGGCTGTAGAGCACAGCGTTGGCGAGGATGTCGTCGATGACCTGGCGCAGCCGGGCCGGATCGCCGGTCAGCCAGAGCGTCTCGGGCAGCCGGGTGTGCAGGCGCAGCCCGCTCTTCGCGATGTCGGCGCGGGCCGCACCGGTGGCGTCGGCGATCAACCGGCACAGGTCGACCCGTTCCGTCCGCACCGGCAGGTGGCCGGACTCCAGGCCGGCCAGGTCGAGCAGGAGGTCCACGGTGCTCTGCAGGCTCATCGCGTTGCGGTTGATCGCCGCGACGATCTCCCGCTGATCGGGGGTCAGGTCGTCCGCCTCGTCGTGCAGCATGCCGGCGTGCGCGGTGATCGAGGCGAGCGGCGTCCGCAACTCGTGGCCGACCAGGGTGATGAAGTCGTCCTGCGCGCGACCCAGCTCGTGGCCGAGACGCTCGGCGCGGCGCAGCGCGATCCAGATGCCGATCTGGGCGGCGACCCCGTCGAGGAGCACGGTGAGCAGCTCCCGGTGCAGCTCCGCGGTGCCGGCATAGCAGGTCAGCACGCCGAGGAGATGGTCGCCGTCGCAGACCGGAACCGCCATCACCGTACGGATGCCGTGCTCGGCGCAGATCCGGACCCGGTCGCGTTCGAACGGGGTGACGAGCTCGGCGTACAGGGTGATGTCGTCGACCCAGGCCGGCTGGCCGGTGTGCCAGACCCGCCCGGTGACGCCGGAGCCCTTGATCGGGGTGTGCCCGAAGAAGTCGGCCGGCTCGACCGCCCAGGTGCTCCAGTGGCCGGCGGCGTCGAGGTTGCCGGTCTGCTCGTCGACGAGGAAGAGCTCGGCGGCGGGCCAGCCGAGCGCGACCGCGACCGCCTCCAGCAGGCGCGGCGCCGCTTCGGCCGCCGTCTCGGACGACCGCAGGCTCTGCTCGACCGTGTGATGACAGGCGCGGAACCGTCCGACCCGCAGCATGGTGGTGCCGTCGAGGCTGCCGACCGGCGTGGGCCCGTCGCGGCCCAGGCGCAGCAGGTCGGCCACGGCGAGCAGGGAGGTGACGTCCTCGGTGGCCCAGTGATGCGCGCGCCGGTCCAGCACGAGCAGCGCACCGGTCATCCGGCCGTCGCGGTCACGCAGCGGGACGCCCAGCAGCGCCCGCACCGACCACTGCCGGAGCAGGGCCGACGCCGGCCACCAGGGGGCGTCGTCGATGGTCAGATTGTTGCTGTGCACCACCCGCGCGGCGAGAACCACCTGCTCGCAGAGCGGGTCGGCGGCCGGCAGCCAGTCGTCGGACAGGACCCCGAACCGCCCGCCCACCTGCACCCCGTCGCCCCGCGCGAGCAGCACCAGGGCCATCGGCGCTCGAGCCAGCCGGGCCACCAGCTGCGCGAAACCGTCGTAGGGCAGCCCACCGGCCACCGTGGCCGACGCCGCGACGAGCTTTTCCATCAGCTGCCCGATCTGCCGAAGACCGGATCGCTGCCCGCCCAGCCTGACCCCTTTGTTATAGGGCAGCACAGCCGAGAGAACTTACTGAAGGGCAAATGATCGCCCGTCAGCGCTGATTCCACCGATATCGGAGCAGCCGACGCCTTCGATCCCACGTCGAGGTGCCGCGGTTACCATCCACGCCATGGTCGGCGACATCGATACACGTCGTTCCCGCCGCCGCCGATCGGCCGGCCGGATGCTGCTCGTGGCCCTGCTCGTCGCGGCCGGGGCGGCCGTCGTGTTTCACCGGTCGCGGGCCGGCCCGGCGGACAGCTCGGTCTGGTCCGACGAGTTCGACGGTCCCGCCAACACCGCCCCCGACAGCACCAGATGGGCGCACAACACCGGCGGCACCGGCTGGGGCAACAACGAGCTGGAGTACTACACCGACAGCACCACCAACGCGGCCCTCGACGGCGCCGGCCATCTGGTGATCACCGCCCGGCGAGAAAATCCGGCCGGGTACGCCTGCCACTACGGCCGATGTGAGTACACCTCGGCTCGGCTGTTGACCGCCGGGCGGTTCAGCCGGGCCTACGGCCGATTCGAGGCTCGCATCAAGCTGCCCCGGGGCCAGGGTCTGTGGCCGGCATTCTGGATGCTCAGTGACGACCCGCGCACCGGTGGCGAGATCGACGTCATGGAGAACGTCGGTTCCGAGCCCGGCACCGTGCACGGCAGCCTGCATGGGCCCGGTTACTCCGGCGACAACGGCCTTACCAGCCCGTTCACCCTGCCCGCCGCAGCGGCGCTGGCCGACGATTTTCACGTCTTCGCGGTCGACTGGAGCCCGGCGGCGATCACCTGGTTCGTCGATGGCACGGCGTACAGCCGGAAGACCCCGGCCGATGCCGGCGGCAAAGAATGGGTTTTTAATTATCCCTTTTTTATGGTCCTGAATGTAGCCGTCGGCGGCACCTGGCCCGGCCCACCCGCCATCGACACGCCTCTTCCCCAGGCAATGATCGTCGACTACGTCCGGGTTCACAGCAATTTTTGAGGTTGCTTTGAGTTTAGCCACCAATCCCTTTAGCGCGTTTTAATTTTCTTGATGCAAGCACCGCGGCAATCTAGCCTCGCATTTATGAACTTCAATGCGACGGCTCTTCCCCGGCTCGACCCCGAGGTCCCGGTCGCACGGGTCTTCGCGGTGGTGCCGGCCTGCAACGAGGCCGACGCCATCGCCTCCACGATCGCCTCGCTCCACCGGCAGACCACCCCACCGGACCTCACCGTGGTGGTCCCCAACAACTGCACCGACGCCACCGCCGCGGTTGCCGAGCGAGCCGGCGCCTGCGTCCTGCCCTACCCCGGGCACAACCCGGACCGCAAAGCCGGCGCCATCAACTACGGCCTCGCGCGGCTCGAACACCTGCTGCGCCCCGGCGACGCGGTCCTGGTGATGGATGCCGACACCACGCTCTCACCCGACTTCCTCGCCATCGCGCGCTACCACATGAGCGGCCGGGTCGGCGGCTGCGGCGGCACCTTCGCCGGCCGCGACTCCCGCACCGTGCTGGGCTACCTGCAGCGCATGGAGTTCTACCGGTACGGCCAGACCACCCGCCGCAACGGCCACCGCGCCTTCGTGCTGACCGGCACCGGCACGCTCTTCTCCTGGGATGCGCTGCGGCAGGTACGCGCCGCCCGGCACACCGGCACCGGGCTGCCGGCCGGCGCCTCGTTCTACGACACCCATTCGCTGACCGAGGACAACGAACTGACCTTCGCCCTGCAGACCCTGGGCTACCGGACGATCTGCCCGGCCGGAATGGTCGCCACCACCGACGTGATGGAGAGCGTCGGCAAGCTGATCGCCCAGCGGGAACGCTGGTATCTGGGCGCATTGCGCAACATCTGGCACTACGGCCGGCGCATGCCCGGCCATCTGCGCTGGGTGTATTGGCGACAGCAGATCGGACTCGGCATCTCGGCGACAATCACCGTCGCCTATCTCGTGATGGTGGCCGGCACGGTGGCGGTCACCGGCGCGGTCGCCTTCTCCTGGTGGTGGACGCTGCCGTGCGCGCTGCTCTCGGCGGAACGCACGATGACCGTGTGGGGAATGGGCCGGCGCGCCCGGTGGTATGCGGTCGCTTTCGTGCCCGAGCAGCTTTACACCCTGCTGCTGACGTGGTCCTACCTGCGCGCTCTGCGGACGTTCCTCAGAGGCGGGAAAGGAGGCTGGCACGCGACCTGACCCCACGGCCACAAACAACAAATCAAACCATTAAGGAATTGCTTGTGTACGGCAATTTGCTCCCGAAGGCCGGATTGATCGTCTCCACCGCCGGCGTCACCCTGACCGTCTACAAGGTGACCTGGCTGGTCATCGGCCTTTTCGTGATCGGCGGCGCGCTGATCACGCTGTCGAAATTCTTCCCCCGGGTGGCGATGGAGCCACTACCGGAAACCGGCTCGTCGTCCCACGCGCGATGGCGCTGGCGCATCACCGTCAACGGCTTCCGGGCCGGCGGACGCCACCGTCGATGAATCAGGGGCATCTCGGGGGAAGGCCTGATCTTTCGGACGCCTGGTTGCGGCCAGACTCCACCGCATGAGAATTCTTCGAAAGCTCGGCGCCGTCACCGTCGCCGCGGCCCTGGCGACGGTGACGCTCGCCGCCCCGGCTTTCGCCCATGCGGTACCCGACCCGAGCGATCCGGCCTCGTACGACTTCTCCGACTGCCCCACCCTGCCCGCTGACCTGGACCCGGCCCGATGGCGGTGCGAAGTGCACCTGGCCACCGGTGAGATCACCCTCGGCCGGGTCCGGATCAGCGGCATTCCGATGCGGCTGGTGCACGCCGAGGGGCCGCTGGCCGACGGCACCACCGGCCAGGTCTTCGGCGGGCTCCAGTCCCGCCCGACGGCCGTGCCCGGCGACCACCGGCTGACCATGCAGGTCCGCTACGCGGGGTATGCCGACCTCGTCGGGAACGGCCCCGACCCGGGCGGTCTCTACCTGATGCTCAGCGTTCGCGGGCCGGGCCTGGGCGACCACTGCACGATCGGCGCCCGGACCGACCCGATCAAGACGCACGCCGCCCGGCTGGGTGACACCTCCACCATCCCGACCGACCCGCCGATCAAGCAGTTCACCCTGCAGGACACCGCCTTCACGGCGCCGGCCGTCAGCGGCTGCCACGGCCGTGACCGCCGGCTCGACGCGCAGCTCGGGCTCCCGGCCACCACCGGCAACACGCTCACGCTGCAGGCCGCGTACACCTACCGGATGTATTCCTCCCGCTGACGCACGCCGACCGCGTCGACCACCAGCGTCCCGGCGGTCACCTCGAGGGTGACCGTGTGTCTGCCGCGCGGCAGGTCGCGTACCTCAAAGGTCTGTTGGAAGTTGGTGGACGCCGTGGTCGGCCGGTCGGTTGCGACCCGCTCGCCGTCGACGACGACGTCGAGCCGGGCGCTGCCGTCGTTGGGACCGGTGATGTCCAGGCCGGAGCCGGTGAACGTGTACGTGAGCGTGGCGCCGGGAGCCTGGCTGGTCGATGCGGAGCGCATGTACTCGTACATGCCGCGGCCGTTGGCGTGCCGCCAGTCGCCGCCGTAGACCAGGTGGTTCATCTCCAGGTTGTCGAGAAGCGCCGAGTAATAAGGACGGTGGCCCGGCACCCGTTCGATCCGCAGGTTGTCGAACCGGGTGTAGTGGAAGCCGCTGGCGAGATCGACCCGGCCGGACAGGAACGGAGCGCTGTCGCGGTAGTCGAACACCTGCTGGCCGTCGACGAAGCCGGCCACCTGGTCGCCGATCACCCGGATCGCCAGCCGGTGCCATCCGGCCGCGTCGAACTCCGCCAGCACGCCAGTGGAGACCGTCGTGCCGGTGCGGCGGAACTGCCAGCTGCCGTCCGATCCCAGCCGCAGCGCGTACGGCGTGCCGGCCAGGCTGTGCGAGTTGCCGCCACCGGTCGAACGAGCGCCGATGGCCGCGTAGTTGTCGGCGGCCGGCGCGCGGTCGAAACGCACGTCGACGCTCGCCTGATAGTCGGTCCACCGCAGGTCGCCGACGCCGGTGATCGGGTCGGCGTCGTTCCACGCGCGGCCGACCCCGGTGGCCGCCCGATCGACCTGCTGGCGCAGCACGTAGTTCCCGTGCTCGGCCCGAATCGCCTCGAACGCGCCGTTCCGGTCCCACGTGTACAGCGGGTCGGCGCCGGTGTCGCCGCCGCGCGAGTCGACGAAGCCGGTCCGCCGCTTCGTGACGCGGCCGCCCGCGCCGATCACCGGCACGGTCTTGCCGCGGTAGTCGAACCCGTCCGCCCAGAGCACGCCGTGCGCGGGATCGGCGTCCAGCACCGGCCGCTCACCCTCGACCGGCAACGGCGCGGTCCACTCCGGGTCCCGGCTCACGTCCAGCGAGGTGGCGGTGACGACGGAGTACGGCTTGACCTCGACGGTGTAGGCGCCGTCCGCACCGGCCGCGATGTCGCTGACGTGCCTCTTGTAGTTCGCGTCGAAGGCCTCACCCGGATCCGCCGCCCTGGTCTCCCAGGTGGCGAGCGTGGGGTTCGTGCCCAGCCGGAACCCGGTCGGGGTGATCCGGTACGTCCGCGCATATTCGGAGTCGTTCACGATCACCGTCGAGAAGTCCGACGCGTCCGGCGCCGCCATGGTCAGGTAGTCGGGCCGGCCGTTGCGCCCGACCACCGGATTGGTGCCGGTGGCGGTGGTGGCGCTGGCCTGCGGCACGGCCCGCCAGATCCCGGCGGTGTTCGTGCCGTTCTCCCAGCCGGCCTTCGCAAAGCTGGTGAAGTGCTGCAGCACGGCGAGACCGGCGTCGTAGTGCATCCATCCCGACCAGGGGTCGCGGGCCGAGACGAGCTCCTTGAAGGCGTACTGACCGCCCTCGTAGAACGAGCCGATCGCCGGCTGGTAGACGAAGTGCGTCCGCCGCGAGTTCACGAAGCCCTTGACGACCGTGTTGGCCATCTCCAGCGAGCCACCGGACCCACCGATGCCGGTGCCCGGCACGGTCGGGTCGGGGGTGTTGTTGTTCGGCCGGAACGCCGAGTTGCTGAACGTGGCCTGAGCCTCGCTGTTCCAGACCTCTTTGTCGTAGTCCTCGGCGAGCCGCGTGAAGTTGCCGCCGCTGTCGTCGTCGGTGTTGTAGTGGTAGCCCGCCACCGCGACCGCCGAACGCAGATCGGCATCGCCGACCATCGAGGGCCCGAAGCTGCCGATGCCCGCCTCGTCCGAGATCACCATCTTGATGCGGTGGTAGCGGTCCGCCTCACCGGGCCGGAAGCCGGCCGCATCCGTCCGCACCAGGTCCGCGTACCGCTTCGTCCACCCCAGATCCGCGGCGGCCTCGTTCACGCCCGGGTTGACGTAGTCGACCATGAAGCCGTAGGCGCGGTAGGCCGCGAGGATCGTGTCCTTGTACCACTGGTAGATCTTGTCGTTGGTGTCCGCCCAGGCCGGCGCGTTCCAGCGCAGAATGCTGACCTTGAGATCCGGGTTGACCTTCTTGGCGTCCGCGGCCAGCTGGAAACCCGGCGCCCGCGCGACGTTGACCGGCTCGGTCTCCCACCGCATGGTGGCCGGGTCCGGCCCGGTCGAGTTGTTCCGGTCATTGCCCATCTCGATCTTGACGTGCGTCATGATCGGGTGCGCGCCACCGAACAGAACCCGCAGCAGCCGCGCATAGCTGGCGGGATGCTGAGCCTTGTAGTCGAGCAGAAGCGCGCTGGTGCTGTTCGCGCTCAACACCCCAAAGCCCTTGAACGTCAAGCCGTTGACGTTGCTCGCAGCGATGTCACCGGCGTTCACCGCGACATCGATAGCCTGCTCGACGTCGGGAGCCGGTGCGGCTGTCGCGCGCGCGGGCGCGATCACTCCACACCAGAGCAGACACACAGCAGCGGCGGTGGTCATGCGCCTTCGTCTCATGACGGCCCATCCTGATCCGAGGGGGTATTCGGCAGGAATCTATCGATGGACATCAGTCGCTTGAATCAACCGAACAGATCCGTTCAAGAACGTTCACATCCGTCCCCGCAAAAAGATCTTCAGTGCGTTGTGCGCTCCAGGTGCGCGTAGTCAGGCAGATCGATGTGGTCGGCGGGTGGAGTGAACAGGCGGCCGCCGAGCCGGCCGGCGACAGGCGTGGCCGCCAGGCGTAGCGCGGTGTGGAAGACGGCGAGGCCGGCGCGGGTGCGGGGGTTCGCAATGCGGGGAACGCCGGGCGGGAGATGCTGGGCCTGATCGACGTACGGGCGCATGACCCGCTCGTACCCGGCGAAGGCTTCCCGGAGGTCGGCGTGTGCGGCCAGCTCGCCGGCCAGGACGTAGGCGCCGACGATGGCCAGGCTGGTGCCCATGCCGCTGACCGGGGTGGCGCACCAGGCGGCGTCGCCGAGGAGCGCTGTTCGGCCGCTTGCCCAACGGGGCGCCCGAACCTGAGCGATGGACTCGAAGTACATGTCGTCGGCGTCGTCCAGCGCGTCGAGGATCCGGCGGGCCTGCCACCCGGCGTCCTGGAACTGCTCGCGCAACCGGGCCTGGTGGTCGGCGGCCGAGCGCCGCTCGTGCCAGGTGCCGGCGCGGTGGTCGTAGATGATCGAGGACAGGAACGCGCGGGTCGTGCCATGCCGGTCCGGGCGCAGGGTCACGCCCCGGCCGCCCGGTGCGGTGTACCAGTTCCACCAGTCGTTGTCGCCGTCGCCGCGCGGGATGGTCAAGTAGGTAATCTCCATGCCGAGCGGCCGGATGGTCACCGGCCCGGCGACCGCGAGCCGCCTGGTCGACGACCGCAGCCCGTCCGCGGCGACGACGAGGTCAAAGCGCTCCTGCGAACCACTGGCGAACGTGACGACGACATCGGAACCGGTGTCGTCAAGGGCCGCGATCTCGTCGCCGTAGCGGTACTCGGTGCACCCAGCGGTCGCGTCGACAAGGATCCGGGCGAGGTCACCCCGCAGGACCTCGACCTCCGCGGTCGCGCCCGCGGTGTCCGATCGCTGAGCGGGAAACTCCGCCACCACCCGCCCGTCCCGGCCGAGGAAGCGCGTGCCGACCTCACCGGTGGTCGCCTCCCGGACGGCGTCCTCGAGCCCGGCCCGCCGCAGCACCTGCCGGGCCGCACCGCGCACGTCGATGTTCTGCCCACCGGCACGGAACTCCGGCGCCCGCTCCACCACAGTGGTGTCCCACCCGTACCGATTCAGCCAGTACGCAAGCGCAGGCCCAGCAATGCTCGCACCCGCAATAAGAACAGCCGGCCGCGTCATGACGATCCCCCCGGAAACAACGGTCGAGCGAGCCCCGGCCCACCGCCCGAGTACCCCACGCCATCCGGCTTACGCCACGCGAATGCCCGCCCGGCAGCAAACAACCCGCGCCAAGACCACGGACCAGTGACCCGGAGCAAACGAGCGTTCAGCGCCGCAGAACAGGTTCCCCTCCGGATCGCCCAGGTCCCCCGCGGCAACGAAGCCAGCCGACCTACGGGGCCGGTCGCCGGCTGCCGGGCGCCCAAAGCTAGAGCGAAGAAAGCGGGCCCACACCGCACCACCCACCGCGACCACACCACTCACCGCGACCATCGCACCGTGGGGTTTCAGGGGGCTCGGCCCCCTGAGCAGAAATGACGAGCGCCCCCGGTCCGCGCTTTTTGCGGACAGGGGGCACTCAGGTGCTCGTGGGCGATACTGGGATCGAACCAGTGACCTCTTCCGTGTCAAGGAAGCGCGCTCCCGCTGCGCCAATCGCCCTTGGCTTTCGCCGAGGTGGAGACGGGATTTGAACCCGTGTACACGGCTTTGCAGGCCGTTGCCTCGCCTCTCGGCCACTCCACCGAGCTGGCCCGCACGTAACCTGCGAAGGCCTCTCCGAGCGGACGACGGGATTCGAACCCGCGACCCTCACCTTGGCAAGGTGATGCGCTACCAGCTGCGCTACGTCCGCTTGTCTCTCCTGGGCGCTTGCGCTCCCTGGCGACGGATGAAACCTTAGCCTGTTGCCCTCCGGCTTGCCAAACCGGGGTGCCCCGGGCGCGTCGCCACCCGTACGCAAGCTGGTGTTTCGGGGTTATCCACAGCTTGGAGAACTGGCGCGCACGCCGCCGGCCTCCCGGTGTTGGATGAGTCCATGGAATTCCGGCAGATCAGCGCGGCCGAGCGCACGGCGACGATGTTCCCGCTGCAGACCTATGCGTTCAGTCCTTCTCCGTGGTCCCCGGCGGATGAGGAGGCCTATCGCGGGCGCATGCGCTTCTTCGAGACGACGGTCAACCTGATCGCCGAGGAGAGCGGGCAGACGCTGGCCGGGGTGGCCGCCCTGCGCATGCGGGAAAACGTGCGCGGCCTCGTGCACGACATGGCCGGGGTTGCCTCGGTGTCGACGCATCCGTCGGCCCGGCGCCGGGGGCTGGTGCGTGAGCTGATGCAGCGGCTGCTGCGGCAGATGCGCGAGGAGGGCTGCGCCGTGAGCGCGCTCTACCCGTTCCGGCCGAGCTTCTACGCCAAGTTCGGCTTCGTGGGCATCCCGCGGCATCGCATCGCGACGTTCGCCCCGGAGGGGCTCGCTCACCTGGTGCGGGCGGAGCTTCCCGGCGAGGTGGAGCGGTTGCCGATGAGCGAGGCCTTCGAGGACTACGACGAGGTGATCCAGCACCAGCTGGCACGCCGGCACGGGTTCGCGGTCTTCGACGAGGTGCGCGCGGCCGAGTTGCGCGACATGAAGTCGTGGGTGGCGGTGGCCCGGTCGGGCGGTGAGGTGGTGGGCGCGGTTCGCTACGTGATCGAGGCGCACGGCGGCGACCTGGTCGCGCAAGACCTGCATTGCACCGGGCCGCTGGGGCGGGCGCTGCTGCTCCAGTTCTTCGCCCGGCACGTCGACCAGGTGGCCCGGGTCTCGGTCCGGCTCAGCACCGATGACGTGCCCGAGCTGTGGGGCGTCGACTTCGAGGTGACCGTCGAGGGCCGGGTCGACAACCCGACCGACAACGCCCCGATGGTGCGGGTGCTCGACATGGAGGCGCTGTCCGGTTCGCAGGCCGGGCCGGGCGAGGTGACCGTCGAGATCGCCGGCGACGAGCTGATCGGCGGGGTCTGGCAGCTGAGCTCGTCCGGCGGCGTCCTCGGCGTGGAGAAGGGCGGCACCCCGTCGGCCACGCTGAGCGCGGCCGGCTTCAGCGCTCTGCTCTACGGCGTTCTCGACCCGGTCGAGGTCTTCACCCGTGGCCTGGGCGAGTTCTCCCCGGAGGCGATCCCCACGCTGACCGAGATGTTCCCCCGCCAGATGCCCTACCTGTTCGCCGACTTCTAGGCGGCCAGGAATGTCAGACAGCGGCGGGGAGGTGGGCGGAGCTGAAGGCGCGGCCGTCGTCGGTGACGACCGCCGACTCGTAACCGTCGGTAGACAGCTTGGCGAGCCAGTTCAGGCCAGCCTCGCCCATGGCCAGGGCGGCGGTGGCATAAGCGTCGGCCAGCGCCAAGCTGGGCCCGACGACCGTGACCGAGCGCAGGCCCCGGGCCGGCAGGCCGGTGCGTGGGTTGAGGACGTGATCGCCGCGTTCGTAGGTGCCGGAGGTGGCCACGGCGCCGTCGGAAACGGCGAGCACCCAGCTGACCTTGTCGGCCTCCCACGGGTGGCGGATGCCGACCCGCCACGGGCCGCCCTCGGGGTGGGTGCCGCGCATGCGGATGTCGCCGCCGGCGTTGATGTAGTGGTTGGCCGAACCGGCGGCCAGCAGGCGCTCCGAGGCGACCTCGACCGACCAGCCCTTCACGTAGCCGGACGGGTCGAGCGGGCCCAGGGCGTAGGCGTCGAAGTAACCGTCCGTGTCCTGCCAGAGGTCGGCGCAGGCGGACAGGACGTGGCGCAGGTCGGCCGAGCAGTCGGCGGCCGTCAGCTCGCCGCGGCGCATGCGGCTGACCTCGCTGTCCTCCTTGTACGTGGAGAACCGTGCGTCGACCTCATGAAGCCAGGCGCACACGTCGTCGATCAGCGAACGGAGCGCAGGCGCCGGGCGGTCGTCGGCCAGCTCGATGCTGACCGCCGTACCCATCACCTGCTCGACGTGACGCACAGCCGGTGACCCTACGCCTTGGCGGAGTCCAACGCCGCCTGGAGCGACTCCTTGTACGACTGGCTGGTGTAGGTGGCTCCGGACACCGCCGCCACGTCGGCGCTCTGCTTCTGCAGCGTCTCCTGCTTCAGCTTGGCGACCGCGCCGGGGTTGATCGTCGCGCTGTTGCCGGTGACTGGATAGGTGGCCTCGGCCGCCGTGATCTTTCCGTCTTCGATCTTGATGGAGACCTGGATGGTTCCATAGATGTTCTGCGAGCCCTTGCCCTTGAAGACGCCCGCCTTCAGGCCGTTCTTCGCGGCGTCGTCGTCCGATTTGTCGGACGACGACGCGGCTTTCGAAGACGACGAGGCGGCCGGCTTCTTCGCCGGCGCTTTGCCGGAGGCGGACGCCGAGGGAGTGCTGTCGACCAGGTCGACGGCCGGCGGTGCGGCGATGGCCGCCGGTTGCACGCTCAAGCGCACCCCCACGATCAGGGCTGCGCCGGTGAGGGTGCCCACAGCTGCGGCGGTACTGCGTCGCATCGCAAAATCTCCTCTACAAGCTAAAACTCGAACGGGTCCAGGTGAAGCTGGCTATCCGGCACGTCGATTTCCCGCAGCACCGCCACCGCCGTCTCGACGAGACCGGGCGGCCCGCACAGGTAGACGTCGCGCCGGCTGACATCGGGCACCAGCCCGAGCAGCCCCTGCGGCGTGAACAGCCGCCGCGGGCCGGGGTCGTTGCGCGACCCGACGATGTACCGGACCCAGGCGTCCCGCCGCTCGGCGAGTTCTTCGAGCTCGCCGCGGAAGACGAGCTCGTCGGGACGGGACGCCCGGTAGATCACGATCGTGTCCGGCGGCATGTCCTCGAGCAGGGCCCGGATTGGCGCAATGCCGCTGCCGCCGGCGATCAACAAGGCCCGGCGACGGGTACGCCGTTGAGCCGTGAACGTTCCGAACGGCCCTTCCGCCCACACCGGCGTGCCGGGCTGCATCATGCCCAGCCGCGAGGTGTGGCCGCCGACGGCGGTGACGGTGAGTCGCAGCCACTCGGAGTTCGGCGCCGCCGACAGCGAGAACGGGTGCGACTGCCACCAGCCGTTGCGGGTCAGAAAGCGCCACCGCATGAACTGGCCGGCCTGCGCGGGCAGCTTGTCGAGCTTCTTGCCGTCGATGTAGATCGAGAACGTGTTGGCGCCCTCGGCGACGACCTCGGCGACCTCGAAGCGGTGCCGCACGTTCAGCCAGAGCGGCTCGACCAGGCGGCCCCAGACCAGCGCCGCGATCACCAGGGCGGTGAGAGCGGGCCAGAACACCGAGGCGAACTTGCCGCTCAGGTCGGCGCCGGTGGCGACCTGGTGGCCGTAGCCGAGGAGCAGAACCAGGTAGCCGGTGAGGTGGATGAGGTGCCACAGCTCGTACGGCAGCTTCTGCCTGGCCGCCCGGATCGAGATGAGGCTGATCACCACCAGGATGATCGTGGCGGCCGTCGCCTTGAGCATGTCCGGGAACGTGGTGATGATCGTCCAGCCCTGGTCGACCACGCCGGTTCCGCCGGTCATCGCATAGCCGTAGACGATGAAGACGATGTGCGCGAGCACGAACGTCACCAGTGACGTGCCCAGCCAGCGATGCCAGCGCAGCAGGTCGCGGGCGCCCACCCACTCCTCGAGCCAGGAGACCCGGCTCATCATCAGCAGTTGGATGAAGAGGAGGTAGCCGGCGGTCAGGCCGGTGATCCGCCCGGCCGCGAGCATCAGGGTGGCGGTGTCGTTGACCGCGCCGGCCTGCGTGTCGAACAGCCACAGCGAGACGCTGGTGGCCAGCCCGGAGAAGAACAGCAGCACGACGAGCAGCCGGTTTCCGCTGACGGCCTCGGCCGGCGGCCGGTCGTCGGGGATGGGCGGCTGGGCCGGCCCACTGGCCTTCCAGCCGGTCGGGTCGGTGTTCGACTCGACCAGGATGTCGCTGCGCCGGTACGGGTCGTCCACCTCGGCATCGGCGATGTAGGTGTCCCAGTTCCGCGGCTGGTGGTCGTCGATCTCGGGAACGGCCCGCCGGTCGGTGGCCCGTTCGTCCTCCGCACCCCACGGGTCGACGGGCGCCGGCATACGCGGGTCCGACATCCGCGTACCGGTCACGTAGGGTGATTTAGGCACATCCCACGCATCGTCGTCCTCGGGCACGGAGCGGAGGTCGGCGAAGAACTGTGCGTCTTCGTCACCTGGGTAGCGCTGATCACGAGGGGCCGAATAACTCGGCCGTCCTTGCGCCATCGTCCTCACCTGTCCGGCGGTCGTCGGTCGGCGCCTCCCACCCCCTGCGGGCGGCGTGACGACCCGATCTCGGGGAGTCGTCTGGTGGAAGTACGCAGCGAGGTTCGGCATCGCTCAACCCGGAGGCAGAAAATCTCAGCTCACAGCTGGGCGATAGGTTCACGGCATGCGTGACGAATCCCCCGGCCTGGTCACGGTGGTCGGCATCGGCGCCGGCGGCTGGTCAGATCTTGGGCGTACGGGTCGGAGCGCGCTCGCCGAGGCCGAGGTCATCTTCGGCAGTTCCCGGCAGTTGGAGCTGCTCCCCCCGGAGATCACCGCCGCCCGCACCCGCTGGCCCTCGCCGCTGCTCGACGCCCTGCCGGGCCTGTTCGACGACCGCCGCGACCAGCGGATATGCGTCCTGGCCAGCGGAGACCCGATGTTCCACGGCATCGGCGCGACGCTGGTGCGTCTGCTGGGGCCCGATCGCGTACGCGTGGAACCGCACCCCTCCGCGGCGTCCCTCGCCGCCGCCCGGATGGGCTGGCCGCTCGCCGAGACCGACTTGCTGAGCCTGGTCACCGCCGATGCGGCCGCCGTGCGCCGGCTGCTCAACCCCGGCGGCCGGCTCCTGCTCCTGTCCCGCGATGCGGAAACGCCGGCCCGGATCGCGGCCGTGCTGACCGAAGCCGGCTTCGGCGCGGCGCGACTGACCGTGCTGGAACAGCTGGGCGGCCCGGGCGAGCGCCGGGTCGAGGGCACGGCCGCCGGCTGGTCGCACGAGGTCGACCCGCTCAACGTGATCGCCGTCGACTGCGGCGACGGCCCCGCCCTGGGCGTCGTGCCGGGACTGCCGGATGACGCGTACGCAAGCGATGGTCAACTCACCAAGCGTGAGGTCCGCGCCGTGACCCTGGCGTTGCTGGCGCCGGTTCCCGGCGCTCTGCTCTGGGACGTCGGCGGCGGCTCGGGCAGCATCGGCATCGAGTGGATGCGCAGCCACCCGTCCTGCCGGGCGATCACGATCGAGCCCGACCCGGCACGCTGCGCAACCATCCGCGCGAACGCGCACACGCTGGGTGTCCCGTCGCTGCACGTGGTCGAGGGTCGCGCCCCCGCCGCGCTGGCCGGCCTGCCCACGCCCGGCACGGTCTTCATCGGCGGCGGCCTGACCCGCGACGGCGTGCTCGACGCGTGCCTGGCCGCGCTGGGCCCCGGCGGCCGCCTGGTGGCGAACGCGGTGACGGTGGAGTCGGAGGCGGTGGTGGCCGCCGCGCACGCCAAGCTGGGCGGCGAGCTGACCCGCCTGTCGGTGAGCCGGGGTTCGCCGGTCGGCGGTTTCACCGGGTGGAGGACGATGATGCCGGTGACGATCTGGTCGGTGACGGTATGACGGTCCACTTCATCGGCGCCGGGCCGGGCGCCGCCGACCTGATCACGGTGCGCGGCCAGCGCCTGATCGTCGCGTCGCCGGTCTGCCTGTACGCCGGCAGCCTGGTCCCGCCGGAGCTCCTGGAGATCTGCCCACCCGGCACCCGCCAGGTCGACACCTCCGGCCTGACCCTGGACGAGATCATCGCCGAGCTGGTCGCGGCGGATAAATCGGGCGTGGACGTGGCCCGGCTGCATTCCGGCGACCCGTCCGTCTTCAGCGCGATCGCCGAGCAGATGCGCCGCCTCGACGCCGCCGGCGTCCCCTACGACGTGACCCCGGGCGTCCCGGCCTTCGCCGCCGCCGCGGCGTCCCTGGGCCGTGAGCTGACCGTCCCCGGCGTGGCCCAGACCGTGATCCTGACCCGGACCGCCGAGCGCGCGACCGCGATGCCCCCCGGCGAGGACCTGACCACGCTGGCCGCCAGCCGTTCCACGATGGTGCTGCACCTGGCGGTCCAGCGCATCGACGCGGTGGTGGCCGAGCTACTGCCGGCCTACGGCCCCGACTGCCCGGTCGCGGTGGTGGCCAAGGCCAGCCGCCCCGACGAGCAGATCCTGCGGGCCTCGCTCGGGGAGATCGCCGCCCTCGTGAAGGAGGCCGGCATCCGCCGCACCGCGGTGATCGTCGTCGGCCCGGCCCTGACCGCCGACCAGTTCCCGGACAGCCACCTCTACTCGTCGGACCGCTGCCGCACCTAGAAGTCGGCGGTAAGAAATCGGTGCTCCGGCGCATTCCTCAGTGACAGCACACCTTCACTAAGGACGGCCCATCTGTGGCAGACCCGGAGAATGCGCAGGAATTCACCGCGCTGTACGCCGAGAACCACCGACGTGTGTACGCCTACGCCGTCGCCCGCGCCGGCTGGTCCCTCGCCGACGAGGTGGTGGCCGAGACGTTCCTCGTCGCCTGGCGGCGTTTCGCACAAATGCCGGGCGGCGCGGCCTTGCCGTGGCTTCTCGGCGTCGCTCGCAACGTGATCCGTGAACGATTCCGCGACGAGGAACGGCAGCGAGCCATCGCCGCCGAGATGCTGGCGTGGGCGGCCGACACGCCCGATGTCGCCGACGGCGTCGCCGAACGATCAGCGGTCCTGGCCGCGCTCGCCGGCCTGTCGGAGAACGACCGGGAGGCCCTGACCCTGATCGCCTGGGACGGGCTTTCGCCCCGCGCGGCGGCCCGGGTCGTGAACTGCTCCGCCGCCGCGTTCCTGGTGCGCCTGCACCGGGCCCGCAAGCGTCTCACCCAGGCCGTGACGGCCGCCCAGTCCCCCACCACCCGGTCGTTGACGACGCGGCCGGTCATCGCCAAGGAGCCGAGCCGATGAAGAACGACCTCGACGTGATGAAGACCCTCGCCGACGCGCGGCCGGCGCGGCTGGACCCGCCCGGCCGGCCGGCACTCCCGTTCGCTCTGACCGACGTGGCCGCTCCCGCGCGCCGCTCCCGGCGGTTCCGGGCCGCCGCCCTGATCCCGGCCGGCGGGCTCGCGGCCGCGGCCGTCGCCGCGGTCGTGGTGGTCGCGATCGACTCGGGCGGCCCGACGCCGAGCGGGCCCGGGACGTCCACCGAGGCGGCACGCCCGCTGACCGCGTCCCAGATCCTGCTCACCGCGGCCGAGCACAGCAGCCAGGACGCACCCGGCGCGGGACGTTATCTGGTCGTCCGGACGGAGAGCGGGTCGGTGCTCACCGTCGGTTCCGGCACCTCGACGTACGAGATGACGGACCGGTCGTCGTACGAAAGCTGGTTGTCCCGTTCGGGCAAGGAATCATCCGCGGTGATCTCTCAGGACCTCGGCATGACGCCGCTCACGCCCGCCGATGCCGCCGCCTGGCGCGCCGCGGGATCGCCCGGTCAGGTGCTGGTCGGCAAGCCGCTGCCGTCCGGCAAGCTCGGCCCCGGCTCCCCGGTCAGCACCGCCGGCGGCCCGCGGCGCCGCTCCTCGTCGGAGGGCGCCGACATGTACGCCTTCGGCGGCACGAACATCTCCGTACGCGATCTCGAGAAGCTCCCGGCCGATCCGGCCGCGCTGCGGACCGCGTTGCTGAAGAACTTCGACGGCGGCGGCGGTGACATGCCCACCGACCGGGAGCAGTGGCTCCTGACCGTCGCGTCCACCCTGATCGTCGACATCCCGGTCAGCGGCCCGGTCCGGGCGGCGGCGTTCCGCCTGATCGCCGGCCTGGACGGCGTGCGCTCCCTGGGCGCCGTGGCCGACCAGCGCGGGCGCACCGGCCAGGGCTTCGCCTTCACCTCGGTGAGCGCGGCCGGCGGCTCGATCGAGCGGCGCTTCGTGATCGACTCCGCGAGCGGGCGGGCGCTCGGCGAGGAGTCGCGCGTGCTGCGCCCGTCCGGGACGACCGCCCGGCTCGAGCCCGGAAGCCTCCTCGGTTACCGCGTTGTCCTCGACCAGAAGACCACCGACGAGGTGCCGCCGGCTTCCTAGACGTCTTTAGTTGTCGCCACGCGAGGTCCCCGGGTCACCCCGGGGACCTCGCTGACTCACGGCACGTAGATCTTCTTGCTGGTCGCCGCCTGGAAGCCGGCCGGGCCGCCCCGGTAACGCGCCCGCCACCAGCCGGAGGGGGCTCGGTCAGCCGGCCCTCGAACGCGTAGCCGCCCTCCCCGGATTGATCCACATCGGAAATGAGTGGTTCATTTGCCCGTAATACGGGCAGCTCCTTGCGACCGCATAGACACCTTCCTATTCTCACTGGGGAAAGCGCTTTCCTGTGCGCGACCGGACGCGCCATCCCCGACTAGGAGAGTGGGACGAAATGAAACGATCAGTCGCTACGCGGCTGTTGGTTGCGGGTGGCACCGCAGCCGTCGCCGGTGCGGTCGCCCTCGCCGCACCGTCGCTCCAGGCTTCCGCCGCGGCCGTCGGCAGCGCCACCGGATATGCCAGCCAGAACGGCGGCACCACCGGCGGCAACGGCGGGACGACGGTCCGCGCCACCACCGGCACCGCGATCCACACCGCCCTGTGCAACCGGGCCAGCAGCAGCACGCCGATCACCATCGAGGTGGAAGGCACGATCAACCACGGCAACACCACCAAGGTGTCCGGCGACAGCTGCAACACCGCCGCCGACAAGATCGAGCTCAAGGAAATCAGCAACGTCACGATCATCGGCGTCGGCAGTGGCGCGATCTTCGACCAGCTCGGCATCCACATCCGCGACTCGAGCAACATCATCATCCAGAACGTGACCGTCCGGAACGTCAAGAAGTCCGGCTCGCCCACCTCCAACGGCGGCGACGCCATCGGCATGGAGAGCACGGTCCGCAACGTCTGGGTCGACCACGTCAACCTCGAGGCCTCGGGCGGCGAGGACGCCGGTTACGACGGTCTGTTCGACATGAAGGACAACACGCAGTACGTCACGTTGTCCTACAGCAAGCTGAGCAACTCCGGCCGCGGCGGTCTGATCGGCTCCAGCGAGACCGACACCACCAACGGCTACGTCACGTTCCACCACAACCTTTACACCAACATCGATTCCCGTACGCCGTTGCTGCGCGGCGGCATCGCGCACATCTACAACAACTCGTACGTGAGCCTGAACGAGTCCGGCATCAACTCCCGGGCCGGCGCCAAGGCCAAAGTCGAGAACAACTACTTCAAGAACTCGATGAACGTCCTAGGCACCTTCTACACCGACGCGGCCGGCTACTGGCAGGCCAGCGGCAACATCCTCGACAACGTGACCTGGTCGGCCGCCGACGACGAGACCAACCCCGCGGGCCCGAGCATGCCGTCCAACACCACGGTCAGCATCCCGTACGCGTACTCCCTCGACAACGCGGCCTGCGTCCCCGCCCTGGTCACCGCGACGGCCGGCGCAAACACCGGCATCAAGACGTCAACCGGCAGCTGCTCGTCACAGAACCCGACAACCAGCCCCACGACGTCAACCCCCACCACCTCGCCCACAACCGCCCCGACCACCGCCCCAACCACCGCGCCAAGCGGAACCAACCTCAGCATCGGCGCCGGCGCCGACGGCTCCAGCAAGGCCAGCGGCACGAGCTACGGCAACGTGATCGACGGCAGCACATCGACCTACTGGTCCCCGAACGGCTCAACCGGCTACGTCTCGGTCAAGTGGAGCGCAGCCAAGTCGATCAGCCGCCTCAACATCACCGGCTCCGGCATAACCTCCTGGCAGGTAAAGAACGGCGACACCGGCACCGTCCTGAAAACCGGCACCGCAATCGGCACCATCACCTTCACCGCAACCTCCGCAAAGAAGATCACCTTCGAAATCCTGAGCGCCTCCGGCACCCCCCGGATAACCGAATTCGAAACCTACGCCTCATAAACACGCACGGGGCCGCCGACCAAGGCGGCCCCACCCGTGCGGCCCAAACCCCACCACGCGCCGACAACGCCAGTTCAACAAACTGCCCGCAATTCAAATCTCGCCTACCACATTCCGCCGCCCTGCATCACGCTGGTCATCAGCCAGCGGGCAAGCTCAACCGATTGCGCGCCACACATCCGCGTTCCCATTCGCCGCCAGAAAACATTTTCCGTAGCTTCGCAAAAGGCCCGCAGAAAGCAATTTGAGCCGCCTCAGAAACGACTGCGGCCGCGCATCGATGCGATTTTGGCTCCCGATTGTCGAAACGGCGGTTCCGGCCAGCTTCCTGGATAACGCGGTGCGGCCGGTGACGCGGTGCGGCCGGTGACGCGGTGCGGCCGGTGACGCGGTGCGGCCGGTGACGCGGTGCGGCCGGTGACGCGGTGCGGCCGGTGACGCGGTGCGGCCGGTGACGCGGTGCGGCCGGTGACGCGGTGCGGCCGGTGACGCGGTGCGGCCGGTGACGCGGTGCG